>CAYSBR010000039.1:0-33485 GCA_964429385.1 uncultured Opitutaceae bacterium
CCCGGTCGAGAAGATCATGGCCCGCGTCCAGGAGCTCCACGAGTTCAACCCGATGCTCGGCTTCCGCGGCTGCCGCCTCGGCATCAAGTTCCCGGAGATCACCCGCATGCAGGCCCGCGCCGTCCTCGAAGCCGCCGCCGAAGCCAAGAAGGCCGGCATCAAGGCCAAGCCCGAGATCATGATCCCGCTCGTCGGCTTCAAGAAGGAGCTCGATCTGCAGGTCGCGATCGTCCACGAAGTCGCCAAGGCCGTGCAGTCCGAGCGCAAGGTGAAGATCGACTACTCCGTCGGCACCATGATCGAGATCCCGCGCGGCGCACTCACTGCCGACGAGATCGCGCAGACCGCCGAGTTCTTCAGCTTCGGCACCAACGACCTCACGCAGACCTGCCTCGGCATGTCGCGTGACGACTCCGGCAGCTTCCTCGGCGCCTACACCGAGAGCGAGATCGTGAAGAAGAACCCCTTCGCCTCGATCGACCAGACCGGCGTCGGCCAGCTCGTCGAGATCGCCGTGCAGAAGGGCCGCGCCGCCCGTCCGGGCCTCAAGCTCGGCATCTGCGGCGAACACGGTGGCGACCCCGACTCCGTCAAGTTCTGCCACAAGGTCGGCCTCAACTACGTCTCCTGCTCGCCCTATCGCGTGCCCGTCGCGCGCCTGGCCGCCGCGCAGGCCGCCGTGGCCGATCTGAAGGCCAAGAAAAAGTAAGCGTCTTCACCGCCTTAAGGCTTCCCGCCCCGCGCCCTCTACCGGCGCGGGGCTTTTTGTGTGCCTTACCGGGAAGAAATCACGCGAAACAGCCACCCGACTCATAGCCCTTGTATGGATCATCTGCGAAATATCCGCCGACAGCAGCGACGCCCACGAAAACCAGAAGCTCCAGCGCCTCGCCGACCCGAAAAAGGCCGCCGCCTTTACGCGACTGGTCTTCGATCTGATCAAGCTCGCCGGTTAATCGCCAGCGCCCTATATTTTTGGATTCCAGCCCGGACACCACGGGCGAAGCCAGAGGGAATACGGATTGCTCCATGGTTATACCAAACGCACGTAGGATTTAGATTTTCAGAATACGAGGCGCTCAATTTTTAGCCACGGATCACACAGATAGGCACGGATTAAGAAGCACCCTATCTGTGCTCATCCGTGTGATCTGTGGCCAAAGTCTAAAAGCATCGGGCGAGATATTATCCGCGCAATCCGCGGCAGAATCCAGCGCCACGTATTCCGAACCAAACATGATTGCATCACTCTCACCCGGAGGCTGCCCACGCCGGGTGGGCGTCTCACCGCTTGGTGAATGAATCCAGCGTGAGCGCGGGCAGGACCTCAAAGGGGATTTTTTCGGGGGCGAAGGGCGTCGGGCGGTTGCGTTTCAGCCACCGGTAGAGCGCGGGCGTGTAATACGCCATGAGCGCCAGTTTCAGCACCAGCAGCCAGCCGAAACCCACCAGCGCCATAAACACCCCCAGCAGCACCAACCCGACCAGGAGACCGATCGTGACGAGCACGTTTAACGTATAGGACGATCCGCTCTCCCCGGAGTAAAAACGGCAGGCCGGGGCATACAGCGCCAGCGCCTTGGTGAGGGCGATGACAAAGGTGATGTATTCCACATTCGTCTCCTGAAAATCGTAAATCCCCTTGTAGGTCCGGTTGAAGCAGGTCAGCACCTCCCCATGGTTCAGCTTGAGCCGGCAACGGTAGCGATTGAGTTCCGGCCGCGTCGGCGCGTAGGCCAGGTGCAGCGAGACCGCACGATGCAACGGAATCTCCCGCGGCGGGCCCTTCCCGTCCGCCAGGCGCAGCACGGCTCCTGCCAGCTCCCAAGTCACCGCCGGGACAAAGGCATCATTGCGGGTGGCGTAACGCACGACAGGGGTTTCGATCACAGGCGGAAGCGCAGAGCCTTGCATCACCCGACGTTAGCGCATCACCACGCGCCCGGCCATACGCAAATATGCGCAGCGCCTTTTCCTCTAGCCACCCCGCACCTGCGTGCGGTAGGCTGAGGGCGACAGCCCCGTGCGACGTTTGAACAGCTTTGAGAAATGAAACTCGTCGCAGAAGCCGAGCTCGGTCGCGATCTCCTTGAGCGAAACATCGCTCGTCGCCAGTTTTTCCGCCGCGCGATCAATCCGGCGGCCCAACCGGTATTGGGCCGGAGCCACGCCCAGCGCCGCACTGAACTTCCGGCGAAACCGGTCATACGACAGGCCAAACTCCCGGGAGAAGTCTTCCCAATCGGGAATCTCCGCCGCTTCGTCCAGCCGGGTCCGGGCCGCCGCCAGCCATGACTCCGCTGATGCCGCCAGACCTCCCTTGGCCGCAGCCCGCAACTCGGCCAGCAAGGCGAGCAATCGCGACACCTCTACCATCGCGGCAGCCGCACCTGCGCCGCCTGTCAGCACTCCGGCCACCCGCTGCCGCCAGTAATCCACCGGCTCCGTCCGCCACACCGGATCCTCCGGACTCAACCAGCCTTCCTGCCGCCATTGGTCGAACACCGGCCCATTGAAGACCAGCCAGATGTCATCCCATGGCTCCCCTTTCCCCGGATCATAAAAATGCGCCACATCAGGGAATAGGAGCATGACGTCCCCCGCGCGCACCGTGCGCCGCAAGCCCGGCGCATCGCCGAATTCCGCCTGCCCCGCCGTCACATACACCAGCGCATAACTCCCCAGAACACGCATGCTGGTCCGCGCGATCCCCCGGTTGCCACGCGATTGCCCCGCCAGGGTCACCGCACCCATCAAAGTGGGCACCGCGGTCGCCGGCAACGCCCGGGTCTGCCATTTTCTCGTTCCCGCCATATCCCCAAAAAGCACATGTCTTTCCCCAGAACAACCATTCTTTCAGCCCGTCCCGCCTGCTACGCTCTCCCTCGTTCTTTTATTGAGCCTCCCCTGACAAAGATTGAGGTGGGCCGCGTGCTCCGCACAGCCGGCACACATCTCCCGCTCAAACCGCCGCGCGCGGAGCGCACGGCCCACCTCGCAAACAGTCCCCTTCGTTCCATCACACTCTCACCAATAGAGTCTGAGCCAACCCAAGCTATCCTCCCTTCCCCATGCCTGCGGTCACCTTTCCCCTCTCTTCCTGCGGTCACGAACTCGACACCTCCGACGAAGCCTTCGGCTTTGTGCGCAGCTCCGCCGATTGTCTGAGTGACGCCGGCGAACTGCGCCACCGACTCGAAGCCGATGGCTATCTTTACATCCCCGGCTTCTTCGACCCCGCACTCATCCACGCCGCCCGCGCCTCGGTCTGCCAGCGCCTGACCGCCGCCGGCCTGCTTGATCCCGCGCAACCCGAGATCGAGGCGGTCGCCCATCCCGACAAAACCTCAAACTACAACGGCGACCTCGCGAAGAATAACACCGCCGTCGAGCGCGTGGTCTATGGCCCTGAACTTCTCGGCTTCTATCAAACCCTGTTCGGCGAACCCGTCCGCCATTTTGATTTCACCTGGTTTCGCGCACTGAGCCGTGGCCAGAGTTCCACCCCTCACTGCGACCTCGTTTACATGGGCCGCGGCACCCACCAACTCCTCACCGCATGGATCCCCTACCGCGATATTCCGTTGGAAATGGGCGGGGTCATGTTGCTCGAAGGTTCGCACCGCAAATCCGACCGGATCAAAAACTACCTCGAAATCGACGTGGACGCCTATTGTGAAAACCGTCCCGAGGAAGTGAAGAAAGTGAAGGAAGACGGCGGCTGGAGCCACCCCGGCTACCTCAGCAAAAACCCCGCCACCCTGCGCGAAAAACTCGGCGGCCGCTGGCTCACCGCGCCCGAATGGAAGGCCGGCGACTTCATCACCTTCGGCATGACCCTCGTGCACGGTGGCCTCGACAACCAGACCGACCGCATGCGCCTCTCCTCCGACACCCGCTACCAGCGCGCCAGCCAGCCGATTGATGAACGCTGGATCGGCGCGCAGCCCATCGCCAACACCCGGGCCGGCAAACGCGGACGCGTCTGCTGACGCGCACGTCCCAGACTATCAAGTATCACCCGTCCGGCGCATTCGCTTTGCGCCGGATGCCAGGTTGTGCCACATTCGCGGTCCTTTTCCTCCCATGAAAATCCGCACTCTCCTCACCGGCATCCTGTTCGGTCTCCTCACACTCGCCCCCGCCTCGGCGCAGGGCAATACCCCGGTTGACGCCGAGCTGAAGGCCATCGCCGAAGTCGTGCTGAACAAGGCCCAGGATGGCCAGAACACCGCGGCGGATCTCGCCGCCGAACTGGCCGAAATCGACGCCCTCGTCGCCAAATATCACAACGATAACCGCGAAGCCGCCGCCAAAGCCCTTATCTGGAAAGCGATCATCTTCACCCAGGTAATAGAGGACTCTGTCACGGCACGCGCCCTGTTCACCCAGGTAAAAACCGACTACCCCGGCACTGAAGCCGCCGGACAATCCGACCGCATCGCCGCCAATATCGAGCGCAATGCCAAGGCCAAGGCGACCGTCAATGCCCTCATCGGCGCCTCCGCTCCCGAGCTCGATTTCATCTGGTCCAGCAACGACGGTTTTAAGAACCTCTCCGATCTCCGCGGCAAGGTGATCGTCCTCGACTTCTGGGCCACCTGGTGCGGCCCCTGCGTCGCCTCCTTCCCCCAAGTGCGTGAGCTCGCCGCCCACTACGCCGGCGCCCCGGTGGAAATCATCGGCGTCACCAGTATCCAGGGCAACGTCATGGGACTCGAAGCCCGCCCCATCAACACCAAGGGCGACCCCGACCGCGAGATGGCGCTCATGCACGATTACATCAAGGCCAAGAACATCACCTGGACCATCGCCTTCAGCGAACAGCCCGTCTTCAACGAAGACTACGGCATCCAAGGCATCCCCTACGTCGCCATCATCGCGCCCGATGGCACGGTGCGCCACACCGGCCTGCACCCGGCATCGCCGCTCGCCGATAAGACCGAAAAAATCGACGCCCTCCTTCGCGAATTCAACCTGCCGGTGCCGACCAAAGGTTGAAGGAGTTTTTAAGCGCAAAACCCACGCAAGGCCAGGCGGAGGGGTGGTTGACTCGATCTGAAAATAGGTGGACTGGCCCGTCCCCGTGCAGGTCCCTCTGACGCGCAGAGGGACCTGCGCCTCCACCCGCGGTCATCAACTTTCAAAAGGAGTCTCCACCAAAGATTCACCCCGAAAGGCACGAAGATCATCAAAGCTCCCACCCGATCAGCCGCCGGCATCCGCCTTCGTGTCGATTCGTGTGATGCCGTTTACTCTCCCAAACCGCCGCGCGACGGAGCGCACGACCCACCTATTGAGCGGGGAGCAGAGTGCGGCCCACCTCTGGCACTCACCCGGCCCACCAGGCCTTTCCCCTTCGTATCCATTGGGGTCCATGGCGGAATATCTCCTCACTCGGAACGGGGTTAAAAACATCTCCCTCCGTGCTCTCGGTTGCCTCCTGTAAAACCGGTTCGGACTTAAACTCCGGCCTCACTCCCCGCTCCCTGCTCCTCTCTCCCCGCCTCGCCTCTCCTCGCTCCCTCATCTGTGTGAATCCAGTGACCCTCCGTAGTCAAACTGCCTTCGGCCGCACCACGGCGAGCAGTCCTTCTTCAGTGCATGGATTCGGATTGGGGCTCGACATCCGCTGATCCGGTTGGCTCGCTGTGCACCCTGCTCTCCTCATGACGAACGTCCGTTCAACGACCTCCAGCCTTTCCCCGGTTGCCTCCGTGGTCCTTTCCGTCGTCGTCATTTCCGCCGTTACCGGCGCACCGCGAGGAGGCTGATCGTTTTTATCATCGCCCCTCCGGTGCCACACCGGAGGGGCTTTTTTGTGCTCCGGTGTGTCGCGGGTCGGGTGCCTCACCCAATCCCACCATGAAAAATCCAGACATGCTCGACCACCCGCCCGAGGCGTCCCCTACCGGACGCCTGCTGACACCGAAACTCGACGCGTTTCTCGCCCAACCGCTGCCGAGACCGGCCAGAAACGCCGCCCCCGAGCCCAGCATCGTCCGCCAAGTCCCGCAAAACGACGCCTGTGGTCACGACCTGCTCGTGCAGTGCCTGTTTCCGGTCAGCCTCCCCCTGGACAACGGTCACTCCGCCAGCCGGCGGTAACGCGCCACAACCGTGTCGCCCTCAAGCAAGTCCAGCCCCGCCGGAGTCAACCGCCAGCCGGTGACCTGGCCCAGCATGGCCGTGTAGCGCTGCTCAAGCGCCATCAATTCCTCTGGTCCGGCCATCATGGTGCTCATGAGCAGGCCGAACTTCAGGCTCGTGCCATCCATCTCATAGGCGCCGCCATAGCCGTTCACTCCGGCATGGCCGGTGACCCGTTGTGTAGCAGGATTCAACTGCAACGACGGATGCCGCGGATTATCCGCCACCGGCACCGCCACGCCCTGCAATTCCACCAATTGCCACGTCACCCCCACCGGGGAAGCCGAAGCGTTATCCGCGGACGGCGTCTGACAACCAGCCAGCAGCACGCCCAACAAAATCACAGGGCCAAGGCATGAACGGAGAATGGGTTTCATCCCGCCACCCTATCTCCTTTATCCGCCAGCACAACCCCGGGAAATCCCGCCCCACCCAGGCCGCTGTTTACCGGATCTCACGTAACCCGCTCCCGGTGAGCCATGCGTCCGGCTCGGTCGGGATACAATTCACCCTCAAACCGCCGCGCGCGGAGCGCACGGCCCACCCCGAACAAGCGCTCAGTTTGGAGCGTTTCGAATTTCAGGTCGGCAGGCCATGAGTGATAGCCGCAAAAAGCGCAAAAATCCGCGAGCGGATGGGACGTCACCAGCGCCTAGGGCGCACGCGGGAGAGCCGCATTGGGAAAAGGAGTTTTTCGCATTTTTGTGGCCATCACTTGATTTGAATAACTCTAACCACAAATGAGGGAAGCGGGCTGAGTTTAAGTCCGAACCCGTTTTGCAGGAGGCCACAGAGAGAACGGAGAGAGATGTTTTTTACCATATAATGGGCACGAAGGGAAAGTCTGGTAGGCCGTGCGCTCCGTCGCGCGGCGAGGATGCCTCCCCATCTTGCATCGATTCGACCCGCCCCGCCTCGGACAAGACCAGCAACAATTTCCAGTCCGCACGGCTTCGCGTGCCACCGCTTACATCTGCCTCAGCCACCCACCCCGCGGGTACGCGTCAGACTGCGCAGGATAACCCAGCCGGTCACGCCGGCCACCGCAATCATCCCTGCCATGGACCGCCCCGTGCCATCGTGCAGCGCTCCGACCAGGGACGCCGCAACACCACCGACCGCAAATTGCAAAGTGCCCATGAGCGCCGAGGCACTCCCCGCCACTTCACCGACCGGGGCCATGGCCAGCGCGGTCCCATTGGGAAAAATCAAACCCGTGAGCGCCACGCTCACCCCAAGGAGTCCGACCACGGCCGGAAACCCGCCCCAGCCCGTCATCACCTGCGCAAGCAACAGGAGTACGCACACCGCATTGAGGGCATAGGTCGTCCGCAAAATCTGCTGCGCGGTGAAACGCCGCAGCAACACGCGGTTGAACTGCGAGGCGAGAATGAGACCCGCCGCATTGGCGCCGAAGAAGATCCCGAAAGCCTGCTCACTCACCCCGTGCACGCCGATGAACATCGCGGGCGAACCCGCGATGTAGGCGAACAGCACGCCGGACGCACAACTCACCGCCAAGACATACCCAATAAACACCCGGTTGCGGAACAATCCGGCATAGGTGCCAAGAATGCGCCGCGGGCCATGACGCACGCGCCCGCTCGCAGGCAGGGTCTCCGGCAGCAGCTTGAACACCGCCAGTGCGCAGAGCGCGCTGCACGCGGCGATGACCCAGAACAGGCTGCGCCAGCCGCTGATCAGCAACAGCTGCCCGCCCACGACCGGGGCCAGAATCGGCGCCACCCCCATCACCAGCATCAGCAGGGAGTAAACCTGCGCCGACTCCCTTTCATCAAAAAGATCACGCACCACCGTCCGCGAAATGACCATGCCCGCGGCTCCGCCCAGCGCCATCACGAAGCGGAACAGAGTCAGGCTCCCGATCGACGGAGCCAGCGCACAGCCCACCGTCGCCAAAGTGAAAAGCCCGAGCCCCGCCAGCAGCGGACCCCGCCGCCCCCAACGGTCGGTGATGGGGCCGCACAGCGCCTGTCCCAGCGCCACCCCGACAAGAAAAACCGACAACGTCAGCTGCACCCGCCCGACCTCCACATCAAAATCCGCCGCGATCCGCGGAAAAGCGGGCAGATACATGTCAATGCTCAGCGGAGCAAAGGCCGCCAGCGAACCGAGGATAAACACCAGCCAACCGCGCGTCACCGAACGCCGGGACAAAGAGCCACGCACCCTCATCATCGGGAAAACACCGGCGCTCTCTTGCGCAGATCCGCAGCACAAAACCAGAGACCCCGTCGGCGATATTCCATAGGCCGCGAAGCGTGCACAGCTTTGGAGAAAAAACCAAGGTTCGTGCCGCTTATGATACGGAAACCGCGGACACCCCTGCTCAAGCTGCGTGCGAGCCTATCATGGGCGGCGCGGCCTCACCGCGCCAAAGTCTCCGCACCTCCACTATCTGAATCGCACGCAACCGGGTGGGCTGTGCGCTCCGCGCGCGGCGGTTTGAACGAGGATAGCTATATCCCGGCCGCGCGCGGAGCGCACGGCCCACCTATTGAGATGGGAGCAGGGGGCGGAACCCCTCGGCTTCCTCCGTTCTCTCCATTACCTCCTGTAAAACCGGTTCGCGCTTAAACTCCGCCCTCCGGCCTCACTCCCTGCCCCGGCTCACCCTCCCCGCTCCTTGCTCCTCAACCGCCTTTGCGGATCGGTCGCTCAACTTCCGTTGATCGCCTCCAGCGCCTCCCAGCGCGCGAAGGCCGTCGCATGCTCCGCCTCGATGATCTCCAAGCGGGCCTTCACCTCCGCGAACTTGGTCGCCTCCTGCTTGTAGAAAACCGGATCGCTGAGCTTCGCGGTCAGTTCCGCCTGCTCCTTTTCCAAGGCCTCGATCCGGGCCGGCAAGTCCGCGAGTTCGCGCTGCTCCTTGTTGGTGAGCTTTTTCGCAGACTTGGCTGCAGCCGGAGTCGCCGCCCCCTGGGCCTTGGTCCGCCCGGAGTCAGCGGCCACGGCCGCGGCGGAGGCCCGCGCCGCCTGCTTCCGCTTTTCCTCCCGCCAATCGGAATAGCCGCCCACGTATTCGCCGATCCGGCCCTCGCCTTCAAAGACGAAGGTGCTCGTGACGACGTTATCCAAAAAGTCACGGTCATGGCTCACCACCAGCAGCGTGCCCTGATATTCGACGAGCAGGTCTTCCAGCAGATCGAGCGTTTCCGCGTCGAGATCGTTGGTCGGCTCGTCGAGCACCAGCACGTTGGCGGGCTTGGTGAAAAGCCGCGCGAGCAGGAGGCGGTTGCGCTCTCCGCCCGAAAGCACGCGCGCCGGTGTGCGGGCACGCGCGGGCTCGAAAAGAAAATCCTGCAGGTAACTGATGACATGACGCGTGCGCCCGTTGATGGTCACGGTCTCGTTGCCGTCGGCGATGTTGTCGGCCACGGTCTTGTCGCCGTCGATCTGCGCCCGCATCTGGTCGAAATAAAGCACCTCAAGATTTGTCCCGTGCTTGAGCAGGCCACCGGTCGGCGCGAGCTGGCCGAGCAGCAGCCGGATGAAAGTCGTCTTGCCCGCGCCGTTGGGGCCGATGAGCCCGACCTTGTCGCCGCGCGTCAGCACGGTGGAGAAATCGCGCACGAGCGGCGGTTGTCCCGGCCAGGCAAAAGTGAGATCATCCGCCTCGATCACCTTCACGCCGGTGCGCCCGGCCTCCGCCAGTTGCATCGCCACACTGCCCTGCCGCGTGCGGCGCTCCGCCCGCTCGGCCCGCATCTTTTTGAGCGCATCGAGCCGCGCGCCGGAACGCTTGCGCTGCGCGCCGGGCTTGCGGCGCGACCACGCCTCCTCCTGCGCGAGCTTCTTGTCGAAGGCCGCCTGCTGCGTCTCCTCCGCCAGCATCACCTCCTCCTTGCGCACCAGGTAGGTGTCGTAATCACAGGCCCAGCTCGCCAGCCGGCCGCGGTCGAGCTCGACGATACGCGTGGCCAGCTTGCGCAGGAAGGCGCGGTCGTGAGTGACAAAGAAGAGCGAAACCTTCTCCTCCAGCAGGAAATTTTCGAGCCACAGGATGGAATCGAGATCGAGGTGGTTCGTCGGCTCATCGAGCAGGAGCAGGTCGGGCTGACCCGCCAGGGCGCGCGCGAGCAGCGCCCGCCGCTTCAAGCCGCCGGACAGCTCCTCAAAGCGAACGTCCGGCGTGAGGCCGACGTGGGCGATGAGATCCTCCACCCGCACATCGCGCTCCCAATCCTCCTCATGATGGTCGTCATTAGGCCGCAGGCCGCTATAAACCAGATCATGCACCGGACCCGTGATATCCTCCGGAATATCCTGCGTAAGCCGGGTATAAACGGCCCCGTTGGGCCGGAAGACATCACCCGAGTCGGGCTGCATCTCGCCGGCGATGACCCGCATCAGCGTGGTCTTGCCCGCGCCATTGCGCCCGAGCAGACACACCCGCTCGCCGGGATCCACCTGGAAATTCAGGTTCTCCAGAACCGCGGGACCACCGAAGCTGAGATTGATATCGAGCAGGCTGAGCAACGCCATAAGCGGGCCAACGTGAACCGCCGCCACCCGCCGTGGCAAGCCCTGCGGCCGGCCTCGTCGAAGCGGTCGGGCGTGCGCGCAAGCGCGCTGACCTGCCATGTTGCCTGCCCAGTCCCTCACCCCACCGCCGTGGCCATGGCGGGGAGGTGGCGTGCGGACGGTGGCCGGGATCGCGGGGTGATGATGACCAGCACGCCGTTGGGGTCGCTCACGGCAAACGCCGCGGCCGACCACGGGCCGTTCTCCGGCAGGTCTTTCGGGCTGAGACCGGCCCCGCCCAGCCGCAGCCTTTCGGCGCCGGCGTCCGCCACCTCCAGCGCAAGCCAGATACCGCGACCATTGGTGGCGCTGACCAATTCGGCCGGCGCGATTCCCGCCTCCTCCTGCAACAACGTAAGCCGCGCCCCGCAGGGGTGAAACAACTGCACGCAGCCGCGGCTCTCATGCACCGTGCGAAAACCGAGATGCTCGGTGTAAAAATCCCACGTCGCAAACAGCCGCGGCGTGACCAGCCCGGTGTGCAAAGGAGACGGAAAGACGGGGTATTCGTCCGGTGACATCACGCAAGCTCCTCAGGCCTTGAGCAGGTTGCGCTTGTGGATGACGAGGGAGTTTCCGTCGGGATCGACGATGATCGCCATCCGGCAGACGCCGCTGTCCATCGGCTCGATCAGAAATTTCACCTCTGCCGCCCGCAATGCCGCGATGGCGGCGTCAAAATCAACCACCTCCAGCGCGATCGCCGGGCCATCGGACGACGGTTTCCACATATCTGCCGGCAGATTGGAAATCGCCAGGGTGCCGGACCCGATGTCGTATTCGATCCACGATTTGCCCTCGTGCTCGAAGGTCGCGCCGGTCTTCAGCTTCAACACGCCTTCGTAAAAAGCGCGAGCGCGGGCGATGTCGGTGACGGGATAGCCGGTGAAGGCGATTTCGGTGATTTGCATAAGAGGATTGGGCTAAGTTCCCCATAACTCTACCCCCGGGCCCTGACAGCCTTATGTCAGGAGGAATTTGCGACCGAGTTCCCGTTTTCCGAACGAAGGCAACAAAAAGCCACAGCTGCCAAGCTGGTTGAGCGCGGGTACTTCCCAAAATCTAGCACCCAACGGCCAGACTCCTTTCGTTTTGGGTCGCTCAATAGGTGGGCCGCGCGCTCCGTCGCGCGGCCGGTAGGCCCTTCATCTTCTCAAACTGCCGCGCGCGGAGCGCACGGCCCACCCCAAAAAACGCGCAACCGCATACGCGATCCTCGGCCACGCCCCACACCCCTTGTCATCTAATAGATGACAAACTGGTTTATCCCCGGCACCCCCCAAATCTAACATCTAACAGCCAGGCCTCTTCCGTATTCGGGTCATCAACTTTCAAAAGGAGGCTCTATCTGAGCTTCATCACGCAGGCACAAAGCTCATCAAGGCTCCGACCCGATCACTCTCCGGGAGCCGCTTTCGTGTCGATTCGTGTGATGCCGTTTACTCTCCCAAACCGCCGCGCGACGGAGCGCGCGGCCCACCTATTGAGCGGGGAGCGGCCCACCTCGGGCACTCACCCGGCCCACTAGGCCTTTCCCCTTCGTGTCCATTGGGAGCCATGGCGGAATGTCGCCTCGCTCGGAACGGGGTTAAAAACATCTCCCTCTGTGCTCTTCGTTGCCTCCTGTAAAACCGGTTCGGACTTAAACTCCAGCCTCGGGCCTAACTCCCTCACGCCTTCACTCCCCGCTCCTTCGCTCCCCTACCCGTAAATGGCCGCCACTCGTCCGGCCAGCGCGCGCACCTTCTGCCGCAGCTTGGCCGGGGCCAGGGCCTCGGCGCCGTCGCCGAAGGAAAGCAGCCACTGCGCCATCCAATCGAGTGAGTAGGTATAGAGTGTGAACTCGGTGCCGCCGTCGCGATTTTTCCCGGGGCTCAGCGTGGCGTAGCTCTCGTGCCGGGCCCGCTCCTGCGAGCGGCGACAGAGCCAGATGCGGACTTCGATGCTTTGCCCGCGCGCATCGCTCTCGCGCATGTGAGCTTCCAGGGAAAACCCCTCCCGCGCGGCAAAGCCGGTCGGCAACAGGTCCAGCCGGCGGATGCGATCAATGCGGAAGTGCCGGTAATCCTGCCGCAACCGGCACCAGGCCACGAGATACCAGGCGCCACCGTAAAACACGACGCCCTGCGGCTCCACCTCGCGCTGCGTCTCGTCGCGCTCCCGCCCGTGGTAAGCCATGCGCAACACCCGGCGCCGCACCACTCCCTGCTGCACCGTCGCCAGCCAGCGTTGATCCGCCGCCTCGGGCGCCGTCCGCCCGGGCCGGGCCAGCACAAGTGTGCGGCTCACCAGCCGCTCCACATGGTCCTGCCGGTCGCGCGGCAGCACGGCGCGCAGTTTTTCCAGTGCCGAGGCCATCGGTCCGTGCAGCGAAGCGTCAGTGAACTGCTTCACCAGCTCGCCACCGACAAACAGCGCCGAGGCTTCCTCGGCCGTGAACATCACCGGCGGCAACTGGTAGCCCTTCATCAGGCTGTAGCCCACGCCGGCCTCGCCCGAGATCGGCACGCCCGCCTCGCAGAGCGCGGAGATATCGCGGTAGATCGTGCGCTCGGTGACCTCGAAATGCCGGGCCAGCTCCGCGGCGCGGACCACGCGCCGCCCCTGCAAATGCATCACCATCGCCACCAGCCGGTCCGTGCGGTTCATCGCGGCGACGATGAACCGGCCCGCATCGCTGCCAACCCGTTTTTCAAAGCCACCGGGCCGCCTGGGCCTGGGCGGGGGCCGCCTCCCGGCGAAACCGGCTCGGCGTCCGCCCCACGTGCCGCACGAAGGCGTTGCTCAGGTGGCTGTGACTGGAGAACCCGGTGTCCAAAGCGATGCGGGTGATGTCCCGGCGGGTGCTCGCCAGCAGGTGCTGGGCCTGCCGCAGACGCTGGGCGATGATGTATTGCGCCGGCGTCCGCCCGAAGGCCTGACGGAATGCGATAAGCAGCGCATTCACCCGCAGGCCGGCCAACGCCGCCAGGTCATCCAACCCGATCGCGTTGCCGAGATTGTCCTGAATGTAATCGCGCAGCGCGCGGACGGTCCCCGCATTCAGCGGACGAACCGCTGGCGTGAGCGCGCCCGGCGCCCGCCCGGTGCCCGGCTGATAAACCTGAAACAAATAGCAACACACCGCGCGGCCCAGCGCTTCCCGCTCCATCCGGCCAAGATCGTCATCTGCTCCGCCCAGCTGGGCGAAGCGACGCACCGATTGATGCAGATAGTCATCGCGCACGCCGGCCACGGGCCGCATCTCGCGCCACCCGACGTTGCCACCCGTCAGACCGTCCATCGCCTGCGGATCGAGGTAGATCACCCCATACTGGATGCTCCCCCCACGGGTTCGGCTGGCATAGGCCCGCTCCGCCGGGATCGACCACACCTCACCCGGCAGGGCCGGCCCCCGGCTGCCGGCGTGCCCCTCAAGTTCGGTTTCCAGGTGGTCCATCCGACCACCCAGGTGGACCACAAACGCATGCCTGTCCCCGCGAATACTCCAGTTGACCGGGCGGCTGATATTGTCGCGGGACAACAACAGCTGGAGCGGACCGCAGGCATAGCGTTGTTGCGCCATAACGACGGCCCCACTCGCCCGCCTGCCTGGTCGATCCGTGTGCATGACACCGCCCATGCCTGCATATCGCATGGCCGCGGGAGATTTTGCAAGTGCGCGGGAGATCTTGGAAGCGCCGGCATGGTCCCGGTTTGCTAGACTCGGAATGATGACCCGCCCGGCGGGCCGCCTCTCCCTTTTTCACCTCATCCACACCAGCATCCCAATAATCCATGAGCACCCAGTCACTCACCGGTAAAGTCGCCGTCATCGGCGGTGGCGCCAAAAATCTCGGCGGCCTGGTCAGCCGCGCCCTCGCCGCCGAAGGCGCCAAGATCGTCGTCCATTACAACAGCGCCGCATCCCAGGCCGAGGCCGAAGAGACCGTCGCCGCCGTCAAGGCGATCGGCAGCGATGCCTTCGCGTTTCAAGGCGACCTGACCAAACCCGCCAGCAATACCGCCCTCTTCGATGAAGCCGTCAAACGCTTCGGCGGCGTGGACATCGCCATCAACACCGTCGGCAAGGTCATCAAGAAGCCCATCGTGGACGTGACCGAGGCCGAATACGACGAGATGTTCGCCATCAACAGCAAGGCCGCCTTCTTCTTCCTCAAGGAAGCGGGTCGCTGCGTGCGGGAAGGTGGCAAGATCATCACCCTCGGTTCCTCACTGCTCGCGGCCTTCACCGGCTACTACTCCGTCTATGCCGGAGCCAAGGGACCGGTCGAGCACTTCACCCGCGCCGCCGCCAAGGAACTCGGGGTAAAGCGCATCTCCGTCAATACCGTCGCTCCCGGCCCGATGGACACGCCGTTCTTTTACGGCGCCGAGACGCCGGAGTCCGTCGCCTACCTCAAGGGCGCGAGCATGAATGGCGAGCTCACCAAGATCGAGGATGTCGCCCCGCTCATCCGCTTCCTCGCCACCGAAGGCTGGTGGATCAGCGGCCAGACGATCTTCATCAACGGCGGCTTCACCACCCGCTGAACCGGACACCCGTTGAATATCGCATAACCGGGTGAGGGCAGCGATCGGAAAGGCAGGGCGCGTTAGCCTTAACGCGCCGGATTGGTGTGGCGAAAACATCCCGCTCCGGCGCTGTGGAGACACCGCGCCCTGCTCATTCCCTATTCGGTGACGTTCACTCAACCGCCATGCATACGATTATTGTCACCCTCATCGGACTGGGCCTGCTCGGGCTCATGACCTGGATCGCCAAACCGCGCGCCTCCGGCGCGCGGCGTTTCATCCCGGTCTGGCTGCTGCTCTGCGCCCTGCACCTCACCTACGGCGTGGCGGTCGCGGGCTACGGCCTTTGGCTGGAGCTGGGCGTGCATGCCGTGGTCTTCGGCGTGCCCGCCGCCACCGCCCTGATCCTCGCCCGCAAGCTGGGTGCTCAATCCCCCAGGATTGAGCGCTCATAATCCTCAACCCTTCGCGCCCAGTTTGCGGTCGAAGCCGAAACGGCCGCCGCCGGCGATGAGCAGGGTCACGAAGCCGGCGAGGTAGAGGAAGGCCAGTTCACCATTGCCCAGGCCGCTCAGCTTTGCGCCATGGGAGATGAAAAACGCCACGCCCATCGTCACGACAAGGAGCAGGGCCGCCAGGCGCGTCCAGAGACCCAGCAAGAGCAATGCGGCGCAGCCCACTTCGGCGAGAATCGCCAGCACCAAGGTCGGCGTCTGCCCGATACCGAAAGGATCGGAAAAAGCGGTCGAGCCACTGACGAGTTTCGTCAACTTGCCCCAGCCATGCAGGCCGAGCATCGAGAGACCGAGCCACACGCGCAGAACCAGCAGCGCGGCATCGGTGCTTTGGGGCAGGAAGTTGAGATTGAGAAATTTCATCGTGGTAAAGAGTCGGACAAAAACTGGCCCGGGCGACCGACCGTGTCGAGCCGCCGCAATTCAAGGAGTGACTCAATTTAAAAACAAGCGGGCCGGGCACATCCCCATGCGGGCCATCTGACGCGCAGAGGGACCTGCGCGTCCACCCACAGCGAGCAATTTTAAAAAGGAGGCTCCAGCAAAGCTGCATCACGAAGGGATCAAAGCTCACCAAGGCTCCGACTCGCCCACTCTCCGGGAGCCGCCTTTGTGTCCATTCGTGGATACCGTCCACGCTCTCAAACCGCCGCGCGCGGAGCGCACGGCCCACCTATTGAACGGGGAGCAAGGAGCAGGAGCGGAATCCCTAGGCTCCCTCCGTTCTCTCCCTCCTGTAAAAACGATCGTCTTCAACACCACCGGAGAGCTCATTCGGATCAACCCGGTCTGATTCAGACGTTCGTATACGCCTTCGTGCCATATCGCTCACACTCTCTAACCGCCGCGCGACGGAGCGCACGGCCCACCTCGGGTGGTTGCCATGACTCATCAGGCTCTTTCCCGTTCGTAAGCCTTCTGTGCCCATGGCGGAATGCCGCTTCGCGTGGAACGCGGTTGAGAATACCCATGCGCCCCGCGCTCCCGGTGGAGCCGGTTCAGCCCAGCAGTTTTCGCAGCGCCGCGTGCGCGAAGGCCATCTCGTCCTCCGTGCCGATCGAGATCCGGCACCAATCATGCAACGGGGCGAAGGGTCGGCCGACGATAACACACTCGGCCCGCATGGCCGGCTGGAATTCGGTGATCGGACGGCCGGTGTGGAAAAACACAAAATTCGCCTGCGGCACAGCCTGGCGGCAGCCGAGTTCGTCGAGCACCGCAATGAGCGCGTCGCGACCGGCCTTGATGCGCCGCCGCATGGCCTCCATGTGCGCCGTGTCCTCCAGGCTTGCCCGAGCGGCCACCACCCCGAGCAGGTTGGCACTGCCCGTGATGAGCGGACGCACGGCTTTGATCCGGTCCGGCGCCATCACGACGTAGCCGATGCGCTGGCCCGCCAGCCCGTGGATCTTCGAGAAGGTCCGGGCGATGGTCACGTTGTGGCCCGCGCGCACGAGATCCACGAGCGTGTGCGCGGCGAAATCATCGGCGCACTCCAGGTAGGCTTCATCCACGAAGACATGGGTGCGCGCCGCCATCGCGATGACAAACGCCCGCAACCGCTCCGGCGGCGTCACCGTGCTCGTGGGATTGTTGGGATTGCAGATGTAAACGCACCGGGTCTCCGGGCCGACCGCCGCCGCCATCGCATCGAGATCGTGCTCCAGCCGGTCGTTCAACGGCACGGCCACAGAACGTGCGCCCACCCGCTGCATGGCGCCGACCAATTGGAAATAACCCGGCACCGCACTCACCACTTCCCCGCCCGCGCGGCCCAGATACATGCCGCAGGCCTCCAGCAGTTCGCCCGAGCCCGCGCCGAGCAGAATGTGCTCCGGGGTCACGCCTTCCTTTTCCGCAATCCGCCGCACCAGATCCGGCGCCAGGGCGAAAGGATAACGCCCCACCTGCCCCAGATGGGCCTGCATCGCCGCCACCGCTCGCGGCGAGGGGCCGAAGGCATTTTCGTTGAGCGACAGCTGGACCAGTCCGCTGGGCGTGATTGAAACCGGTGCGGCCGACGGTGCCGCCGCCGGCAAACGCGAAGAAAGCGCGAGACCGGCAAGACCGGTGCCCGCGGCCTTGAGCCACTGCCGACGGCTGGAAGCGAGCGGATGAGGTGTCATGGGCAAGGATGGTTTATTTTCCGGGATAATCTTCCAGCGTGCGGAGGCTTTGCAGTCGCTGGATCTCGCTGTCGAGCTGACTGGCGGCCAGGCGATCGAACTTGGAGCGGGCCACCGGAGGCGCCGCGTGGTAAAGCCCGGCCAGCACCGAGTCGCGCTGCCGCACCGTGTCGAGCGTGATGCGGGCCAGCCGCGCAAGTTCCTCGACCACCAGCCGGTCATACTGCCCGCTCGTCCGGGCGATGTAGTTGTCCGCGCTCGCCCCGCTGCCGCTCAACAGATACAAATTCTGCATCAGGATGTCGCTGGCCCGCAGGCTGAGCCCGCGGATGTTGACGCCGGGAATGTAACCGTCGGCCAGCGGTTCGAAGGGCTTGGCCTCCTCGGGCACGGACACACCCTTGATCACGGGCAGCCACTTGGAAATTTCCGCGAATTTCGCGTTGGAGCGCCGGCTGGTGAGAAAACGCAGGAAATCGATCGCGCGTTCGGGATGCTTCGAACCGCGGGTCAGCCCAAAGGCCATGGTCGCGAAAATCGCGGCCTCTGAGGCCGGCCCGAGCGTCCCGGCCCCGAAACGGGGATCGTCACGCGAGAAGGCCGGCACCTTGAAAGCACCGACCGGAAAATCCGCCTGCATGAGGATGCCCCCGGCGTCCCAGGTGCCCGTGGCCAGCAACGCCGCGCGCCCTTGCAGGAATTGCAGCATGCTGTCCTCGCGCCCCAGCTGCACCCAGCCCGGCGGCAGATAACGGCCGAACTCCTCCACGGTCTGCAGGCTCGCCCGCACCGCTGGTGTCTGCAACGACCAGCGACCGCGCGCATAGGTGATGAGGCTCTCGTGCTTGGAGAGTTCCAGGTCGCGACCGATGTCCAGCTCCAACGCCAGCTTCTGCGTAACGCTGCCAAACAGGGCATCGGTGATCCGCGTGATGTTGAAGATCGATCCGCCAAGCGGGGTGTAGCGCACCTCGCCGCTGTGGGAGTGCTGCTGCAAGGCTTCGCACAACGCCACGAATTCCTCAAAGGTCTCCGGCGTCCGGTCTTCCCCGGTCGCCGCGCGGATAAGGTCGCGATTATAGAACACCCGGACCGTCACCATCGCCGTGGGCACGCCATAGTATTCGAGCAGGTTGGCGCTGTAGTAATGCCCCAGCCCGTCCGGCGCCGGCACCAGCTCCGCCGCGTAGGTCTGGCGCCAAGGCACGTCGCGCAAATCGGGCTCATCCGCATTGTAGGGGTTGACCTCGGCCAGCACGTCGGTGATCGGCGTGAAATACCGCGCCAGCATGTCGTCTGGGTTATAATAGGAGGCCAGCTCGATCAGGTCGGGCGCCGTGCCACCGACCAGTTGCGTGCGCAACCACTGGGTCCACGCCCGCCCCGGGATGGGCATCTGCTCCACCCGTACCTGGGGATGCAGCGCCATGTATTCCCGTGCGATCTCATCGAGCGCTTCCCGCACGCCCGGCTCCAGCTGCCAGTGGGCAAAGCGGATGACTTCCGTCCCCGGCTCAACCACCGCCCGGGCGCGGCTGCCAAGATGGCGAACCACCGAATACAGAAAACCGGCCACCAGCAGGCTGATCGCCACCCAGGTCAGAACAGGCACGCGTTTCATCGGGCGGCCTCCAGTGCTTCCATCCGCTCACGGGCGGTGAGGTAGCGGTTGTCGGTGGGCAGGACCGAAGCGAGAAAGTTCCGGTAGTGGCCCAGAGCTTCATCACGCCGACCCAAAGCTTGGGCGACCTCGGCCAGCTGGATGCGCAGGCTTGAGGCCGCCAGCACATCAATCGTGCCGACCTCCTCCGCTTTTTTCAGCCAGTCATAGACCCGTTCATCCAGGACATCGTAAAAAAGTGCGGCTCCCGCCAGGGCACGATAGTAAGCGCAGGCCGCTTCCGGCAGCGCCCCGGCCCCCGCGACCGGCGCGAGCGCCGCCGCGGCGGTCAGCCGGTCCGGCACCGGCAGATCCGTCCGTTCGTAAAGCAACAGCAACGCGAGTTTGCCCGCGGCCACTTGCGCGAGCGGGTGACCGGCATCGGCCGCGATCACCTCGCGATAGCCGGCCTCGGCCCGGGCCACGCCGCCCGCCTGATGCAGATGTGCAATCCGGGCCAGCAGGTAGCGGGCATAACGGGCGGGCTCGTCATCCGCTCCGTCCGCCAGCAAGTCGCGCAGGATTCCTTCGGCCCGCGATACCTTGCCCGCGGTGACCGGAGGGTGGTTGATCAGACTTGCCGCCAGTCCCAGCCGGTCGCGGCGGTCACCGGCATCCGCCCGAGCCGCAAACACCCCATGGGCATCCCCAAACAGATAGCCCGCCAGCAGCTCCCAGCCGGCCACGGGAGCCGATGCCACCGGCTCGGCCCCGACCGATGAGCCACCCAGCAAAACGACACAGGCCAGTCGGAAGGAAAAACAACGCCGGCGAAAATCGGTGGAGGATGAGGCTATCACGCGGGGTTCACACGTGACGAGGCCACCCTGTGAAGTCAACGCGCCGCCCCGGAGGTTTGCCCGTCGTTGCGTCATCATCATAGAGCCGCTTGCCAAGCACATCGCGCGCCATGATGCTCGGCATTATGGGCGCTTACGATTTCAACTTCGACCTTCCCCCCGGCGAAACCTACGTCCCCAACTCCGACCGGGTGCGCGCCCTCCAGGCGCTGATGCCTGCGGACCGCTTCGCCATCGCGCCCACGGCCGACGACCGCGCCGCCTGGTCGCGCTGGCAGGACCACCCGCTCGGCCGGCGCGTGCTGCGCGACGCCCGCGAATTCGCCACACAGCCTTTCCCTGAATACAACAACGCCACCTACCTCGACTCGCTCGATCGCGAGGATGTGACCAAGATCAACCAGGTCATTCCCCTGGTGCGCCGGCGCCAGTGCGCGTTCCTGCTCGCCGAGGCGATCTACAACCAAGGCGAGTTTATCAACGCGATCTGCGCCGATGCCGCCGAGCTCGCCAAGCTCAACAGCTGGATCCACCCCGGCAACGATCTCAAGCGCCTCAACTACGATCTGAAAACCGTCGAGCCCGACCTCTGCGTCGTGCACTCCGCGGAAACCTTCGCCTTCACCGATTTCATCCTGCGCGAGCGGCTGCCCGACGCCACCCGCGTCCTCCTCCGCGAGGAGATCAACCGCCGCGTGCTCGCGCCCACCCGCCAGCGTATCGAGACCGGCCGCGACCTCAACTGGTGGATCCGCGTCAAACACAACTGGAACTCCGTCCTGCTCTCCTGCATCGGCCAGACCGCCTGCGCCATCCTTGACGACGCGGGCGAACGCGCCTGGTGGCTCGCCTTCTGCGAAGCGCAGGTGAAACGCTTCCGCGACGACTACACCGACGAGGGGTTCTGCACCGAAGGCGTGAGCTACTGGAACTACGGGTTCATGCATTACATCTCGATGTCCGAGCTCCTCCGCGTCGCCACGCAGGGCGTCATTGACCTGCTCGACGAGCCGAAGATGGCGCTCGCCGCCCGCTTCCCCGACCACGCCGAGATCCAGCCTGGCGTTTACCCGACCTTCGCCGATTGCCTGCTCGACGTGCAGCCCATCGCCTGGACGCGGCTGTGGATCGACAACCGCGCGGGGACCGTCACCCAGCCGCTCAGCCCCGCCCCGACAGAATGGGATCCCTTCAGCACCATGACGCTGCAAATGATGCCCGAGCCGCTGCTCTGGATGTTCCGCACGCGCGATCCGCTGCGCCCCGAACGCCTCGTCATCCCGCCCGGCCGGCGCCAGTGGTTTGAACAGCCTGCGCTGCTCATCTGCCGCCCCGGCGCCGCCACCACCCGCCGCTTCTCCGCCACCTTTCTCGGCGGCCACAACGGCGTGAACCACAATCATAACGACCTCGGCACCTTCACCGTGGTGATCGACGGCCGCACGCTCATCCTTGATCCCGGCCCCGAGGTTTACAGCTACCGCACGTTCAGCGAAAAACGCTACGACAGCCAGCTCCTCAACTCCTACGGACACCCGGTCCCGCGTGTCGCCGGCCAGCTCCAGCAAGCCGGAGCCGGCTTCCGCGCCCGCGTGCTCGCCCAGGAATTCAGCGACGACACCGACCGTCTCATCCTGGACCTGCGCGGGGCCTACGATGTGCCCGCGCTCCGCAAACTTGAGCGCGAGTTTCTCTACGACCGCCGCGGCACCGGCAGCCTCACCGTGACCGATCGCGTGGAGTTCTCCGAACCCTCCGAGTTCGAGACGGCACTCATCACACTCGGCCAAGTCTCCATTGAAGACACCCGCATCCGCCTCGCCGATGAACACGCCGCCCTTCTCGTCGAAATCTCGGCCGAAGACGCCACCCTCGAATTCGCGACCGACACCCTCAACCAGCCGCCCCATCCCACGCGCATCGCCCTGCGCTGCCAGGGCCCCGTCCGCTCGGCCACGCTTCGCACGGTTATCCGCCCGGCCTGAAGCAGCGAATTTCCCATAGAGGACATTTCAAAAAGAGATTCGGTCTGAAATTCTCAATCCATAGTCCCATTTTTTACATGAAATAGGGACGCAATACATGGTTTAGCCCTTTTGTTTTGGTGACAGCGGTGCGTTATTCTCAGCCTGCCATGATCACCGATTTACTGCAGCTGAAGGATCTTGCCCCGCCGATGGGAGACTTGGGTACGGCGCGGGGGATTGCCGCGCCCCGTGCGCTCTGGACCGCACCGCAGCCGGATGAAGCCGGGCAGCCGGATCGTCGGATCATCCACGCCCAGGCCCTGCAGCTGCATGGCTCCGCCCGCCTGGCGCGCCTCGGGTTGCGGGCGGCCGCCGGTTACCACAAATGCGGCAGCCGGCAGGATCTCGACTGGGTCACAGCCCTGCGATTACTGGTCTTCCAAAACGGCGCCTGGCATGAAGCCCTTGCGCTCGAAAATCTGTCCCGCCCCGGCGATGGCACCCTCGACTGGTTTGATCTCGGCGGGATCATGGCCGAAGGCGTCCTGATCGAACTGCGCGGCTCCGGCACCGATGGCGGCTGGACGCCGTGGAATCTCGCCGCCGGAGCCTGTGTCCTCGAAGGGGAGCTGATCACCCCGCTCGCGCCGCGCCGTGAACGCACCCTCCTACTGCGCGGGGTGGATCTGACCCACCTGCCCGCCGGTGTGACCGCCCGCCGGGCCAATGGCGAAGTCCGATTCGAAACCCACACCTACGCGGTCGGCTTCTATCTTGGCCGTCCCGGTTTCTCCTTTCTCACGCTCACGGGAGAAGACCCCGCGCTCGCCGAGACCAACACACTCTTTCTGCGCCCCGGTTCCTTTCTGCAGGGGCCGCGCTTGCACGCCGTCGGCGCCGCTCCCGCCATGGACAGCGCCGTACGCTTCGACGCCGAGGGCGCCGTCGAAGTCCGCGCCAACACGGTGACCTACGATTTCACCTCCGGCGGCCAGCACTACACCCTGCGCTGGACCGTGACCCCGCGCGGTTTGAAGCTGCACGCGCGCCGAGTCGCCGAACAATCCCAGACCGCCTGGCACAGCGCGGCGTGGACCCTCGCCCTGCGCAACAGCGTGGCGCCCAGCCACACTCTCGGGCACATCCTCCAGGAAGGAGAGACCGGCGGCGTCACGCTGCCCGCCCTCCTGCACCTGCCACGATTCGGCAGCCTGCGCCTGGCCAGCGACTCGCCCGAGGTCACGCTCCGCGCCGATGTCTTCCGCTCGCAGGACTGCAACACGCTGGAGTTGAAGCTGGGTGAGCGCCGCCTGGCCGAGGGCACCTACCTGCTCCCGGCGGGGCTCTACGAAGCCGACATTGAAATCGCACCCGTGACACCGCCGGCGCGGCTTCGGGCCGATGCCCCGGAAGTGGCGCAACTGGCATTGCGCCGCACCTTCCACACCGCGCTCACCTACCGGCCCGACATGGGCACGCTCAGCAACAATGGCGCCTCCATGCCCTGCGCCATCTGCATGGACACCTGGTCCTCTTTCATTTTTTCGCTGGGCGAAATCACGCCCGGATTGGAGGCCGGCGAACTCCTGCGCACATCGTTGGAACGCTGGCTCGACGGCGGCCAGAGCTATGCCGGCGGCATCCTCCTGCAGGACGGCAAGACCCATGACGCCGAAGACGAATACCTCATGACCGGCGCCGCCGGCCTGCGCGGCCTCGCCGACTACCTCGCCCAGCGCGCGTCTCCGGAATGGTTTCACGGACGGCTGGGCGCCATTCGCACCCGACTCGCCGCGATGCGGGCCCGCGACCTCGATGGCGACGGCCTCATCGAGAGCGCCTGGCGCACCGGGGTGAGCGGCACCGGCCAGTGGAGCACCTGCTGGTTCGATGTCATCTCCTTCGGCTGGAAAGATGCCTTCGCCAACGCGATTCTCTATCCCGCCCTGCGTTCGCTCGCGGAAACATTCGCCCGTCACGGCCTCGGTGACGAAGCAGCGGATCTTGCCGCCTGGGCCGATCGGCTGAAGGCCAGTTATCTGCCCGCCTTGCACAATCCCACCACCGGCTGGATCGCCGGCTGGCGCTGCAAGGAAGATAAACTGCACGACCATGCCTTTCTCGCCGTCAACGGCGCCGCCATCACCGCCGGTCTGGTGCCCACCGGCCTGGCCCGGGAAATCTGCGAACGACTGCTCCGCGAGAGTGAGCGTGTCGGCCTGCCTCCCGCCACCCACGGCCTGCCCGGCAATCTTTGGCCTATTCCCGACGAAGACCGCGCCGACATCATCCAGGGCTACCCGATGGGCTATTACCAGAATGGCGGACGGACGCATGCGCAGACCCGGCATTTCGTCATGGCGCTCTACCAGTGCGGCCTCACCGCGGAGGCCGACCGCATCCTGCTGGAATTGTGCGCCGGGTTCGCCGAGGCCAAAGTCTTCGGCGGCAACCAAAGCGGCGTGGACTGGCGCGGGTGGGATGACCTGCCCTGCGGTTACGAAGGCCTGCTGACCGACCAGTTCGGCGTATTGGAAGCCCTCTTCCATCGCTACGGCCAGCCGGCGTCCACCGACTCATCGCCTGAGCCTCGGCACGCCGAAGACTCTCCGTTGCGCCGCTGAACCGGCGGCCGGTGTTTTCGGCTTTGCCCGACGGCCGGCCTGGGGGCAGGCTCGGCCCAACATGAGCTCCTCCTCCCCGTCCGCGTCATCAGGATCGCAGGTCGTGCCGCCATCAGCCGGATCCCGCTCCTTCCTCAGTCATCCGGCCCCGCTTTACACGCTGTTCTTCGCCGAGCTCTGGGAACGGTTTTCCTACTATGGCATGCGGGCGCTGCTCACCCTTTACATGGTGGCGCCACTCGCCGCCGGCGGCATGAACCTGCCCACGGGCAAGGCCGCGCTCATCTACGGCACCTACACGATGTCGGTGTATATGCTCTCGATCCCCGGCGGCATCCTGGCCGACGGCATCCTCGGCGCCCGGCTGGCCGTGCTGATCGGCGGCCTCATCATCGCCGCCGGCCATTTCTCGATGGCCCTGCCCGGTGATTTCACCTTCTACCTCGGCCTCGCCCTGATCGTGCTCGGAACCGGTTTGTTGAAGCCAAACATCAGCGCGCTCGTCGGGCAGCTTTACGCACCCGGTGATACCCGGCGCGATGCCGGGTTCTCCATCTTTTACATGGGCATCAACATCGGGGCGTTCTTCGCCCCGCTGATCACCGGTTTTCTGGCCCAGCACAGCACCTTCAAGGAACTGCTGGTCCGCTGGGGCTTCGATCCGGTGCATTCCTGGCATTGGGGGTTTGCCGCCGCGGGTGTCGGCATGGTCTGCGGCCTCATCGTCTTCACCTGCTTTGGCCGCAGTCTGAAGGAAGTCAGCCCGCCGCCTCCTCGCACCCCCGGCGCCTGGAAAAAACCGTTGATCGCCCTCGTCGGCACCCTCGGTCTCTGGGTCATCGTCTGGTGCTCGGATCAGCCGGCGTTCGACTGGCTGCGTTACGGTTTCATCCTCGTGCCCGCCGGGTTGATGCTGTGGTTCGGCTACTCGCGAAACCTGGAGTTCCGCCGGCTGGGCGCGGTGTTTTACTTCTTCATCGGCGCACTCATTTTCTGGGCGCTCTTCGAACAGGCCGGCACTTCGCTCAACCTTTTTGCCGACCGTTACACCGCCACCCATGTCGGCAACGTCGAAGTCCCCTCCTCCTGGTATCAGGCGGCCAATCCCATCTTCGTCATCGTACTCGCGCCCTTGTTCGCCGTACTGTGGACCAAGCTCGGTCGCCGCCAGCCCTCCAGCCCGATGAAGTTCACCCTCGGGCTCGTATTCCTCGGCCTCAGCTTCGTGCTGATGATCCCGGCGGCGAAACTCGCCATCGAAGGTCGGGTGAGCCCGCTCTGGCTGCTCGGGCTGTATTTTCTCCAGACCGTCGGTGAAATGTGCATCAGCCCGGTCGGCCTGAGCACCTTCACCAAACTGGCCCCGCGGCACCTTGTCGGCGTCATGCTCGGCATCTGGTTCCTCGGCGGGGCCTTTGGCAACAAGCTCTCCGGCATCCTCGCCTCCAGCTTCGGCGAAGGCGACGCCTCCAACCTCGATCAATTTTTCAGCCAGCAGGCCATCGCGGTCCTGATCGTTGCGGCCCTATTCCTCTCACTCGTCCGCTGGGTGAAAAACCGCATGGGCGGCGTACACTGATTCGCTCCGCCCCAAGGAGCACGACAGATCGGCCGCCGCGTCTCCTCCTGCGCCAGCACCTCACTCACGCACGAGTGCGACCTCCAACGGGGTCCAGTCTCCCGGCTGCACCACGATATTCTCGATGCGTTGCGTGGCGTAGCCCGCTTTTGAAATGACAAACGTGTAGGTGCCCGGCTCCAGCAACCGCCACAAGCGGCCGAACGCCTCGTCGCTGTGCCGGCGGTCCACCGACTCGTTCTCGATGCGGGGAATCCAGACCTGCGCCGCCAACGGCTCCCCGCTGGAAGCATCCGTCACCCGTACTGCGAGCCCCGGGCCGGCCGCGCGCGCCATGAGCGCACGCACGCCTTCGAGATTGGTCTCGATCAGATCCGGCACCACCTCCGCCGGAAACACATGCGAGCCCCGGCCTACCTCGACGATGAAATCAATCACCCCCCGACGTCCGTAAAACCAAGGATAACTCTGGCTCGATGGACCGCCCGGAGAAACAGCGTAGGTATCACGCCCGTCCATCGTGCGGATCCGCGACGCGACTTCCGTGACCACGCCTTTGATGACCGCATCGTCGGGCGCGACATGACTCCCCCAGGACCAGGGATAAAAGAGGATCTCACCCTGACTGTGGTAGGAGATCGAAAGCACGAATTGCCGCAAATCCGCCAGCCGGCGCATCGCCCGGTTTTCCGCTTCGGAGAAAGGATGCGGCCCCCGGTAGCTCACACTGTCCGGGACGTCCGATCCGCCCATCGCCCAGTTGAAATCGTAGCCACGGTTCAGATCGACGCCCTCGGGATAAACCCCGGTCACGCCATCGCCGTTGACGTCGCGCGCGTTTTTCCGCCAGCGCGGATCATAGCCCGAACTCACGATGTCGTGACCGTCCACATTGACGACCGGCACGAGCCAGATTTCCAGCGTATCCATCCAGCGCGTGATTTCCTCGTCCTGCCCATAGCGGGTCACCAGCCGCTCCATGAGGGTGACAACAATCTCCGTCGTCACGACTTCGTCCGAATGGTGCGCCCCATTGAGCATCACCGCCGGCCGGTCCTGCGCCTCCCGCGCCCGGTTGGAAAGACGATAGGCATAGATAGGACGGCGGAACTGCTGGCTCTCACCGATCTGAAAACGCTTGATCCGGTCCGGCTGCGCCTCCGCCAGCGCAGCCGCCTTGGCGACGACCTGATCATAGGTATGATAAATCGGGTCGAGCTTCATCGTCGGACCATAGAGACCGCGCCGGATCAGCATGAGGGGGTTGTCATGCTCCAACAACACAGTGGCATCGAGCCCCGCGGCCCGCATCTCCGCCAACTCCGCCGGCGTGGCCAGTGTCGTCACCGTGTCGTGAATGACACTGAGCACGCGGTCACGGTTGTAGGAGTCATACGAGTAACGGCTGCCCCCGGATGTCACGCCGAAGCCCGAGGCCCGCAGTGCTTCCGGCACTTCACGCAATTCGACCAGCAGGGTGCGGTGCGCATCGGTCGCCACCAGTCCGAGGGACGACACCATGACACCAACCAGAATGAGGAAAACGCGGAAGATCGACATGCGCACCAAGGGAGGTGCCACCCCCGCCGGGCACGAGCAAAAACCGCCCTACATCCACTTTTTCGAAAGCACGGCCTCGGAATGCTTCCAAAACGCGAGGTATTCAGGCGTGACCGCCGAGCAGTGCAGGGTCGCTCGTTTGCGATAGGGCACATAGCTGCCGATGTGCCAGCCAATGCTGCGATAGAGCGCAATGTCACCCGCCTGCAGCGTCAGTTGCACCGCTCCCGGCATGCCTTCGCAATAGTCCCGGAGAAAGACCTCCTGCGCGGCTTCGCTGCGCGTGCCGGCGGTATTCTCCACCGCGGCACGGTCCGCCGCCTTCGCCGCCGCCACTTCCGCCGGCGTATCCTGCAACCGCGCATGCGTGCCCGGCACATACCAGGTCGAAGTATCCTCGTAGAGCGCACAGTTGATCTGGTTGAACAGATTCAGATCGGTCGCCGTGGCCTCCCAGTCACCCGCAAACACCCCTTCGAATTGCGCCGCGCTCATATGGTCGCGCCAGTCGCGATGCCATTCAGTCGCCCAACACCGCTCCGCCGGCTCAAAGAGAAACGCCATCGCCGCCGGCGGGCTGAGGTAATGCCGCGGACTCAGCAACGCCTGCAACGCCGCGTTCAACTCCGGCAGCTCCGTGAAATCCTTCAGCGGACCCGCATCCACTTCGGCGTGCCGGCCGACCGTCTGCAGACGCTGGGTCTGCGGGCCGTCCAGCCGTCGCGCCAGCTCCCGGGCCTGCCCGGCTGAACGCCGCAAATCAGCGATCAGCGAAGCCGGCACCGCCTGCCGGAACACAATCCAGCCCTGCGCGCGGTAGGAAACCGCATCCTTTTCATTGGGGAAATTTTTCATGCGGGCTGGGACGTAGCCCGGCGCCGTTTCGCATAAAAGGAAATAGCCTCATGAATTTTCACCATTGCCGCTTTTCCCAGGCATTCCATCGTCGGAGCCATGCCTGTCCGCGCCTGGTTTCCCACGCAGATCTACAGTGAACCGCTGCAAAAAAGCGGACTCGCCGCGCTCAATGCCGACCTGGCCGAAGAATGCCGCCGGCTGCGCGACTACGACGACGCCGGCCGCCGCTGGTCCGTCAAAAATTATCCCGGCGGCTACACGAGCTATGCCTCGATGAATGAGCTGCACCGCTTCTCCAGCACCTTTGCCGCGCTGGAAAAAAAACTTCTCCGCCACGCCAAGGCCTACGCCGCCGCGCTGGAACTCGACCTGCGCGGACGCACCATACGGCTCACCGACTGCTGGGTGAACATCATGCCGCCCACGGCGGCGCACTCGCTGCACCTGCATCCGTTGTCCTTTATCAGCGGCACCTACTACGTCGCCACGCCCGCCGGCTGCCCCGGCCTGAAATTCGAAGACCCGCGGCTCAGCAAATTCATGGCCGCCCCGCCCCGCCTGCCCGGTGCCCGGCCCGCCCACCGCCAGCACATCACCTACCCCGCGAAGGCAGGCCATGTCATCCTCTTCGAAAGCTGGCTCCGCCACGAAGTCCCCGCCAACCGCGTCAAAGCCGAGCGCATCAGCATCAGTTTCAATTTCAACTGGGCGTAGAAAACCATGATCGTCATCCGGCGGCTGGTTGACCGGCAGCGCGCTTATACCGGCATCTTCCTGCCCGGTGAACCGCCCAGAATATTCCCGACGACCGACCCGGAGCACGCGCGCATTCTGCAGATTTACAAGCAGGACCGGAGATATGAAGGCATCCTGAACGATTTCACCGACTTCGACCTCGATTCCCCGGCATCAGCGCAGAGGCCACCAGAAAGCGAAGTCCGCGAAACCTGACAGAAAGGCGCTGGCGAAGTGCGTGAACCGGCAGTTTGCCGCGCGCTTGTCGGAACCCCGGCAGTTTCAGGGTGACTTTTAGGCCGAAGGGCCGGGTTTTTCTTTTCGTCCGCGCTCCAAATGTTATCGAAGTCATCCGTGTCCTCCCCCGAAGAGCCGATTGAGCCCAAACGCCGCAACGTACGGAATTTCTTCGCTTCGGTCCGCTACGCCATCGAAGGGTTTTTCGCGGCGCTGAAACACGAACCCTCTTTCCGCGAAGGGCTCATCTTCGTCCTGCTGCTGACGCCGTTCACCATCATCCTGCCGATCAACGCCGTCTCCACGGCGATGATGCTCAGCACGCTCATCCTGATCCTGATCGCCGAGATGATCAACTCCGCCATCGAATGGACCATTGATTACCTGCGCCCGGAGCAGCACCCGCTCGCCAAACGGATCAAGGACATGGCCAGCGCGGCGGTTTTTCTCAGCTACATCAATTGCATTATCGTCTGGATGATCATGCTCTGGCCCAGCAACGCGGTCTGGGATCGCATCGAGCACTGGATCTTCGACCGCTTCTACTGAAGCGTTCCCCGGTTCACCGCAGCCGGCCGAGCAACCACACGGCCACCGCCGCCATCCCGAGGTTTGGCAGCCACGCCGCGAACTGTGGATCCACCAGCTGCTTCGTCGCCAGTGAGGCCGCGAAATTCATGAAGAGATAGTAGAGAAAAAACAGGCCGATGGATTTCGAAACACCGACGGCCGGGTTTACCCGCACGCCGGCCACCGCAAAGGGCACCGCCAGCGCAATCACGATAAGCGGCCCGAGGGTTTCCGCAATGAGCCCGTGATAACGCACCGCGTAAGGCACGGCCTTGGGCTGGCGGTCGTGGCCATAGTAGTCCAGCAGCCGCCTCAATTCAAAAATGGAGAGATCCTTCGGCCGCCGGTCGATGAGCAGCATCAGACGGGGGTCTTCCTTGTAGTCCGCGCGAAACCATTCCTCGAACGGACGGGGCGCAAGCATCTCTCCGCTTTCCGGCTCAAACCGCAGATCCCGGCCATCGCGGAACACCCAGCCGCCACGCGGCTCGTCATACCAGGCCTCCGTCGCGAGGATGCGCCGGTGCTCACGGCGATCGGCATCCAGTTCGGATACCGTCACCCCGTAACCCCGCTTCGCATACTGGCTGTAGCGGTTGAAAAACCACATGCGGCCCTCGGTCCGGTTATCGAAGGCCACACTATAAACCGCCCCGATGCGGTCGGCGCTCAGAGTCCGCGCCTGCTGCCGGAACTGCAGGCTCTCACGCAGAATCCGCGACTCCTCGACCGACCACGGCACCACATTGGCGTTGAGATACCACGACAGCCCGCAGGCCAGCACCCCGACCAGCCAGACCGGCGCCGTGATGCGGGCCAGCCCCACCCCGGCGGCACGCAGGGCGGTGAATTCGTTTGCCCGGTGCAGCTTGCCCAGCACGAACAGCAGCGAAATCAACAGAGCCAGCGGAAGCACCACCGCGAGGAAGCCCGGAACCGTCACCACAAAATACATCCAGAAATCCGCCCCGCTCGCGCCCAGGTCGTTGAGCATGCGGAAATCATCATAAAGCACCTGCACAAACAGCAGCCCCACGGTCACGCCGAGCACCAGTCCCAGAACGCCCAGCCATTCGCGCAGGAGATATCGGTCGTAGGTATTCAACTCCTGCCGATAGAAACCCGCCGGCCGCCCGACGCAAAGCCCAAACACACACCATTCATTCCGGCATCATAAATGCTGAACAGAGGGATTGAAAACGACCCCTCACTTCCTTTGGGTTCCCGCCTCTGCCCCGCACCAAGTCCCTTCTGCTGATTAACATGACTCATCCCATCCGCGCACTCACGAGCCTGATCCTTATCGCAGGAATCGCCGCTTTGGCCGCCTGTTCCAAATCCTCCCGGACGGAAGGCATCCCGGTTGGCGAAATCGCCTCGCTGACCGGCAAGGAAGCGGCCTTCGGCCAGTCCTCGCACAAAGGCACCCTCCTCGCCATCGAGGAGATCAACGCCGCCGGCGGCGTGCTCGGCCAGCCCCTCGTGCTGGTCACCGAGGACAACCAGTCCAAGGCAGGTGAATCCGCCACGGTGGCGCGCAAGCTCATCTCCCGCACAAAGGTCGTCGCCCTGCTCGGCGAAGTCGCGTCGAGCCGCTCGCTGGAAATCGCCCCCATCGCCCAGTCCTCCAAAATCCCGATGATCTCGCCGGCCTCCACCAATCCGGCCGTCACCGAGACCGGCGACTATATCTTCCGCGTCTGCTTCATTGATCCTTTCCAGGGCACGGTCATGGCCAAGTTCGCCAAGGATACCCTCAACGTCCGCCGCGTCGCCACCCTCTCCTCCGTCTCCTCCGCCTACAGCGTCGGCCTCGTGCAGTTCTTTCGCGAAACCTTCCTCGCCGACGGCGGCACCATCGTGGCCGAACAGCGCTACGCCGAGGGCGAGAAGGACTTCAAAGCCCAGCTCACCGCCATCCGCGCCGCCAACGTCGAGGCCATCTTTGTGCCCGGCTACTACACCGAAGCCGCCCTCATCTGCCAGCAGGCCCGCGAGCTCGGCCTGACGATTCCGATCCTCGGTGGCGACGGCTGGGAAGCGCCCCAGCTCATCGAAATCGGCGGTCGCGCCGTCGAAGGCGCCTACTATTCGACCCATTATTCCCCGGAGAACCGGACGCCTGCCGTCGAAGAGTTCGTCAAGAAATTCCAAGCCCGCTGGAACGGTCAGATGCCCGACGCCATGGCCGCGCTCGGCTACGACTCGGCCCTCGTCTTGGCCGACGCCATCAAGCGCGCCGGCTCCACCGAACCCCAGAAAATCCGCGACGCCCTCGCCGCGACCCGCGGTTTCATCGGCGTGACCGGGAGCACCGACATCGACGCCAACCGCAACGCCTCGAAGTCCGCGGCCATCATCACGGTCCAAGCCGGGCAGTTCAAATTTGTGCAGGAAGTGTCGCCCTGAGCGAGGCGCGCCTCCCGCGAGTTGAGAGTTGAGTGTAGAAAGTTGAGAGCTTCAATTCCTTGGATGTTCAACTTCGAAAGGCTGGAAGTTTGGCAGAAGGCCGTTTCGTTTGCAGACTTGGTTTATCGCACGACTCGCGGTTTTCCCCCTGACGAGCGTTTCGGCCTGACCAACCAGATTCGACGTGCAGCCAATTCGATCTCTTCCAACATCGCTGAAGGATCCGCCCGGCCACCCGCCGACTTTGCCAAGTTCCTTGGTTATGCCGCCGGCTCCCTTTACGAGGTAATCACCCAAGCGATCATAGGCCGCGACCAAGGGTTTCTTTCCGCCACCGACTACGATACCTATATCAGGACGGCGAAGAGATTTCCCGCATGCTCAGCGGCCTGAGAAAATCTCTCGAATAACTCCCTCCGGCTCTCAACTCTCAGCCCTCAACTCTCAACTCATTGACCGAGTTTCTCCAGCAATTACTCAACGGCCTCTCGCTTGGCGCGATTTACGCGCTGATCGCGCTGGGCTACACCATGGTCTATGGCGTGCTGCGCTTCATCAATTTCGCGCACGCCGATGTGTTCATGGTCGGAGCCTTCATCGGTTACTACGCAGGCAACCTCGTGCCCGCGGGCACG
>CAYSBR010000040.1:0-28657 GCA_964429385.1 uncultured Opitutaceae bacterium
CGGATTTCCCATCGCGAAGATCGCCGCCAAGCTGGCCGTGGGCTACACCCTCGACGAGCTGCGCAACGACATCACCCGGCTGACGCCGGCGAGTTTCGAGCCGACGATTGACTACGTCGTCACCAAGATCCCGCGTTTTACTTTCGAAAAATTCCCCGGTGCCGATCCCACCCTGACCTCGGCGATGAAGTCCGTCGGCGAGGCGATGGCCATCGGGCGCACCTTCAAGGAGTCCATGCAAAAGGCTCTGCGCTCCCTGGAGATCGGGGCGCACGGTTTTGGCGGTGGCAGCCGGCACGGCCTCGATGAGGCGCCGGATGAGCAAACCATCCGGGCGAAGCTCGCCACGCCGAATTCGGAGCGCATCTTCCACATCCGCTACGCCTTCATGCGCGGGCTCACCGTGGACGATGTCTTCGAGCTGACGAAGATCGACCCCTGGTTCCTGGTGCAGTTGCATGAGATCTACGAGATGGAGGTCTCACTGAAGCAGTTTACGCTCCAGAATATTGATGCCGGCGCGCTCCGGCGGGCGAAGGAGTTTGGCTTTTCCGATGTGCAGATCGCCCATCTGCTGCGGAGCGATCTGCAAACCGTCCGCGCGCACCGCAAGGCCGCGGGCATTGGCACCACCTATCGCCTCGTGGACACCTGCGCGGCGGAGTTCGAGGCGTTCACGCCTTACTATTACTCCAGCTACGGGGCGGAGAACGAGGTCATGCCGGCGACCGGGAAAAAGAAGATCATGATCCTGGGCGGCGGCCCCAACCGCATCGGCCAGGGCATCGAGTTCGACTACTGCTGCGTGCACGCGTCCTTCGCGCTGCGCGAGTCCGGTTTCGAGACCGTGATGGTGAACTCGAATCCCGAGACCGTTTCCACCGACTACGACACCAGCGACCGGCTCTACTTCGAGCCGCTCACGCTGGAGGATGTGCTGGAAATCTACCAGCAGGAGGAGTGCGCCGGCGCCATCGTGCAGTTTGGCGGGCAGACGCCGCTGAATCTCGCCTCCGCGCTGAAGCAGAACGGGGTGAATATCATCGGCACCTCTCCGGAGAGCATCGAGGCCGCCGAGGATCGGAAGCTCTTCTCCGCCATTCTGGAGAAAACCGGACTCAAGTCCCCGGCGCACCGGACGGCACTGAGCGAGTCCGAGGCGCTCCAGCATGCCCACAACATCGGGTTCCCCGTGCTCCTGCGCCCGAGTTTTGTGCTCGGCGGTCGCGGCATGTTCATCGTTTACAGCGAGGACGAGTTCAAGGCGGTCGTCCGCCAGGCGTTCGATGTGATGCCCGACAAGCCGGTGCTCATCGACAAGTTCCTGGAGGATGCGATCGAGCTCGACGTGGATTGCATCAGCGACGGCGAGACCACGGTCATCGGCGGCATGCTGGAACACATCGAATTCGCCGGAGTGCACTCGGGCGATGCCTCGATGGTGATGCCGCCGCACACGCTCACTCCCGCCATGCTCGAAACGGTCCGCCAGGCGACCTATGCCCTGGCGCGCGAACTCAAGGTCATCGGCCTGATGAACGTGCAATTCGCCATCAAGGACAACCAGCTCTATGTTCTGGAGGTCAATCCCCGCGCTTCGCGCACCGTGCCGTTTGTCGCAAAAGCCATCGGCGTGCCGCTGGCCAAGCTGGCGGCAAAGGTGATGACCGGATCCAAGCTGAAGGATCTCGGTTTCACGCGCGAGCAGACCCCGAAGCACTGGTGTGTGAAGGAGGCCGTCTTCCCCTTTGTGCGTTTCCCCGGCGCGACGATCACGCTCAGCCCCGAGATGCGCTCCACCGGCGAAGTCATGGGGTTGGACGTGGATCTGGGCGTGGCCTTTGCCAAGGCGCAGGCCGCGGCCAAGCCCGGCCTGCCCGTGAGCGGCAATGTCTTCCTCTCCGTCAAGGACGCGGACAAGTCCCGCGCGGTGGATCTTGCGCGCCAGCTGGGTGCGCTGGGATTTGCGATCTACTCGACCAGTGGCACGGCCCGGATCCTTGCCGAAAACGGCGTGGAGGTCACGCGGCTCGCCAAGATTGACGAGGGGCGCCCGACGGCGGTGGACATGATCAAGAATGGCCAGGTCCAGATGGTGATCAACACTCCCGGAGGCATGATCCCCCGGCGTGATGAGAATGCCATCCGGGCCGCCGCCTATGCGCACAGCGTGTGCATCATGACCACCATCACCGGTGCCTATGCGGCGCTCAACGGCATCAAGGCGCTCACCCGCGAGCGCGTCGGCGTGAAGCCAATCCAGGCCTACAAGGGCAACGTCACCGTACGCTGAGTCGGTCGCCGGTCATGCGAGCCATCCGCCTGCAGGCGACCGGTGATCCCTCCCAACTTCGCCTGGCGGAGCTGCCGGAGCCGGCCCCGGGGCCGGGCTATCTGCGCATCCGGGTCGCGGCGATCGGGGTCAACTTCATCGATACTTATCATCGCAGCGGTCTCTACCCGGTGTCTCTGCCTTATATTCCGGGCGGCGAGGCGGCCGGGGTGGTGTCGGCGGTGGGGGAAGGGGTGACCGGTTTTTCCATCGGGGACCGGGTGGTTTCCGCCCGGGTGGAAGGAGCCTATGCCGAGTCGGCGTTAGCACCGGCGGAATATGCTGTGCCGGTGCCGGCGGACGTGGAGCTGGCGCAGGCGGCTGCCCTGCTCCTGCAGGGACTCACCGCGCACGTGCTCGCCTGCTCGGTGTTTCCGCTCAAGGCCGGAGACACGGTGCTGGTCCATGCGGCGGCCGGCGGCGTGGGCCAACTGTTGGTGCAGCTGGCCCGGCGGCGGGGTGCCCGTGTTCTGGCCACGGTGGGTAGCGCGGCCAAGGTCGCGGTGGCGCGTGCGGCCGGCGCGGATTCCGTCTGCGATTACACACAGGAGGATTTTGCCACCGCCGCCCGGGCTTTCACCGGCGGTTGGGGTGTGGATGTGGTTTATGACGGGGTGGGGCGGGTCACGTTTGAAGGTAGCCTGAACAGCCTGCGCCGGTGCGGGATGATGGTTTCCTATGGAAACGCCAGCGGTCCGGTGCCCCCGGTGTCTCCCTTGGTGCTGATGCAGAAAGGCTCCCTTTTCCTGACGCGGCCCATGATGTTTCACTACACGGCTGATGCGGCGGAGCTGCGGGCGCGGTGTGCGGATTTGTTCGCCTGGGTACGGACGGGGGAGCTGAAGGTTTCCATCGGCGCCACCTTTCCGTTGGCAGAGGCGGCGGCGGCCCACCGGGCGTTGGAAGGCCGGCGGACAACGGGTAAGGTGCTGCTGGTGCCCTGAGTTAATCGCCTGGGCGGTTGCCCGTCTAAATCCTGCCTTTACGCCCGGAAGGGGATGTGTTTCGGTGCCCCTTCCAATCCAGACCATCGCATGAGCACGCCCGAAAACCCTGTCAACAAGCCCGCCACCGATCTCCCGCAATCCGCCCCCACGCCGGGTCTTGATGAGACGATCCAACGTCTTTGGGCGCAGTATGGACGCGTCGTGATCGCCGTTTGTGTGATCGTGCTGCTGGCGATTCTCGGCAAAGGCGTGCTCGATTACATGGCGGCGCAGAAGGAGACGGAGATCCGCCAGTCCTACGCTGCGGCTGATACGCCGGAGAAATTGAAGGCCTTTATCGCGGCCCAGTCCGGACACGGGCTGGCCGGGGTGGCCGCCTTGCAACTGGCGGACGGTGCCTACACCGAAGGGCGCGGAGCGGAGGCGGTTTCCCAGTATGAAGCCGCGGTCAAGGCGCTCGCCGGGACGCCGCTTTCGAGCCGCGCGCAACTGGGCCGGGCCATGTCTTTGATCTTGGCGGGGCGCGGCAACGAGGGTGAAACCGCCCTGCGTGAACTGGCGGACCGCACCAGCGAGGCGACGGTTATCCGCGCCGAGGCGGCCTATCATCTGGCGACCCTGGCCCAGACGGCCGGTCGCTCGGAAGAGGTCAGCCGGCTTGTTGGTCAGATCGTGCAGATCGACCCCTCCAGCCCCTGGACGCAGCGCGCTTTGATGCTGAGCATGGGCGCGGCACCCCAAGTCCAGGTTGAGGCTGCCAAGACCGAGGCCGCGCCGGCGGCGGAAGGATCCGCCATCCAGCTGAACCTGCCGGGCGGTAACTGAGTTGCCCGCCGTTGGCGGCGGGTGAGAACATTTTCTTCCTCACCGCGAGAAGATGGTCGGGGCGATAGGATTCGAACCTACGACCTCCTGGTCCCAAACCAGGCGCTCTACCAGGCTAAGCTACACCCCGAAGCGGCGAATCGGATGCCACCGCAGCGAGTCTGTCAATGACGGCGTCTGCACATCGGCAGGCAAAATTTGTCCGGTTGCGCGCGCGTCATCGCGCCATTGTTGATAATCTCTGCTTGCTTCAAAGGGGGTTTGGTTTAGTGCCTTGCTCAGCTCTTTCCCTCCCATGGACTCCATCTCTCGCGAAAATAACAGCATGCTTCCGGTTGGCGGCATCATCGTAGGCGTCATTGCCTTGCTGCTTGGCGGCTACTCGGCAATCAAGCTGTCCAGCGTCAACCGGGCGCTCGCCGCCCACGAGGAAAAACTCGCGCGTTTGGAGACGGCAGAATCCCAGACGGCCACGGCGGCGGCCTCGGCTGAAAAAGCGGTCCGCGATATTGATGTTCTCAGGCGCTCCACCCAGGACGCTTTCAATCAGGTGGCCACCGAGCTCGGCAGCTTGCGCGGCGGCATCACCAAGCTGGAGGAGACCGCCAAGGCCGCTCCTGCTCCTCGTGCCGCTGCGACGACAGCGGCGGGCGCCCAGTCCAGCGGCGCTGCGGCGGCCGGTCCCGGCGAGTATATCGTCAAGTCGGGCGACACCGGAGCCAAGATTGCCCGCGAGCGCGGCATCTTGCTGGCCGAATTGCAGGCGGCGAATCCCGATGTGAACTGGAATCGTCTGGCTGTGGGCCAGCGGCTCAAGCTGCCACAGCGCTGATTCTTCTCACTTTTTACCGATGCCTCCTCGACCTTGGGTCAGGAGGCATTTTTTTTGAGCTCATGACATCCGCTGCCGGTCCGGTCCGTTGGGAGAAGCTGGGGCACGAGTCCCTTGCGCGCACGCGCATTTTCGATCTCCACCAGGTGCGCTACCGCCACCCGGTGCGTCAGGTCGAGCGCGACTTTGTGGTCATGAATCCGCCGGACTGGGTGAACGTGCTCGCGCTCACGCCGGAGCATCACCTTGTGCTGGTGCGACAGTTCCGCTTCGGAGTGGATGACTTTGCGCTGGAGATTCCCGGCGGGGTGATTGACCCGGGGGAGGATCCGCTGGCGGCGGGCGCGCGTGAGTTGCGCGAGGAAACCGGCTTTGCCGGTGATGCCGCCCGGCTGCTGGGTGTGGTGCAGCCCAATCCCGCGATCCAAAGCAACCGTTGCCACGTCGTGCTGGTTGAGCGGGCGGTGCCGACCGCGGCGATGGCCTGGGATCAGGATGAAGAGATCGAAGTGCTGACTTTGCCGGTGGATGAGGTGTTTGCGCGGGCGCGCAGTGGCGGCATCAGGCACAGCCTCGTGCTCAATGCGCTGCTTTTCTTCGAGCCGCGCTGGCGGGAGTTGAAGGCGCGCGGCATTTGACTTCGTGACCGGGTGAGTTTTGCTGCCGGCCTGACCTGCCATGCCCGTCCCCCAATTTGCCAATAGCCCCGCCGCACTCGGCACCCCTGCGGTGGACACGCTGCCGGCTGCGTTGGAGCAGGAAATCCGGCGCATCTACAAGTTGAGTCCATTGTATGGCCGGCGGTTCGCGCTGCATTCGGATCCTTTGCAGTGGTCCTGCTACCGGGAGATTCCGGCCCTGTCGAAACGCGACATTGTGGAAGGGGGGCATCAGGCGTTCTTTGCCGATTACCAGGACGTGGAGCGCGGTTTGCAGGACAAGCGCTTCGAATACGAGTCCACCTCGGGCACGACCCAGGGGCCGATGACCGTGATCATGGAGGAGGGCTGGTGGGATGCGCAGACCGCGCGAGCTTACCGGGCCTCGCCCATCCTGCGCGAGTTTGCGGACCGGCCGCACCGCAAGTGCGTGCTCGCGCCCGTGGGTTGCTCCAGCAACCTCTGCCCTTACGAGGATCATCCTTTCCCCCACCGTTATTTCAACGGCACGGTTTATCTCAATCTGTCGAGCGATCCCTTTGCCTTTCCGGAGTCGGAGTGGGACCGCATCGTGCTCGAATTGCAGGCCACCAAGCCGGAGATCATCGAGGGTGAGCCGGTCTATCTCGCCCTGCTGGCCCGCGCCGTGCTGAAGCGCGAGGTGAAGGTCCCCAGTGTCCGTGCGGTCATCCTGACCTATGGCAAGGCGAGCGCCCAGCACGGCCGCCGTATTGCCGAGGCCTTTCCCGCGCCGCAGGTGGACCTCTATGGCTCGACCGAGGCGGGTTACCTTTTCGTGGGCGAGGCGTTCAAGGACGATTCCCAGGTCATTGATGAGAATGCGTTCATTGAGCTCGTGCCCTGGCGGGAGTCGCTGCCGGATGTCTTTCAGATCCATGTGACGACGCGCGGGCGTGAGGCGATGCCGCTGCTCCGGTATCACACGGGTGATATTGTGCAGCGGTTCACGCGCGGCTTCCGTGTGCTGGGCCGGGAGGGCGGGCTATATTTCCGGCCCGATGGCTCGCTGGTGTCGCCGGCGGATATTGATGCGGTGCTCCCCGCGGACTTCGCCTGCTGGCACTACTGTCTGGTGCAGACGGCGGCGGATCGCTGGGATTTCCACTATGTTTCGGAGCACACGGCGGCGCCGGATGTTGGCGAGGCGCTTGCCCGGTTGCTGGGTGAAGGCATGAGGGTAAACACCTTTCGCCGCAAATTCATCCCCCCGGCCGCGAGCGGGAAGTTTGCGCTGCTGAAGCCGCTGGCCCGTTGAGCTGAGGCGGAGGGGTGCGCTTCTCCGCGGGGTAAGTCTCCCTAATAGACGAAAGGGGTGGAATTGGCGGCAGGACCGGGCCTTTACATCGCCCGGTGGTTTTGTCTTACCTAAGCACATGGCGGATTTTCCCTTCCGCCATTTTTGACCTGTCCAATGAGCCTTATCGCCAACCTGTTCCGCACCTCGGTAGGCCGGAAAATTCTGATGGCTGTCACCGGCCTCATCCTCATCGCCTTTGTCATCGGGCATCTGGTGGGGAATCTCCAGATTTTCTCCCACCCCGACAAGATCAACGGCTACGCGCAATTTCTTCACCAGGCGGGTCCGCTGCTTTGGGTGGCGCGCCTCGGCCTCCTGGCTGCGGTGGGCATCCATATTTGGGCCGCCACCGTGCTCACCCTGGAAAACAAGCGCGCGCGCGGGCCGGAGGCCTACGCGACGACGACCTGGCTCCGCGCCTCGCTGGCCTCGCGCTACATTCGCTGGACCGGTTACGTCGTCCTCGCGTTCATCCTTTATCATATCGCGCATTTCACGCTGGGGATCACGCATCCTTCCGATTTCAAGGATCGGCATGCCTATGTGCTGACGCAGGACTACACCGTGGCGGGCTTCACCGCGGTGCGGGCGGGCACCGAGGTGCCGAATGTTTATCTGATGGTTTATCGCGGCTTTGAGAGCGCGCCGGTGGCGGTTTTCTACATCATCGCCGTGGGGCTGCTTTCCTTCCACCTGCTGCACGGCATGGACAGCCTTTTCCAGAGCCTCGGCCTCCGCTCAGCCAAGTGGTCGGGCGCCTTGCGCAAGATCGTCGCACTCCTGTGCCTCGGCTACTTCCTCGGCAACCTTGTGATTCCCGCCGCCATCCTGACCGGCGCGCTGCCGCAGCATCCGGCGGCCGTCACTTCGAACGACTGACAAGCCCTCTTCCCGTATGGCCAAACTCGATTCCAGAATTCCCTCCGGGCCGCTCGCCGACAAGTGGCGCAAGCACAAGGCGGAGATCAAGCTCGTCAATCCGGCCAACAAGCGGAAATACGAAGTCATCGTCGTCGGGGCCGGGCTCGCTGGTTCGTCCGCCGCGGCCACATTGGCCGAGCTCGGCTACAAGGTGAAGTGCTTCGTCATCCACGACAGTCCGCGCCGCGCCCACTCGATTGCCGCGCAGGGCGGCATCAACGCCGCGAAGAACTACCAGAACGACGGCGATTCGGTGCACCGGTTGTATTACGACACCCTCAAGGGCGGCGACTACCGCGCCCGCGAGGCCAACGTCCACCGCCTGGCCGAGGTCTCCGTCAACATCATTGACCAGTGCGCCGCGCAGGGTGTGCCCTTCGCCCGTGAATACGGCGGCCTGCTGGCCAACCGTTCCTTCGGTGGCGCGCAGGTATCACGCACCTTCTATGCCCGCGGCCAGACCGGACAGCAGCTTCTGCTGGGCGCCTATTCCGCGCTCTCCCGTATGGTCGGCGCCGGCGCGGTTGAACTGCATACGCATGCCGAGATGCTCGACCTCGTCCTCGTGGAGGGGCAGGCGAAGGGCATCATCGTGCGCAATCTGGTCACCGGTGAAATCTCCCGGCACAGCGCCGATGCGGTGATTCTTGCCACCGGCGGCTACGGCAACGTCTTCAACCTTTCCACTTACGCGCGCAATTCAAACGCCACCGCGATCTGGCGGGCCTACAAGCGCGGCGCCTGTTTCGCCAACCCCTGCTACACGCAGATCCATCCCACCTGCATCCCTGTCTCCGGCGATTACCAGTCGAAGCTCACGCTCATGTCCGAGTCGCTGCGCAACGACGGTCGCATCTGGGTGCCCAAGCGGGCGGAGGATGCGCGGAAGAACCCGAACGCGATTTCCGAGGAAGACCGCGACTATTATCTCGAACGCATCTACCCGAGCTTCGGCAACCTGGCCCCGCGCGATGTCTCCTCCCGCGCGGCCATGCGCATGTGCGACGAGGGCCGCGGCGTCGGTGAATCCGGTCTCGGCGTCTATCTCGATTTTTCCGATGCGATCAAGCGCCTGGGCGAGGCCGGGGTGCGCGAGCGTTACGGCAATCTCTTCGACATCTATCACGAGATCACCAACGAGAACGCCTACAAGACGCCGATGCGCATCTTCCCCGCGGTGCACTACACCATGGGCGGCCTCTGGGTGGACTATAACCTGATGTCCAACATCCCCGGGCTCTTCGTGCTCGGTGAGGCCAACTTCTCCGACCACGGCGCCAACCGGCTGGGGGCCTCCGCGCTCATGCAGGGCTTGGCCGACGGTTACTTTGTCATTCCTTACACGATTGGCGATTACCTCGCCGGCCAGAAGCCCGGTTCCCGTCCGAGCACCGACAGCGATGCTTTCCGTCAGGCGGAGGAGAACGTCCGGTCGGTCAACCAGCGGATGCTGGATATCAACGGCAAGGAGCCGGTCAGCCACTTCCACAAGCGGCTCGGTCAGATCATGTGGAAGCAGTGCGGCATGGCCCGCACCCGGCAGAGCCTTGAAAAGGCGTTGCAGGAAATCCCCGCCCTGCGCGAGGAGTTCTGGCAGAACGTCAAGGTGCCCGGCTCCGCCGGGTCGTTTAACCAGTCGCTTGAGCTGGCCGGCCGGGTGGCGGATTTCATCGAGCTCGGGGAACTCCTGTGCCGCGACGCGCTGACCCGCGAGGAAAGCTGCGGCGGCCACTTCCGCGAGGAATACCAGCACCCCGACGGCGAATGTAAACGCGACGATGAAAACTTCGCGCACGTGGCCGCCTGGGAATATCAGGGCGAAGGCAAGACGCCCCTCCGCAACGTCGAAACCCTGAACTACGAGTTCACCAAGATGAGCGTCCGCTCCTATAAGTAATTTTGAGGAATCCACCATGGTAGCAGAGACCACCGCCCCCAAGACCTTTTCCGTGACGCTGCGCGTCTGGCGCCAGGCCGGGCCGGCCGCGCCGGGCCGTTTTGTTGACTACCCGGCCGCCGGTGTGAGTCCCAACATGTCGTTCCTCGAGCTGCTCGACGTGGTGAACGACGAGCTCACCCGGAAGGGTGAGGAGCCGATCGCCTTTGCGCACGACTGTCGTGAGGGCATCTGCGGTACCTGCTCCTGCACCGTCAACGGCAAGCCGCACGGTCCGGGCCATGGCATCGCCACCTGTCAGCTTTACATGCGCACCTTTGGGGAAGGCGATGTGATCGTGGTCGAGCCTTTCCGCGCCCGGGCCTTCCCTCTGATCAAGGACCTGGTGGTGGACCGTGTCGCTTTCGACCAGATCCAGCAGGCCGGCGGGTTCATTTCCGTGCGCACCGGCGCCGCGCCCGATGCCAATAGCATCCCGGTGCCCAAGGCCGATGCCGACCTCGCGATGGATGCGGCCGCCTGCATTGGTTGCGGAGCCTGCGTCGCCGCCTGCAAAAATTCCAGTGCGATGCTCTTTGTCGCCGCGAAGGTTTCTCATCTCGGCCTGATGCCGCAGGGCCAGCCCGAGCGGGACCGCCGCGTGCTGGCGATGGTCCAGACGATGGATGAGGCCGGCTTTGGCAACTGCACCAATCAATACGAGTGCAGCGCCGCCTGCCCCAAGCTCATCAGCCACGACTTCATCGCCCGCATGAACCGCGACTACCTTGCGGCCAGCATCAAGGCGGCCTTCAAGCCGGCTTCGGATGCTTCCGGCGGGGGTGCGGGCTGAGGTGGTTGCGGATTTCCGCCGTCAGCGCGGCATGAAGATGATCACGGCGGCGCCGGCAAGGCAGAGGCCGGCGCCCGTGATATCCCAGCGATCGGGGGAAACTCCCTCGACGACTTTCATCCAAATCAGCGAAGCGCCCAGGTAAATGGCGCTGTAGGCGGCATACGCCCGACCGGCGTGGTCGGTGTCAATCCGGGTGAGGGCGTAGGCAAAGAGGAGCAGGGCGGGCAGTCCGAACACCAGCGGCAGTGCCCCTTTGTTCAGGCGCAGCCACATCCAGAAAGCGTAGCAGCCGGCGATTTCGGCCACGGCGGCGAGGGAAAACCAGGCAAGTGATTTCATGGAGTCGGGCTGATTGATAACGATGCGCCAGTCGGGAGTGCTTTCTCAGGTGATCAAGCTCCTGCCGATCTGGAATATCCCGCGGGTGAGGCGCCATCCCAGCAGGAAGTCGGCGGCGAAAAACTGGTGAAGCAGCACGATGCCCCAGAAGACGACGAGAAAGGAGCGCTTCGATGATTTATGGCGCAGGAGCCGCTGGGCGAGGAAGGCCCCGGGCCATCCGCCCAGCAGGGCCAGCAATTGCAGGGTGGATTCCGGGGTGCGCCATTGTCCGGTTTCCGCCCGGCGTTTGTCTCCCCGGTAGGCGAAAAAGGTGAACAAGGAAAGTCCCGCAGGAAAGAGGAGCAGTATCCACCAGTCCTCTCCGGGTGAGAGCCGGGCCAGCGCCCATCCCGGGATGAGGAGCAGTGCCACCAGGGTGAGGCACGTGGCCTGGCCTGATTGGCTGTGTCCGCGGTCTGATTTTCTCTGTGGTTTTGGTCTGCCCATGAGGGTGCCTGATTCGGGGCGGGTGATTTTTTGCAACTCAGGGCCGGGAGCCGGGTTTTTCTGGTATCAAAATCATGAAGACATCTTTTCTCCGCAAACTTGCCCTGATGCTTGGTCTTACCCTCGCCGCCGCGCTCATCAATGTGCCGCTGGCGTTGGGCCTGCTGGCCGCCGGCGGGCTGCTTTTTATCATGCAGCTGGACTATGCCAAACGTCGCCGCGGGTCTTTCGGATGGGCGGCTTGATCCCCGCCGGTCCGCACTGGGACGGCCCCTGCGCAAGCGGGGGCCGTTTTGTTTTGTCCGGACTCAGACAAGAGCAAGCCACAGGTTATACTGATGGGTGCGAATGTTCCTGAACTTCAGAGAAGATCGCTGAGGGCCAGGATATCGGAGTGATGACGCCACCATCCAAGTCGTCCCGTGCTGTTGGTGGTTCCGATTGGATGGTTCCGGCTTAGCGCGACCCGGATGCCAGCGGACCGAGGTCGAGTGTGCCGCCGGACGTGTTGTTCACCCGGAGCCGTTCTTCGCCCCGGCGGATCTGGAGCACGCTCTCCAGTTGATAGGTGGCGGACGATGCGCCACCGCGGGCCAGCAATTGCTGGAGCAGGGCGGGGTTTTCCACTTGCAGGACCATCTCGCGGGAGACGGTGCTCGTCGGTGCGATGCCAAATGGCTCGGTGTTATTGATCCGGCCGAAGAGACTGCCTTCCAGTTGCAGGCGGTGGGTGCTGCTGGAGAAGCCGAAAGGGATGATGTTTTCGTTGATGAAGCGCAATGTGACCAGCGCCTGCGAGCGGTCGGCGGCGGGCTTGATCTCGACCACGGTGACGCTGATTTCACCAAGGCGGGAGTCCCGCGACTGGCAGCCGGCGAAGGCCAGCACGGTGAGCGCGAGCAGGGCGGAGAGAAGGCGTTTCACATGCATGGGGCGAATGGAAGGGCGGCAGGGGCAAATCGCAAGACCGGCCTCGGTCATTTTGCGATGAAGAGCGGTGCGCCCGGGCCGAGCGGCAGGCCGAGGCCGATCCAGATGACCAGCAGCAGGGTCCACACCAGGAGGAACCACAGAGAATAGGGCAGCATGGCGGCGACCAGTGTGCCGATGCCGGCCTTGGGCTCGTAGCGCTGGACGAAGGTGAGCACGAGGGGGAAGTAGCTCATCAACGGCGTGACGATGTTGACCACGCTGTCGCCGATGCGATAAGCGGCCTGTGCCATCTCCGGCGAGTAGCCGAGCAGCATGAACATGGGGACGAAGATCGGGGCCATGACCGCCCACTTGGCGGAGGCGCTGCCTAGCACGAGATCGATGACCGCGGCGAGGAGCACAAAGGCGATCATGAGCGGAATGGGGCCGAGCCCGAGCTGGCGCAGGAATTCCGCGCCTTCCACGGCGGTGATCACGCCCAGATTTGTCCAGTTGAAGAAGCCGACGAACTGCGCGATGAAGAACACGAGCACGATGTAGCTGGCCATCGTTTCCATGACCTTGGTCATGCTGGCCACGACATCATGGCTGCTGCGGATGGTGCCGGCGGCGAGGCCATAGGCGAGGCCGGGGATGAAGCCGTAGAGAAAGATAAAAACGACCAGGTGGCGGAGGAAATGGGAGCCCATGAAGCCGGGCCGGGCGGCATCCTGCAGGAATCCGCCCGTGGGCAGCACCCCCGCGAGGACGATACCGGTGAGGCCGAGGGCGGCGGCAAAGGCCCACCACAGTCCGCGGCGCTCGGCCGGGGTCAGCGCGGTCAGCGGGGTGGGCGTGGCGGTTCCGGTGTAGCGACCGAGCCGGGGCTCGATGATGCGCTCCGTCACCCAGGTGCCGAGCAGGGTGATGATGATGGCCGACACGGCCATGAAGTAATAGTTGGCCAGCGGCGTCACCACGTAGGCCGGATCGATCAGCCGGGCGGCCTCCTGGGTGAGGCCGGCCAGCAGCACGTCGATCGTGCCGAGGATGAGATTGGCGCTGAAGCCACCCGATACGCCGGCAAACGCGGCCACGAGGCCGGCGATGGGATGGCGGCCCACGGCGTGGAAAAGGGCCGCGCCGAGCGGGATGAACAGCACGTAGCCGACGTCGCCGCCGACGTTGGAAAGGATGCCGGCAAAAACGACCACGAAAGTCAGCATCCGGGGCTTGGCCGACATGGCCATCAGCCTCAGCACGGCGCCGATGAGGCCGCCGTGCTCGGCGATGGCGAGGCCGAGCATGCAGACGAGGACGGTGCCGAGCGGCGCGAAGTTGATGAAGTTGGGCAGCATCCCGGCCAGGATCCGATGCAGCCCGTCGAGGGTGAGGAGGTTGACCACTTTCACCGGCTCGCCGCTGATGGGGTGGGCGACGGAGAGTCCGGCGGCGCTCAACCCGGCGGAGAGGAGCACCACCAATGCGCTCAGGATGACAAAGAGGACCGCCGGGTGGGGCAGGGCATTGCCGGTGCGCTCGATGAAGTTGAGGAAACGTTGAAAGAAGGTGGGCGCGGGCGCAGCCGCGGGAACGTTGCTCATGCCCGTCAGCAAGTGGCGCCCGCCGGGGGACGGCAAGCCTGCGCTACGGACGTTCGTGCCTTGCCCGCCGGGAGTTACGGAATCGCTCGGGCCCGCCCGCGGGCGGCTCAGAACATCGTCAGCGCCTTGGCGCTTTCGATCACCACCCAGGCGCAACCGGCGCCGATGAGGAGATAGAGCCCCTGGCGCACCAGGCGACGGCCGCGCAGCACGGATTCATGGAAACGTGAATCGAGCGTCTGCCGGTTGTTGTGCGCGAGAAAGCTCGCAAACCGGGGGTCGCGCAACGGCCGACGGGCATCCCGGGCCATCCCAAAACGGATGGCGGGGCGACGCAGAAGATTGGCCAGAAAGCGAAACATGACGAGGCGGCGGAGGAAAAAAGCATAACGCGAACGCCGGATCATTTTTTCAAGGGGAAACTCGCCTTCCGTCCGATTTGACGCCTTTTTTCCAGCCCACCTATGCACCGCTTTCACTACGCCGGCCCCGACCTTCAGTGTGAGTCCGTTGACCTCGCCGCCGTGGCGCGGCTTTACGGCACGCCGGCCTATGTTTACAGCGCGGGCACGATGGCCGACAATTTCCAGCGGCTGCGGGCGGCGCTGGCCGGGCTTGATGCGCGCATCTGCTTCGCCGCGAAGGCCAACTCGAATCTCGCCGTGCTGCGGCACTTCGCGAATCTGGGCGCCGGGTTCGATCTGGTGAGCGGCGGGGAGATCCGCCGCGTGCTCGCGGCGGGCGGTGAGGTGCGGGCGAGTGTTTTTGCCGGTGTCGGCAAGACGGAGGATGAGATCGCCCTCGCGTTGCAGAACGGCATCCATGCCTTCCATGTTGAGAGCGAGCCGGAGCTGGCGCGCATCAATCATGTGGCCGGCAAGCTCGGCCTGACCGCTCCGGTGGCCTTCCGGATCAATCCCGATGTGGACGCCCACACCCATGCGAAGATCACCACGGGCAAGAGCGACAACAAGTTTGGCATCCCGTTGCGGCAGGCGGGGGCGGCGTATGAGGCCGCGGCCAAGTTGAAGCATGTCCGCATCCGGGGGGTGCAGATGCACATCGGGTCGCAGCTGACGACGGTGGAGCCGTTCGTGAACGCTGTGACGAAGATCCTTCCACTGGTGAAACAGCTGCAGGCGGCGCACGGGATCGAGTATTTCTCGATCGGCGGCGGCATCGGCATCATCTACGAGGAGGCCCTGGCCAGCGGCCGGGCCGAATGGTGGGAGGCGCAGCCGCCGGAGCGGCGGCCGCTCACCCCGGAGGCCTACGGCGAGGCGCTGACGCCGCTGCTGGCGCCTCTCGGGCTGAAGATCCTGCTGGAGCCGGGGCGCTTCCTTGTCGGCAACGCCGGCGTGCTGCTGGCCCGGGTGGAGCATCTCAAGCGCGGGGCGGATCGGAACTTCCTGATCGTGGATGCGGCGATGAACGATCTCGCCCGGCCCGCGATGTATGACAGTTATCATGAAATCGTGCCGCTGCACCGCGATTCCGCCCGGCGTGCGCTGGTGGCGGATGTCGTGGGGCCGGTCTGCGAGACCGGGGATTGTTTTGCCAGGGACCGGCGGGTCCAGGAAGTGGGGGAGGGCGAGCTGGTGGCTTTCATGAGCGCCGGGGCCTATGGCTACACGATGGCCAGTCGCTACAACACCCGGCCGATGGCGGCCGAGGTGCTCGTGCAGGGCAGCGCCTTTGAACTCGTCAACGCCCGCGAGACTTTCGAACGGATGATCGCGGGGGAGAAAGTGCCGGCCTTCCTGCAATGAGGTTTCCATGCCGCACCCGCCGGAGTCCGCTAAATTTTAGGGTGTATTTCACGGGTTCCGGCGTTAACCAAAAGCCATGAATTTTGCGGTCATCGGTGCGGGAGCCTGGGGTACGGCGGTCGCCGTGCATCTCGCGCGCATCGGCCGGCCGGTCACCCTGGTTCCACGGCGGGCGGAGCAGGCGGCGTCGCTGATCGCCGGCCGGGAGAATACGGACTATCTGCCGGGCGTGGCGTTGCCACCCGCGCTGCAAATCGAGGCGGATCTGGCGCGCGCCTTGAACGGGGTCGAGGTGGTGCTGTTGGCCTGTCCTTCACAGGCGCTGCGCGAGACTTGTGGCCGCGTGCGCGCGGCGTTGCCGGTTGCGGCGAAGGTCCGGCTGGTCGCGAGTCTGGCCAAGGGGTTGGAGCTCGGGACGCATTTGCGTCCCTCCGAGGTCATGCAGGCGGTGTTGCCGGAACTGCTGGTCGGCTCCCTCACCGGGCCGACCAATGCGGGGGAAGTCGCCCGGGGTCTGCCGGCGGCGATGGTGCTGGCGGCGGATCGGGATGGTGACTGTGTCCACGCGGTGCAGGCGGCGTTCAGCGCGCCCACGCTGCGGGTTTACACGAGTACGGATCTTGCCGGGGTCGAGTTCGGGGGCTGCCTGAAAAACATCTACGCCGTCGCGGCGGGCTGCTGTGACGGCCTGCACCTGGGCGACAATGCGAAGGCGGCGCTGCTCACCCGTGCGCTCACTGAAATGGTGCGCGTGGGGACCGCCCTTGGGGCGCGGTCGGAAACCTTCTATGGGCTGAGCGGCTTTGGCGACCTCGTGGCGACCTGTCATGGCGGGTGGAGCCGCAACCGCGAGTTCGGCCAGCGCATCGGCGAGGGCGCGGGGGTGGCGTCGCTGCTCGGGCAGCGCAAGACCGTGGTGGAGGGCTACAAGACCACGCAGGCGTTTGCCGGACTTTGCGCGGCGAAGGGCATCGAGGCGCCGATTCTGCGCGAGGTCCATGCGATCCTGTTTGAGGGCAAGGCCCCGGCGGCGGCGCTGGCGGCGCTGATGACGCGCGAGCTGAAGAGCGAAAACGTGCCGGCCGGTGCGACCGCTTGAAGGGATCGCGAAGGCGTCACTCGGCGAAGGTGCCGCGGCGTTTCTCCTTGATCCAGATGCCGCCGATGATGGCGGTGAGCAGCGCGATGAAGATCGGATAAACGAGGCCGGCGTAAACGTTGCCGGTGCGCGCGACGAGCGCCGTGGCGATGAAGGGCACGAGGCCGCCGAAGACGCCGTTGCCCACATGATAGGGCAGCGACATCGAGGTGTAGCGGATGCGGGTGGGGAAGAGTTCGACGAGGAAGGCGGCAATGGGGCCGTAAACCATCGTCACGAACAGCACCTGCACGAGCACCAGGGCGACGAGCATGACCTCGTTGAGCGGGTTGGAAAAATGCATCATGCCCCGGTAGATCGGGTAATAAAGCAGGGCGGCCAGCACGCAGCCGCTGAGAATGATGGGCTTGCGGCCCACGCGGTCCGAAAGGCCGCCGAAGACGATGAAAAACGGCGTGGCGATCAGCAGGGCGACGGCGATGATGATGTTGGCGGTGACGAAATCCACGCCCCCGGCGCGCTGGAGGAAGAAGAGCGCGTAGAACTGCCCCGTGTACCACACCACGCCCTGGCCCATGGTGGCGCCGAGCAGGGCCAGGATGACCAGACGGCGGTTCTCAGGCTGCACGAAACTTTCCTTGATGGGGTTCTTCGACAGTTTGCCCTCGGACTTCGCCTTGGAGAAAAGCGGCGACTCGGCCATCTTCACGCGGATGTAGTAGGAGATGAGTACGAGGAAGACGGAGAGCAGGAAGGGCAGCCGCCAGCCCCAGTCCTCGAAGGTCTCACGGCCGAGTGTCTGGCGGAAAAACAAAATCACCCCGAGGGCCACGAAGAGCCCGAGCGTGGCGGTGGTCTGGATGAAGCTGGTGTAGAAACCGCGGCGGCCGTCGGGCGAATGCTCGGCCACATAGGTGGCGGCGCCGCCGTATTCCCCGCCGAGCGCCAGCCCCTGCACCAGGCGCAGGACCACCAGCAGGATGGGGGCAAAGATCCCCCAGGTTTCGTAGCCGGGGAGGAGGCCGATGGCGAAGGTCGCCCCGCCCATCAGCAGCAGGGTGAGCAGGAAGGTGTATTTGCGCCCGACAATGTCGCCGATGTAGCCGAAGACGATGGCGCCGAAGGGGCGCACGATGAAGCCCGTGGCAAAGACGGCGAGAGTGGAGAGAAACGCGGCGGTGGGGTTTCCCTGCGGGAAAAACTGGGTCGAGATGATGGTCGCGAGTGCGCCGAATATATAAAAATCATACCACTCGATGAGGGTGCCGGCGGAAGACGCGCCGATCACTTTCCAGATACCTTTGGGGGCAGAGACAGCAGCAGGGGCTTGCATTGGGGTGACGCGGTTGTGAGCCAAGCGTCACCCCGGCGCAAGGATGCTGTTGGGGCCGGGCCGGATTTCAGAACTGGACCTGCTCGATCACCGTCACCTTGCCGTCGCGGAAGCTGACCCGGATGCGTTCGTCGGCCCGGTCGCGATAGTGATGATCGCGTATCGGCTGAACAAAGATCTGGCCGGAGACGGGATGATAATACCGGCGGTAGCGCACGGTGGTGCCCACGTATTCGCTGTAGTAGGCGCTGTAGATCCACACTTCACTGCGTCCCTCGGCCGAGACGATCTCGCGCTTCTCGTCGGGCCGGCCGAGTGCGATGTAAACCATGTCCAGGGTGTCGCCGACTTTCACAGTGCCCTGGCGCAATTGCTCCTGGGTCGCGGCGTCAAGCGTCTCGAAGAGCGCGCTTTTCTCATTGATGCGGCGGTCAATCGTGCTGCAGCCGGCGAGGAGCAGGGCGAGGGGGAGCAGGAGGAAATGAATGGGTTTCATTGGCGGGTGGGTGGGGCGAAGCGTGGTTTCGTTTCGCGAAATTAGCAAATCCTAGCTTGGCGGCGACGGGGCGGGAGTCACAGCATGGGGCGTGATCCACTCCGGCCTCGTTTCCATCACGTTTCGCAAGCTTGGACCCGCGGAGGTCGTGGCGCTGGTGCGCCGGGCCGGGCTGCGCGGTATCGAGTGGGGCGGGGATATCCATGTGCCGCATGGCGAGCTGGCCCGTGCCCGCGAGGTGCGTGAACTGACCGGGGAAGCCGGCTTGGTCGTGGCGGCGTATGGCAGCTATTACCGGGCGGGGCACAGCGAGAGCGCCGGACTGCCCTTCGGCAAGGTGCTTGAGTCCGCCCTTGAGTTGGGCGCGCCGCTCATCCGGGTTTGGGCCGGGGCGGCGGGGTCGGAGGAAATGGACGAAGAGGCCCGCTGGCATATCGTGATGGATCTGCGCCGGATCGCGGAGCTGGCAATGAAGGCGGGGGTGCGGGTGGCGGCGGAGTTTCATGGCGGGACTATCAACGACACCAACGCGTCCTCCAGCCGGTTGCTGCTGGAGGTGGATCATCCCAATTTTTCCTCCTACTGGCAGCCGCTGACGGGGATGAGCGATGGAGAGTGCCTTGAGGGGCTGCGTGCGCTCGGCCCGAGCCTTGCCCACCTGCATGTCTTTCAATGGGTCACGCCGCAGGACCGCCGGGCGCTGGCGGAGGGTACGGCGCGTTGGGCGGAGTTTTTGCAGGCGGCGCGGGAAGTGCCGGGCGACCGTTACGCGCTGCTGGAGTTTGTGCAGGACGATGCGCCGGAGAATTTCCTGCGCGACGCGGCGACGTTCCAGACCTGGCTTCAGTCCTGAACTGCCCGGGCGGGGCGGTTTTTCTGCAGGGTGATGATGGCGACCGAGGCGACAATCAGAGCGGTGGCGACAAAGGTGCGGGATGACACCGGCTCGGAAAGCAGCAGCCAGCCGAGAAACACCGCCACGACCGGATTGACGTAGGCATAGGTGGCGGTGAGAGCCGGCTTCACATTGCGCATCAGCCAGACGAAGGTGGGGAAGCCGACCAGTGAACCGATGAGCACCAGATAGGCGAAGGCCTGCCAGGATGATGACGTGACGGCGGCGAGGTCCAGTTGCGCGAGATCACCGATCAGCCAGCTGAACAGCATAAGGGTGGCGCCGCCGCCGAGCATCTGCTGGGCCGCGGCGAGGAACGGGCCGGATCCGTTTTTGGTGTGGCGGGCGTGGATTGAGCCGATGGCCCAAAGGACGCAGGCGAGCAGGATGCCCAATACGCCGCCGCCGTGCAGTCCACCGTGGGCAGCCTCTTCCCAGGGCGCGGCCAGCCAGGCGACGCCGGCCAGGCCGATCACCATGGCGACGAAGGTCAGGCCCGACGGCCGCTGCCCGCCCGGCCAGGCCCAGTCGGTGAGCACGATGAACAGCGGGCTCACGCCGATGAGCAGCGCGGTGATCCCCGAAGGGATAAATTGTTCGGCCCAGGCGACGGCTCCATTGCCTCCGAGCAGGAGCAACGTGCCGATGACCGTGTTGTCGAGCCACTGGCGGGCGTTGGAGGCCGTTCCACCCCGCCACCACAGAAAGCCGTAGAGCGCGGCTCCCGCGAGCAGGAAGCGGGCCCCCGCCATCAGGAAGGGCGGCATGGATTCGACCGCCACGCGGATCGCGAGGTAGGTGCTGCCCCAGACCAGGTAGATCGTGGCCAGGGCCAGAACGACGGCGGCGCGCGCGGGAGAGGGGCTGGACATAAAAGCGTCCACGCTGCGCAGGCGCCGGGCAAAAGCAACTGCGCCAGAGACTCAGGCTTCGTATTCCATGTAGCGGGCGGTCTGTTCCGCGACGGCGGGGCCGAGGAGCAGGCGGATGGCGTGGAGGGAACAGTCGATGCCGGCGGAGATGCCGGCGGCGGTGAGGATCCGGCCCTGGCCATCGGGCGCGGGATTATCGTGGAAGCGGGCGGAGGGATCGACCGTGGCGGAGGGCGCAAGGACGGCGAGCGTGGCGAGCATTTCGTGGTGGGTGGTCACGCGCAGGCCGTGGAGCAAGCCGGCCTGGGCCAGCACGAGGGCGCCGGTGCACACGCTCATGACCAGCCCGGCTCTGCGCGCCTTCATGCGAATCCACTCAAGCAGGACGGGTTGTGTCAGCAGCGCGCGCGTGCCGTGCCCGCCGGGGATGATGAGAACATGCGGGGCGGGGCAGGTTTCGAGCGTGTGGTCGGGCACAAGCTTGAGGCCGTGGCGCGCCCGCACGGTGCCGGGCAGAAGGCCCACGGTGAACACATTGAAGGCGGTGTAGTCGCAGAGTTCGTCACTGACGGCGAACACTTCGAAAGGGCCGGCGAAATCAAGCACCTCGACTTCGTCGAAGATGAGGATGGCGACATTTTGCTTCATGTGAAAACGGAGAAGGAGGGACAGGCTGACTGCCGCGCAGGTTCACGCGCAGCTCCGATTGTTCCGGGGGGTGGGCTTGAGGGAAAGGGATTAGGTCTTGAATGCGGGCAGGCCGCAGACCATAGCTTGCGCCGGGTGCCCGTCAAAACCGTCATCATTGAAGATGAAGCCGTCTTTCGCCAGATGCTCAGCCTGACGCTGGGCAAGGTGCGGGGATTGAAGTTGGTGGCGGAATGCGCCAATGGTCAGGAGGGCCTTGAGGCCTGCCTCAAGCACCAGCCGGATCTGCTGATCTCCGATCTCTACCTGCCGGGGCGGCACGGGCTCGATGTCATCCGCGAGGTGCGGGAGAAACTGCCGCAGGTGCGCGTGCTGGTGCTGACCAGCCGGCCCGACGAGGATTTGCCGGCGAAGCTGGTGGCTCAGGGAGTGCATGGCTTTGTGGACAAGACCGAGCCGCTGAACTGTGTGCTGCAGGCGGTGGAGGCTGTGATGCGCGGCGGTATGTTCTTCGCTTCCAACGTGGCGCCCAAGCCCGGGGTGGCGGTGGCCGAGGTTTCGCCCGAGAGCCTGGCGGCGATCCGGCAGCTGTCGTCGCGCGAAACCGAGGTGGCGAGTCTCGTCTCCCAGGGGCTGACGTCCAAGGAAGTGGCCACGGCGCTGGGCCTGAGTGTGCGCACGATCGAGAAGCACCGGGCCAATACCATGGACAAGCTCGGCGTGCGCGAGGTGGCAAGCCTTGTGCGGCTGTGCGTGCAGGCCGGACTCGTGAAGCGCTGAGTGGCGGTCAGCGGGAGAGGAAGGCGCGAAGCCCGGCGGCGTTTTCCTCAAACGCGTGGTCCACGCGGGCGATTTCCGAATCCCCGAGCGGGAGACAGCCGGGCCGCTCCAGCTGAATTTCGAATCCTGCCATCATCGCTGCGAGCTCCATCGCGCCCATGTGGTGGGCGCTGCTCTTGAGGCTGTGGGCGGCAAAGCGCTGCTGCTGGCTGTCGCCGCTGGCGAGCTGCGCGCGCAACCGGCTGAATTCCGTGAGGTAGATCTCCACCAGTTCCCGCGTGCTCTCCAAACCGAGCTCATCCACCAGCAGCTGCACAGCAGCGTTGGGCGCAGACGGGGTTGTGGGTGAGTCTGACATGCGGATGTCTAGGGACTACTACCCATATCCGGATGTCATGAAAGCATAAACGCATTTGACGGTCCGTTCTCACGGGGGCTTGGCCCTCGACAAAATCGGGTAAACCCAGTCAGCTTGCCGCCTCTTTTTCATGTTGTTGCCGCCGTTGATTTTCGCCTCCCCGTTGCTGGCTGAATTGCTGCCGGGAGTTCGCTGGGGCTGGGGTGTGACCGGGGTGGCGGTGGCGGGCGGGTTGGCCGGATATTATTGGTGGCTGTTACGGCGCCAGCGGCGGGAGTTACGGCGTTCCGAGGCGCGCTTCCGGCGCTTTTTCGAGGAAGCCACGGTGGCGATTGTTGAGCAGGATTTCTCGGAGGTGCAGCGCCGGCTGGAGGCGTTGCGCGACCACGGAGTGCGCGATTTGCGGGCGCATCTGGCGGCGAATGCCGGGCTGGGGGCCGCGCTGTTCCAATGCGTGAAGATGACCGCGGCCAACCGCCGGGCGCTTGCCTTGATGGATGCCATTGATCTCACGGACTACAATGCGCGGGTGCGCCGCCACACCCATGCCGCGCCGCCGGGGTCTTTTGTGGAGGAGTTGGTGGCACTGTGGGAGGGGCGGGATGAGGTGATGATCGAGACTACTTTCCCCGGCGGGGATGACCGGTTGCGGCAATGCATCGTGCAGTGGCGGCTCAGCCGCGAACAAGGCCGCCCGAACCTGCGGCAGGTGCTGGTGGTGTTCACTGATTTGACGGAGCTACGCAGTTCCGAGGAGCGTCACCGGCGGTTGTTCGAGGGCGCGGCGGAAGGCGTGTATGAATCGCTGCCTTCGGGGGTTTTTCGCAGTGCCAATCCCGCGCTGGCGCGCATCCTGGGTTATGAGTCGCCGCGCCAGCTGCTGGCCCAGCCGGCGGCGACGCTGGACCGTCTGTATGCGCGGCCCGGGCGCCGCCGGGAATTCTATACCCAGCTGGAAACCGATGGCTGGGTGAGGGATTTCGAGTCCGAGATCATCCGGCCCGACGATGTGCGGGTGTGGATCACGGAGAACGCCAGCGTGGTGCGCGCGGCCGATGGCAAGGTGGAATACCTCCAGGGATTTGTCACCGACATCACGGCGCGCAAGCACGCCGAGCAGGCGCTGCGGGAAAGCGAGGCGCGCTGGCGGCTGGCGCTGCAGGCCAGCGCGGCCGGCATCTGGGAAAACAATCTCGAGTCCGGGCAGAACTTCTATTCCGACCGCAGCAAGGAGATGCTGGGGTTTGCGCCGGATGAGCTGTCCGACAACCGCAAGGTCTGGGTGACCCGGATTCATCCCGATGACGTGGCCGTCGGCCGGCAGGCGATGCTCGATCACCTTTCCGGCCGTGTGCCTCATTATCAGGTGGAGCACCGGTTCCGCTGCAAAGACGGTTCATACAAATGGATTCTGTCGCGGGGCCGGGCCGAGCTGGATGCGCAAGGCCGGGTGCGCCGCATCGTGGGCACCCATGTGGACATCAACGAGCGCAAGCTCGCCGAACAGCAGTTGCGGGCGAGCGAAGCGCGGTATCGCACGCTCTTCGAGCATTCGCCCATCGGCATCATGGAGTGTGATGACACGGAGGTTGTGGCCTGGCTCGGCGGGTTGAGGACGGCTGGAGTGACGGACCTTGCCCGCTACTTGCGGGAGCATCCCGAGGAGGTGGATTACCCGATGCGACGAGTCCGGCTCACCGGGGCCAACGCCGCGGCCAAGCGACTCGTGGGCGCCGCGGATTTTGACGACCTGCAGGCGCATCTGGCGCGCAACATCACACTGGACGCCACGCAGTTCAGGCGCCGGATCCTGCTTGGTTTGTGGAGCGGGCGCAACGAGATCGAGGGCGAGCTCGGTCTGGTCGCGCTGGATGGCTCGCTGCGTCGGGTGCACGCGCACTGGTGGGTGCCGGTGATGGATGGCGAGCTCCAGTATCATCGCACCCAGCTGGCGATGGTGGACCTCACGGAAATGAAGTCTGCGGAGCAGGCGCTCTCCAACGAGCGCGAGCGCCTGAGTGTCACTTTGAGCGCGATGGCCGAAGGGGTCGTCACGGTGGACAACGACGGGCTGGTGCGCTACGTCAACGACTCCGCATGCGCCCTCACGGGCTGGGAGCCGGATCGGGTGGCCGGCCGCCCGCTGGCCGCCGTCTGCCGGTTGCAACAGGAACGGACGGGGGCCGCCGTGCCGCCGCCGGATGCCGCGGCGCGAACGAGCGGCCAGGTCGTGGCTCTGCCGCCCCAGACGGTGCTGGTGCGGGCGGATGGGGTCCGGCGGCTGGTCGAGGGTCGCTGCGCGCCGATGCATGATCATGCCGGCCACGCCATCGGCGCCGTGCTGGTGATGCATGATGTGACGGATCAATCGCGACTGGAGGCGGAGTTGCAGCGCGCCTCCAAGCTCGAATCCGTCGGCCTGCTGGCGGGCGGCATCGCGCACGATTTCAACAACATTCTCGCGATCATCATGGGCAACCTGAACCTGGCGATGATGGAGAAGGCGGTGGAAGAGGGGAAGGCGGCGCGCTGGTTGAAGGAGGCGGAGCGCGGCGCGATGCGCGCGCGCGATCTCACCCAGCAGCTGCTCACCTTCGCCAAGGGCGGGGAGCCGGTGCGCGCTTCGGTGCAGCTGGCGGCGCTGGTGCGCGAGGCGGCGGAATTTGCGCTGCATGGCGCGGCGGTGCGCAGCGAGTTCGACCTTGAATCAGGACTCTGGCCGGCGGAGGTGGACAAGGGGCAGATCGGTCAGGTCGTGCAGAACCTCGTGATCAATGCCGTGCAGGCGATGCCCAAGAGCGGAGTGCTCAGCCTGGTCCTGCGCAATGAAGCGGTGGCGGGAGGCTCGGCCCTGCCTTTGGTCCCGGGCCGTTATCTCCGGCTTTCCGTGCATGATACCGGACCGGGCATGGATTCGGAGCTGTTGTCCCACATCTTCGAGCCCTATTTTACGACCAAGGAAAGCGGTGTCGGCCTGGGCTTGGCGACCGTGTATTCAATTGTGAAGAAGCACCGGGGGCACATCTCGGTGGAGTCCTCCCGGGGCACGGGCACGGTGTTTCATCTCTGGCTGCCGGCGGCCGAGGAACCGGCGGCCCCGACGGCCCGCAGCCAGTCCCCCTTTGACCGCATGGGCGGCAAGGTGCTTTTTATGGATGATGAGCAGCCGATCCGCCAGATGGCCGCCGTCCTGCTGGAGCGGCTCGGGTTCGAGCCGGTGTTGGTGGAGGATGGCGCGGAAGCGGTGCGGGAGTTTGACGAAGCGCGTGCGGCGGGCCGGCCCTTCGATCTGGTCGTGATGGATCTGACAGTGCCCGGCGGTCTTGGCGGATTGGAATCGCTCAAACGGATGCGTGAAATCGATCCGGCGGTGAAAGCCATTGTTTCGAGCGGCTATTCCAGTGATCCGGTGATGGCCGACTATCGGGCGCACGGCTTCAGCGGCATGGTGGCCAAGCCCTATCGCATCTCCGATCTTGCGAAAACTCTGCGCGAGGTGCTCAACGGCGGGCCTGCCGTGTGACGGTCGCCATCGGCGCCCGCGTCTTTCAGGAGGGTTTTGCGGAAACCGAAGCCATGGCGCGCGGTCTGTGCCCGCCATCATGGATACAAACTTTCGTAGTAAAATGATGCTTCGAGTTCTGGCCGGCTTCGCGTTGATCGGAGCCTTGGTCCTCTCTTCCGGCTGTGTAATGGTGTCGTCGGGTGCGGATGGGGCCGGCGTGGTGACTTATGCCCGTGGCGGGTTGCGGACCACGGTGGATGCCCCGTTTGAAACCACGCATCACGCGACCGCCCGGGCCATTGGCCAGCTGGAGTTCGCCCGGATCAGCGACCAGAAGGATGCCCTCTCGGCGGTCCTCATCGCGCGGACGGCCCAGGATCGGAAAATCAGGATTGTGCTGACCCGGGTGAGCGACCGGCTGACTCAGGTTGATATCCGCGTGGGGGTCATGGGTGACGAAACCATGTCGCGGACCATTCTTGGCCGGATTCAGGAAAACTTCTGAGTCTGGTGCCCCGCGCCGGGGCGTCCTTGGCCTGATCGGCCTGGGCGGCTGTGTCTTCCGGGTTGCAATGCCGGGCAAATCCGCGACGCTGTGCCCTCTTACTCATGTTCCGAAAGCTCATTGCGAAGTTGCGCGGCTCACTGTCGCCCTCGTCAGAAAAGAAGCCGGCCTCCGCTGTCGGCAAATCTCAGTCCAAGCCCGCCCAAAAGCACGAAAAACGCCCCGCGCGCGGCCCCAAGGCGCCGCAAGAGCCGGGCAAGCCGCAACCGCAGGCACCCCGTCGCGAACGCCCGGCGCGCGAGACGGCGGGCCGGGGCGAGAGTGGAGGGCGCCGGGACGGGCGCCGCCGGGATCGGGACCGGGGTGGCCGGCAGGAACGCCCCACGGTGGACCAGACTTACGAGCATCCGCGCAAGACGGACATCAAGCCTGCCGTGCCGGTGGACATCCCGAAGATGGATACGGAATTTTCCAAGCTGGGCTTGTCCGACGCCCTGGCCTACGCGGTGCAGGAGATGGGCTATGTCTCGCCGACACCGATTCAGGCACAGTCAATTCCGGTCGTCCTCAAGGGCGGCGATGTGATCGGTTCCGCCCAGACAGGGACGGGCAAGACCGCCGCCTTTGCGCTGCCAATCATCCAGCGGCTCAGCACGCACGGGAAGTTGCGCTGCCTCATCCTCGAGCCCACCCGCGAGCTCGCATTGCAGGTCGAGGAGGCTTTCCACAAATACGCCAAGTTCACCGATCTGCGCGTGACCATTGTCTATGGTGGCGTGGGTTACGGCCGGCAGCTCGAGGATCTGCGCCGTGGGGTGGATATCCTGGCCGCGACCCCGGGACGCCTGCTCGACCATATCGAGCAGGGCAACTGTTCGCTCAAGGATGTGGACATCCTCGTGCTCGACGAGGTGGACCGGATGCTCGACATGGGTTTCCTGCCCGACGTGCGCCGCATCGTGAACCAGACTCCCGCGAGCCGGCAGACCCTTTTCTTCACCGCCACGTTGCCGCCCGAGATCGTCCAGCTGGCCAGCTGGGCGCTGCGTGATCCGGTCAAGGTTGAGATCGGCCGCGTGCGTTCGCCGGCCGAGACCGTGGCGCACGCCTTTTACCCGGTTGTTGTGTCGCAGAAATTCGAGCTGCTGCAGCTCCTGATGGAGCGGACCGAGTTCAAGAGTGTGATCATTTTCACGCGCACCCGCATGGGCGCCGACCGTATCGCCCGCAAGCTGCAGAGCAGCGGCCACACCGTCGGCGTGATGCACTCCGACCGCAGCCAGCGCGAGCGCATCGAGGCGCTCGATGGGTTCAAAACCGGACGCTTCGAGGTGCTGGTGGCGACGGATATCGCCGCACGCGGCCTCGATATCGCGGGCGTTTCGCACGTCATCAACTACGACGTGCCGGAAAACGCCGAGGACTACGTGCACCGCATCGGCCGTACCGGCCGGGCGCAGAACAGCGGCGACGCCTTCACCCTCGTCACCGAGGAGGATGTGCGTGATGCGCGCAGCATCGAGCGCTACATGGGTGTGACCGTGGAGCGGAAGAAGCTCGAAGGCTTTCCCTACATCTATTCGGCGCTGTTCGATGACAAGGCGCTGGCCGAGAGCGCGGCACCCAAGCCGGCCAGCCGGCTGCATCGCGGGGCGCGGCGCTGAGCCCCTGCGGCTGGCACGAAGGCTGCTAAACGCGGGGATCGCTGCCGGTCCGCCGATGAGGCGGGCCAAAGCGGTCTTTCTTGGTGAATTTGTAGTTCAAGCCGCCCGCCGGACTGGTTCCAGTGGGCGGTTTGTTTTTCGTTCATGCCCCGCTTCGGCGGTAGGCGGCGGGGGGGACGCCGGCGTGCCGGCGGAAGACCCGCCCGAGATAGTTGGCATTGGGAAAGCCGCACTGCGTGGCGATGGCTTTCAACGGCAGGCGGGTGCCGCGGAGCAGGCGGGTGGCCTCCTTCACCCGTTGCTCGGTGATCCAGGCGGCGGGGGAGAGTCCGGTGTGCAGGGCGAAGAGCCGGCTGAAATGATAGCGGGAGAGTCCCGCTTCGTGGGCGAGATCATCCACCGTCAGCGGGCGGGCAAGGTGCGTGAGAGTAAACTGGAGGACCTTTTCGATGGCGGGCCGGCCCGCTTGCGCCGGATGGGCGTGGCGCGCCTCCGCCGCGAGCGTCATGACGAGTTCATAACCGAGCGCGGACGCGGCGAAGGCGTCGGTGACCTTGCGTTGCAGGGCGCTTCGCACGATGCGGGCCGCGCAGGCGATGGGGGCGGAGTCGGGCGCCAGGTTCACGAGTGCCCCGAGCCGCGCCACCGTCGGCTGCCAGAGCCGCAGCACCTCACGACCGTACAGGCACACATAAAGGAACTCCCAGCTTTCGCTGTCGCCCGGCAGCCAGTAGCGGTTGTCATCGGGAAACTGCAGCAACATCGCCTGGCCCGGCCCGACCTCGAACTCGCGCTCGCGGAGCCGCAGCCGGCCGCGGCCGGC
>CAYSBR010000041.1:0-10665 GCA_964429385.1 uncultured Opitutaceae bacterium
CGTTCGTGTTCAATGTCGTCGCCGTTCCCGCCTGCGTGCTCGCAATCGTAAAGTCGTCCCCGCCCGTGCCCAGATTGATCACCAAGGTCTCGATGCTCGTGTACGTGATCCCCGCGCCCAGACCCAGGCCCGTCAGCGTCGTGCTCGTCAGCAGGCCCGTGTTCGCCCCCACGTCGCCTGTGTCGTCGATTCGCAAGGCAGCACTCTCCGCTTCGCCATTCACAATAAGGCTCGCGCTGATCGCGTTTACATTGCCGCCGGTATCCCCATTGCCCGCATTGGTGCCGACATAAACATTATCAACCCCGGCGCCGAGATTGAGCGTAGTCACGCCCGCGATGGCCCGGATGTTGACCCGATCCCCACCCGCGCCTGCGTTGAGGGTGGTCGTGCCCAGATGCGTGGTGATGATTGTGAAGGTGTCGTCACCCGAGCCGAGGCGGATGCCCAAGCTGTTGAATCCGGTGTATTCTATACCCAGCGCCGTATTCCCACCGGCCATGCCCAATCCGGTGATACGGGTGCCGGTGAGCGTGCCGGTGTTGGCCAGGGTATCGCCGGAATCGTTGACGTTCAACGTATCGTTCCCGCCGCCCGTGAGGTTCAAGCGCCCGGCGACTTCGTTCACCGTACCTGCCGGATTTCCCACGTTTACCGTATTTGTGCCAAGGCCAGTGTGAAGGTGTGTAACGGTACCGGTGGACGTTCCCGCCACCGTGAAGATATCGTTCCCGCCGCCAAGGTTGATGCGCAATGTTTCGACACTGCTATAACTGATGCCCTGAACCATGCCCAGACCGGTCAGCACCGCATTGGTCAGGTTGCCGGTGTTGTTTCCGCTGTCGCCCGTGTCGTTGACATTGAGCGTATCGGTGCCCCCGCCAATGATTGTCAACAGGCCGGCGATGTCGTTCACCGTGCCGGCCGTGTTGCCGACGTTCACGGTGTTGGTGCCCGCGCCCGTATCAATCGTGGTCGCACCCGTCATCGCACGGACATGAATCGTGTCGTTGCCGCCACCGGAATTGATCCGGGTCGTGCCGGCATGGGTGGCCGCTACCGTGAAAGTATCGCCTCCGTTGCCAAGGTTGACGGTCAGGGCGCTGAGATTGGAATAGGTGAAGGTCGTGCCGAGCCCCAGCCCCGTCAGGGTCGTGCCGGTGAGCGTGCCGGTATTCGCCGACGCATCCCCGGTATCATCAAAAATCACGCTGGCGCCTCCCGTGCCGCCATTGAGAGTAAGCGCACCGGTGATGCCCGACAGATTGCCGTTCATATTTGTGCCGCCGGCATTGCTGCCGATATGAATGGTGTCGTTGCCGCCGCCGGTGTGCAGCATCACCGGAATCGCCATGCTGCGCACGTTGACGGTATCCGCCCCCGAGCCCAACCACAGGGCCAGGCTTTCCAGCGCGGAGTAGTTGACTCCGCCGGTCATGCCCAGGCCGGTGATCGCGTTGTTCGTAAGCGTCATGACGTTGGCCGCCGTGTCAGCCCGGTCATCGAGGTAGAGGTGATCATTGCCGGCACCGCCATTGAGCGTCACCGGGCCGGTGATGTTGTTTACGGTCCCCGCCACGCCCGCGGCATTCGAGTCGAGATTAAAGGTGTCGTCACCGTTGCCGCCGTTGAGGACCAGAGTGCCGGTGTTGGCCCGCACATTAAACGTATCGTTGCCCCCGTTGCCGTTCACCGTGAGATCGATTCCCCCGAAGGTGCCGGCGATGGTGAAGGTATCGTTGCCCGAACCGAGATCGAATTGGGCGGTTTCCAGTCCCAGATAGGTGATGCCACCCATGAACTTGCGGCCATGGTATTCCTGATCCAAGGGGAGCAAGCCAGGGATGAGGAGCTGGCCGATGGGGCCGTTGTTGATCTCACCCTCGTCAGGATCGGTGATCAGCTCGTCCACAATCTGCAAGGTGGCGCTGATCGCAGCGGTCGCGCCCTGCAAGTGGACCCAGAGACGGTCGTTTTCCGGGCCGCTGGAGCCGGTACTGTCGCCGCCGACGATTTTGACGGGGGCGTTGATCGTGCCAATATCACGCGTGCCAGTGGGATTCGCCGGGGGACCACTTGTGGCATTGTTCCACTCATACACTTCCACGCCATTCAGGACCCCGTTGAATTGGGTGACTTCCTTGAAGCGATAGGTAATGGGCGCAGGATCGACCGTGTAGGGCGGCGGGTCGATGATGCGCTCCTGCCAGCCCATGAACATCGGCGGAATGGTGATCGTGTAAGAATAGGAGGCGACCCACCGGAACCACGGGAAGCCACCGCCGACCCTCAGTTGAGACGGAACAAAAACAGTGATCGTCACCGGCGCGCTGAATACCGGATCCCATACCGAGTAAGCCGGGGGGTCCACCGTATAGGCCGGAGCGTCGTAAAGATAATCCGGCGCCTGGCCGCCGATGTGCACGGTGTCATTGCCATTGCCGCCATGGATTTCCAAGGGCAGGTCATTGCCCAACACCCAGAAGGTATCGTCGCCGTCACCACCGAGGATGATAATGCCCTCAATATTCGTGAATTCGATGAAGCGGCCCCCGCCAAAAATCTGCGTGTCCGTGACGATGAAATCGTCGTCGGCCTCAGTGCCTTCGAGGATGATGCGGTCAAAGCCGGTGCCGCCATCGATGTAAACGGGCCCGTTGGCCACGTAGCGGATGCTGTTGACGCCGGTGCCGCCACTGACACGGGAGAGAGCCGAGCCTTCCTCAAGGTAGGTGCGGATCAGGAAAAGGTCATCGCCCGCCTCGCCATAGAGTCGCAATTCAGCCCGGTTATGATTGACCTCAAAGTAGTCATTCTGGTCGCCGCCATAGATCTCCAGCAGCGCCATGTTGCCATAGGACAGATGACCACGGGTCGTTGACGTGGTCAGAACATCCGTCGGCGCGGGTTGGCCCACCCCGGCCAAAATGCGACCCACCGTGAAGCTGTCATCGCCACCTTCGCCATGCAGGCGGCCCGCCACGGTTGTGCCATCCACGATGAAGCTATCACGACCGTTTCTGCCATAGATATCAAAACTGCTCACCCCAAACAGGGTGATGGTCTCATGGTGGGCGATGAGGTTCCCGACCTCGATTTTGCCTGCGCGGAGCAGGAAAGTGTCGTCTCCGGCTGTACCGTAAATCTGCACCGTGTTGGTGTTGGAGAAGCCAATACCCGTACCGCCATCCGCCACATTGACCGTACTGATGCCACTCCCTCGCACATTGATATTATAGACATCATTCCCTTCACGGCCATCCAGCCAGACGACTGTGGCGAGGTTGGAGACAGTAAAGGTATTGGCGCTGTTGCCACCGGTGAGGCGGATGGTCTCGAAGACCGCCGGCAAGACCTCAACCTCCGCACCGGCGGTCAGCGTCCAGCCGTTGAGCGTGAAATTGCGGTCCATGCTCTCGATCAGCGTGTCATTGCCCCCCGCATCGATAAAAGTGTCTATGCCCGGACCGCCGGTAAGGGTATCGTTCCCCAGCCCCCCATCAATGATATCATCGAAGCTGGAACCCACGATGGTATCGTTGCCGCTCCCGCCACTGAGCGTAAGCTTGACCGCTTGCTGGGTGACATTGTGCGCATCAATGCTGTCGTTTCCGTCTCTCCCATTGATGATCACGCGGTCCTGATTATAGCCCCCCTCGTCCACGTTGTAATCGATCAAGGAACTGGTGGCGGTGGCGGTGGCGCCCTTCGAAACCGCGAGCACGGTGGTGGTGTAGCTCACATCGACCACCGAATCATTGCCGTTCGCATCATACTGAACGGTGGATACGGTATGGTTGCGCGTGGTCGTACCCAGGCGGAAAAAGTCGGCGGCATTGCTTCCGTTGATTTCGACGGTATCGGCGGCGTTGTCGTCGCGACCCAAGGCAAGATCGACAGCCGTGATGCTGGTGCCGGTGAGATCATTGATCGTCACGGTATCGGCACCGCCACGCACATTGATCGACAGGCTGTTGAGCCCCGTGGGGCTCAGCACGACCGCGCCATCAATGCTTACGGTGACGTTGCTGCTGCTCCCATTTCGGGAGACGACGACCGTATTGGGGTTGTCATCCGTCTCGATGTTCAGGCTGTTGGTCCCGCCCCCGCCAGTGATCGCAATATCCTGGCCGTCACCCATGGCCCAACTGAAGTTATCGTTACCCGCGCCTCCTATGAGTGTGTCGTTACCCGTGCCACCAATGAGGATGTCATCACCATCATTGCCCTCGATGTGATCATTGCCGCCGCCGCCGCGCAGGATGTCATTGCCCGCACCGCCGTAGATCCGGTCATCGCCGCCGCCGCCGGTGATGGTGTCGTTGCCATTGCCGCCATAGATGACGATGCTGTTATTTGTGCTGAGCGGATCCACTTCCGCAATATCGTCGCCGTCACCCAGATACACGGTCACCGGAATGGTCACGGATTTGTCGATATAAACGTAGTCATCACCACCGCCCAGGTCCATGGAGACGGAAGCGACGTCGGTGTAGCGTTTTTTGATACCAAAGAGCTCGACCTCGATGGTCGCCTTGCCATCCACGGCGGCGCCGATCTGCCGGATCATGACCTGTTCCTCGGTCTCGCCTTCGCTGTAATTGCGGTGCCCGGCGCGTGAACCCACGTTGATGATGAGCTCGCCGCCACCGGCCGAGGCAAAATCCTGCCCGGGGTTGGGCGCCAGGCGGTCGTTGCCCGCAATGCCCGCCTGGTAGGTCTGGGTGGACTTGATGTAGCCGAGGTCGAAATGCCCGCGGATCGTCACGCTGAAGAAGAAGAAGTTCAGCCGGAGCCGGATCGATGCACCCAAGCGGCCGGTATCTGCAGAGTAACTGATCGTGACCGTGGTGTTGAACCCAATGCCAATCAGATAGGCGCGGGCACCGATTGTGCCGGTGAGCCCAAGGATGCCCTCGCTGTTGCCCCAGATGTGGAAGGAAAGGCTGCCAAAGATGCCGAAGAAGCCATCCACCCCGATGCCAATATTCCCATTGAAGCGGATGTCATAGGTTCCCGCCGAAGTGAAATGTCCGGAGACACTGACGCTTCCCAGGCCAAAGAAGCTCATGGAGGCGGTGACCCGAAGGGTGAAGTCGCCATTGGCATACTCAAAGTAGAGGCTGCCACTCATCTTGAAAACCCCGGCGAGGAATTCCAGTGAGAGGTCGGGCACCTCAATGCGGAAGTAATTGGCCGCAATATTGCCAAACCCCGCCACGTTGCGCACCTGATTGGTTGTATTCAGGCGGAGATGCAATGTGCCCTTGGCCTCAAAAAGCGGCGGGAAGCCGAACTCGGCATATACATTGATTGCCAGCACGATGCCATTGGCGTAGATTCCGGCGAAGCCATTGACATCAATGCTGGCCAAGCCGGCCAGATTCATCGTGGCGGTGATCGCCACTTCCAGATACCCGGGCCCCTGCGTCAGCTCGAATGTACCGCTGATCTCCAGCGTATCAATGAGCGTAATACCACCCCGGACGTAGATCTTCAATGAATCCGCACCGAGGCTCTTGCCATTGAAGATGGCGAGGTTGCCGCTCAACCCCGAGAGGTTCATCGCGGAGCTCTTTGTGTTGATGGCCAGCAGGAAGTCGCCATGGAAGCGGAAACCGATCGAGGCCAGATCCGGCGTGCTTTGGAGGCTGAGCGTCAAGATCGCCTGGAACCCGCTGGAATCACTCTCAAAGGAGCCGGTCGCCCTGAAGGTACCGATGGTGATGTCCAGCGTGGCATCGAACCGGATGATCAGCGTCGAGCCGGATTGCTTGAAATAGAACCGGCCGTTGAACGTAAAGGTGTCCAGCACCCGCGCCCAGCCATTGAGGTCGAGTTCAATCGTGTTGGCGGCAATCGTCACCGCCGGATCGGCCACCCCCGGATCATCCTGCACGCGGTTGCTTGTGTTGACCTTGAGGGAGAGTGTGCCGCCCACATCAATCCCGATGTCGGACAGCGTGTTGCCGGTCTGGATCTGAGCCAGCAGCGAACCAACCACCCCGGCCTCATTGATGCCGCTGGTCGCGGGATCATCCCGATAGATGACCAGGTCACCATCAACCGAGAGCGAGATGATTCCCGCCAGGGAGGTGGTCGCATCCACGGAGAGCAGCGTGTAGCTGGGCGTGTGCTCGAGGAAGAAGTTGCCTTCGAGAATCAGCGCACCGGCGGCAAGGTCCAGTTTGCCACTGATGGCGATACGAATGAGATTGGCGGGCAGCACACTGCCCGGCGGCAGTTCAAAATCCACGGCCACCCCGGCGGGGACCAGGTAGGCATGGTTGTAGGTGTTGAAGGCCAGTGCCACCCGGGCATCCACTTCGATGCCGGGGATCGAAAGTTCGCTGGTCACACGCAGCAACCCGGCGCCGCCGTCGGCGGAAAGATCCAGGAAGCCCGCCACGGCCAGACTTCCCACCCCCTCGAAATCCACGCTGGCCATCACCCGCAGCTGCACCTTGGCCGCGGTGACGATGATGAAGAAATTGCCCTCAAACTCAAGGGCTAGCGCGGAAAGCTGTCCGTTGGCCGCCACGATGAAATAGTCTTCGGCCAACCCCGGGGTCGCCGGGGTGCCCAGATCAAGGCTCGCCAGCGTTTGGCTGGCCGACGGCATCGCCGGCGCCGAGGCGGCGATCGTATAGGCGGTCCCGTCAATGCTGTAGCTGACCGCTCGCCCGGTGGTGTTGACCACGAGGAGGAAGGAGGCCGAGAGCGACAGACCACTGCTGGCGGGCAGATTGCCGCCCACCGCCAAGCTCACATTGAGTCGCGCCGCGACCCCATCATCGGCCAGTAGCAGGTAACCGGTGGCATCAAACGTCAGCAGCGGATCAGCCGGCGGGCCGATCTTGAGCTGGGCCTTCACGGCCAGCTGCACGTCATCCTCTCCCACCAGGATAAAGAACGATCCTTCGAGTCGAAGGCCGACGGCGGACACCACCAGAGCGCCCTCCACCGAAACGAGGAAATAGTCCTCGGCGACATCAGCCGGATCAGCCGGCTGGCTCAAATCTCCTCCCACCGATGGGGGGGCCCGCGCGATGGTGTAGGAAGTCCCCTCGCTCGTCGTATAGGTGACATCCTCGCCCAGCGTATTGATGACAAAGATGAAATTGGCGTCAAAGGTCACCCCGACCTCCGGGGGCAGATTGACCTGGGCACCGAGATCCAGGCGAGCCGCCACGCCAGCCGCTCGGATCAACATGTAGCCGCTGGCCTCAAAGGTGAACAGGGGAGCCGCCTCCGGCCCGATCTGCAGATCGGCATCCACGGCGAGTTGGAGTGTACCGGCCTCAATGAGCAGGACAAAATTACCCTGCAGCAACAACGCATCCGTCATGCTCAATTTGCCCTGCGCGGCAATGAGCAGGTAAGGCTCCGCGATTCCGCCCGGGGCTGCCTGATTGTAAGGGCCATTGATGGCCGGGGCTGCATCCGGGATGGTGATTGTTTCCGGCGTTTCACCCGCGGCGTAGAACCAATCCGGGATTGTATAACTGACGGTCGCTCCGGTCGTGTTGAGGATCAGCAGGAAGCTTCCGTCCAGCTCCAGGCCGGTTTCCGGCGGAAAATCCGTCGTCAGTTCCAGCTCCAGCCGGGCGGCGATGCCGGTGCTGTTGATCCGGAGGAAGCCGCTCACATCAAAGGTGAGCATCCGCGTGCCAGCCGGCGCGATGATGAACTCGGTCTGCACCGCGACGGTGAGGCCGTTTTGATCAATCTCGATGATGAGAATACCTGTCATCTCCAGCAACTTGGTCGCCGGATCACCCGGCGGAGTGATGGTGACATTACCCTTCGCCCACAGGCTGAAGGAATTTGCCCGGAGGGTAACCTCCTGCGTCGTGGTATCCACAAAGCGCAGCGTGACGTCCTGCTCGGTATTAGTCGTGTTGATCTGGACAAAAACCTCGGCCTCGAGGTCGAGCCCATACTGGGCGAGAGTAGCCGGCGTCAGCGTGATCACCACCGCACCATACATCTGCACTTCGCCTGCCTCTTCATAGATGGCGACATAACCGGCCATCTGGCCGAAATTGGGGCCGAGCGGATTCGGCGCGGGTGAGACAATACCGACTTGAGCATTAAACCCAAGACGCAGACTGAAGGGTCCTTGCAGGTTGACCTCCAAGTCCACGGAGCCCTGCACTTCGACCACCAGCGCACCAGCGGCGACAAAACGCACCTTGCCCGCCAACTCCAACTTGAGGACGGCCGCCGCCCCAGCACCATCAGCTTGCACCCAAGTTGTTCCATCACCCTTCAAAATCTTCACCTTGAGACTGGCCTCGATTTCAAACGGCTTCTGGCCGCCCGGAAGTTCCGGACCATAGGCCGCATAGAAGGCGAAGCTGAAATCCGCGTTTTCCACCTGAGTGAGATCCGCGTAGAGCTTGGCATCCAGCTTGAGGCTGCCGCCGCCGAACAGAAGCTCACCCACGATGAGCACCCGCCCCTCGGTATCGAACTTCACCAACACCGTTCCCTCCAGTGCCTCCCGCTGCACATAAGAGGAATAGAATGTCGCGCTCGCCGTGAAGGTCATGGGCTGATCCCAGACAGTCTTGCTGCCCACGCTGTCCACCGCCTGTCCTTGATACAGACGCAAGGTCGCGGTTTTCAACCCGGCCTCCCACTCGTCCAGAGGCGGGTTCTGCAGATCATCAATGGTCACCGCCTTCAGGTTGGCGACGTTACTGTAATCGGGCCCATCCGCCAAAGTGGTCGCAAATTGCACCCGGGCAAAGAACGCGCCCAAGGTCAGACCTGAGATTGGCTCAAGCAGGATCGGCGCTTCGACACCGATCAGCACTTCCAGCGGCACGATCTCCACGCCCGGCGAAGGATCAATATCCGCCAGACCGATGGCAAACTGCGCCCCAAAGCGGTTGCCGATCGTCACCTCCGCGCGGATGCCCATGTAGAAGATGGTGCCATCGGCCTCGATCGTGGCATTCTCCGGCTTGGAGCGATCAATGATGTTTCCGTCATCATCGAAATCAATCATGCCGAGCACGATGCCGCCGCTGACTGTCAGTCCGAAGAGATCTCCCGAAATCTCCACCGCGGCAGCATCAAATCCGAGAATGGGGAACTCACCGGCCACCAGTTTGCCCACATCCAATCGCAGATTGTCCACCATACCCGCGAAGGTAAGCGGCAGGCCGGCGATCGGCTTGATGCTGGCGGTAAGGATCAGGATGAAATCCTCGGGGCGGTTTTCGATATCATCCCAGGCCAGACCAATGTGGCGGATCTCAATGGGCAACCATTCCGGCCAGTTGAACCCGCTGGACCCGGGTGCATTGGGATCATTGGCCCCGAAGGAGACTTCGACCACAAAGGGCAGGATCGGCGAAAGATTGGTGAGCTTGCCATCGGCGGTGACGGCCAGGTTGCGCGCGGCGACCGTGATTTCGCCAAGGCCCGGAATGTTAATGGACCCGCTCAGGACTGCGGCCGAAAAGACATGCTGGCTGCCCGTCGCCCCGGTATCCACCGTCACGTCCACCGCCAGCAACTCCACCAAAGGCGCTGCCGGCGTGCCGCCGATTTTCACGGTGATGGAACCGCTGACGAGAAAGAAGTTCTGTCGGTTCGGGCTGGTGCCCGTGAAACTGAGATCAATCGCCGGACCACCGCCCCCAACCGGCACGGACATCACCACATCGCGCCCGGTATTGTTGAACTCGATGTAAAAGTCCGAGACCTCGAAGCTGAAGCCCGTGATGCCACTGAGCGTGATCGAGCCAACCGAAAGTTTGCCGGCCGTGCCATCGTCCATGATGACAAACGCTCCATTGACATCGGTGATGCTGAGCGCAACTCCGGCCCCCAATACCAAAGCAGCGTCACTGACCGACACCTTGATAACTTCATCCCCGCCAATACTTGCTTTTTCAAAATAGAAGCCACCAGAAAGATTGCTGGTAAACCCACCTGCAATCAGGCCCAAATTTACCTGACCGCCCAGTCGCAGGGTGTTCGCCGCCACCGAAAAGGTCAGGGTCTCACCACCTGCAAAGGTGATCACCTTGTTATTCACCGCCGTAGCCGTCGTGTTGATCTCGAACAGGAAGGTTACCACCTCGAAGGTCAGGCCATCGACGCCATCGAGACGCACCGCCGGATCGCCGTTGACATCATCGCCCACCGTGAAGCTCGCCACCACGCCGCTCTCATCCACGCCCGCAGTGGCCGGATCATCCACATAGGAGATATACACACCGCTCAATTTGTTCACTTCCAGGCTGATCGACCCCACTGCCACCAGCAGGCTCACGTCCTTGAACGCCACCAGCAGCGCATCCTCCGTGCTCTCAAAGAAGAACTGACCCGACAGCGCCGCCTCAAACCCACCGAGCGACAGCGCCGCGTTCAACTCACCGCCCAGCCGCAGGGTGTTTGCCGCCACGGTCACTTCCAGCCTTTCACCGCTCGCAAATTCAACCTCCAGATCGTCCACCGCCGTAGCCGTCGTATTGATCTCGAACAGGAAGTTCACCACCTCGAAGGTCAGCCCTGTGATCCCGTTGATCGCCACCGCCGGCTTACCGTCCAGCCCATTCCCCACCGTGAAACTCGCCACCACGCCGCTCTCGTCCACGCCCGCAGTGGCCGGATCATCCACATAGGAGATATACACACCGCTCAATT
>CAYSBR010000041.1:10765-28354 GCA_964429385.1 uncultured Opitutaceae bacterium
AGGCTGATCGACCCCACTGCCACCAGCAGGCTCACGTCCTTGAACGCCACCAGCAACGCATCATTCGTGTTTTCGAAGAAGAACTGCCCCGACAACGCCGCTTCAAAACCGCCGAGCGCCAGCGCCGCGTTCAACTCACCGCCCAGCCGCAGGGTGTTTGCCGCCACATCAACCTCCCATTCCTCCTCGTTGGCAAACTCGCCGGTCACGCTCCGGTCGGCGGTGGCATGCGTGTTGATTTCGAGGGCGAAGGTCGTGACTTCAAAGGTCAGCCCGGTGACACCGGTCAGTCGAACAGCGGGCAACTTCTGACCGGGATTATCTGGATCATCAATCTCCAGACTACCAACCGTAATTGCTGCGGCGATTGATCCATCCGCATAAGAGAGGAATGCGCCGCTCAGATTGTTTACCTCCAGCTTGATCGTCGAAACTTCCATCGTCAGCGCCACTTCCTGGAAGGCGACAACGAGGTAATCCGTATTCTGCTCAAAGAAGAACGTGCCGGTCAGCGCGGCCTCAAAACTGCCAATCGTCAGAGCAAACTCCAGATCCCCACCCACGCGGAAGAAATTGACCTCGTCATAGTCAAGGGCGATGGCCCCACCTCCGGCCGTGGGAATGCTCGTGGTCACCGCTCCGCCCGTGTTGTTGAACTCCAACTTCACCGCGCTAACGCCAAGCGTCAGATAAGTGGAAAGCCCCGGCAGTGTGAAAGTGCCGATCTCGAGCTGACCGGCGGAAGTCCCATCATCCTTGATGAAGAAGCCGCCGGTGATGCCCGTGGCCACCAGCATATTTGTGCCGCCCACCGCCAGGTTGAAGGAGGCCTCGGAAACGGAGACCTTGAGGATGCTGGTTTCTCCACCCGCCTCGCTCCCATTGAGGTCGAGCGTCGCCTGCTCGAAGTAGAAGCCTCCGCTCAGGGTGGCGTTGAAGCCGCCGAGGGTGACGCCCACGTTGATGGTGCCGCCGAGGGCGAAGAAGTTGTGCCGGCCGGCTCCGGTGAAGGACAGATTGAAATCGTTGGTTTCCCCGTTCACCCCATCATCCACTTCGCCTACTACGATGGTGGTGGAAACATTCGCGCCGAAGGTATTCGTCTCGAGGCTGAAATCCGTGACCGCAAAGGTCAGGCCGGTAACGCCCTCAATGGTCGCGGTGGTGATATCGAGCCGCCCGGCGTAGGCTGCGTCATTATTCTCATCCTCGCCAAAAAGGAAGAAGCCGCTGGCGCCGAGAACCTTCAACTCCACTGCCCCCAGGCCGATCTCGAAGCTCACGGCTTCGAAGGCAAACTTCACCACCGGATCACTCGCTCCGGCGAGGGTGTAGGACTCGAACCCGAACGAGCCGGTCATCGTCGTGCTGATGCCGCCCAGCTCGAAGCCCAAGGTCGCCGAACCACTGCCGCGGAAGAAGTTGGCAGTCTCAGGCGTCGTGTAGGTGAGCGTCTGCGGGACCCCGCCCACTTCCAGCGTCTCGTTGATCGGCCCGCCGGTGGTGTTGAACTCAAAGGCGAAATCCTGAGCGTTGAGCGTAAAGCCGGAAATACCAGCAATGCTCAATTCATCGAACTGCACCCGACCGGCGATACCGTCGTCAGTCAGTACGATGATACCCTGAACATCGGTAATTTCAGCCACCACAGAACCGATAGTCACGGAGGCCGTCAGCCCCTGCCCGCCGATCTTCACCACACTGGTGTCGTCCGTCAGCTTTGCATTCTGGAAGGCCAGGCTGCCAACCAACTCGAACTCCACCGCGCCCAAAGTCAGCCCAAGGGTGATCGTGCCGCCCACGCTGACGAAATCCAACTCGTCATCCTCACTGAAATCAAAGGACACCGAATCGTGGTCCACCACATCAAACGAAATGGGACCCGTGGCGGCGCCGGTAGTATTAATAGAGAAGCTGAGGTCGGAGCCGCCCACGGTGATATCGCCACCCAAGCCGTCCACATCAATGCCATCCGCCTCCACGAGGCCGGCCACCCCGGCATCCGTGAGGATGAACCCACCCGTGACGTTGCTGACCGTGACCGTGATGTCACCAGCGGAGAACGAGGCCGTAGCCCCCAAAGCGGCAAACTTCACCACATTACTACCGCTCAGCTCGAACTGCTCGAAATAGAAGGTGCCGTCCAAGGTGGCGCTGAGGCCATCCAGAGCGATGCCCAACTCCACATCACCCTGAATGCGGAAGAACCTTCTGCGATCAGTACCCGTGAAGTTGAGCGGACCTCCCGGAGCACCAAGAATGGAATCAGTGATATCCTGATTGGTCGTGTTGATTTCGAATAGCAGACTGGCGACCTGGAAATCAAAGCCGGTCACGCCAGTCAGGGTGATATCGTCGACCGAGGCCCGGCCAGCAAAGCCGTCTCCACGGATGAGGAAAGCGCCACCAATGTCTTCGATAGCCAAGGTCGTGCCGCCCGCCGCGAAGCTGCTAGAACCGTCACTGAGGGTGACCCGAATAACGCCAGTATCCAATTCAAAGGAAAAATTTCCGGTGAGATTGGCTTCAACCCCACCGTGATTCACGGCCAAGGTAAGCGTGGCGTCAAACTTCACCGAGACGGACGGCGTGGTGGTATTGATGGCAAAAGCAGCATTCGTGGCGCCACCCGAAATTCCGCCACCCAAACCGGTGAGGTTAAGTGTGGTAGCTGTGGCTGAACCTTTCACACCGGTAGCGGCGAGCTGGAGGGTAATAGCGATCCCCTCACCTGTCAGCGTAGCCCCGGTGGTCGCCAAAGTGGCAGTCGCATCAGTCAAAGCCACTGACAGGGCATACTCACCTGCATCGTGAACTACCGCAAAGGTAACATCCCCCACAAACGTCAAGCCAACCGAAGTAACACTAAAAGAGATCTCACCGGTAAGACCGGCTGAATCAGTGGCGCCAAACGTCGCCCCCAAACCTGTGGCGCGAATATCTGCGGAAGTGGTCTGGGTACCATTGGCCAACCCGGCGGCGGTATGCACGCTCAGGACAAGGTTAGTCGTCAAGGGCCCAAACCCGAACGTGTCCAGACCAACGCCCGCCAAGCCAGTGATCCCCGTGATGACCATGCTGCCGGCCCCACCGCCAAGGTCATATTCGGTTTCGATACCGTCACCGGCATTGGTATATTTGCCGCTGACCAAGAACGCGCCCTTACTGGCCGTGAGGGCCAAATTGACACCACCCACACCAAACGTGACGGAGCTGTCGGTAGTGAACCAAACCTCAAAAACAAAGTGGCCGGCGCTGTCCAAGGCCGCCGTCGCCCCATCCATGTGGCGCGCAAAATTGAAAGTACCGGCAATGGTGATTTCCCCCAATGAGTGGGTGGAAGTGCCGGCATCGGGCCGCTTCACCATCGTGCCTTCCATCGTCACCGTGGAACCGGTGCCTGTGGCCAACAAGACCTTAAGTGCATCATACTGCGCAGTCCGCGTAGGGATATCTGCGTGTGTAGCCGTAAAATTGAATCCACCAAACGGTGGATCCCAAGGATCTATCGTCTCTCCCGCGTCATTTTCGCTATCATTCTGACCCATTTCCGACTCTGGCGGGCCGTTGCCAGCAGTGAGGGTCAGAACGGAAAAATCGGCCGCGCTGGGCACTTCGGGAGCGGGCGGCAGGGAGTCGTTTTCCACCAAACCGGTGTCGCCAGTCGGCGCAGTCACAAGCTCGGTTTCGACCACCACTTCAGCCGGCGCGGTGGCCGGGGTCGTGGTGTCCACCAAGCTCTCATCGGCCGGCATTTCCGGCGCGGCGGCGGGCTCGGGCTGGTCCTGATCCACGATGATTTCGGCCGTCAGGGCCGGCATCACGGGGTCTTCAAAGGCCGACACTCCATCGTCAATAAACCCATCCGCCGACAGCAGCATGCGCTGCTCAAGGCTTTCGAGGGTATATTCTCTGTGACGGAGTGACACGGTTGAAGCTAAGGACAAAGCCAGTCGGGCTGGAAACCTGACTGGCGGGCCAACTTGCAACCCATTGGATTCAATTGGTCAAGCCGCGTTTGCACTTCCTTTGAATTGTGACTTTAGAAACAAATCCCTGACAGTCGCAACGTTGACACAGCTTGTCGCACCGGCTGAGGCTGGGACCTAGTGCAAGCTATTAACCAATGCCGGCGTTATGAAGGAGCTGAAGAGGGGTTCTGGCCGCTCTTCGCGGCGGCCCTCGCCACTGCCACCGGAGCCAACCAGGTGCTGCTGCTACGGCGGGCCATCGAACCAGCAGAGTCATGGAAGCCCTTCACCGCGTGGCCGGCCGGGGAAAAATTTCCGTTGGGCGTCCCGCTCAATGACGCCGGGTTTGTCGCCTCACTGGAAACCGCAATCAAAGAAGAGATTGCCGAATTTCGCTCCCCGGCGGACCCCAGGTCGCCCTTCTCCTTGGTACAATTTGACGGCGGGCTGGCCGGTTGGCAGTGCGTCGCCGTGCTGCGCTTCACCCCGCCGGTACCGGCTCCCGGGGAGTTTGCCAAACAGGTCGCCCGCCTGCTCGATCTCCCCCTGCTCTACCGCCGCACCCGGGCGCTGCGCTTGGCCGGCGAAAGCAACCGCGCTTTCGCCCAGACCTTTGATTTGCTGACGCTGCTGGACAAGCAGACCCGCTTCACCCCGGCCGTGATGACTGTATGTAATGAGCTGGCCCGCCAGGCCGGATGCAGCCGGGCCTCCCTCGGCTGGCGGCGCGATGCCTATGTGCGGGTGCGGGCCATCAGCGATTTGCCACGTTTCGAGGCCAAGATGGAAGTGGTCAGGCAAATCGAGGCCGCGATGGAAGAGGCCTGCGATCAGGACGAGGAGATCATCCTGCCGGAGCCCGACACCGCCACCTACGTGGCGCGCGACCATCATCAATTTTCCCGCACCCAGGGCGTGCCCTACCTCGCCTGCCTGCCGCTGCGGGTGGAAGAACGTCCGGTCGGTGCGGTGCTGCTTGAACGCAAGGACCGCCCTTTCTCGGCCGACGAAATCCTCGCCCTGCGCGTGGTGCTCGATCGGGCCAGCCGGCGGCTTGACGAACTGGAGCGCCACGACGGCAGTTTCCTGCGACGGGGGCTTCGCGGTACCCGTACCCGCTTGGCCAAACTGCTGGGCCCGGAGCACACCTGGTGGAAACTCGCGGGACTCACCGCCATCATCCTACTCCTCATCAGCGTCTTCTGCACCTGGCCGCACCGCGTGGAAGGCAGCTTCCTTGTCCGCAGCGACACCTTGGTCAATCTGCCCGCCCCTTTCGATGGTTACATCGCCGCCGTGCCGGTGCGCGTGGGTGATATCGTGCGGGCCGGAGACACTCTTATCCAACTCGACAAGAGAGAGTTGCTACTCGAACAAGCCGCGCTCGAAGCCGAGCGGGCACGCTATGAAGCCGAACGCGCCCAAGCCGAGGTCCAGCGCCGGCTGGCCGATATGCGCGCCGCCGCCGCCGGCAAGGATCAGGCTCAGGCCAGCCTTGATATTGTGAGCTTCCGGCTGGCCCGCGCCGATATCGCCGCCCCCGCCGAGGGGGTCGTGATCGAAGGCGACCTACGCGAACGGATCGGCACCCCGGTGCGGACCGGCGACCTGCTGATGCGCATGACCCGGATTGAAGCCATGTATGTGGAGATCGAGGTCCCTGAACGGGATGCCCACGCCATTCTGGAGCGGCACACGGGGGAAATTGCCTTCGCCACCCTCCCGGACCGGCGCTACTCCATCACCGTCGAGCGGCTCGAGCCGGTCGCCCGGGTGAAGTCCGAAGGCAATGTCTTCGTGTTGCGGGCCCATATCACCAACCCCGAGGGCGAGATCTGGTGGCGCCCCGGCATGAGCGGCGTGGCCAAGATCGAGGCCGGCGACCGCCGCATCATCTGGCTGCTCACCCACCGCCTGGTGGATTTCATCCGGCTGAAGCTCTGGCTCTGAGGGCCGGAGGGACCCCTGCGACGGATTACACTGATGAACACGGATATGAGCCGGATGAAGCGTTCCTGTAATCATACCCTTTCTCCTGATCGCGGATCGGAGTTTTCGGGCGGAACCGCCTCCCTGCGCCCCTCTCCCCGCCCCCTGTTTTAAATCATGGCCGACGCTTCCCAGATGTTCAGTGAATCCTGGCACCGCATCGCGGGCCAGCGGGTGCAGTTGCGCCCAAGCGTGGATGTGCGGCGCCAGCAATACCGGGGTGAGCTCTGGTATGTCGTCCACGATCCTTTCACCAACTCATTCTACCGTATCCGGCCCGGCGCACGGCGTTTCCTGCTGCACCTGAACGGCCGGGAAACGGTCGAGGACGCCTGGCGGCGCTGTCTGCGGGAGGACCCCGCATCCGCCCCCGGCCAGTCCGAGATCATCCAGCTGCTCGGCCAGCTCCACCAGGCCAGCCTGCTGCAATCCGACCTCGCCCCCGACAGCCAGCAGCTTTTCGAGCGCCAGAAGCGCCACCAGCAGGCCAAGGTGCGCAGCGCCTTCAGCAGCATCCTGTTTCTGCGCATCCCGTTGTGGGATCCCGACCGGTTCCTGAAGAAATTCCTGCCGCTGGCCCGTCCGGTGTTCACCTGGCTGGGTTTCGCCATCTGGGCCGTTGTGCTGCTGCTGGCCCTCAAGGTGGCCATTGACCATCGCGAGCAACTCTTCGCCTACGGGCAGGATGTGCTGGCGCCGGGCAATCTCGCGCTGCTGTTCGCCGCGTTTCTGCTCACCAAGATCCTGCACGAATTTGGTCACGCCTTCGCGTGCCGGGTCTTCGGTGGCGAAGTGCACCAGATGGGCTTCATGCTGCTGGTGTTCAGCCCCGTGCCCTACATGGATGCCACCGCCAGCTGGGCTTTCCGCGAGCGCTGGCGCCGGGTCTGGGTCGGTGCCGCCGGTATGTATGTGGAGCTGTTCCTCGCCGCCCTGGCCGTCTTTGTCTGGGCCAACACGGGGGCCGGGCTCATCAACGGCCTCGCCTACAACATCATGTTTGTAGCCTCGGTCAGCACGCTGCTCTTCAATCTCAATCCGCTGCTGCGCTTCGACGGTTACTATATCCTGTCCGACCTCACCGACACGCCCAACCTGCACCAGCGCAGCCGCACGCAGATGTTTCGCTGGGCGGAAAAATACCTGTTCGGGCTGCCCAATCCGCCCCAACCCGCCGCCACCCGGCGTGAAGCCGCGTTTCTCGGGATCTTCGGCATCGCCGCCGCCATCTACCGGATCTTCGTCTTCACCATCATCATCCTGTTCGTGGCCGACAAGTTCTTCGGCCTCGGCCTGCTGGCGGCCATCATCGGCGGGTTCGCCCTGCTCATCCTACCCGTCTTCAAGTTCATCCGCTACCTCGCCCGCGAACCCCGGCTCGACCGGCACCGGCCGCGCGCCGTCGGCGTGACCGTCGGCCTCTTTGCCGCGATCATGGCCTTCCTTCTTTTCTTCCCCTGGCCACACCACACTTATGCACCCGGTGTGATCCAAACCCGGGAACACGCCCGCATTTACACCGGCACCGAGGGTTACCTGAGTGAATTCACCGCCCGCTCCGGCCAGACCGTGCGCACCGGCGACCTGCTGGCCCGCATGCTCAATCCCGAGCTCGCGCTGCGCCTCACCGCCGCCGAAGCCCGCGTCCGGCAGGCCCGTTTGCAGGAGAATGTCGCCCTCGAACAGGGCGGCGCCAACCTGCGCGCCTTGCGCAGCCAGCGCGAAGCCGCCGAGGCCGAACTCGCCGACCTCAGGCAACGCCAGCGTGATCTGGAAATCCGCGCCCCGCTGGACGGCATCTGGGTGGCGCCGCGCGCCCAGGACCTCGGCGGGGAATTGCTCGCCCGCGGCCGGCCAGTGGGCCTCGTCATCCAGCCACCTGACTTCGAATTCATCGCCATCGTGCCGCAACGCGACTCCTCCCGGCTCTTCGCGTATCCCGATACCGCCGCCGAAATCCGCTTTTCCGGCCAGGCCGGACAACCCGTTTCCATCACCCAGTTACAGCTCATCCCCGGACAGCAGAATCTCCTGCCGACTCCCGCGCTGGGCTGGATGGGCGGCGGGCCGGTGCGGACCAATCCCGAAGATTCCGAGGGGCTGCAAACCGCGGAGCCGTATTTCAAGGCCATCGCCCGTGTCGCCGACGCCGGCGACACCCGCCTGCTTCACGGGCAGACAGGCTACATCCGCTTCACCACCGGCAAGGAGCCGTTGTTGCAACAAGGCTGGCGCCGCTTCCGCCAACTGCTCCAGCAGCGCTACCAGATCTGAGCCGCACGAAGCTCAAGGATCACTGGCCTCCCCGCTCGCTCTTCCCTCACCGCCGCCATGACGCCCACCGTCGAAGTCCTGCGCACCCGCCTGATGACGCCGCCCAAGCTGCATCAAGGCATCGACGGGTATGTGCATCAGGGCATCGGTTGGTGGCGGCGCCGGCAGTTCAAGCAAACCGAGTTTGCCGCCCGGGCCGAACGACTCTACGCGGAACACACCTCCCTCGCCGGACTCTCGGAAAAGGCCCTGAAGGAGCAGCTCGAATTTCACCGCCGCGCCGTCCGCCGGCAACGGCACGCGCCCGTGGAAGCGGCGGCCGCCGCCCTGCCCGTGGTAGCCGAGGCCGCCCGGCGCGAACTCGGGCTCGATCCCTATCCTGTGCAATTCCGCGGGGCGCTGGCCCTCCTGCACGGCACCCTGACCGAGATGGCGACCGGCGAAGGCAAGACCCTCACCATCGCCCTGGCCGCCGCACCGCTCGGCTGGACGGAGCTTCCCGTCCACATCCTCACCGCCAACGATTATCTCGCCCGGCGCGACGCCCTTTACCTGGGCCGCTTCTATACGCGCTGCGGACTCGAAACCGGCCACGTGCTCGCCACGATGAACGGTCCCGAACGCTCGGAGAATCACGCCGCCGGCATCGTATATACCACCGGGAAGGAGCTGCTCGCCGACTTCCTGCGCGACCGGCTGATCCTCGGCCGCTGGCAGGATGCCGGCCGCCGCCTGGCCCGCCGGCACTTTGGCCAGCCCCTGCCCGGCTTGGAGCGCACCGTGCTGCGCGGTCTGCACCATGTGATCGTGGACGAGGCGGACAATCTGCTGATTGATGAAGCCGTCACTCCGCTCATCATCAGCCGGCAGGTGGAGAACCAGACCCTCGCGGATGCGGTGCAAGCCGCCCATCGGCTCGCCACCCGGCTCGTGGCGGAAACCGACTATACGCTGGACCCGCGCCGCCGGCGGGCGCCGTTGACCGATGCCGGGCTGGAACGCATCGCTCAGGAAGCCGCCGCGTCCACCGAGGCGGCTCTGGCCCATCCGCATTGGCGACGCGAACTGGTCGAAACCGCCCTGCAGGCGATCCACTTCTTCCAGCGCGACAAACAATATGTGGTGGACGAAGGCGTGGTGGTCATCGTGGACGAGTTCACCGGCCGCCTCATGCCGGGCCGCCAATGGAAACAGGGCCTGCACCAGGCCATCGAGGTCAAGGAAGGCGTGACGGTGACCCTGCCCACCGAGGCTATCACCCAGCTCAGCTACCAGTCGTTCTTCCGCTTTCTCCCGCATGTGAGCGGCATCACCGGCACGGCCCGGGAATGCGCCCGGGAAATCTGGGCCGTGCACCGGCGGCTATTCTGCACCATCCCCCGTCACAGGCCCAATCGCTTCCGGGCCGGACGCCCCCGGGTCTTCGCCCGCGCCGAGGACAAATGGGCCGCCGTGGTCTCCGCCATCGCCACCACCCATGCCACCGGCCGGCCCATCCTCGTGGGCACCCGCAGCATCGCCGCCAGTGAGGAACTCGCCGAGCGCCTGCGCGAACGCCGCATCAGTTTCAACCTGCTCAACGCCGTCCGGCATCAGGGCGAAGCCCTCACCATCGAACGCGCCGGCCAGCGCGGAGCCGTGACCATCGCCACCAACATGGCCGGCCGCGGCACCGACATCCGCCTCGATGATGAAGTGGTCGCACTCGGCGGCCTCTTTGTCATCGCCACCGAGCCCCACCGCTCCGGGCGGATCGACCGGCAGCTTTTCGGCCGCGCCGCCCGGCAGGGGGACCCCGGCAACGGTCTGCTGTTCATCTCCTGCGAGGATGAGCTTCTGAAAGACTTTCTGCCTTTTCTCATCCGCCGTCCGGTGCAACTGGCGCTCCGCCTCCGGCTCCCGGGTGCCCGCACCCTCGGGATTGCCGCCTGCCGCTGGGCGCAACGCCGGGCCGAACGCTCCGCCTACCGCCAGCGCCTGGCCGTTTTCAAACAGGATCGTTGGGTGCAGGACAACCTGAGCGCCGGTCGTTCCGATTTCATAAACTAGGGGCTATTCCTCAAAAATAAGGACCTGCGCCAGCGATTAAATCCTTAGTAAAAATTCCTCAAACAAGTCAGATCAATCCAGTATGCATATGCGCCATCTTCATTCCCTTGTCGTTCTCTCCGGGCTTCTTGCGCTTCCGCTCGCCGCTCAGGAACCCGCCGCCCCCGCCTCCGTCGAACTCGCTCTCACGATAAACGAGGCCATTGTCCGCGCGCTTGATGCCAATCTGGAGGTCTCAATCGAACGCTTGCAGCCGCAAATCGCCGAGCAACGCCGCCTGCAGGCCCTCGGCAGCTTCGACCCCCGCCTCGATGTGAGCGGCATCTGGGAATCGCTGGAACGCCCGCAAAACACCCGTGATTTCTTCGCCACCGGCCGGGCCGTGGAGGTCATGTCCGAGGAAAACCTGCGCATCGAAGGTTCTCTCATCGGCCTGCTGCCCACCGGTACGCGGTATAACATCACCGTCCGCGCCTACGAGTTGCAGAACTCCCTCAATCGCGAGGCGCTCGCCCGCTACTATCCGGAATACACCAGCAACACCACGCTGACCCTCACCCAGCCCCTGCTGCGCGGTTTCGGCCTCAAGAGCAATCTCGCCGAGTCCCGCATCGCGCGTTCGGAGCTGCGCGCCGCCGAGCAAACCCTGCGCGGCCGGCTGGATCAGGTCGCGACCAATGTCATCGACGCCTACGTGGAGGCGCTCTACGCCCACGAACTCGTGCGGGTCATCACCAACCGCATCGCCCTCGCCGAACAGCTGCGCTCCGAAAACGAACGCCGCCGCCAGGAAGGTCTCATGGCCCCCATTGATGTCATGCAAGCCGAGTCCACCCGCGCCGCCGCCGAGATCGAACTCATCCGCGCCAAGTCCTTCCTGACCGAAACGGAAAATCGCCTACGCGAGCTCATTTTCAGCGACTTTGTCTCCGTCAGCGACACCCGCTTCATCCTGACCGATGCGCTCGGGGAGGTTGCCCTTGATGAATCGCTGCCCACCCTCCGCGGCCTCGCGCTGGATCGCAACGCCGAGTATCAGGTCGCCCTCCAGAAGGTGGAAACCGAGCAGATCCGCGTGCGCTACGCCCGCAACCAGTTCCTGCCCCGCGTCGATCTCCAAGTCTCCGTCGGCCTCAACGGCCTCGCCGGCGACTTCGGCGGCAGCTTCAGCGATTACGGCGACCGCAGCCAGCCCGACTACTCCGTGGGTTTCATCGGCTCCGTGCCCCTCACATTCACCCAGGAGCGCGCCCGCTTGCGGGAAACGCGGCTGGCCCTGCGCGCCGCCGAGCTCGAAGTCCAGCGCACCGGCAACCGCGTCGCCTCGCAGGTCCACACCGCCTACACCCGGGTGACCTCCGCCAAACAACGCGCCGAAGAAGCCGTGCGCGCCGTCGCCTCGGCCGAGGAAGCGCTCAAGGCCGAGGAGCGCCGCCTCGCCAACGGCCTGACCACCAGCTTCAACGTCCTGCGCATGCAGGATGAACTGGCCCAGGCCCAGGTGAACCGGCTCGAAGCCATCGCCGAAGGTCGCAAGGCTCTCACCATCCTCTGGGGCGTCGCCGGCGTGCTGTTCGAACGCCACGCCATCAACCTCGTTGACGCCACCGACCGCGCCCAAAAGCAATGAAACGCCTGATCCTGCTCGCCGCCCTGGCCTGCCCCGCCCTGCTGTCCGCCAAAACGGCCGAAGGTGTGCTGCTCCCCTTCATGGAGGTCACCGTCAGCTCCGCCGTGCAGGGCATCCTCTCCACGGTGAACGTGAAGGAAGGCGACACCGTCGCCCGCGGCGAACTCCTCGCCGTTCTCATTGACCGCGTCGAAGCCGCCGAAGCCGGCCGCTTTGCCAAGATCCTTGAACAAAAGGAATTCGCCGCCCAGGGCACCCAGAACCTCTTCCGCGACCAAGTGGTGAGCGAGGGGGAAGCGATCGAAAAGCGCATCGAGCGCGACATCGCCCAGCTCCAGCACCAGATCGCCCTGGAACAGCTCGACCGCCGGAAGATCCGCGCCCCGCTCGACGGACTCGTGGTCGAAAAGCAAAAGGAAGCCGGCGAGGCGGTGGACGAAAATGAAGCGGTCTTCCACATCGTGGACATCCGCCAGGTCTTCCTCCAAGTCTTCATCGACGCCACCGACGCACTGAAGCTCACAACCGGCCAGATCGTCCCCGTCCGCTTCCCCGAATACCGGGATGAAACCCTGGAAGGGGTCATCGACTTCATCGACCCCCGCATTGACGGCGCCAGCGGCCTGGTGCGCATCAAAATCCTGATCGACAACCACGAAGGCAAACTCATCGCCGGCATGCGCGGCCAGGTGACCCTCGCCCAATAAGGCCATCCCGCCCCGGGAAAATGCCCGTTGACAGCAGGCACCCCAAACGCAATCGTCTCCCTCTTTTTCCGCCATGAGCACCACCGAAGAAACCAAGACCCAGACCCTCTCGCCGATCGAGATTCCGTTCACCGCCCCGCAGATGATGCACCGCTACGTGACCGACACCGGCAAGATTCTGCCCCGCAAATACACCGGCCTCTCGGCCAAGCACCAGCGGGCGGTCACGACCACGATCAAGCAGTCGCGCAACATGCTGTTGGCGAAGTAACGCTCGGCAGACCGCCCATTTGACTTCAGCCGGAGTGCAAACTCCGGCTTTTTTGTGCCATGCCTGCCGCAACCCGCGCCCGCATCTACCGCGGAACCCCCCGCAACCTGCAACTGCTGGCCGGCAAACTCCGGCAGGGCCAGCTCGTCGCGGTGCCCACCGAAACGGTTTACGGCCTCGCCGGCCATGCGCTCTCGGCCCGGGCCTGCCGCCGGATTTTCGCCGCCAAGGGCCGGCCGCTCACCGACCCGCTCATTGTGCACATCCACGATCTGGCTCAGCTCGATCAGATCGCCCGACCCAACACCGCCGCGCTCCGCCTGGCCCGCAAATTCTGGCCCGGCCCCCTGACCCTGATCCTGCCGAAGCGGGACATCGTGCCCGGGGAAGTGACCGCCGGACGCGACAGTGTCGCAGTGCGGATGCCGGCCCACCCCCTCTTCCGAAAACTCCTGCGACTGGCCGGCATCCCGCTGGCCGCGCCCAGCGCCAACCCCTTCAGCTATGTGAGCCCGACCAGCGCGGACCACGTGCGCGCCGGGCTCGGCCGAAAAATCAAATACATCCTCGACGGCGGCGACTCCGCCATCGGCCTCGAATCCACGATTGTGGATTTGCGCAACCCCGCTCGGCCCCGACTGCTGCGACCCGGGCTCATCAGTCGGGAAGACCTGAGTCAGGCACTCGGCCGCCCCGTCGCCGGCCGCCCGCGCCGCGCCTCAGCCCAACACCCCCAACTCGCCCCCGGGCTGCTGCTCCGCCATTACAGCCCCAAGGCACGGGTCGTTCTTCATGACCGCCTCGACTTGCAAACAGCCCAGGCCGGCCCGGCCACTGAAGCGTGGGTCTTCCTTAAAAAACCCAAGGGGACGCTGACCCCGCGGATTTTCTGGCTCGACGAAACCGGAGAACTCAAAGGCGCGGCCCGGCGCCTGTTTGCCCGGTTGCGCCAGCTCGATGAATCCGGGTTCGCCACGCTCCACTTTGAACGTGCCTGCGGCAACGGTCTGGCCGAAGCCATCAACGACCGGCTCACCCGCGCGGCGGCGCGTTGATCACCCACCTCAGCCGCCGAGCACGGCGGCGAGCGCAGTGAGAAACCGCTCGTTTTGTTCCGGCGTACCGACGGTCACGCGCACCCATTCCGGCAGCCCGTAGGACCGCACCGGCCGCACGATGACGCCCCGACGCTGCAGCTCCGCGAAGACCTTTCCGCCGTCGCCCACGCGCACGAGCAGAAAGTTGCCCACACTCGGCACATGCTCCAATCCCAGCCGGCGAAAACCCTCCGCCAGCCGGGCCAGCCCCGCCCGGTTCTCCCGGCGGCACTGCGCCACAAACTCATGATCGTCCAGCGCCGCCACCGCGGCGGCCTGGGCGATGGCGTTTACGTTGAACGGCTGCCGCACCCGGTTAAGCAACGCCGCCGCCTCCGCGCTGGCATAGCCGTAGCCGACCCGCAGCGCGGCCAGTCCGTAAATCTTGGAAAAAGTCCGCAGGCAGATCACCGGACGTCCCTCGGCGATCAGCGGACGCAAGTCCGGCGGCGCCTCAAGGTATTCCGCGTAGGCTTCGTCAAAAACGCAGATGACATGCTCCGGCAGCGCGCGCGCGAAGGCCAGCAGCTCCGCCTCCGCATTGGCCGTGCCCGTTGGATTGTTGGGACTGGGGACAAAGACCATCCGCGTGCGCGGGGTGATCGCCGCCGCCAGATCGGCCAGCCCATGAGCGTGATTCACCAACGGCACCTCGACCGGCTTCGCGCCGAAGAGCAGAGTCACGAGCTTGTAAACGACAAAGGCCGGATTGCCCATCACCACTTCGTCACCGGGCCGCAGAAACGCGTGACCCAGCAACTCAAGGATCTCGTTGGAACCATTGCCGATCACAAACTGCTCGGGCGCCAGATTCCACTTTTCCGCCAGCTTGCGGCGCAGGGCGAAGCATCCGCCATCGGGGTAAAGTTCGCCCTCCTCCAGGGCCGCGTGGGCGGCGGCCATCGCCTTCGGCGAGGGGCCAAACGGATTCTCGTTGGAAGCCAGCTTGATGATCCCGGCCGCATCGATGCCCAATTCACGCGCCACCTCCTCAATCGGCTTGCCGGGCTCATACACCGGTTGCGACCGCGCCTCCGCCTTGGCCAGATCTTCAAATTTCATGGGCTCCGACTGGAACACGCTTCGGCCCGGCCGCCCAAGCCTTAAATCGCCGGCCTCAGCGGCGGCTCGGCACCCGCACCACCTGCATGCCCGCCGCCAGGGCACCCTGGATGCCCGGCTCGGCATCCTCGAACACCAGACAACGTCCGGGCGCCACACCCAACTGCTGCGCCGCCAAGAGGAACATGTCCGGCGATGGCTTGCCATGCACCACATCATCCGCCGTCACCACCGCGCGGAAAAGCGGCCTGATGCCGGTCACCTCCAGCGAACGCTGCACAATCACGCGCGGCCCGCCCGAGGCGATGGCCAGCGGATGCGTGGCCTGCCTGGCGCGGGCGATGGCGACCACCGGCTCGATCAACCTGGCCTCGGACTGCAAGGCGGTGAACAGCGCCTCCTTCTGTTCAAACACCTCATCCGGATCGAGTTTCAGGCCGTAACGCTCGCCAAACAGCTCGGCCACCCGCCGCGTGGGCACGCCTCCCAGTGCATAGAAATAATCCTCATCCAGCGCATGCGGCAGCCCCGCCGCGCGCATCGCCGCATCCCAGGCCCGGTAATGCAGCGGCATCGTGTCAATCAGCGTGCCATCAAGATCAAAGATGTAGCCGTCAAAATCACCGGCGGGAAGGTCAAGTTGCATGAGGACCCGCAACGCAAGCCGCCGCGGCGCAACTGGCAACCGCGATTTCAACACCCCCTCACCCCCACCCGCGCGCGGCGCATGATAAAGCACCGCGCGACCCGGGGGTAATCAGTGGCCGGCGCGCGGGTTTTGTTTTTCCAGCCGCTTGAGCTCGGCCATCGAGCGCGTCTTCAGGCGGGCCGCGCCCTTGTAAGCCTTGGTCTTGATCCGCGGCCCCTTGGCCAGGCGGGCTTTCGCCACGGTGGCGGCGCGGCGGTATTGCGGCAACCAGGGAGCCTGCGCGACAAGAAACTCATCCACCATCTGCCAGACCTCCGGCGGATTACAGACGGCGCCAACCAGCGGGTCCAGCAGGAAGGCCTGGCGCAACAGTTCATCATCGCCATGCACAGCGGCCTCCACGCCGAGGCGCTGCACCGATATGCTGGCATTGCACACCGCCGCGCAGCCGAGCGGCAGGTCCCCCACGCTCGGGGTATTGAAGCCATGCCGGTCCACGTAACCGGGCGCCTCGACGATCGCGTCGGGCGGCAGGTTTGTGATCGTGTTTTCGTTAACCAGATTGAAATGCCCGCGGTAGATCCGGCCCGTCTCCAGGCCCTCGATGATATAACTGCCATGCTCCTCCGTGCGGGACTCGGCACCATACTTGAAGGGCTCGGGCCGCTTGCCCCGCCCGAACTCCGCGCGGAACCAGTTGCGCCCCTCGGTCACCACCCGCAGGTAGCCACCGGTCTCGCCATTGATCCACGAACCGAGGTCGATCCATTGTTTGATTTCATCGGGCCGCTTGCGATACCACGGCACGTATTCGCTCAGATGACCGTTGGACTCGGTCGAATAGTAGCCGAACCGGCGCAGCATATCGATGCGCACCTTCTCCGTCCGGGCGTATTCCTCGTGTTTCTCAAACGCCGCGAGCAGGTCGCCGGTGCGGTCGCGCCCGTTGGTTTTCACCGAGACATACCACGTCTGGTGATTGATGCCGGCGCAGATGATATCCACATCCCGCTTCTTCAGGCCGAGGACTTCGGCAATCTGGAAATGCCCGTGCTGTACACCGTGGCAGAGGCCGACACAGCGGACGCCGCCGTATTGGTTCGCCGCCCAGGTCATCATGGCCATCGGGTTGGCGTAGTTGAGCAGGAGGCAATCCGGTGCGGCGACTTCGCGGATGTCGCGGCAGAAGTCCAGCATCGCCGCGATCCCGCGCTGGGCATACATGATGCCGCCGGCGCACAGCGTGTCGCCCACGCACTGGTCCACGCCGTATTTCAGCGGGATCTCGATATCGTGCACAAACGCCTCGATGCCGCCGATGCGCACGACACAGAATACATAATTCGCCCCCTTCAACGCAGTCCGCCGGTTCGTCGTGGCGGTGATCTTTGTCTTCAGTTGGTTCGCGGCAATGTCGCGGCGGCAGATTTCGGCCACCATGTTGAGGTTGCGGGCGTTGATGTCGGTGAAGGCGAACTCGACATTCGCAAATTCCGGCACGGCCAGGACGTCGGCCACGAGACGGCGGGTAAAGCCGATTGAGCCGGCTCCGATGAAGGCAATTTTGATGGGCATGGGATAAGTAAGATCGTGCTCAGCATAGAACATCCATTCTCCCCTTGCCATCGCCAGCTTGTGCTAATTTCTGTCCTTTTGTGCTGCACAAATTGCAAGCCCTGCCCCGCGGAGAGACTTCATTGTTTTTTCCCGAACGCGCGCTGCCCCTCCGCGTCATGCTCGGCAGCATCGGGCATGCGCGCGAAACTTCCCCGGCCTACGACTGGCACGGGTTGCGGCGGGGCCGGGCCGATTTTGCCTTGCTGCAATACACGCTCGCCGGCCGCGGCCGGCTGCGGCTCCGCGAGCGCGAGTTCGAGGTCGGGCCGGGCC
>CAYSBR010000042.1:0-27938 GCA_964429385.1 uncultured Opitutaceae bacterium
CGACCATGCCGAGCGGCGTGTCGCCGTAGCGGTTCATGATCCGGTCGGAGAGCGAACCGTGGTTGGTGCCGATGCGCAGGGAGCGGCCGAGGACCTTGGCGCGCAGGACGAGGGGCGAGAAGGCTTCGTGCAGGCGCTGCAGTTCGTGTTCGTAGTCGGCGTCGGTGTATTCCTTGACGGCGAATTTCTTTTTGTCGGCGTAGTTGCCGGGGTTGACGCGGATTTTCTCAACGTGCTCCACGGCCTCCATGGCGGCGGAGGGGAGAAAGTGGATGTCGGCCACGAGGGGAATGTGGCCGAAGCCGGCGTCGGTGAGCCGGGCGCGGATATCCTTGAGGCACTTGGCGGCGGCGATATTTGGCGCGGTGACCCGCACGATTTCGCACCCGACCTCGGCCAGCGCGATGGCCTGCCGCACGGTGGCGGCCACGTCCTGCGTGTCGCTCGTCGTCATGGACTGCAGGCGGATGGGATTATCCCCGCCGACGCCGACGCCGCCGACCATCACCTCAAGGGTCCGGCGGCGGAGGGTATGAAAACGGGAGGCGCAATACGACATGGCTTACGGTGCGGGCGACTCCTCCGTATCAGCGGGTGGGGCGGGTTCCGCCGGGGCGGCGACCTCGGCCTGGCCGGCGCGGACGTCGCGCACGACCCGTCGCACATCAAAGAAGGTCACGTAGATGATCATGCTGAAAAGCAGCATGATGAAGGTGCTTTGAGTCGCCATGACGAAGCTGGTGGGGAGCGGTCGGCCGCGCAGGCGGGCGAGGGTGGCGAAGAGCATCTGGCCGCCATCGAGCACGGGGATGGGCAGGAGGTTGAAGATCGCGAGATTGATGTTCACGAGGATGGTGAACATGAGCACGGCACGGATGCCGGCCTCGGCCGCGCTGTGAAAGATGCGCACGATGCCGACGGGACCGGCGACCTTGGAGAGGCCGATGTCGGATTGCGGGTGGATGAGGCTTTTGAGCGTGCGGAAGGTCATCACGACGTGATCGGTGACCTGGGTGAGAGGAGAAGGGTAGGCGAGGGAGAAGCCACGGGCGAAGGCCATGCCGAGGGTGAGGTCGGTGGTTTCGGTGCGAGGGGCGACGACCAAGTCCTGTTCACCGGTGCCGCGTTTGACGCGGAAGAGGAGAGGGGCGGTGTCGGCGGCTTCCATGACTTCACGGTAGGTGTCGATTCCGTGGATGGGTCTGCCGTTGAGGCTTACCAGTTCATCGCCGGCGACGAAACCGGCCTGAGCGGCGGGGGAGTCGGCCGCGACAGCGTGCACGAGCAGGGTGTAGCTGGCGGCAATGCCGACCCGGCGAAACTCCTCGTCGCCGGAGAGCAGCGGATAGATCGGCACCTCCAGCGTCTGTCCCTCGCGCTCGATGGTGAAGATGGCCATGGGTCGGCCGGTGGCGGTGCGGCCGGAACCGGTGATCAAGGTCTGCATGAGCTGCATCCAGTCGTTGACCGGTGTGCCATCGATCTTGCGCACGATATCCCCGACCCGCAGGCCCGCTTCGCTGGCGGGGCTGGCGGCGCGTTCCCCGTTGGGCAGTTCCAGCGTGGGGCTGACATAGCCGATGCGGGTCGTGGTCATGTCACTGCTGACGGGCTGGCCGATGAACCAGATGACCGTGGCGAGGGCCAGGGCGAAGAGGAGGTTGAAAGTCGCGCCCGCCGCGAAGACGATCATCTTGGTGGCGTAGCTGATGGGCGGGAGCTTGTCGGGCGCGGTTTCGCTTTCGCCTTCGATGGCGCTGAGGTCCGCCAGTTGGGGCAGGGCGACATAGCCGCCGAGCGGGAGCCAGGAGAGGCGGTACTCCACGCCATCCTTGCCGCGCCAGGAAAAGATCTTCGGTCCGAAACCGATGGAGAAGCGCTCGACTTTCACGCCGCGACGGCGGGCGGCGAGGAAGTGCCCCAGCTCGTGGACAAAAATCGAACCGCCGAAAAAGAGAACGACCAGAAAGATCGCCCAGACATTGGAGAGGAGGGCTTGGAGGAGATCGGAGGACACGGGTCAGGCTTTCAATGTTTGAGGATCGATTTTCGATTGCGCCATCCGGCGGGCCTCGGCGTCGAGGGTGAGGACGGCGGACAGGTCGTCGGGATCGGTGTGAGTCACGGAATCGAGAACCTGTTCCACGACCACGGGAATCGCAAGGAAAGGGAGGCGGCGATCGAGGAAGGCGGCGACGGCGACCTCGTTGGCCGCATTGTAAATGGCGGGGGCTCCGCCGCCGGCGTGCATGGCTTCGCGGGCGAGCCGGAGCATGGGGTAGCGGGCTTCATCCACCGGCCGGAAATCGAGGGAAAGCAGGCGGGTGAAGTCCAGCGGGGTTTCCACTCCGGGGGCACGCTGTGGATGGAGCAGGGCGTGCTGGATCGGGAAGGTCATGGAGGGCGGGCAGAGCTGCGCGAGCATGGCGCCATCCGTGAACTCGACGAGACAATGGACGATACTCTGCGGGTGGAGCACGGCCTGGCACTGCCCGGGCAGGAGGTCGAAGAGGCATTGGGCCTCCATGAGTTCGAGTCCTTTGTTGGCGAGGGTGGCCGAATCCACCGTGATCTTGGGTCCCATGGCCCAGTTGGGATGTTTGGTGGCGTCAGCGGGGGTGACGTGGATGAGTTTTTCCTCGGGCCAGTCGCGGAAGGCGCCGCCGCTGGCGGTGAGCAGGATACGGCGCACGCTGGCTTGAGGGTGGCCTTCGATGCACTGAAAAACGGCGCTGTGCTCGCTGTCCACCGGAAGCAGGCGCACGCGGTTGGCCTTGGCGGCAGCCATCACGAATTTGCCGGCGAGGACAAGAATCTCCTTCGATGCGAGGGCGATGTCTTTGCCGGCGGCGATGGCCCGGAGGGTGGGTTCGAGGGCGGTGGTGCCCACGACTGCGACGAGGACAATGTCGGCCTCCGGCAGCACGGCCAGAGCGTTGAGACCATCGGCCCCGGTGTAAAATCGGGTGCCGGGGGCGAAGCGACCGGAGGCCTTGGCGGCGGCTCCGGCCGCGTCATCAAAGAGCGCGATGTGGGGAACGCGATGGCGCTGCGCAATGGCGGCGAGCTTTTCCCAGCCGGAGCGGGCGGCGATGCCGACGAGTTCAAGTTTGTCGGGGTGCGCGGCGATGACGCGCAGGGTGTTTTCCCCGATGGAGCCGGTGGCGCCGAGGAGAACGACGCGTTTCCTGGAAGGGGCGGACGACATCAGAGCAGGCGGAAGACCAGACAACCCACGGGGGCGGCGAGCAGGAGGCTGTCGCTGAGGTCGAACATGCCGCCGATGCCGGGGATGACCTTGCCGGAATCCTTGCTGTTGGCCTGGCGCTTAATGAGGGATTCGATCAGATCGGAGACAATGGCGACCACCGCGACAGGCGCGGCGAACAGGGCGGCGTAAAGCGGGGTCATGTGGACCGGGAAATGATCGCGGGCCAGCCAGGCGATGACCGCACCCACGCCCATGGACACCAGCACGCCGCCCACGGCGCCCTCCCAGGTTTTCTTGGGACTGATGACAGGCGCCATCTTGTGGCGGCCAAAGGCCATGCCCGCCAGCAGCGCGCCGACGTCGCAGAACTTCGCGGTGGCGATGAGCCACAGGGCGAGCAGCAGCCGGCCGTCGGACGTGATGGTGTCCCCGGGCAGTGGCGTCAGGATACGTGTGAAATAGCTCAGCATGAACGCGACGTAAACAAGGCCGAAGAGAGTCGAGCCGAGCGCGCCCACGCGGTCCTTCCCCTCACGTTCGGCGAGGATGCGGATCGCAAAAATGATGACGGCCAGCGCCAGGGTGTGGCCGGAGGGGATGCCAAAGCGCACCTGCAGCCAGGGTTCGAGGGTGATGAGTCCGCCGAGGAGCAGCCCGAGCTGGTCAAAGGGTTTGTAGCCCGCGCCGCGCATCAGCTGGTAGAACTCGCGCAGTGTGAGCATTGAGATCACCGCAACGAGGACGAGGGCGCCGGTGGTGCGAAAAAAACAGAGGACGCCGGCGATGATCGCCCAGAGTGCGACGGTGCTGAAGATGCGACTGATCATGGGGAGACGGGAGTGGCGACCTGTTCGCTGGTCAGACCGTAGCGGCGCTCGCGCCGGCCATAGTCGGCCAGGGCGGTGGCGAGATCGGCCTTGCTGAAGTCAGGCCAGAGGACAGGGGTGAAGACGAATTCCGCATAGGCGGCCTGCATCAGGAGAAAATTGCTGAGGCGCGTCTCCCCGGAAGTGCGGATGACGAGGTCGGGATCGGGCTGGCCGGCCGTGTAGAGGTAGCGGCTGAAGGCTTCCCATGAGCTTTCTCCGGCGGTTTCGCGACCGGCGGCGACGGCGGCGGCGTAGTCGCGCGCGGCGTCGGCAATCTCGGTGCGCGATCCGTAATTGAGTGCGAGCACGAGCGTGTAGTCGGTGAAGTGCGCAGTCTCGGCGATGGTGTGATTGAGGTGCTTTTGCACGCCGGCGGGGAGCTGGTCGGTGCGGCCGATGGTGCGCAGGCGGATGCGGTTGCGGATGAAGGTAGCGAGTTCCTTCTTCAGATAGTATTCCAGCAGTCCCATCAGGGCGCCTACCTCGTCCTGCGGGCGCTTCCAGTTTTCAGCCGAGAAAGCGTAAAGCGTGAGCGTGCGCAGGCCGAGTTCGCGGCCGGCTTCGGTGACGGTGCGGACGGTTTCGACCCCGCGGCGATGTCCTTCGATACGGGGCAGTCCGCGTTGCCGGGCCCAGCGGCCGTTGCCATCCATGATGATGGCGACGTGCGCGGGTGTCTTGGCGGGACTGGGCAGGGTCATGCGGGGGGTGATTGAGCGCGGGGCGTGGGACTTTACCAAGCCAATTTTTAGCCGCGGAGGGGAGGGGTGCGATTGCCCGGCTGGCTTGCCTCCGCCGCAGGGATGCGCATGGTCAGAGTCATGCCAAGCCAACCCCTGACTAAGACGGAAATCACCACGGCGCTGGGCGGGCTGCCCGGATGGGGATTCGAGCGCGATGCGTTGGTGAAGGAGTTCAAGTTCGGCAGCTTCAAGGAGGCGCTGAGTTTCATGGTCCGTGCCGGGTTCGAGGCCGAGGCGATGGACCATCATCCGGAGTGGACCAATGTTTACAACCGGGTCGCTGTGCGGCTGAACACCCACGATAGCGGCGGAAAAGTGACGGCGAAAGACGTCGAGCTGGCGCAGCGGTTCGAGCAGATCAACTGGGTGAAGTGAGAGACGGGTATTGGTCGGCGAAGCGCAGCCAGGTGTCGGTCGTGATCTTGGGGTCGTTGGAGCGGACGATGTTCAGGGTGACTTGCAGTTCGATGAGCGCCTTGGTGAAGGCGGCTTTGCGGGATTTGTCGCCCTTGAGCACGGCGGTGCGCAGGGCGCCGGTGGTCATCGGTTCGATACGGATGAGTTCGTAGAGTGTGCGTGCCAGCGGACTGCACTCCGCCACGGGGCGATGGAATTTCGGGTAATGCTCCGTCCGGAGATAATCCAGCGTCATGAGCACGGTTTTGCCGCCGGCGCCCTTGCCGTAGAAAATCTCGTCGGGATATTCGGCGGGCAGTTGGTTTTTCCAAGTCCAGACCGCGCCGATTTTTTGCCCCCAGCCCTTTTCGCCGGACTGTTTTTCCGGCAGGTCCACGACATCCCAGAGATTCGGCAGATCCTTTTTCCGGTCGGCGAATACGAGACAGAGGCCGACCTTGTTCACGAACGCGCGGGCTTGAGCGAGGGTGCGGATTTTGGGATGACGGCTCATTTCAACGGGTGGGCCGGCACGTCCCTGTGCCGGCCATCCAACGCGCAGAGGGACCTGCGCGTCCGATTTTTCATGCTGGAGAAAGGAGGGCTGGGATCGGCTCCATCTGCCCCTTACAACCCCCGCATGAAGTTGAAGGTCAGGTCGCTTTCGCCGGGGAGGCCTTCGTGGCCGTAGTCGGGATAGATGACCGTGCGCTTCTTCGACTTGATTTTGTTGAAGGCGGCGAACTGCGAGGAGGGCGGGCAGATGGTGTCCATCAGGCCGACATACATGAGGACCTCGGCCTTAATGCGTGGGGCGAGGTGCTGGCAGTCGATGTAGCCGAGCTTGGTGAAGATTTCCTTTTCGCGGGCATGGAGCGGGTCGAACTGGCGGAAGTAGGTGCGCAGTTCCTCGTAGGCGTCCTTGGCCTGGTCCATTTCCCAGACGCGCTGGTAGTCGCAAAGGAAGGGGAAGACGGGGGCCGCGCGTTTGATGCGGGGTTCGAGCGCGGCGCAGGCGAGGGTGAGGGCGCCGCCTTGTGAGCCGCCCATGGCGCCGACGCGCTTGGCGTCCACTTCGGGGAAACTCATCACGACGCGGGCGAGTTGCGCGGTATCGAGGAAGATCTGGCGGAAGGCGAGCTTGCGGGGATCGGGATCATCAAGACCGCGGATGATGTGGCCGCGGTAGGTGGCGCCGAGGACCTTGCCCGAATCCTCGGAGCGTCCGCCCTGGCCGCGGCAATCGAGCGCGGCGACACAGAAACCTTCACCTGACCAGGCGAGCTTGTTGGAGAAATCGCCGCCGTTGCCCGTGTAGCCGTGAAACTGGAGGACGGCGGGGCTTTTGCCCGCGGCCTGCTTCGGACGCACATACTTGGCGTAAACGCGGGCGCCGCCGACCCCGGTGAACCACAGGTCGAAGGCCTCGCTGTGGCGCGGGGTAATGGCTTTGCTCGGCACAAGCTCGGGCTTGGGGTCGGTGGCGTCGAGTTCGCGCAAGGCCGCGCTCCAGTAGGCGTCGAAGTCGGCGGGGCGGGGGTTGCGACCCTTGTATTTGCGGAGCTCGGGGAGGGGTTTGTCGATGAGGGGCATGGAGGGATTTGGAGCTGACGTTTTTTGCCACAGATTTCACAGATGGGCACGGATGAATCGACCGATCTTATTCAATCTGTGATATCCGTGTCATCTGTGATGATGGGTTGGCTGCTGGGTTCTGATGGATTCGGACGGAAAGCGGCGCGGTTGCAAGCCGGAGGTGTGGTGGGTTTCGGATTGTCTCGGGGGGCCGTTGGGGCGTGATGGGCGGGTATGAAAATCGCGTTTGTCAGCGGCACGAGCATCGTAAACTCCGACCTCTTTGCTGCGTGGGAGGTGAAGACGATCCCGACCGAATACGGCGAGGTGACCTACAAGACGCAGGGCGATTTTGTCCTCATCAACCGGCACGGCTACGCTTTTCCGTTGCCGCCGCACTCGATCAACTACCGTGCCAACATCCGCGCACTGGCCGATCTCGGCTTCAAGGACGTGGTGTCGCTCAACTCCGTGGGTTCGCTGAAAAAGGAGCTGCCGCCGGGCACGTTGGTGTCGTGCAGCGATTACGTGGGTCTGCAGCAGGGGCCGGCGACCTTTTTTGACCGGGAGCTGAAGGGCGGGGCGCCGGGGATCGCAAATAATCTCATCGCGCTGCTGGTCGAAAAGCTCGCGCCGGAGTTCACGATCCATCCGGGCAAGGTCTATGTGCAGATGCGCGGCCCCCGCTTCGAGACCAAGGCGGAGATCCGGATCGTGCAGCACTGGGGCGATGTCGTCGGGATGACGGCGGCGCATGAGGCCGATCTTTGCACGGAAGCGGGTCTGAACTACAACAGCCTCGCGTTGATCGACAACTATGCGAACGGCCTCGAAGGGACGGAGATCGATTTCTCCAAGTTTAAGGACCTGGTGAAAGACAATCAGGCGAAGGTGAACCGGCTGTTCGTGCGGATGCTGGAGATTCTGGGCTGAGGGTGGGTTCTTCGCGGATCGCACGGATGAATGCTGATAATGCCAAAGGTTGGTCCCGGCGGTTGCTTTGGGCCATGGGCATCAGCCTGTTGCTGGCGGGGCTGGCGCGGGCGGAAACGCCCTTCGCCTCATCCCCGCTGGGGCCGGTGATCGCGGCGAGCCTGGCCGGTGGCGCGGATGGCGACATCACGCTGCGCAACCAGGTGGCCAATCTCAGCGGCGGCTATGATGCGCTGCTGCTGCGGGTGCACCTTATCCGGCACGCGCGCCGGTCGATCGACATCCAGACCTTCATCTGGAGTGATGACGAATGCGGGCGGCTGATGATCTACGAATTGATCGAGGCGGCGCGCCGGGGCGTGCGCGTCCGGATCATCGCCGACCACATGGTTTCGGATCAGGATCCGGCCACGGTGGCGTTTCTGACGACAGCGCATCCGAACTTCCAGTTGCGGCATTACCGGCCGGCGATGGCGCGCATCAAGCCGACCCTGCTGCAGACGCTCATGGCGGGCGCGCGTTCATTTCACGGCATCAACCAGCGGATGCACAACAAGCTGATGGTCTTCGACGACGCGGTCATGATCACGGGCGGACGCAACATCGAGAACAGCTATTTCGATCACGCGACGGGCCTCAACTTCCGCGACCGCGATGTGCTGGCGGCGGGACCGGTGGCGCGGGCGGCGACCGAGTCGTTTGAGCAATTCTGGAACTTCCGGCACACCGTGCCGGGGGAGGAGTTGAAGGACGTCGCCGCCGTCATTGCGACAAACGATTTTCCGCGCTATGCTACGCGGGCTGAATACGACTTTGGCGGCTTTTTCGAAGAACTGGACCGCGAGGCCGACGATGCGGCGGTGATCCGCGAGCGATTTTACGGACTGCTGCAGCCGGTGGCGCGGGTGCGCCTCATTGCCGATGATCCGGGCAAGACAGGCGGATTTTTCACGCGCAACGCCCGGATCACCCTCGAGTTGCGTGCGATGCTGGAGCAGGCGGAGCAGAGCGTGGTGATGCAGACGCCTTATCTCATTCTCAGCCGGGCCGCGCGGAAGCTGGTGAAGCGGATGCAGATGCAGAACCCGGGGTTGAGAATCCGAATTTCGTCCAACAGTTTTGCGTCCACGGATAACCTTCTCGCCTACTCGGCCAACTACCGGTTGCGCGGAGTCTATATCGGGCAGCTCGGCTTGCAGGTCTATGAATTCATGCCCCGTCCCGCCGCGCTGCGGGAGCTGTTTCCGCGTTACGATGAGATGGCCGCGCAGGCACGGGCAAGAGAGGCCAAAGCGCCGGGTCCCATTCTTTGCATCCATGCCAAATCGCTGGTGGTGGATGACCGCATCGCTTTCATTGGTTCCTACAATCTCGATCCGCGCTCGGAAAACCTGAACACCGAGATCGGGCTGGTGATCGAAGACGAAACCTTTGCCCGGGCCTTGCGCGAGGAGATCGAGGCGGACATGCGGCCGGAGAACAGCTGGGTGATCGCCAAGCGCGTGATGCCTCTGCGCCTCACCGCGATCAATGCGCTGTTCGATGGCGTGCTGTCGCGGGTGCCTGCGGATGTCTGGCCGATCCAGAACACGACCAGCTACGAATTGAAGCCGGGCGCGCCGGATGTGCCGCCGGGCCATCCCGACTTCCACCAGAACTACCGCGAGGCGGGCTCGTTTCCTGGCACGGAGGGGATGCTGAGCACCAAGGAAATCCTCACCCGCCTTTACAAGGCGGTCGGCTCGCCGCTGACTCCGGTTTTGTGAGGCGTGGCGCGGCGATCTGGAAGGCTACGGAGGAAGTAGCCACAAAAAGGCGCAAAGAGCCTTTTCCCAAGGCGACTCTCCCTTGCGCCTATAGGCGCCCGTAACGCTTCATGAGCTCGTGGATTCCTTGCGCCTTTTTGTGGCTGTGCCTCGAATTGAAACATTCCAAGCCCGCATCCGCTGGCCTGCTGGCGCAGCATCGCAGGTTGTCTGCCGTCGGCGTTTGGCGTTACAGCGTGATACCGGCCTGCTGCCAGCGCGGGAGCAGGTCCACGACCCGACCGGTGTCGAGCGCTTCATCCACGCCGAAGCAGCCCACGGCGGAACGCACGCCGTCTTCCAGGCCGGCGAGCGGGGCGGCCCCTGTCAGCATCGTGGCGGCGAGGTGGGCGGCCATGCGGGCGTCGCCGCCAAAATGGTGATCGTTCTTGGAATCGAGCGTGACGAGCTCCGGCTGGGTGTTGTGTCCGATGCGCTGGAGTTCGATGCGGCCGGTGATCGCGTCCACGCGGAGCGATCCTTCGGTGCCGATGAAATACATGCGCCGTTCAATGATGGCGGCGTTGCAGTTGGTGTGGAAGGTGGCGCGGGCGCCGGAGGCGTATTCGAGGATGGCCACCTGATTATCCACGATGGTCGAGCCGGCCGAGAAGGGATCCACGCGATGCGGGTCGGGCCAGGTGGAGTAGGCGGGGTTGCCCTTGGCATCGGGTCCGATGCGGTCCACGTGGTGGCGGTTTTCCGGGCGGAAGAAGTCCTTGCCGCCAAAGCTGGCGGCGCGCACGGGCACGCTGCCGAGCAGCCAGTTGACGAGGTCGAAGTCGTGGCAGCATTTCTCCAGCAGGTGGGTGCCGGAATAGTCGCGGTGGCGGCGCCAGTTGCCGTGGATGTAGCCGCCGTGGTTGAAGCCGAGGGTTTCGTTGAACTCGAAGGAGAGGATGCGGCCGAGCGTGCCGGCATCGAGGATCTCCTTCACTTTCTGGTAGAGCGCGGTGTAGCGCAGCACGAGGCCGAAGAAGAAATGGCGGTCGGGGGCCGCGGCGAGGGCGGCGCGCAGGCGCAGGCAGTCTTCCAGGGAAGTGGCGAGCGGCTTTTCGCAGAAGACGTGCTTGCCGGCGGCGAGCGCGGCGGCGGCCTGGTCCACGTGCTGGCAGTTCCACGAACCGATCATCACCCAGTCCACGCCGCTGTCGCGCAGGAGGGCTTCGACGCTGTCGAAGGCGCGGGCATCGGTGCCGAGGACTTTACGGGTCTCCTCAATGGCGCCGGCATAGGGGTCGAAGAGCGCGGTGACGGCCAGCTCCTTGCCCCGGGGGCTGTCGAGCAGGTGCTTGGCGACGCCGCGGGGGCGGCTGCCGCAGCCGATGAGGCCGATGCGGATGGAAGGTGTGGCGGTCATGATGGTGACGCGAGAAGAAGGAATTACCCGGACAGGGAAACCTTAAAATGTGTCAGCCTTGGCTGGCGCGATGACCGGGAGGAGGCTTAATTTGCGCATATGAGCAAAACCATCGGGGTTATCGGACTGGGGATCATCGGCCGAATCTGGGCCGGGCATTACCACGCGGCCGGGGTGCTGCGTGGCACCTGGAACCGCACGGCGCAGCCGGAGGCGCCGGCGTGGACGGATGCACCCGAGGTGGTGGTGGGCGCGGCGGATGTTGTCCAAATCGTGGTGGCGGATCCGGCGGCGGTGGAATCGGTGCTCAACCGCATCCTGCCGGCGCTCGGCCCGGGCAAGATCGTGGTGCAGTCGAGCACGATCGATCCGGCCAGCAGCACGAAATTCGCCGGGCTCGTCGCGGCAACGGGCGCGCGCTACCTGGAGGCACCCTTCACGGGCAGCAAACCGGCGGCGGAGCAGCGGCAGACGGTCTTTTATCTCGGGGGCGAGGCGGCGCTGATTGCGGAGCTTGAGCCGCTGCTCGGACTGGTCTCGGTGACGCGGTTGCACATCGGCACGGGAGAGCAGGCGGCAACGCTCAAGCTGGCGATGAATCTCAACATCGCGGCGCAGATGGAAGCGCTCTGCGAGGCGCTGACGCTGGCCCGGCGGGCGGGTGTGACCGACGACGTGTTTTTCGGCGCACTGGGAAAGAACGTGAGCCACTCGGGCGTGACGAAGCTCAAGGAACCGAAGCTGCGCGCGGGCGACTATGCGCCGCAGTTTTCCGTGAAGCACATGCTGAAGGATCTGCGCCTCGCCTCGCGCATCAACGGCTGCGAGGATTTCCCGGTGCTGGACACGGTGCGGGACCGCCTGGCGCAGGCGGATCGCGCGGGCCATGCCGACGAGGATTTTTCGGTGCTGATGACGCTGTTCAAATGAGCGGACAACCCAGTCACTGCGAACGGGAGGGCATAATATGAATGAGCTGCTGCAAAACATCTGGGCCGGCATCACCGGCGCCTCGGTGCTGGAGCAGGTGGCGACCGTGCTCGGGTTTGCCGGTGTGGGGCTGATGATCCGGCAGAATCTCTGGACGTTTCCCGTCGGTCTCGTGCAGGTGAGCATTTTCGGGTGGGTGTGCTTCGAGGGCCGGCTTTATTCCGAGACGGTGCTGCAGGTGATGTTTTTCGGCGCGCTGGTTTACGGCTGGGTGAACTGGACGCGCGGCCACACCCGGGAGAAGCCGCTGCCGGTGCGCTGGCTTTCGGCGCGCGCGCGCGCCACCTGGATCACGGGCACGCTGCTGCTCTGGCTGGGCTGGAGCACGTTGATGCATCGTTATACCGATGCCGATCTGGCCTATGCCGACGGGTTTGTCTTCGCCGTCAGCGTGGCGTCGCAGTGGTTGCAGGCGCGCAAGGCGCTCGACAACTGGATCGGCTGGATACTCGCCAACGCGGTGGCGATCGTCGTTTTCTGGCTGAAGGAATACCATTGGTTCACCGTGCTCTACGCCGGTTTCGGCGTGATGGCGGTGCTGGGCTTCCGCTCGTGGCGGCAATCAATGCAGGGCGAATCTGACGGAACCGAGGCATTTCAATGATCCGGACTCGGATAAAAGAAAGCCACCGCTGATACCAATGGGCACTGGTGATTCAGAATTTATGAGGAGACTCCGCGGAATATCGGCATCTCCGGATGGTAGCGCCGCTCCGGTTTTTCCTTTCAGCCAAGCTCCATGCCATCAGTGCCTATCAGGCTTATCTGTGGTCACCTTGAATTGTGCCGGATAATCGCTTCACAACTATGAACGCTCCCGTCCATCGCGTCGCCGTCTATGGCTTTGAATCGACGGGCAAGTCGTGGCTGGCCGCGCGGCTGGCCGCGCATTTCGGCGTGCCGCTGGTGAAGGAATACGCCCGTGAGCTCTGGGATGAAAAGGGCAGCCTGAGCCTGGACGACATGCTGCCGGTGGCGCGGGAGCAGTGGCGGCGTGAAGACGAGGCGGCGGGCCTTTGTCATCCAATAGATGACAAACCGGGTCTGGTCATTTGCGATACGGAGGCGCTGACGACAATGTTGTGGAGCGATCTGCTCTATGGCACCTGTCCGGCGGAACTCCGGGCCGAGGCGGAAAGACGCTGCCGGGGTTATGCGCTTTACCTGTTGTGCGAGACGGATGTGCCGTTTGGGCCTGATCCGCAGCGTTGTTTTCCCGATCCGGAAGGCCGGGCGCGGGGCGGACAGCTCTGGCGCGAGGCGCTGGCGCGGCGCAACCTGCCGCGCGTGGAGATCCGTGGTGAGTGGGACGCGCGTGAGCAGACCGCGGTGGCCACGATCCGGCGGTTGTGCGGCGAAAGTCCTTGCCCCGTCGCCTCACGGCCTTTGGGTGGGTAAAATTCTGCCTCATGGAAAGTCTGCTCATCTGGATCAACGATTGGTTTAACACCCGGGGACTGACCCCGGAACGCGCGTCATTGGTGACGATGGCGATCGGGGTGGGGGCGCTTTTGCTGCTGGCGTTCCTGGCCAATCTGGTGGCAAAGCGGGTCATCCTGCGATTGGTGTCGGCGGTAGTGCGGCGTACCCGGTTCACGTGGGATGATGCGATGCTGGAAAGCGGTGTCTTCACCCGACTTTCGCATCTCGCCCCGGCCATGGCCATCAGCGCTTTTGGTCCCGATGTGCTTGGGGGCAGTCCCGAAGTGCTGGCCGGCGTCAATGCGGCGGTGAACATCTACCTGACGTTCATCTGGCTGGCGGTGTCTTTTGCCCTGCTCGATGCCTTGCATCTGCTCATGCAGAAGACCGGCCGCATCGAGGGCATGCCGGTGAAGGGGTTCCTTCAGGCGGTCAAGCTGGTGGCGTCACTGGTGGCACTCATCCTCGTGCTGGCGACACTCCTCAACAAGTCGCCGGTTTACATCCTCACCGGCATGGGCGCGCTCACGGCGGTCCTGCTGCTGGTGTTCAAGGATGCGATCCTGGGTTTTGTCGCGGGCATCATGATCTCGGTGAACGAAATGGTGCGCATCGGCGACTGGATCGAGATGCCCAAGGCCGGCGCGGATGGCGATGTGATCGATGTGTCACTCACGACCGTGAAGGTGCGCAACTGGGACATGACCATCACGACCATCCCTTCCTACGATCTCATCTCGGGTTCGTTCAAGAACTGGCGCAACATGTTTGAGACCGGCGGGCGGCGCATCAAACGCTCCCTCCACATTGACATGCGCTCCGTGCGCTTTGCCGACGAGGCGTTGATCACGCAGTGGCGGCGCATCGACCTGCTCAAGTCGTATCTCGACGAGAAGCAGGTTGAGATTGCCGGGGACAATCAGAAGAGGGGCACGGATCTCTCCATCCTCGGCAACGGCCGGCGGATCACCAATCTCGGCACCTTCCGCGCCTATTGCGTCGCCTATCTCCGGGCGCATCCCGTGATTCATCAGAAAATGCTCATGCTGGTGCGCCAGCTGGCGCCGACGGAGCATGGTCTGCCCTTGGAGATCTATGTGTTCACCAGCGACACGCGCTGGACGGTGTATGAGAGCGTGCAGGCGGATATTTTCGACCATCTGCTGGCGGTCATCGATCAGTTCGACCTGCAGGTGTTTCAACAGCCGTCAGGCCATGATGTGCAGACATCGCTGGGTCAGCTGTCCGCCGGCGGCCCGCGTCCCGATCGTCAGGCATGAGCCGGGATCTCTCCGAACGCTTTGGCGGGCTGGGCCGGCTGTATGGCGGGGCGGCCTTGACGCGGCTGGCGGCGGCGCATGTCTGCGTCGTGGGCGTGGGGGGCGTCGGCTCGTGGACGGTGGAAGGGCTGGCGCGCAGCGGAGTCGGGGCGCTTACCTTGGTGGATCTCGACGACGTGTGTGTGACCAATGTCAATCGCCAGCTGCCCGCGCTTGATGGCAATATCGGGCGGCCCAAGGTGACGGCGCTGGCCGAGCGGGTGCGGCTTATCAACCCGGCCTGCCGGGTTTTTGAGGTGACGGAGTATTTCACCGCGGCGAGTGCGGAGCGACTGCTGGCGACGCGGTTCGACTGGCTGGTGGATGCGATCGACGGCATGACCGCCAAGGCACTGCTGATCGCGGAGTGTGTGCGGCGGGGGCAGCCGGTGCTGACCGTCGGTGGCGCCGGGGGGAAACGCGATGGCGCCCGCATCCGGGTCGGAGATCTGGGCGAATCGCAGGGTGATGATCTGTTGCGCCTGGTGCGCAAGAAGCTGCGGCGCGACCATGGTTTCGCCCGCGGCGAAGGTCAGCGCTATGGCGTGCCCTGTGTGTATTCGCATGAGCGTCCGGTGTATCCCTGGGCCGACGGCGTGTGCCGGGCGGAGCCGGAACCGGGCGGCAACCTCAAGCTCGATTGCGCGAGCGGCTTTGGCACCGCGGTGTTTGTGACCGGTGCTTTTGGACTGGCCGCCGCCGGTGAGGTGGTGCGTGTGCTGGCGGAGGAAAGCGTCACCCCGTAGGTTATCCGCTTGCGGGCGCGAAGAGGCGCCGGAAGTTGGCTTCCACTTGAGTGGTGAGGGCGGGGAGCGGTTGGTCGAGGAATCGCGCGAGCCCGGCGTAAACGGCGGCGATGTTTGCCGGATGGTTGGGGCGCGCTCCCTCGGCGGAGGGCGGCAGGGTGAACGCCTGCTGCTCCGGTGGCAGCGGCATGGCCGGGGCATCGGTTTCAATGAGCAGGCGTTCGGGCGGGATGGATTTGAACACGGCGCATTGGCGTGCGCGGCGTGCGGCGAGGAAGGCGCCGTTGAAGGAAAAGTAGGCGCCGAGGCTGGCGAAGGATTCGATCATCTCGGCCGGTCCGGCATAGGCATGAAGCAAAAACCCGCGCGCGGGCAGGCGGGTGCGGCGCAACACGTTGAGCAAGGCGCCCCAGGCATCGATGCAATGGAGAGAAGCGGCAAGATTGCGCGCGGCGGCGAGTTCGAGCTGCGCGACCAGGATTTCGGTCTGTTCCGGCAGCGGGGCTCGCCGGAGGCCGGCGAGGCGGGGATCATCGGACCGGGCCCGGTCAAGCATCCAGCGGTCGAGCCCGATTTCGCCAACCCGGGCCCGGGGTTCGTGGTCGAGCTGCCGGTTCAGTCTTTCGAGCCAGTCAGCCGGTCGGTTGCCACAAGCCCATGGATGCACGCCATAGCTGGGAACGATCCAGGAGAAGCGTGCGGCGAGGGCGGACACCTGCGGCCAGTCATCGGGGGTGGTTCCATTGACAACGGCGCCAGCAAGGCCGGTGGCCACGAGATCGGTGGCGATGTGCTCCCGATGCGGCGCCAGCCAGGCATCGTGCAAATGATTGTGGGCGTCGTAGAGCCGTGACACGAAACAGAGGTTGGCTCATGGGTGGAGAAAGACCAGCTTCAGCGCGCACCACGAGGTCGGTGTGCGCGCTTGATGGTCGAGGCGGTCCGGATAACCGATGGGGTCTCACTTAACAGATTACGGGTGGGTCGTGCGCTCCGCGCGCGGCGGTTTGAGAGAGCAAACTGCATCCCTGGCCCACCGCCGACCTCGCCAAAGCGGGGTGGCCTGCCGCGCGTAAATCACCCGGTGCGGGCGAGCAGGCGGCGGATCAAGGCGATGTCCTGAAGCAAGTGATGCTCCTGCTGCGCGGCGAGGGTTATCAGCTCATGGGGGGGCAAGTCGTCGAGCCGCAGGATGAGTCCCGCTTGCGCGGCCTCTGCGGAGGTGGTGTAGGCGGGAATGCCGGGGTAATCGTGCGGCGGCCGGAGGTCGGCGCGCTTGAAGGGATTGAGGACCGAGGCGTAGCCGGTGGTGTCCTGGATGAGGATGCGGTCGAGCGCGCTTTCGCGCCGGATGACGTCGAGGATGGGCGGCAGGTCGATGTCGCCGGTCCCGAGCGGCATGCCGATACTGTAAACCGTGCCCGCCACGCGGGCGAGCCGGTGATCCTTGAGGTGGGTGGTGAAGGCGCGGGGCGCGAGGTCGCGGGCGGCGGCAAGGGGGTCTCCGTAAACGACGAGATCATTGCCGGTGTCGAGGCAGGCGCCGATGAACGGATCGTCCAGTGCGTCGATCAGTTGCCGCAGCTCGGCGGCGGTTACATCCTCGTGGTTCTCGATCGCGATGCGCACACCGAGCCGGTGGGCGAGTGGCAGCACCATCTCCATGGCCGCGCGCGTCCGCTCGATGGTGGCGTGGATCGTCTCGTGAAACCCGATGACGGTGCGCAAAACGTCGGCCCCGATGGCGGCGGCGAGTTCAAGCTGCCGGGCGACCAGAGCTGCGTCCGTGGCATGGCCGCCGCCGATTTCGGTAAAGAAGCCTTTTGATTCGAGGGCGCGGCGCACGCGGCGGAGGTGGGAAGCATCGGTCGGCTCGCCCGACAGGAAGCGGCCGCGAGGGCCGTTGATGTTGATCTGCAGGCCGGAAAGGCCTTGGGCCTCCATCCAGTCGAGCGTGCGGAACAGATCATAGGCGCCCGCCGCCAGGGCGAGGTGGAAGGAAAAGCTATCGAGGCCGAGCCGCATCGCGCGAAAATGCCGCCGGGGCCGGGTGAGTCAAAGCCGGACGCGCCTTTCCGTTTGCGCGGGGAGACCGGTTGGCTACGGTGGCGCCCATATGAGCGACTTTGTGCAGGCGGAGCGGATTACGGAAGCCAGGGCCCTGCTGGATCGGTTGCGTACCAACATGCGGGGGACGATCAAGGGAAAGGACGAGGTGATCGAGCAGGTGCTGGTCTGCGCCGTGGCCGGTGGCCACTTGCTGATCGAGGATCTGCCCGGGGTGGGCAAGACGACGCTGGCCTATGCGCTCGCGCGTTCGATGGATTGCGCTTTCACCCGGATCCAGTTCACGAGCGATCTTCTTCCGGGCGATGTGACCGGGGTGGCGATTTATGATGAGACGGCGCGGGAGTTTGTTTTCAAGCCGGGCCCGGTTTTCGCCAATGTGGTGCTGGCCGACGAGATCAACCGGGCGACGCCCAAGACCCAGTCCGCGTTGCTGGAGGTGATGGATCGCGCGCGCGTCACGGTGGATGGTGTGGCGCATGCGGTGGGATCGCCGTTCATGGTTTTCGCCACGCAGAACCCGGTGGACTACGAAGGTACGTTTCCGCTGCCGGAGAGCCAGATGGACCGTTTTCTGATGCGGCTGCAGATGGGATATCCACAGCCCGACGATGAGAAGGAGATTTTACGCGCGGCGCGCGGCGGCTACGATGCCATCGCCCTCAATGCGGTCGTGACGCGTGACGACATGCTCAGGCTGCAGGCGCTCGCGGCGGAGGTATATGTGGAGGAGAGTGTGCTCGATTACATCCTGAAAATCGTCACCGCCACGCGCACGGAGGCGGAGTTTCGGTCCGGGGTGAGCGTGCGCGGCGGGCTGGCCCTGCGCACGGCGGCGCAGGCGCGGGCGCTGGTGCGTGGTCGCGATTTTGTGTTGCCGGAGGATGTGGGTGAACTGGCGGTGTCGGTCCTGGCCCACCGGCTGGGGCTGATACGCCAGAGCAGTGATGCGCTGGAGGAGCGGCGCGCGGTGACGGCGGTGCTGAAGCGAATCCTGGCCGCGGTGCCCCCACCGGTGTGAACACCGTGGCGGCGGAGACTTCCATGCGCGGCCGGGGCTTTTTCTGGAGCCGGCTGTTGTGGGCGCTGGTGTATCCCCGGCGGCGGCATCGCATCGCCTTCACGGCGTCGGGCACGCTGCTGACGGCACTGGCGCTGGGGGTGGGCATGGCCGCCTACAATTCGGCCAACAACATTCTGTTTATCGCGCTGTCGCTGCTGCTGGCCTGTCTGATCCTGAGCGGGATTCTTTCCTGGCTGAATTTTTCCCGGGTGCGCTGGCACCTGCAGGCCAATCCGCCCTGGCGCGCGGGCTTCGCGGCGACGGCGGTGATCGAATTGACGAATGGCAAGCGCGTGCTGCCCACCTATGGTCTGTGGTTTGAGGGGATTCTGCGGCGCGTGGAGACGGGCCCCGTGGGTCCGCAGACCACGCTGACGGCCAGCAGTCGGAGTGTGCGGGAGGCGCTCAAGCGGGCCAAGCAAGCGACCCCGGGGACAAGGCTGGCACTGCGCACACGGCTCGATCCCCAGGGTCAGGCGCGACTGGAATGGCCGTTCACGCCGGTCCGGCGCGGGCGCTGGCGGCTGGAATTGCAGTCGGTGGGCTCGCTTTTTCCGTTCGGGTTTATCCGTAAGAGTTTTGCGACGGAGATCGGGCGGGAGATCACCGTCTGGCCCGCGCCGGTGGAATACCGGCGGCATGGGGCGGGCGGCGCGCAGCGCCTGAGCGGCGGAGATCAACTGGCGCGGGCGGGCACCGGCGGTGATTTGCTGGCCTTGCGGCGCTATGCCGCGGGTGACTCGCACCGTCTGATCCATTGGAAAGCGAGCGCCCGCACGGGCCGCCTGCTGGTGCGCCAGTTCGCGGCGGAGACGGCGGAAGGTTATCGGTTGTGGTGGCGCACCGATGCGGGGCTCTGGACGCGACCGGAACAGTTCGAGCTGGGTCTGAGTCTGGCCGCGACGTTGGCGGAGGATTTGTTCCGGCAAGGGCGTCTGGCGGGTGTGGCGATCGGAGAGGCACCGCCGCTGCCGGTGCGGACCATGAGGGATTTGGAATCGTGGCTGGATCAGTTGGCGGTGCTGGCGATGCCGGTCGCGGGGGATGCGCCGGCGGGTCCGATTTCTTTGCCCCGTGCTCAGAGCAACCGCAACCTGATGACTTTCGCACCCGACGGCGGGCATGGTGTCGTCGCCTGCATCAATGGAGAAACGGCGGCCTCAGCTTAATTCCGAGGAGCTGCATCAGCTCAAATGGCTGCTGGGCGGGCTGCTTGTCCTGCTGTCGGCGGCGACGGTCTTTTACCTGGATATTGGCGCCGGGGTGCTGATGACGCTCACACTGCTGGCGGTGGGCGCGGTGCTGGTCTGGCCGGCGCTACCGGCGAAGATGCCGGGGCGGCTGCACCGCCTGGCGTTTCCCGCGATCGCGGTCTTCTTTGTCGTGGACCTGTATCTCACGGGGGAACTGCTGCCGCCGGTGGTGCGGCTGGATCTGCTGCTGCTGCTTTATCGCGGGATCAGCTACCGCAGGCGGCGCGACGATCTCCAGATCATCGTGCTGGGGCTTTTTCTCATCGTGGTGGCGGGCGTGCTCACGGTGTCGTTGTGGTTTGCGGCACAGATCATCATCTTCACCGCCTGCGCGCTGGCTTTCCTGCTGACGATCACACTGGCGGACGCGACGGTGGCGGGAGGCGGAAGTGCGGGCGGCGGGACGCCAGCGTGGGCGGCGCATGTGCACTGGGGGCGGTTGCTGCGCCGGTTGCGCGAGGTGCTGGACTGGCGGATTGTGACGCTGGGCGGGGTGCTCTTCGTGGGATTGATGGCGGTGTCGGCCCTGCTGTTTCTGGCGATCCCGCGTTTCCAACTGGAAAACAGTTTGTTTCTCGAACGGCTGATGAGCCGAAAATCGCGCACGGGGTTTTCCGATCACATCAAGTTCGGCGATGTGACGGACATCGTGCAGGACAACAGTCTGGCCCTGAGCGTGGACGTGCCGGATCCGGCCTTGATCCCGGCGGAACCTTACTGGCGGTTGGTGGTGCTGGATGAATACAGGGAAGGATCCTTCCGGCTCTCGCCGGGGTTGCGGGCGGCGGCGTTTTCCGCGGAGCGCAGCGATGTGAACCTGCGTGGCACGGCGCTGGAGGAAGGAGCGGCGCCGGTTTACTGGACGTTTTATCTGGAGGCAGGGGTGAGCCGTTATCTGCCGTTGCCGGAGCGCTTCGCGCGGCTGCGATTTCGGGAACGGCAAAATTTCCGTTTTGCCGAACGGCTGGGGGTGGTGACGTTGCGTGATGAGCCGGTGTCCATGACGGCGTATCGGGTGGAGGGCGTGGCGTTTTCTGAGGTGCTGCCCGACGCGGCGATGGCGGCGCGACTGGAGCGCCTGGCCGGAGCGGGGGAGGAGGAGCCGAGGCCGGGGACGCTCCGGCTTGATCTGGGGGAGGCGGATCGCGCCCGACTCCAGATCATGGTGGAGGCGATCACCGGCGGGGAGTCGCTTGAGGTTGCGGAATTTGGCCGTCGTGCGAATGACTGGCTGGAGAGCCGTCACGGGTATTCCCTGCAATCGCGGCTGCCGGCGGGTGCGGGTGATCCGGTGGTGCGCTGGCTGGAGTCGGGTGGGCCGGGGCATTGTGAATTGTTTGCCGGTGCGCTTGTGCTTCTGGCACGGCAGGCGGGGCATCCGGCCCGGGTGGTGACAGGTTTCCGGGGTGGAAGCTGGAACGGGTTCAGCAACAATCTCACGCTGCGCAATGCGCAGGCGCATGCGTGGTGCGAAGTCTATGATGTCACCGCCGGCGGCTGGCGGCGCGTGGACCCGACCCCGGGCGCGGCGAGCGCGACGGTGCAGACTGAGAACACGGAAGCGACGCAGCAGCGGAGGGTGGATCGCAGCTGGGCGGCGCGTTTGGACAGTCTGCGGGTGTTCTGGTATCGCCGCATCGTCAATTTCGACCAGCGCACTCAGGAGGAAACCTTGCGCGCGGTGAAGACGCTGACGCAGGAAACCGGGCGGAAGATTCGCGAAACGTTGGAGCGGTTCGGGGAACGCCTCAGGGCATGGTTCGCCGCGCCTTGGGATCTGGGCCGGCTGCTGCGCGGTGGCGGTGCGCTGGCGGGGCTGGCCATACTGACTTGGGCGGGGTGGAGTTTGAGATCGGTTTTTCGCCACTGGCGTTTTCGCCCGAAAGGTGAAATCCGCGATCCCGTGCGGCGCGAGGCCGGGCGCTGGTTGCGGCGTTTGGGTGAACGGAGTGCGGAGCCGGAGCTGATCGCCGAGCTCCAGCGTCTGCGTTATGGTCCGACGGATGGGCGAAGGTCCTCGGCGACTTCAGTCTTTGGGCGGGCCCGCGCCGCCTGGCGCGCCCAGCAAAGAAAAAAGCCGGAGCGGCGGCGTTGAAGCGCGCGACTCCGGCTGGAGAGCGGAGGCCGGTCAGACGAGGGTTTTCACGAGCTCTTCGCGACTGCCGGGGAGCAGATCCATCGGGGCGATTTCTGGCATGGTGTAGGCGCCAGGGCGCAGGCGGAGGGCGGCGGCCCGGGCGCAGGAGACCATGATCTGCGCGGTGAGCGCGGGATTGTTGATGGTCATGTTGAACTCGAAGAGCTGGTTGTGCGTCGTGCCGCTCACGCCCTTGCGTTGCATGTTCACGCCGTGGCCGACGTCCTTGAGGGCGGCGATGCTGGGGACGGCGAAAACACGGGTGTCGTCATTCACGAAATAATCGTCGGTCTTGATGGCTTTTTCCGCGGTGGCGAAGTCGGCGCCGGGCTCCAGTTCGACATAGACCATGCGGCGGTGGACGCCGGTCCCGGTGGGGATAGTCATGGAGAGCGCGTCTTTCACGCCGGGTTTTGACTTGGCGCAAACGGAGTGGCCCATGCTCATGCCGGGACCGAAGTTGGTGTAGGTGATCCCGCGCGGGGCCATGGCGAGGAGCAGGGCGCGGAGGACGGAGTCACTGCCGGGATCCCAGCCGGAGGAGATGACGGCCACGCTGCCGTGTTCCTTACCGATGGCGTCAAGGTTCTGGCGGAGATCCCAAAGTTTTTGTCCGTGGATGTCGAAGCTGTCCACGGTGTGGATGCCCTTGCGCAGGTAGAGCGGAGCGGTTTCGGGGATGCTGCGGGTGGGACCGCAGAGCAGCGCGGCATCCACTTTGCCAAGTTTGGCGACATCGTCGGTGATCGTGATGCCGGCAAGTTCGGGCGGCACAGATTGTCCCGCGCTGCGGCGGATGACGCCGGCGAGTTCCATATCGGGGGCGGCTTGCACGGCTTCGACGGCCGAGCGTCCGATGTTGCCGTAGCCGACCACGGCGAGGCGAAGAGGGGTGTTGGACATAGGAAGGGAAAGAAAAAGGATTCGGCCGGGTGAAGGGAAGCCCGCATCGGAATATTCCCGGCAGGGGCGGAGCCCGAGGGGCAGCTTACAACGAGGCGCGCTTTTTTTCCCACCAGCGCTTGAGCACGGCCTGGGCGACGGGGCCGGCGTAGAGACTGCCGGCGGTGGTTTCACCGGGCGTGTCGCCTTCGATCATGACGGCGAGGGCGATTTCGGGGCGATCGGCGGGGGCGAAGCAGATGAACCAGGCGAAATTGACGTTTTTGCCGCCTTCGACGCGCTTTTGGGCGGTGCCGGTTTTGCCGGCGATGCGCAGATCGGGGATACGCATGAAGGGGGACGTGAGGATACGGGCCGTGCCGGTGGGTGAGACGACACTTTCCATGCCGGTGAGCAGTGCTTCATAGGCGGCGGCGGAGAGGCCGAGAGCCTCGCTGCGCTGGGGGGCGCGGGCGGGATCGTGCAGCAGGGTCGGGGTGGTGACGGTCTGGCCGCGGGCAACGGAGGCCGTGAAGGCGGCCATTTGCAGCGGAGTCAGGACCAAGTCGCCCTGACCGATGGAATAGTTGGCGGTGTCACCGGGGAACCAGCGTTCGTTGCGACGGGATTGTTTCCACTCGGGGTCGGGCACGATCATGTGGCGTGTTTCGTGCGGCAGTTCGATGCCGGTGGGTTGGTCGAGGTGAAAGCGCCGGGCTTCCTGGGCGAGGAGTTCGGGGCCGACTTCAAGGCCGTATTTGTAGAAGAAGGTGTTGCAGCTCTTCTGAATGGCCTGGACGAGGTTGATTTCGCCACGATCGCCGTGGTTGTTGCAGACGAACTGGCGGTTGCCTACGCGAAAGGTGCCGGTGCATTCGACCGTGGAGTCGGGCTCGATGGCGCCGCTGCGCAGCCCGGCGATGGCGGTGAGGACCTTGAATGTGGAGCCGGGGGGATAGATGCCCTGGATGGCGCGGTGATACCAGGCGCCCTGTTCGTTGATTTCAGCGGCCTTGGCGTGGCTCAGACGCGGGGAAAAATCGTTGAGGTTGTAATCGGGTTTGCTGGCGAGAACGAGCACCTCGCCGGTGGTGACATCGAGCGCGACGGCGGCGCCGGACATGCCGGTGCGGATGATCGCTTCCTCGGCGGCGAGCTGCAGCTCGATGTCGAGACTGGTGACGATGTTTTTCCCCTGCACGGGGAGGCGGCGTTCCAAGGGGGGATTGATCTTATATCCGGCGGGGTCCACTCGGAAGATGGTGCCGCCCGGTTCGCCCTGGAGCAGCTCGTCGTATTGCCGTTCCAGGCCGGAGCGGCCGATGGTGCCCTTCATCTTGAAGGTGGTCAGGTCGCCGCCGGGAAAGTCCTGGGCTTCGAAGTCGGGGTCGATGCCCACGTAGCCCAGCGTGTGCGCCGCCGCGCTCCCGTAGGGATAATACCGCATGCTGGAGGCGTAAACCTGTAACGGGGAACGCACGGGCAGCCGCTCCAGCAGGCGGGCATAATCCCCGGCGGGAAGATCGTCGATCAGGGTGTAGGGGATCAGGCGCTCGCGCAGGAAGTGGCGGCGCAGCTCGGCCGCATCCACGCGATCCTCGCGGCCGAGGATGGTGTTCACCTCGTCGAGATAGCGCTGAACCACGCTGATGCGCGCGAGGTTCTCCATCTGGGAGGAGGAGGGGATGTCGCGGTCGCCGGATTCGCGGTAATTTTTGCGGATGCGGATGAACTCCCGGCGAAACTCGCCGCGCAGCTCGTCGAGGTAGAGCACGGCGGCGAAGCGGGGCTGGTTGCCGACGAGTAGCCGGCCCTCGCGATCATAGATGTTGCCGCGGGGCCCGGGCACAAGAATGCGCCGGTGGCTCTGCATGCGCTCGCGCTCGTGATAGATGTCGGCTTTGATGAGCTGCTGGTGGGCGAGCCCGCCGGTCAGCACGAGCAGGAGCAGGGCGACGATGAAATAAAAGACGATGACCCGCGGTTCGTAACCCTTGTGGGATTCGACGAGGCTGCCTGATTTTTCCGCGAGATTGTCGGCCATGACGCTGTCCTCACAAGAGGCGGCGTTGGGTGAAACCCGCAAGCTCCAAGGCGCGTTCCTGCAGCGCAAAAAACCAAGGACCGATCAGAATGATAAGCGCCTGGGAGCATACGAGGTCCACGCCCAACCGCGACCAGGCGGCGCCGGGCTGTGGGTTGCGGCCGATCAGCAGAAAGGAGAGGGCCAGAAAGAGCGCGAGATTGACGAGCAAGGCGATGACGACACGGCCGGCGGTCTCATCGCGCGGCAGGCGGTCGCGCATCCGGAAAAGCAGGCTGTGGGCGCCGAGAAGCAGGAGGAGATGGGTTCCCATCGGAGCCGCGCCGGTTGCGTCGCACAGCAGGCCGGTGGCGGCGGTGGCGAAGAAGCCGCTGCGAAAGGGCAGGTGCAGTGCGGCGTAGGTGCCGAAGAGGCCGCCAACGAAAAGATAAACATGCCAGCCGGCCAGATAATGGTTGAGCTGGGTCACCAGCGCCCAGAGGAGCAGCATGGCGAGGAAGGCGATCAACGTGGAGCGGCGCATGCTCACTCCTGCATTTCAAGCGGGACCAGCACCGTGACCTCGGTGAGCTGGCTCAGACGTGGATCGAGCTGCACTTCGCCGGTTTTGAAGAGACCGTCGGTGCTGGGTTCGACCTGGGTGACGAGTCCGATGGTGAAGCCGGCCGGAAAGACACCGCCGAGCCCGGAGGTGACGAGCCGACGGGGAGCCTCGGGGGTGGCAAAGATATCGAGAGGCACGAACTCGATGGCCCCGCGCGGCGGCCCGAGGGTGGAATTGATGCCGCCTTGGAAACTGATGGGGCGCTGGTCGCCCTCAACCGCGGCGGCGAGCCGCAACGTGGGGCTGCTGACGAGCTCGACCACGGCGGTGTAGGCGCCCACCTCGACGACCCGGCCGACCACACCGCCGCTGAAAATCACGGGTGCGCCGACCGGGATGCCGTGGTTGCGACCTTTCCGGATGACGAGTCGCTGCCACCAGCCGGAGAAATCGCGGCGCACGACCCGCGCATGTTCCAGGCGATGACCCGCCGACTGCGGCAGGCGGAGCAGATTCTCCAGGCGGCGGACTTCGTCGAGAAGGCCGGTATTTTGCCGGCTGGCCAGTTCGAAGGAGGCATTGACGCGGGCGAGATCGCGGCCGGCGGCGATCAGCTCGGGCTTGGAATGCACGCGCAGTCCCCAGTAGTCCTGCAGGTCGCGCAGATAGGAGGCGGCAACCGTGATGGGGGCTTGAAACTCGAAGAAGCTCGCGCGCAACACCCCCTTGAACGCCACAGGCAGGATGATCCAGGCGACGATGACGAGGCCGAGGACGAAGAATGGACGGGCTTGATCGAAACGACGGGAAGGCACGAGGAAGAGGGGCGCGGATTGACGCGGCGAAACCAGAAAAGTCCGCGGCGTGAAAAGCGCAAGCCGCTCAGCTGTTGCCCAGCAGCCAGGAAAGGTCGTTCAACACGGCGCCGGTGCCGGCGGCCACGGCGGAGAGGGGGTCTTCGGCCACGATGACGGGCAGCCCGGTCTTGTCGCTGAGGAGGCGATCGATGCCGCGGATGAGCGCGCCGCCGCCGGCCATGACGAAGCCGCGGTCCACGAGGTCGGCGGACAATTCAGGCGGGCAACGTTCCAGGGTCACGCGCACGGCGTCCACGATGGAGGCGATGGTGTCGCTGAGCGCCTCACGGATTTCCTGTGAGGTGATATGGATCGTCTTGGGCAGGCCGGCGACGGAGTCGCGGCCTTTGACCTCCATCGTCAGCTCTTCTTCGAGCGGATAGGCCGAGCCGACGCGCATCTTGATCTCCTCGGCGGTGCGCTCACCGATGAGGAGGTTATAGGCGCGCTTCATGTAATTGATGATGGCGAGGTCGAGCTCGTCCCCGGCGACGCGGACGGACTTGGAGAACACGACGCCTTGCAGGGAGATGATGGCGATCTCGGTGGTGCCGCCACCGATATCCACGATCATGTTGGCCGCGGGTTCATCAATCGGCAGGCCGACCCCGATGGCGGCCGCCATCGGCTCGGGAATCGTGATGACGTGACGGGCCCCCGCACGCGCCGCGGAGTCCTTCACCGCGCGTTTCTCGACCTCGGTGATGCCGGAGGGAATGGCGATGACGACGCGGGGCGGGGCGCGGAAACTGTGGGAAACCTTCTGGATGAAATAGCGCAGCATCGCCTCCGTGACGTCGAAGTCGGCGATGACGCCGTCCTTCATGGGGCGGATGGCGGTGATGTTGCCGGGAGTGCGGCCGAGCATGCGCTTGGCGTCGTCGCCGACCGCGCGGACTTTGCGGGTGGCGGTATCAAGCGCGACGACGGACGGTTCGCGCAGCACAATGCCCTTGTCCTTCGCATAAACCAGCGTGTTTGCGGTGCCCAGATCGATGCCGATGTCGTTGGAGAAGTAGGCGAGGAGATTGGCTGCCATGTTTTAACGGAAGATAGGGAAACGGCGCGTATCCGCCGACGGAAACGAATCGTCGCGTTTCCGGGGTGTCAACGAGGTAAATGCTGGCGAATGGCCAATTTAGCCGCTTTTTGCGGCATCAGCGCCCAGTCCGGTCCCACGAGGGGATCTGTATCGCAATCCTGACGCGTTGGTTCAGTTCGCGCCGTCGGCCTTGCTGGATTCGAGCTTCTTCGACTCGGAAGCCTTGTCGGCCTCGGGTTCGTCCTTGGTGGCTTTCTTGAATTCCTTGATGGATTGGCCGAGCCCCTTGGCGAGGCCCGGGAGCTTGGCGCCACCAAAAAGCACGAGGAGGATGATCAGGATGACCACCAGTTCCGTCGGGCCGAGGCCGAAGATTGCCGCCATGAATGCGGACGAAGTTTCCATGTCGCTAAGCTATCCCGGCGGGTCGGACTGTAAAGCGGGAAAGCGGCTTCAGGCCCGGGGCGGACGCGGGCGCAGGTGCGGCGGCAGGAGGGGGAAGGAGGGCGAGGGCGCGCCGGTGGGCGGCAGGCCGGGCAGCCCAGGCGGACGGGGCATCGAGGTGGCGGCGACCTTCATGAGGTTCTGCGCGTTGTCGATCTGCTCGGCGTCGAAGAAGCCGTGCAGCTGGCGGATGCGCGTCGGGTGGCGCATCTTGCGCAGGGCCTTGGCCTCGATCT
>CAYSBR010000043.1:0-26820 GCA_964429385.1 uncultured Opitutaceae bacterium
CACCGCAAAGACGACCCAGATGAAGGCGACGGCGATGTTGATGGGCCAGATGAGCTCGGCGTATTCCTTGCTGCGGCTAAAGCCGAGGGGGAGGGTGATGGCCGCGGCCACGATGATCGCCTGCCAGCCCCAGAAGTGGAGGGAGGAGAGAAAGTCGCTGGCGAGCCGCGCCTTCACGAGGCGCTGGGTCGAGTAGTAAATGCCGGCGAACATCATGTTGCCGACGAAGGCAAAGATGACGGCATTGGTGTGCAGCGGCCGCAGGCGGCCGAAGGTGAGCCAGGGGATGTCGAGATTGAGCCGCCAGAAGTTCAGCTGGGACGCGATCAGCACGCCGACCAGCATGCCCACGGCGCCCCAGATGACGGTGGCGAGCAGGAACTGGCGGACGATCCGATCGTTATACTCGATGGTGATTTTTTGTTCGCTCATGAGAAAAGTGGCGCGGGGTCAGTTCCGGTTGCGGAGGCAACCGGGGCAGGGTGGCCGGCTGCCATCCTTGCAGCCGCACTCGCCGTGGCCGTGATCATGTCCGTCATGGTCATGATGCGCGTGGGCATCAACCCGCGGGGTTTCTTCCGCCAGGGGCAGAAGCGACTCGCGCTCGGCGCTGCTGAAGCGGCGCCGGGAGGTTTCACGGAGGAAGAAAACGACAAAAGTGAAGACGAGGCAGAGACTGATCGTCAGGGTGAGGGGAATGACGTTCATGGCGACGGGGTGACGGCGGGGGATTCCACCTCTGCGGGTTCATGCTTGTGAGGACTCATGATGAGGGAGTCCATCACTATAGTCTTAAAGCCGTCCGGCGGGCTCCGCACAGGTTGGCGGGCGCTGTGCATAATTTGGCCTGGGCAAGATCTGCGCGCCAAAAGACGCACATGCTTGGCCAAATGATGCGAAGCCAGGCGGCCTGAATCCGGGCAGGATGCTGGGATGCAGGCGGATGTCTTGGCCCAACTCCAAGCCCGGCGGCCGCAGGTGCGTGCCCGCTGGGAAGGGCGTTTGCGCCGGGCGCCGGCGACCTCGCCGCTGGCGAACCCCGCGACACTGGCCTTCTTGATGGACCGGACGCTGGACAGTCTTTTCGCGGCCTTGGGCGATCTTCCGCCCAAGCGGACTTTGCCTCCGGCGAAGCTGGCGGCACTCTGCAAGTGCGGGCTCAATCCGCTGCTCACTTATTTTCTCCTGCTGGAGGAAGTCCTGCTGGAAGAACTGGGGAAAATACCCGGAGCGGGTGACGGAGACCGGGTCCGGTTGCGGAGCCGGCTGGGGCGGCTGGCCGGGGGCGAGATCGCCGCGTTCTGCGCGGTCTGCCGGCGGCGTCAGGCGGAGAGGCCGGTCCGCTGCCCGCTGCCGGTGTGAATCCGGTCGCGGTAGGCGGTGGGGGCTTCGCCGGCGATGCGCCGGAAAACGCGGTTGAATTGGGAGAGGGACTGAAAGCCGGCCTCGTAGGCGGCTTCGCTGATGCGTTTGTGCGGATTGAGCAGCAGGTTTTTCACCTTCTCGACCCGCACCCGGGCGAGGTAGTCGGTGAAGTTCATGCCGGTGGCCTTCTTGAAGGTCTTGCAGAAGTAGAACGCGCTCATGTTCACGGCGCGGGCGACTTCGTTGAGGGAAAGATCCTCGTCCTGATGTTCGGTGATGTAGATGCGGGCCCGGGTGATGGCCGGCGACTCGGCCGCCTGCTCTTTCACGGTGAGCTGGTTGCTCAGGGTGGAGAGGTGCTGGGCGAAGATGGTGAGGAGGCGGAGGATGGATTCGTATTGCTGCTTCTTGAGCACACGGGTCTGGAAAAACGCTTCTTCGAGGCGCTTCAGATCCACTTCTGTTCCCCATTTGAGCAGCTGGCGGGTGGTGCGGCGAAATTGCGCCTTGGTGGGCTGGTGCAGGAGGATTTGCCCGGTCTGGAGAAACGCGACCAGGTTCTCCCCGACACGGATGGGGACGGCGGAGTCGCAGAGGCCGGCGAAACACTTGAGGGTCTTGGGCTCGAGGCGGGCCTGCTCCTCGACCTTGCGCTGGAGTTGCAGGCAGGCGGCGCAACTCTGGTTGGTCGTCGCCATGATCGCACAGAAGGGATTTTCGTTGGGATCATCCCGATGGGGCAGGTCGAAGGCCTCAATGGGGCGCAGATTGATCGGCAGCCCCGTGGTATCGCGAAAGGCCTGTTCGTAATCGCGGTAGATCTGCGAGGCGCGCAACTGGGCGACCAGAGCGTGACTGTGCTTGCGCGCATCGGAGGAGTCCATGATTGCCGAAAACTAAGGTGGAGCAGGGTGGGTGCAACCCTGCGTGAGCGTCGGGCCGCTTAAACAAAAAACCATCACCGGGGGTATAAGAAAGGGTGGATAAAGCCGCCGGCGGGAAAAGCGGGCCGGACCTTGACGCAAGTCAAGGCGTGGCCCCGGGCGCTACGCTACCTTGGCGGTGCCATGAACTTCCCTTCCTTACCCCGGCTGCATCGAACTGCGCAGAGTTGCTCAACTTTTCCCCGATGGCCGCTGATGCGGGGCCTTCCCGCCCTGATCGCGGCCTTGGTCGCGGGCACGCCCGGCTTGGCGTTTGAAGGCCCCGCGGAAGCGAAGGGGCCGGTCATCCTGCCCGATGAGGTGCTCGCCCTGCCGGTGGAGCAGGCCATCCTGACGGCCCCGCCGCATGTGCCGCCGCCCATCACCCGCAAGCATGCGGCGCGGGTGGTTCTCCATCTGGAGGTACGCGAAGAGGTGATGCGGATTGCGGATGGAGTGGAATACACTTTCTGGACCTACGGCGGTACGGTGCCGGGTTCGTTCATCCGGATCCGCGAGGGGGATGTGGTTGAGTTCCACCTGAACAACCATCCGTCCTCCAAAGTGCCGCATAATATCGATCTGCACGCTGTGACCGGCTCGGGGGGCGGGGCTTCCTCGACGTTCACGGCTCCGGGGCACAGTTCACAGTTCACTTTCAAAGCCCTCAATCCCGGCATTTACGTTTACCACTGCGCCACAGCCCCGGTGCCCATGCACATCGGCAACGGCATGTATGGGCTGATTCTGGTCGAGCCGAAGGAGGGCCTGACGCCGGTTGACCGGGAGTATTATGTGATGCAGGGCGATTTCTATACGACCGGCAGCTATGGCGAGCCGGGACTCCATACCTTCGACACGCCCAAGTCCATTGATGAGCGTCCGACCTATGTGCTCTTCAACGGCTCCGTCGGCTCGTTGGTGGGCGACAAGGCCCTCACAGCCAACGTCGGTGAGACCGTCCGGCTCTATGTCGGCAACGGCGGGCCCAATCTGGTGTCATCGTTCCATGTCATCGGCGAGATCTTCGACAAGGTCTGGATCGAAGGCGGCACCCGGTTGGCGCAGGAGAACGTGCAGACGACCCTCATTCCCGCCGGCGGGGCCACCATCGTTGATTTCAAGGTGGAGGTGCCGGGCACCTTCGTCCTTGTGGACCATTCGCTGAGCCGCGCCTTTAACAAGGGAGCGCTGGGCATGCTGAAGGTCAGCGGTGAGGAGGATCGCGTGATTTACTCCGGCAAGGAAGTGGATGCGGTGTATCTCGGTGCGCATGCGGAGGAGGGCTCCGCCGCCGCCCGGCGTGAAGCGGAGATCAAGGCGGCCATCGCCGCGGAGATGAAGTCCAATCCGGCCATCGCCAACCTGACCCTCCAGGCGCAGATGGAAAAGGGCCGGCAGGTTTACATGCAGACCTGCTTCGCCTGTCACCTGGCCAACGGTGAGGGGATCGCCAATGTCTTCCCGCCGCTGGCGAAGTCGGACTACATGCTGGAGGATCGGGACCGCACGATCCAGATCGTGCTCAAGGGGCTGAGCGGCCCCGTGACCGTCAATGGCACCACTTATAACAGCGTCATGCCGCCCCTCAGCGACACACTGACAGACCAGCAGGTCGCCGATGTGGTCACCTATGTTTACAACAGCTGGGGCAACCAGGGGGATGCGACCACGGTGAACGATGTTCGCCGGGTGAAGAACGAGTCCCGCTGAGCGCCGTCGTCATGAAACGCCTCCATCCATTGCTTTTCCTGCTGGGCCTCCTGGCCGGGGCGGGGTGGGGGCGTGCCGCGGACATGGTGACGATTCCCGCCGGCACCTATGTGCCGCTGTCCCGCACGGTGCGGGAGGCGGCGGAGGTGGCGGTGCCGGCTTTCCGGCTGGATGTCCTGCCGGTGACCAATGGGGAGTATCTGGCCTTCGTCACCGCCAACCCGAAGTGGCGGCGCTCGGCGGTGAGCCGGTTGTTTGCAGATGTTTCCTATCTGGAGCACTGGAGCGGCGACTTGGAGCCCGGGCCGCGGGCGCCGGCGGATGCGCCGGTGGTGCGGGTGTCCTGGTTTGCCGCGCGGGCTTATGCGCGCTGGGCGGGCAAGCGTCTGCCGACCATCGCCGAATGGGAGCTTGCCGCCGCCGCAGGCTATGTGACGGGTGAGGGGAGGAACGAACCTGATTTTGTCGGCGATCTCTACGCCTGGCTGGCGCGGCCGGTGCCGGCGGTGCTGCCGGCGGTCTCAATGGCCAAACCCAATATCCACGGAGCACGCGGGCTGCACGGCCTCGTGTGGGAGTGGGTGGATGATTTCAACACGACCATGGTGACGGGGGAGTCGCGGGCCGATGGCGGGCTGGATCGCGACCTGTTTTGCGGCGCGGGCGCGGCGGGCGCGAGGGAGACCAGCGATTACGCGGCGTTCATGCGCCAGGCGCTGCGCTCCTCCCTGAAGGCCAACAACACAACGACCTCGCTGGGCTTCCGTTGCGCGCAGGATCTACCCGCGGCGGACCGGTGATGACTTTTTGAATTTATGAAAACCAACCTTGCGACGACCTTGTGTCTTTTCCCGCTGTTGGCGCTGGCTGCGACTGGCGCGGAACCCTGCTGTCCGCCGGAGGTGCCGGCCGAGCTTCCGGTGCAGGAGCATGCGGCGGAGTCCCTCTATCAGCTCGAGACGACCTTCACGGATGACAGCGGCCGGCGGTTTGCCTTGGGTGAGCTGCGGGGGCGGCCGGTGGTGCTGGCGATGTTCTTCACCTCGTGTCATTATGCCTGCCCGCTGATCGTTGCGGACATGACCCGGATCCGCGATGCGCTTCCGCCGGAGCGGCGCGATGAAGTGTCGCTTGTCCTGGTGTCACTCGATGTGGCCAACGATACGCCCGAGGCCTTGCGCCGCTACCGGGAGGAACGGATGCTCGACGGGCAATGGACGCTGCTGCGGGGTGAGGAGGATGCCGTGCGCGAGCTCGCGGCGCTGCTCGGGGTGATCTACAAGCAGGAGATCGACGGGCAGTTTGCGCATTCAAACCTGATCACCATCCTGGATGCCAGGGGCGAGGTGGTGCATCGCCGGACCGGCTTGCGCGGCGGGTTGGCCGAAGCCGCCGCCGGGCTGCTCGTGGCGGCCAGGGATGCAAACGCCAAGCCATGAAACTTTCCAAAGAAAGCCGCATGCTTGATGTCCGTCCCATCCTGGCCAAGGGAGGCGAGCCGCTCGGGGTGATCCGTGCCCGGGTGGATGAAATGGTCGCGGGGCAGACCCTCACGGTGGTGGCGCCATTTTTGCCCGCACCGCTGATTGAGCGGCTGCGCGGCGAAGGCTTTTCAGCCGGAGTGGAACACCGCGCCGATGGCGCGTGGGAGGTCAGCTTTCGCAAGTCGTGAGCGCTCTGGCCCTCTATTACCTCATGCTCTGCCTGCATGTGCTGGGCGCGTGCATCTGGGTGGGCGGGCATCTGGTGCTGGCGGTGCGCATCCTGCCGAGGGCCTTGCGGGAGAAAAAAGCCGCGCTCATCCGTGAATTTGAACGGAGCTACGAGCGGATCGGGATGCCCGCTCTGCTGGCGCAGGTGCTCACCGGACTGTGGCTCGCGCACCGGATTCTTGGCGATTCGCCCGGAGCGTGGTGGGGCGAGGGCGTGGCCCGCGTGGTGCAGTTGAAACTGGCCCTGCTGGTTGCCACCGTGGCGCTGGCGCTGCATGCGAAGCTCCGGGTCATCCCGCGGCTGCGCGACGACAATCTGCCGCTGATGGGCGCGCATATCGCGGGCGTGACGCTGTTCGGGGTGCTGTTTGCACTGGCCGGGGCCAGCCTGCGGCTCGGGGGCTATCCATTGATCGCTCCCTGAGGCGGCCCGACTCTCAGCGCGCGGCGGTCAGCGCGAGGGCGCGGGGGAACAGGATGTTGTTCTCCTTGTGCACATGGCGGTGCAGGTCGGACTCGAATTCGGCGAGGCCGGCCAGCAAGGCCCGCTGCGTATTGCAGGCTTCGGCGTCGGGTGTGAACCCGTCGGTCAGCTCGCGGAGCCGTTCGGTGGCGCGGCCCGCCGAGTCGTGCTCGGCTTCCATCTGCTGGATGGGGGGCAGCAGCGAGTGGCCGTGGAGATGGCGGTCGTCCGGTGCGGTCCGGCCTTCGAGCTGGCGCACGGCAGGAAAAAGAACCATTTCCTCCTTCTGCATGTGGCTGTGCATCTCATCGGCCAGGGCGGTCACGGTGGCGAGCAGCTCGACCAGCCTGGGATCGCGCCCGGAGTGTTTTTGCGCGACGCGTCCGGCCATTTCGACCAGGCGGGGCAATTCGGCCTTGAGGTAGCGGTGATGCGTTTCCTCGATGTGATCGGCGAGCTGGGTGAGGGTCATGCTCGCGGCATCAACGCCGGTGGCGCCGGATTCGCGACTGCCGGCGGCGGCCGTGAGCAGTGCGGCCACCGTGTGCGGGTCAAGGCCCTTGGGCTGGCAGGCCTCGGCGAGGGCGCGCTTGCCGCCGCAGCAGTAATCGATGCCCAGCCCTTCAAAGAGACGGACTAGCCCGGGGTGGGCCACGACGATCTCGCCCAAGGTGGATTGCGGGGTGATGAAAACAGCAGGGATGGAGCTCATGGTGAAATGGGTTGCCGCACCTTAACAGGGGCGGGCGGGAAGGACCTTGAGCCAGGTCAATAAAATGTGTTGTGACCGCGGTGCCCCAAGGGTTTTGAATAGGCGTTACCCCCGGTGTTGGTTTTAATCCACCGTCATGGCATCACCCCCAAAAAAAATGCGGCTTACGGGCATCACGAGCACTCTGCGGTGCTGCCATTTGTTCGCGACGCTGGGGGCGGAGGATCTTGAGGCGATTGCGGAATTTGTCTCCACAGTGCGCCTGCCGAAAGATGGCTATTTATTCCATGAGGGTGAGCCTTCCCGCGGGTTTTACCTGGTGCAAAGCGGGGCGGTCAATGTCCACCGGGTCAATGCGGCGGGGAAGGAGCAGGTGATCTATGTCTTCCGGGCAGGAGAGTCGCTTTCCGAGGCTTCGCTGGCCTCTCCCATGGGTTATCCGGCGAATGCGCGCGCCGTCGAACCCAGTGTGGTGCTGCTCATTCCCAAGGCCCCGATCCTGGAGATGATCGGTCGCAGTCCGGATCTGGCGCTGCGCATGCTTGGCTCGATGGGCGCGCATCTGCGCGTGCTGGTCGGCATGCTCGATGATCTCAGGTTGAAGGATGTGGAGACGCGGTTGCTGAACTGGCTGCTCAAGCGGAGCCGGGAGACGACGAACGGGGTGATCCGGCTGGCCGGCACCAAGCGGATGCTCGCGGCGGAGCTGGGGACCAGCAGTGAAACCCTTTCACGCACCCTGGCCAAACTGCGGGACGAAGAACTGATCCGGGTCGCGGGGCAGACGATCACGGTTTGCGAGGCCGGGGCGCTGGCCTCGCGCCTGCAGCGCAATCTCGGCGCCCGGTAGTCGGGACGAACAAGCTTCGCGCAATCAATGATGGAAGCGTGTGCCCGTCGCCTTAAATGACGCCTGCTTCGCGAAAGCTGTAGTAGCCGCGTTCGTTGGGGTCCGCCTCGGGCCGGCCGAGGATCACATGGTCGAGCAATTGGATGTCCACGGTTCTGGCGGCTTCACGGAGTTGCCGCGTCACCTGCATGTCGGGAGCGCTCGGGGCGGGGTCACCTGACGGATGGTTGTGGACGCAGATCACGGCGGCCGCGGCGGCACTAATGGCTTCGCGGAAAACCTCGCGGGGATGGGCGAGGGCGGAGGTGGCGGTGCCCGAGGTGATCTCGGTGCATTTGATGAGCCGGTTCTTGCGGTTGAGACTGAGCACCCAGAATTTTTCGACGGCGAGGCCCTCGGCGACCGGGCGCATATACGCATAGATGAGGTCCGGCCGGTTGAGGGTTGCCTGCTGGCGTTGCTCCTGCAGCACGCGGCGGGCGATTTCCATGACCACGCAGAGTTGCGCGGCCTTGACCCGGCCGATGCCTTTGAAGCGGCGGAAATCCCGTTCCTGCCAGCCCAGCAGAGCGCCGATCGCGCCGGCCGCATTGACCAGCTCCCGCGCGAGTGTCATCACATCCATGCCCCGCGTGCCGCTGCGCAGAAGCAGCGCCAGCAGTTCGGTGTCGGCAAGGGCGGCGGCGCCATGGCGCTGCATCCGTTCCTGCGGACGCTCGTGGAGGGCGGTGGCACGCAGGCGGTTCTCGGGGTAGGAGAACGGCAGGGTCATGACGGATTTGTTTCTGGCGGAAACTTCCGAAACATGCAAACCATCCCGGCTTTCCCATGAATCCCATCCGCGTCACCGTCTGGGGCGAAAACGTCCACGAGCACAGGAATCCCGCCGTTGCGGCGGTCTATCCCAAGGGCATGCACACGGCCATTGCCGAGGGTGTGCGCGAGTTGTTGCCGGGGGCGGAGGTAACCACGGCGACCCTGCAGGAGCCGGACCATGGGCTTACGGAAGAGCGCCTGGCCCGGACGGATGTTCTGACCTGGTGGGGACACATGGCCCACGACAAAGTGGAGGATCGCATTGTGGACCGGGTGCAGAAGCGCGTGCTGGAAGGGATGGGGCTGATCGTCCTGCACTCCGGGCACTACGCCAAAATCTTCAAACGCCTGCTGGGCACGACCTGCTCGCTGACGTGGCGCGAGGCGGATGAAAAAGAACGTCTGTGGGTGTGCAATCCCGGGCACCCAATCGCCCGGGGGATCGACCGCTGTTTCGAGCTGGAGGCGGAGGAAATGTATGGCGAGCCCTTTGGCATTCCGGCCCCGGAGGAACAGGTGTTCATCTCGTGGTTCGAGGGCGGGGAGGTGTTCCGCAGCGGCTGCTGCTGGCGGCGGGGGAACGGCCGGATTTTCTACTTCCGTCCCGGCCACGAAACTTATCCGACTTACTTCAATCCGAACGTGCGCCGGGTCATCGCCAATGCGGTGGAGTGGGCGCGTCCGCAGGGCACTTGGATTGACTCCTGCCCCAACGCGAAGGAGCCGCTCGAGCAGATCAAACCCAAGCGGGGTTGAGTTTTAAGCGCAGCTTTCAAAAGAGCTGCAGCCGGTTTGTCGTGGCATGAGGCCATTCCGCTCATGCCATCCGCTGAATCATCGCCCTCTTGCGGGCTTCAGGTTGATAAAAAAAGGGCGGGATCTTGCGATCCCGCCCCAAAATTCAGTCGTTGGCTCAGTAATGCCGTACGTAGCCGTTGCGGCGGAGGCGTTCGAGCCAGCGTTCCTGGCTCACTTGGGCCATCTGCCGGCTGATCATGAGCTCAATGTCGCCGCGGACCTCGTCAATGGGCTGGATACCGGCGTATTTGCGGTCTTCGGCGTAAAGGAGGAAACAGCCTTCAGGGAGGATGATCGGGGCGGTCATTTCGCCCTTCTTCAAGGCAAAGAGCGGCTCGCTGAACTCAGTCTTGAGGTCGGCTTTTTTCTGCCAGTCCCAATCGCCGCCGCGGGAACGGCGGGAGTCCTGGCTGTATTCGCGGGCGAGATCCTCGAATTTTTCACCGCGCTCAAACCGGCCGATGACTTCAAGGGCCTTGGCGCGCAGTTCGGCATCGCTCTCGCTGTTGCGGCGGTTGAATTGGATGAGCCGCAGGTGGACGGCGTCGTCCTGATAGAAGCGATCCTTGTTTTCCTTGTAGAACGTTTCGATCCGCACGGGGCTGATCGTGCTGTAGGATTTGCGCTGCTGCTGGCGCATGTAGTTGTAGATGATCTCTTCCTCGGCTTCCCGGCGGTATTCGCGCTGGGTGATGCCGCGGGAGCGGAGGTAGGCGAGAAACTTGGAGCGGTCACCCTCGAACTGCTCGGCCTGGATGTCGGCGATGTAATTGTCCACGAAGCTGTCGGGGATGCGGCGCTTCTCGTCCTTGTAGAACTCCTTCACGATCAGCACCCGGTCAATGAGGTCCTGGATGACATCGTCCTGATACTTTTCCAATTTCTCGTTGAACTCCCGCTCGTTGCGGGACTCGCGCTGGATCTGGGGGATGTAGGGGGCGATTTCGCGGCGCACGTCATCCACCGTGATGACCTTGTCCTCCACGATGGCGGCGATGCCGTTGGCGAAACGCAGGTTCAGGCCATCTCCGGATTGGGCCAGCAGGGAGGTGCTGCATGCAACGGCGAAGAGAGCGGAAAAAACGCGGCGGGGCATCGTCATGGACTGGGCAGATTGTTCAGAAAAGAGATGATTTCCCTCAAACGTAGGAGGGGTTTGGGAGCGGTCAACCTTGGAAACCGGGCGCCGACTTGCACCCAGTCGTCCGGTCGGCCGCTGTGCCGGAGGCATTTGAGCCGGTTGGTTTCGGTTTCGACGGAAACGATCCCCTTTTGTTCCGCCCGGACGCGGATTTCGGTGAGGAGAAGCAGGGCTTTCACTTCGTCGCCGAATTTGCCGAAGCGATCGCGCAGTTCGGCCTCGATTTCCTTCAGCCGGGCAGGGGTTTCGGCGAGGGCGAGGCGGCGGTAAAAATCGATGCGCAGGCGGGTTTCGGCCAGGTAGGCCGGGGGGATGCGGGCCTGGATGCGGGCGACTTCGATGGCGGCGGCGGTCTCCGCGGCCTTGAGCACGGTATAGCCGTCTTCATACCGGCGGCGGGCGGGGGCGTCGCCCGCGCTTTCGCCGATAAAGACAAAATCGAGCTTTACGGAGGCCCGGAGAGCCGAGGCCTGTTTTTCGCCTTTCAGCCGGGCGACGGACTGGCGCAACAGCTGGCAATACAGCTCAAACCCCACGCCGACGATGTGACCGCTCTGTTCGGCGCCGAGGAGGTTGCCCGCGCCGCGCAGTTCGAGATCGCGCATGGCAATGCGGAAACCGGCGCCGAGTTGATTGTGCTGGCGCATGGCCGTGAGCCGCTGCCGGGCGATCTCCAGCAGCCGGGTGTGCCGGTGCAGGAGTAGGTAGGCATAGGCCTGATGTTTGAAACGTCCCACCCGGCCGCGCAGCTGGTAAAGCTGGGAAAGGCCGAAACGGTCGGCCCCTTCAATGATGATGGTGTTGCAGTTGGGAATATCGAGGCCGCTCTCGATGATCGTGGTGCAGACGAGGACGTGATACTGGCCGGCGACGAAGTCGGTCATCGCGCGTTCCAGTTCATCCGCCTCCATCTGCCCGTGGCCGACCCCGATGTTGAGGTCGGGCATCAACTCGCGCAGGCGGGCGGCGACGAGGTCGATGGTCATGACGCGGTTGTGCAGGTAGAAGACCTGACCGCCGCGCCGGATCTCATGCCGGATGGCTTCGACCACGACTTTCTCCTCGTAGGTCTTGACGATGGTCTGGATGGGATGGCGGTTGGTGGGCGCGGTCTCGATGACACTCAGATCGCGCGCGCCGGTGAGAGCCATGTAAAGCGTGCGGGGGATGGGGGTGGCGCTCATCGAGAGCACATCCACGGTGGATCGCAGGGTCTTGAAACGTTCCTTGTGCTTCACGCCGAAGCGCTGCTCTTCGTCGATGATCACGAGGCCGAGCTCCTTGAACTTCATGTCCGCCTGGAGCAGGCGGTGCGTGCCGATAAGAATGTCCACCTGGCCCGCGGCGGCGGCGGCGAGGATCTTCTGCTGCTCGGCGCGGCTGCGGAAGCGGCTGAGCATCTCGATGGCGATGGGGTAGCCGGCCATGCGCTCGCGAAAGGTGTTGAGGTGCTGCTGCGCCAGCACGGTGGTGGGCACGAGCACGGCCGCCTGACGGCCGCCCTGCACGGCCTTGAAGGCCGCGCGAATGGCGACCTCGGTCTTGCCGAAGCCGACATCGCCGCAGATGAGCCGGTCCATCGGTTGCGTGCGCTCCAAGTCGGCCTTGGTTTCCTCAATGGCGCGGAGCTGGTCGCGGGTTTCCGTGTAAGGAAAGGAGGCTTCGAATTCCTTCTGCCAGGTGGTGTCGGGGCCGTGGGAGTGACCGGGCTGCGCTTCGCGCTGAGCCTGGATCTTCAAGAGCTCGGCGGCGAGGTCCACGGTGGCGCGCTCGGCGGCGCGGCGGGTTTTTTCCCAGCGGCCGGAGCCGATGCGCCCGAGTTGGGGCCGGGCCTTGCTGAGGCCGACGTAGCGGCTGATGAGATGGGATTCCTGCAAGGGCACATGCAGGGTCACATGGTCGTCGAATTCCAGGGAGATGACTTCGCGCAGGCCTTGGGCGGTATCGAGCTTGGTGAGTCCGCGGTAGAGGGCGATGCCGTGCTGGAGGTGCACGACGAAGTCGCCTTCCACGAGCTCGGAGAAATCCAGAAGCTGGTCGATTTGGGCGCGGGTGGCGATCGCCCGGGTGTTCACCGCCGCCCGCCGCCGGCGCTGGCGGCCGAGAATTTCCGTCTCGGTGACGACGACGAGGCCGCGGGTGGCCGGAGCCGCGCCCTTGCTCCGGCGGGCGCGGCTGGTGGGGGCCGATATGGAAAGGGCGAGGCGGGCCTCTTCACGGAAGGTGAGGCGGAAGCCCTCGTTGAGGGTGCCGGCGAGGAAACGCGGCGGCGGCAGCCCGGCCTCCTTGAAAATCTCCGCCATGCGCTGCCGTTCCCCTTCCTTGGTGGCGATCAGCAGGGAGGCGTAGCCCTCCTGTTGCCAGGTGGCGATCTGTCGGAGGAAGCGGCCCCGCGCCTCCTCCTCGACTTCCAGTCGTTCCTGGGCCACGAGGGCGTCCGTCGGATAGCTGCGGTGGTGGGCCAGACTCTCGGTATCCCAGGTTTCCTCGTGTTCCGCTCCCTCCAGCAGGGTGTTGGCCTCATCGAGGTCGCTGAGCCCGAAATGGGCCGTGCATTTGTTCAACAGGGGAGCAATCGGATCGGACTGGGTTTCGGAAAAGGCATGAAACTCCTCCTCCAGCCCGGTGGGTTCAATGAGGACGAGATGGGTGTGAGGGGAGAGGTAATCGGCGATGCCGGTGGTGGAGTCGGCCAGCTTCAGGCGGGGGGAGGCGGAGAGAGTGAGCGAGTCAACGGGTTCGCCGGAGCGCTGGGTGACCGGATCGAAGGCCCGGATTTCCTCGATCTCGTCACCGAAGAAATCCAGCCGGTAGGGCTGGTTGGCCGTGACGGGATAGACGTCAATGATGCCGCCGCGCACCGCATAATGCCCGGGGGCCTCGCACACGGCCTCGGAGTCATAGTCGAGCTGTTGCAGTTGTGTGAGCAGGGCGGAGAAGGACTGGGCCTGTCCGCGTTTGAGCGTGAGTTCGCGCGTCGCGAATTCCTCGATGGCCGGCACGGGCTGGAGCAGGGCGGCGGGGGTCGTGGCGACAATCAGGGCGTGGGCCGCGTCGGCGCTGCGGCGGAGCGGCCGCAGTTTGCTGAGGACGGTCAGCCGGTCGCTCGAGGCGGCGAAGGCTTCGCGCATGTCGCGGCTGTCGGCCATGGATTCGGGAAACACGAGCACGGCGAGCGGCCGGGGATCGGCCGCCGCCTCATGGGCCAGGGCGATGTCCTCGGCGACCTGCTCGGCGGTCTTGAGATCCTCGGCGACCACGAGCCACACGGGAGCCGGATGACGGCGGGTGAGCTCGTCCACGACAAAGCCGCGCGCCGGCGGACAGATGCCGGTGAGCTTGAAGCGCGAGGAGCGGGAAGGCCGGGACATGCGGGACTGGAGAGCGAAACCAGGAAATCCCGGAGCACAATCCCCGGTTTTGCTCAACCGTGCTCGGGTTCCATCCCGGCAAGGGCGGCGCGGGCGGCGGCTTCCTCGGCGAGTTTCTTGGAAGTGCCCCGACCGGTGCCCAGAAGGGTGTCATGGAGAAAGACGCGGGCCTCGTATTCGCGGGCATGGTCCTGCCCGCCGGCGTGGATCGTGGTGTAGCGGAGGGCGGTGTTGCCGTGCTCCGGTTGCACCAGTTCCTGCAAGCGGCCCTTGGGGTTGTCCGCCGGCAGCGCGGTGGCGAGATGCCGGGCGAGATCGCCGTAGAGCTGGAGGACGATGCGGCGGGCGGTGTCGTAGCCGGCGTCGAGATAGACGGCGGCGAGCAGGGCTTCGAAGGCGTCTTCGAGGGCGGATGGGGTGGCGGCCACGTTGGCGGCGGCGGCGGGCACGCGCAGGCAGCGGTCGAGCTGCAGGCCGCGGGCCAGGTGGGCGGTGAAGCGGCCTTCGACGAGTTTCTTGCGGCGTTGGGTCAGCCCGCCTTCGCGGTCCAGAGGGTAAAGACGGAAGAGCTCTTCGGAGAGAATGAGCTGGAGAACGGCGTCGCCGAGAAACTCCAGACGCTGATTGGACTCGATGGTGCGATCCTCGTTGGCCAGGGCGGGGTGTGTCAGAGCCAGCTCCAGCAGGGCTGGATCCTTGAAGGTGTAGCCGATGCGCGTTTGCAGGTCGTGGAGGGCGGTGCTCATGAGCTGGCGCTGGAATAGCGGCGGAGGCCGCGGTTGAAGACGAAGCAGGCCAGGCCGAACCACACGAGGCTGGCGGCGAAGAGCCACAGGACCTGCGGGAGGTGGAAGCCGTGAAGCAGGGTGTACGCGGGCACGTTGCTCACGATGACGGCGGGCAGCATCCAGACAAAAATGACGTTGGCCACCCCCTTGAAGGCCTGACGGGGTAGGCGCGAAAATTCGAAGAGGGTGAAGTAGCTGCCTTCGAGCCCCTGGGCGTTGGTGATCCAGAAGGCGAGCGAGATGGTGAGGACAAGCGCGCTGTAATGTATGAGCACGCCGCAGAGGATCATGAGCACGTAGAGCCCGATTTCGACGGCTGAGGGCTGGAGCCCGAGCCGGGCGGCCGCATAAAGAACGACGCCCGCGGCGACGAAGGTGTTGATCAGACTGTCGAGATCCAGCTTCCGGGTCGTGGTCATGAACATGACGTTGCCGGGCTGGGCGAGGAAGAAGTCGAAATGGCCGGTGCGGATGTTGCGGGCGGTTTCGGTCAGGCTGCTCCAAAAAAAACCGAAGAGCAGCCGTTGGATGAGCATGGCCGTGCCGACGAGAAGCATCATCTCGTATTTCGACCAGCCGGCGATGCTGTCGGTATGGCCGTAGATCACCGTGATGAGCAGGAGGTTGACGGCCATCCAGGCGAGTTCCACCGCTGCCCAGAGAAAGAAATCGAAGCGGAACATGAGCGTGCGCGTGACGGAGTAGCGCGCGCTGGCGAGCCAAATGTGGAGATGGCGGGCGAGGCTCATTTTTGGGGTGATTCTCGATTTCGGATTGAGCGCGGAAAATGAAAACGGGTGTGGGACCGTACGGAGAAATCGAAAATTGCATCAGCCGCCGACGGCGGTGTGGCGGCGCAGGCCGCGGCTCCAGAGAAGGCGGGTGCAGACGAGGAGGATCAGCACCCAGCCGCCCTGCACGGCCAGGCCCTGCACAGCTTGGTCGTAGTCAATGCGCCCGGTGAAGATGGCGACCGGGAAATACATCTGGTAATAGAAGGGTAGGTATTGCGCGAGGCGGAAGATCCACTCGGGCATGAGATCGAGGGGAAACATCTGGCCGCCGAGTAGGGATTCGATCGCCAGCGACAGGATGACGAAACCCTGGATTTCCAGAAACCAAAATGTCAGCAGCCCGAAGCAGCAGGCGATGGTGAACTGGATGAGGGCGGAGAGAAGCATGGCGGGCAGGCCGAGCCCGAGCCGCCACCATTCGTCGGGAAACGACAGGTAGTCGTGCAGGCAAGGATAGGCGAGAGCGAGGGGCAGGAGCACAAGGAGGCCGGACACCAGCCGGGCCGCGACGAAGATGCTGAACCGGTAGAGGAAATAGTTGATGGGTTTGAGCAGGAACTGGTTGATGAGCCCGTTGCGGATTTCCTCGCTGATCTGGTAGTCCTCGTTGAACGCACCGATGAAAAACTGCATCATCAGCAGCACGATGAAATAGGTCATCGTCTGCGCGAGGTCAAAGCCGCCGATGGTGGTCCGGCCCTCGTACGCCGCGCTCCAGAGGATGAAGACCACGGCGAGGTGGAAGAGAGAGAAGCAGCCGCGCAGCGCGAAATTCCAGCGGTAAACGAGGTTGCTCTGCAGCCCGATCAGAAAGGCCTGCCGGTATTTTTGAAACGCGGCGGGCATCGTCTTACTTGAGAGAGAAACGGCCGATGACTTCCTTGGCGAGGTTGCGGTAGGCCGTGGCGCCGGGGCTCAGGGGGTCGTAGGCGAAGATGGTCTGGCCGAAGCTCGGGGCCTCGCTGAGGCGGACGGTGCGCGGAATGACGGACTCGAAGATCTTGTCGGGCAGATGTTGTTTCACTTCGTCCACGACCTGGCGGGAGAGCCGGGTGCGCACGTCGAACATGGTCATGATGACGCCGCCGAGTTCGAGGGCATCGTTGACGTGGGCGGATTTGAGCCGGTCCACATTGCGGAGGATCTGGCCGAGGCCTTCGAGGGCCATGTATTCGCACTGGAGGGTGATGAGCAGGTAGTCGGCGGCGGCGAGGCTGTTCATCGAGAGCATGCCGAGAGCGGGCGGGCAGTCGATGATGATGGCGCGGTAACCCTGCGAGTTGCGGATGGGGTCGAGCACGCCGCGCAGTTTCATCAGGTAATTCTCCATCTGGGAGAGCTCGATCTCGGCGGCGGCGAGGTCCTCCTCGGAGGGGATGAGGGCGAGATATTCGATGGCCGTGGGGGTGATCATCTCCAGCGCGGAGCCTTCCCCGCGCAGCGGCCCGTAGAGACTCCGGCCTTCCTGCTTCTCGACGCCGATGGCGCTGGTGGCGTTCGCCTGCGGGTCGAGGTCGATGAGCAGGGTGTGGATTTGCTGCTCGGCGAGAGCGGCGGCGAGATTGACGGCGGTGGTGGTTTTGCCGACGCCACCTTTTTGGTTGGCGATGGTGAAGACTGTGGTGGGCATCGGGCGCAAGTAAGGGTGATTCCCCCGGCGCGGCAAGCGCGGCGTCGGGCCCGGTTTTGGGAACGGGAAACCGGCAAAAAAGGAACGGCGCCGATCCGTGATCGGCGCCGTTCAGAAAGGGCGGGGCTGATTGGCCGCGGTAGTCAGTATGACGAGGCGACGGTGCTGGCGGGGATCAGCGTGGAACCGGCCTGAACCAGCAGGCCATCCTTGAAGTAGTAATAGGAACCGCCGGAGCGGTAGGCCTTGATGTTGCCCTCGATATAAACGAGCTGGGCGAGGTCGTTGTGCCGCAGCCAGCGCTTCTCGGCCATGCCGGTTTCGGGCACAAAGGTGCAACCGGCGAAGGCAAGGGCGAGCACGAGCAAGGGAAGGGCAACGAGGGATTTCATGGCGATGAGGATTGGCGGGAGAGGATGTCAGTCAAACGGATATGCAGGTAAAATTAACCATGGGACGACGGCCGGACAGGGCGGAGAACTTCCAGGGCGGCGAGCGCGGCGGCGTTGCGGGTTTCCAAGCCGAGTTTGCGGAAGAGGTTTTCGACGTGTTTGTGCACGGTGCGGACGCTGGTGCCGAGGATCGTGGCGATGTCGGGGTTGCTCTTGCCCTGGGCAAGCCAGTAAAGGACCTCGGCTTCGCGGGCGGTGAGGCCGAGTTGCATGAGGGCGCCGGGGCCGGGCTGGGCATCCTGTTCCTCAAGGACGACGAGGGTGAGCTCGTTGTGATCCTGGGCGGCGAACCGGCGCACGCGCAAAGGCGAGTCTGCGAGGGTGATCTCGGGCGGGAGGCGGTCGGGCTGGTGCCCGGGGAAATGGCGGTGGAGCAGGGTCTCGGCGAGCCGGGTCGAGAAGGTGATGCGGCCACCCGCATCAATGAGGAGCACGGCCTGGTCGAGCGAGTGACTGAGCTGGTTTTCCGCTTCCACGCGCATGGCCAGCTCTTCCTCCAGCGAGCGCTGGAGGGCGCGGAGCTGCAGGTGGGTGTTGACGCGGGCCAGCACCTCGGCCGGGTGCGTGGGTTTCGGGATGTAGTCCACGGCCCCGGCGGTGAAGGCCCGTACCTTGTCACTCGGCTCGTCGAGCGCGGTCATGAAAAGAATGGGGATGGCATTCCATGCCGGGCTGGATTTCAGGCGGGCGCAAACAGCAAACCCGTCCATGCCCGGCATCACTACATCAAGGAGGATGATGTCCGGGGTGGAGTGCGCCAGCAGGTTCAGCGCACTGGGGCCGCTTTCCGCGACCAGCACCTCATGGCCGGAGCCTGCGAGTGCTTCCAGCACCAGCGAAAGATTGGCGGGGGTATCATCAACGACGAGAACTTTGGCCTGGCTCATGGGGAAGATTGCGGGGTGAGGCTGGCTTCCAGGCGCCGGCGGATGTGTTCCATCAGGAAGGAGCGGGCGGCGGTTTCGATTTCGGTGATGAAGCCGACGCACTCAGGATGGGTTTGCCGGAGCTCTGTCAGCAACCGGCGCAGGGTGTTGATTTCGCCCCGGCGGGCGGCGGCGAGGAGGGCTTCGAGGGCGGCGGGCGGCGGGGTGATGGCGGCACCGGGACGGGCTGGCATGGGGGGCGGCTCGCTTTCGCAGGTGAGCGTGAGATTGAGGTGCAGCGCGATCTGGCGCAGGAGGTCTTCTTCGCGGAAGGGTTTGGAAAGAAAATCGTCGCAGCCGGCGGCGAAGGCATCGTCGCGGTTGAAGGAGAGCACCGAGGCGGACATGGCGATGAGCTTGTGTTCGGCGCCACCGGGGCTGAGCCGCAGGCGGCGGGCGAGTTGGAGGCCATCCATGCCGGGCATCCGCAGATCGAGAAAGATCAGTTCGGGCCGGAAACGGGGGAGGAGTTCCAGGGCGGATTCGCCGGAGTCGGCGCAGGCGACATCAAAACCCAGCGGTGTGAGCAGATCCGCCATCAGGGTGCGGTTGACGGTCACATCGTCCACCACGAGCAGCCGGCGGCGGGGGCCCTCGTAGCCGGTGATTTTTTGGCTGGCTTTCGTGCCCGGGGCGTCAGCTGGCGCATCAAGGGCGGGGAGCTCAATGGCGAAGGTGAAGGTGCTGCCCCGGCCGGGTTCGCTGCCGACGGTGAGCTGTCCGCCCATGAGGTTGACCAGCCGCTGGCTGATGGCGAGGCCGAGGCCGGTGCCGGGTTCGGGCGGGCGCCCGTCAACGGCCTGTTGGAAGGGTTGGAACAATTGCGCCTGATCGGCGGCGCTCAGACCCACGCCAGTGTCGCGCACGGCAAACGTGACGAGATCCCCGGTGCGTGCGACCTTGAGGGTGATGCCGCCCTGGGCGGTGAACTTCACGGCATTGCCGAGGAGGTTCTCCAGGACCTGCCGCAATTTCTGGGCGTCACCGATGACGGTCGGGCCGCCGGTGCCGGTGTGATCCACGTCGAAGGAGAGGTTCTTGTGCGCGGCGCGCGGGCTCAGCAGCGCGGTGATATCCTGCAGCAGCTGCGGAAGGTTGAAGGGAGCGGGGCGCAGCTCCAGTTTGCCGGCCTCGATCTTGGAGAAGTCGAGGACTTCATTGATCATCCGGAGCAGGTGTTCGCCGCTGGCGCCGATGATGCCCAGCCGTTCCCGGTCGGGGCCGGTGAGGTGGGGGGATTTGTTCAGCACCTGCGTGTAGCCGATGATGCCGTTGAGCGGCGTGCGCAGCTCGTGGCTCATGTTGGCGAGAAAGGTGCTCTTGGCGCGGTTGGCGGCGTCGGCCTGCTCCTTGGCTTCCTGAAACTGGGCGGTGCGCTCGCTGACCAGATTTTCCAGCCGCAGCTGTTCGCGCGTCGCGTGCTGCAGCCGCCAGCGCAGCAGCGCCCAGATTGCCGCGGCGCCCAGCAACACGTAAACCGCGTAAGCCCACGGGCTGAGATGCCAGGGGGGCTGCACCGTGAAGTTGAGGTGTGCGCCCGGTCCGGTCCGGCCGTCGCCATCAACGGCGCGCACTTCAAAGGTGTAACGGCCTCCGGAGAGATTGGTGAACTCGATCTCGGTGCGGGGCGACGGCGCCGACCACTCCTCATCATAACCGTGCAGGCGGGTCTGATACCGGATGCCCTCCTGGTTGACGAAAGCGGGGCTGGCGTAGGCGATGCGGATCGGCTGGTTGGCGAAGGGCAGGGGGGGCATGCCTTCACGCAGGGAAGTACCGGCTCGTGTGGCGCTGCGGATGAGGGCGGTGGGCGCGGCGGGGGCCAGTCCCGGCCGGTCCAGCGCGAGGCGCAGGGTGGCATCGCTGCCGATGATCCAGAGAAAATCCCCGCTTTCCCTCCACTCGTATTTCATGGCGGAGGCGCCGTTGCCGCCGAGGCGTTGGCGGTAGCGGTCGGGCAAAGGATGCCACGAAACCCGGCCATCGGGCTCAGGAGCCATCCACCCGAGGAGCGAGGTGTCGTCCTCAAGCTTTACCTGGAGAAACAGCCGTCCATCCGGCGAGAAATCAATGGCGCTCAGCCGCCGGACGGGCTGCCCGTTCACCTGCAGATAATCGGGTGGGGCAAAACGGTCGGTCGTGGCATCGTAGCGGAAGACGCCGTCGGGTGTGACAAAGAGCGTGTCCCTCGACCAGGGCCAGATGGTCACGCTGCTGCCTTTGATGGCAAACCCGTCGTCCGCCCCGTAGGTACGGATTTTGACCTCATCAGGGGTTTGCGCATTGGGCGGCAGGTGGCCGTGCAGCACGCCCCGGGTCAGCGTTCCGATCCAGAACTCACCCTCGCGTCCGGCGGATTCGAGATTGAGCACCGGGCCGGAGACACCGGGCAGGTCAAAAAGCATCCGCCAGCCATCGCCCTCGCGGGCAAAAAGACGGATGCCGTTGTCGAAACCCACGAGCAGGCGGTCCCGTGTGAGGAAGTGATGACAGATGGCATGGCCGGGGAGCGTGGCCAGCGGCTCATAGCGGTCACCATTCAGGCGGCCCAAACCGGCCAGGGTGCCGAGGAGCAAGGTTTCTCCGTCCGGGATGAAATGCCGGACCCGCTCCTGCTCGAAATCGAGGAGTTCCCAGCGGGCTGGCCGGCTTGAGTCGCCGGGGGTGGAGACGAGACGGTAAAGCCCCTCCTGTCCGAAGGCATACAGCTGGTCGCCGTGCCGGTGCAGCCGCTCCAACCCCGAGCGGGCGATGCCGTTGCGCTGGTCAAAAAGCGTGGCCTGCGGGTCGGGCTCGATGCGGCTGATGCCGCTCATGTGTGTTGACCAGACGGAGCCTTCACGGTCGCGGAAGGCACTGATCAGCTGGTCGCTTTCGAGCCCGTCCTCCTGGGTGAGGTGGCGGCGGAGATTACCCCGGGCGTCCAGCTCAAATGCCCCGCGTCCGCCGCTGGCGATGAAGAGGCCGCCGTCGGGCAGCAGGGTGGCGCCGCGCACGATGGTGTTGCCGAGCATGGATGCGATCTGGCTGGGGGAGATCGTCACCTGCCCGGTCTTGTCCACATGATGCAGGGTGCCGTTTTGCATCACCAGGATAAGCCCCCCTTCGGGGGTGCTCACGATGGAGGAAAGCTGCGGGCTGCGCAGTCCTTCGACGTCGGTCCATACCGGGACGAAGTCGCCGTTGCGATAGACGCTAAGCCCGGTGGTGCGGTGAAACACATGGATCCGGCCGCCCGCCTGGAGGAGGACGGGGATGGACTTGATTCGCGCCGGGGCAAAGGACTGGCCATCGTCATCGTGCGGATTCCAGATCCGGGCGCGGGCGGGGTCCCCGTTCTCCAATCGCACGATGCGGTTGGAGGTGGTGAAAAAGACATCGTCCCCATCGAGCATGATGCTCCAGATCTGCCCCAGCGGCTTGATCTCCGCCGGCAGTTGCGCGGCGAAGCTGGTGTATTGCCAGCGGCCCTGCTCATCGCGGGTGACCCGGCCGAAATCATCAATGGGCGAGACGTAGATGCTCCCGTCGGGCGCGGGCGTGCAGCGTAGCAGATAAGAGTCGGACACCGGGATGTTTTCCCAGTTGCGCCCGTCGTAAGTCAGCAGTGAGCCGAAATTGACGAAATACATCAGGCCGTCCGCCCCCTGCGCCGGGCTGAAAACGGCGGGCTGCCCCTTGTAATCCCGGGCGGTGAAGTTGTTGATCACGACCCGGCCCTGCTCGGGGTCGGCGACGGCGGCGAACAGGCAGCCCAGACTGGCGGCGAGCCAGCCGCCTATCCAGCGCATGCGCGACAGTATGGCGATCCCGGTGGTCATTGGCTTGAGCGAGCAGACGAAAGTGCGAGCAGGGCAGGGTCAACTGTTCACGCAAATCAAAGGCGTTTTATTAAGACACAGCCGTGCGACCCCCGCGGGCGGCCCGCATTTCCTGTTGCAGGTCAAGTCAATCGCTGCACGTTCGTCCCTCCCGAGGATATCTATGACACCGCGTAACCTATTTGAGAAGGTCTGGGAGGCCCACACCGTCCGCACGCTGGCCAACGGCCAGACGCAGCTGCTCATCGGCACGCACCTCATCCATGAGGTGACGAGCCCGCAGGCCTTTGGCATGCTGCGTGACCTTGGGCTCAAGGTCGCCATGCCCCATCGCACCTTCGCCACGGTGGACCACATCGTCCCGACCGATCAGCTGGTGGAGCCGTATCAGGACGACCTCGCTCAGGCGATGATGGATGAGCTGAGGAAAAACTGCGCGGAGTTTGGCATCACCTTTTTTGATCGTGCCACCGGCAAGCAGGGGATTGTGCACATCGTCGGTCCCGAACAGGGCATCACCCAGCCCGGCACCACTATCGCCTGCGGCGATTCGCACACTTCCACTCACGGGGCCTTCGGCGCCATCGCGTTTGGCATCGGGACCAGCCAGGTGCGCGACGTGCTCGCCACGCAGACCATGGCCCTCGGGGCCCTCAAGGTCCGGCGCATCGAGGTCAACGGCCGGTTGCGGCCCGGCGTTTACGCCAAGGATGTCATTCTGCACATCATCCGCGTGCTCGGCGTCAACGGCGGCACTGGCTACGCCTACGAGTACGCCGGCAGCGTGTTCGACGGTTTCACGATGGAAGAACGCATGACCGTGTGCAACATGTCCATCGAAGGCGGCGCCCGCGTGGGCTACGTCAATCCCGACGAGACGACCTTCGCCTACCTCAAGGACCGGCCCTATTCGCCCAAGGGGGCGGCGTGGGACGAAGCGGTCGCCCGCTGGCGGTCTTTCGCTTCCGAACCCGGCTGCCGTTACGATGACGTCGTGCGAATCGACGCCGCCGACATCGCGCCGACCGTGACCTGGGGCATCAACCCGGCGCAGGGCATCTCGATCACCGAAAATATTCCCGATCCGACCAAGGCGACCCAGGCCGATGAAAAAGCCGGGATCGAAGAGGCGCTTGCCTACATGAAGCTCCCCGCCGGCGCTCCGATCAAAGGCACGAAAATTGACGTCGCCTTCCTCGGTTCCTGCACCAACGGCCGCCTCTCGGACTTCCGCGAAGTCGCCAAATACATCCGGGGCAAGCGGGTCGCGCCAGGCGTGAAGGCCATCGCGGTCCCCGGTTCGCAGATCGTCGCCCTCCAGTGCGAAAAGGAAGGCATCGACAAGATTCTGGCCGAGGCCGGTTTCGAGTGGCGCGGCGCGGGCTGCTCCATGTGCCTGGCGATGAATCCCGACAAACTCATCGGCGACCAGCTCTGCGCGAGCTCGTCGAACCGCAATTTCAAGGGCCGGCAGGGCTCGCCCACCGGGCGCACCGTCCTGATGAGCCCGCTCATGGTGGCCGCCGCCGCCGTCACCGGCGCCGTGGCCGACGCAAGGGAGGTTTTTGCGGTCAACTGACCGCAAGCCATCCGGTTTAAGCGCCCGGTTGAAATTTAAGACTCAACCCCGGAACCCGCTTTGCCCGGCGCCGCATTTCAACTCAAACTTCACGCCTAAACTTTCATGGCTCTCGCAAAAATCACCTCTGTTTCCGGTCGCGCCGTGCCCGTCCTCGGCAATGACATCGATACCGATCGCATCATCCCCGCGCGCTTCATGAAGTGCGTGACCTTCGACGGCCTCGGCGAATTTCTGTTCTACGACGTCCGCAAGGATCCCGCCACTGGCCAGACCACGAATCATCCGCTGAACGACCCGCGGTATCAGGGGGCGACGATCCTGCTTTCCGGCGCCAACTTCGGCTGCGGCTCCTCCCGGGAACACGCGCCGCAGGCGATCCAGAAATACGGCTTCAAGGCCATCATCGCGGAGAGCTACGCCGAGATTTTTTTCGGCAACAGCACGACGCTGGGCATGCCTTGTGTGAGCGCCAGTCGCGAGGCTATCACGAAGCTTGCCGCCACTGTGGAAAAGGAACCAGGGACCGAGGTCGTCATTGACCTTGAAAAACTGGAAATCCGCTTCGCCGGTCAAAGCATCAAAATCACCCAGCGTGAAAGCGCCCGCGACGCGCTGATCAACGGGCGCTGGGATGCCATCGGCGAACTGCTGGAGGGCTCCGGCGCGGTGCAGGCCACGGCCGCGCGACTGCCTTATCTGGCGGCGGTGTGATTTTTTCTGAACCTTTTTGCCCGGGATGGCGTCACATAAGCGATTTCCCAAATGATCTTTGCCTATATTGACGTCTTCACGGGGGCCGGCCTGCTCATCTACCCGCTGGGTTTGTGTTCGCTCGTCGTGGTCTTCATTCTTAGCGAGCGCGCCTTCGCCCTGCGCCGGGCCGCCGTGCTGCCGCAGGACATGGTGGATGCGGTCGTGGCGGGCCGGTCGGTCACTGGAGGCCGCCATTCCGTGCTGGGTCGCATCGTGGAGTTTGCGGATGAGCACAAGGGAGACGCCGAAGCGGTAAAAGCGTTTGCCCGGCTCGAGATCAACCGGATGGAGCGGGGCGTTCCCTATCTGGATGTGATTTACGCGGCCGCGCCGCTGATCGGCCTGACCGGCACCGTGAGCGGACTGCTGAAGGTGTTTGCCAATATTTCGCCCGACACGGGCCTACCTGATCCGGTGGCTTTCACGCAGGGCGTGGCGCTGGCGCTCTCGGCGACGATCATCGGCCTGTGCATCGCGCTCCCGGCCCTGGTGGGCGGCGGCTGGCTGCAGCGCCGCGTGGAGAACTACGCGGCCCAGCTCGACGTGCTGCTGGAACGCATCCTTCAGCGCGCGAGGCAATGAGCGGCACGCTGTATCAGAAACGCCGCAAGCGGCCCGAGATGAATCTCGTGCCCCTGATCGACGTGCTCGTGATTCTGGTGTTCTTCGCTTTTGTCACGATGCAGTTCCGCTCCTCGGCGACGCTCAATATCACGCTGCCCCGCGTCGAGACCGCGGGTAAGAACGAATTCAAGGGCAGTGTCACCATCGGCATCAACCCCGACGGCGAACTGTCTTTCAACGGTCGGGTCGTCTCGGAGGAGCAGCTCCTCGTGCTGCTGCGTGAAGTCCGCAACGTGGACAAGGACATCCCCGTCCTGATCATGGCCGACGAGACCACACAGCTGAAGAAGCTCGCCTTCGTGATGGACGCCTGCCGCCGCACCGGGCTGAACAAGTTCAGCCTGCAGTCGCGGTGAGGCGGATTAGGCAGGGCCCGATCTCCGCGCGGGCCGGGGAACTGCCACCTACATGAACGGGGAGCAAATGGGGGCGGGCCGTTGTTTGTTGATTGTTGATGTCCGTTTACCTGCCCCAAACCGGCTAAAGGGCCTCGCCAACGTGCTTGGCAAGCAGTGCATTCCGGCTGGGCTGAGGTGCCTCGATGGCCAGTTTCGCATCAGGCCATAGGCGTGGACAATCCAGCTGTGGCGGGTTCTTCGTTTCCCGGCACACTCGCAAAAAGGTCTGCGCCTCACCTGCATGCTCATAAAGAGATCCCGCTGGTAATTACCACGATGGATGGCATGGTAAAGTGCCCTAGGATATTGGATGCGCAGCTTCCGCGCTGTCCGGTGAAAACTCCCATGCCCAAGCCTCCAGATCATCACATAATCAACAAACAACGGCCCGACCCCCTTCTGCGCCCCCCTTCGTTTCAGTTCTTTCTTAACGGGGAGTCTATATTGAATGTGAAGCAAGGTAAGTCGCAGTGGGACATTGTTCCCAAAGCCACCAGCAACCGCATTTCTACCCAAGTATGCGCCCCGTCCAAATAGGAGCTACACTTCTGGTTTCAGGCCTGCTAATGGTTGCATGCACCGAACCAAGCCCAATGAATCTCAGGGTAATTGTTCCAGGCCATTTCCGCGGGTTGGTGGCCATCTATGATGCCGGAACCGTCTCAACAGACAAAATTGGCCACCTTGATGTGGTGGGCGACACCGTCACGGCACACGTTGATCGAAGCGGCGGTGTGGAGGCAAACTCACTTCACGATACTTTGAGAACCCGGGGATTCAGGATAAGCGCTTTTTACGATTCAGGTGCGGAGCTTCCGCTGCATATCACGAATCAGGATTCGACGAGCGGAACGCGATTATGGCTCTTACCGATGCCGGCATCGAAGGCCATATACATGTTCGTAGGCACGGTAAATGAGGTTAAGGCGTTTAACACAGAAAGGAATGAAGTGTATGAAGATCGATTTGATCCGGCGCCCTACTTTCGCTCACGCCGGTAACGATTGTAGCCCCGAACAATGCGCTGAACGATTGCTGCTCCGGCGCACGTGCGGCGCACTCGGCGGACATAACGAAGCTCGGACAGATAGCTGATGCACGATCGAATCGTTTTTCGGGGGGAAGCAGAAGGAGTCAGGTTAGGGTTGCCCTGATTTGACGGACAGTGGGCAGGGGATCAAAACCCAA
>CAYSBR010000044.1:0-26673 GCA_964429385.1 uncultured Opitutaceae bacterium
CGCGTCGCGAAGAGCTGCACACCACGGCCCGGCACATTCGCGTGCATGGCTCCGACCGGCGTTACTATCACGACATTGTCGGCGGCAACTTCCGCATGGATGGCTTCCAGGGCGCGTTGCTCAACGTGAAGCTGCCGCACCTCGCGGCCTGGACCGCCCGCCGGCAGGAAATCGCGGCGCGCTACCTGGCCGGCATCAGGCTCGCCGATGTTCATCTGCCCGAGCAGCCGGCCTATGGCCGCTCCGTGTTTCACCAGTTCACGATCCGGCACCCGCGCCGTGACGCCCTGCGCGAACATCTGGCGAAACATGAAGTCGGCACCGACCTGATCTATCCCGTGCCGCTGCATCTGCAGAAATGCTACGCCGGTCTCGGTCAGGGGCGCGGATCCTTCCCGGTGGCGGAGCTCACGAGTGACACCTGTGTGAGTCTGCCGATTTTCCCCGAGCTCACCGATGCGCAGGTCGAGCACGTGATCAAATCCCTCAATTCGTTCTGAGGCGCACCGATGATCGCGGGCATACGAATTAAAGTCTGCGGGCTGACGACGTTGGCGGGCGTGAGGTTTGCCCATGCCTCCGGGGCGGATTATATCGGCTTCAATCTTTATCCGAAGTCGCCGCGTTTCATCCCATTGGCTGAGGCCGTGCAACTGATCGCGCAACTGCCCGATCTTAAAACCGTGGCGGTGATGGTCAGCCCGACGGTGGAGGAATTGGCGGCGGCGAACACCGCGGGGTTTGATTTTTTTCAAATCCATTTCCCGATTGATACGCCTGTCGCCGCGGTCGCGGCTTGGGTGGTCGAGGTTGGGCGGGCCCGTCTCTGGCTGGCGCCGAAGCTGCCGGTGGAGCAGGACCTGCCGGCGTCGCTCCTGTCGCTCGCTGATACGTTCTTGTTCGATACCTTCCACGCGCAAGGGTTTGGTGGATCGGGCAGGACGGGGGACTGGGGGAAATTTCTCCGGCACCAGCAGTCCCATCCTGAGAAAACCTGGATTCTTGCCGGTGGGCTGAATCCGGAAAACGTCGGCGCCGCCATCCGGCAAAGCGGCGCGGCGTTTCTTGATGTTAACAGCGGAGTGGAGTCCGCACCCGGGGTGAAGGATCAGGGAAAGCTCAGGCAGCTTGCCGAGGCCTTACACGGAATCCGCGGATAAAGCCCCTTCGTGAATGAGCAACCGGCGTTTGGTTTCCTCGCCAAACGCATAGCCGGTGAGCGTGCCATCGGCGCCGATCACGCGGTGGCAGGGGATGAAGAGGCAGATGGGATTGGTGGCGTTGGCCCGGCCGACGGCGCGGGGAGAACTGCCGAGGCGGCGGGCGATGTCACCGTAGGAGAGGGTCTCGCCGGGAGGGATGCGCAGCAATTCGGCCCAGACCTTTTGCTGAAACGCGGAGCCCTGCGGGTTTAATTTTAAGGCGCACTTTGCGGTTCCGTTCTGGAAGTAGGCCGCGACTGTCTTGCGAATGGCTGGCGCCGGCCGGGCGGAGGCGAGCTCGTGGCCGCGGGCGATGCGGGATTGCAGCGCGCGCCGACCGCCGAAGGCCGTGGCGTGAATCGCACCGTCGGCAGAAAACGCGATGGAAAAGTCGCCAACCGGCGTAGGAAAGGTGTCGTGGTGGAGTTTCATGGCGGTGAAGGTTGCGTGAATTGCCAGAGATGGGCGGTGGCGAGACTCCGATAGGGGGAGAATACAGCCATCAAGCGCTGGGTGGCATCGTTGTCTGGTCGTTGCTCCAGCTTGAACAAGGCCTGCAAACCGCTGGTGACTCCAGTGTCACCGAGGGGCAGGCAATCGGCGAAGCCAAGGGAACGCATCATCAGGTAGTTGACCGACCACGGCCCGAGTCCGCGAATCGCGAGCAAAGTGCGAGCGGCGCGGGTGGCCGACATGGTGGCAAGGGCGTGGAGGTCGAGCTGCCCGTTGGCGATCAGTCGCGCGGTCGCAATGAGGTAGTCCGCTTTCTGGCGGGAGAATTGCAATGGCAGCAACTCTCCGGGATCCAATGCGGCTACGGCGGAGGGAGTGGGCGGTGTGAATAGCCCGGTTTCCGCCGGCGCTCCGGTGCGCGCGATCAGCCTGCGTCTGAGCAGACAGGCGAATGGCAGGTTGATTTGCTGGCCGATGATGGACCAGATCAACCCGTCGAAGAGAGAGGGCGTCTGGGGGAGGCGTAGGCCAAGGCGGCCTCTTGTGAGCCGGGTGAGACCAAGCTTACGGGTGAGTTGGGCGAAGGCGGCGGCATCCTGTTCCAGTCCCAGCCAGCCGATTACCGTCCGATGAATTTCGAGCGCAGAGCCGTGGGAGAACTCGGTGCGGATCTCCGCCGGCGACAAGGTGAGTGTGATCAGGGATGGACCGCTTTCCAAGCGGACGGCCGTCGTATAGATGTCGCCGGCGAGCCGCTCGGTGATGCTGTGCGGATCACGGCTCAACGCGCGACGCAGATAGGGCAGCGGATAGTCTTTGGGCAGCAGAAGGGTAAAGTTGCGGGTGGTGCGCAACTCGCGGTAGGCCGAGGGTGTGAGTCCATTGAGCCGTTGAAAGTTTTCGTGGAAGGCGGACAGGCTTTCAAACCCGGTGCTGAATGCGATGTCGGCCAGTGGGGCGGGGCGGGTGAGCAGTTCCCGCTTGGCCTGATCCAAGCGGGCGCGGAGCAACAGATCCGCGGGGGTGGTGTGATAGTGTTCTCGAAAAAGCTCAAAGGCGCGGGTCGAGCCGAAGCCGGAGCGGTGCACGAGGGCCCGGGCATCCTTGAACTGGCCGGGATCACTCCTGACTTCAGAAACCACGGTTTCGATGGTTTCCAGCACCGGGTCGGCGCCTCGCGCATAGTCGTCGGGATGGCATTTCTTGCACGGGCGCAGGCCGGCGGCCCGCGCCGCCTCACAGGAGGGAAAGAACCTCACGTTTTCCGTCTTGGGTTTCCTGGCCTTACAGGAGGGCAGACAGTAGATGCCGGTGGTGAGCACGCCGGTGAAAAAACGCCCGTTGTAAGAGGCGTCCCCGGCCAGCAGCCGGGCATACATCTGGGCGTGACTCATGCGCATGGGTGGACTGTAGCACGCCCGCGGGGAGCCTGTCGTCCTGATAATTTCGGAGCAATTTTTTATCCCCACTGATTTCCGGCTTTTGCCCGGTCCGTGAGCCCCAGTCCGGTTTGTAACGTATTACGTTACAAACCGGACTGGGGCGCGAGTGCACCGGTGGGAAGAAAGGCTCCGCTCGACATGGGGCAGGTTCCCTTCACGTTGTGGGCATGGCTACACTTTACGAACAACTCCGCGCCGACATCATTGTCGCGATGAAAGCCCGCGACAGTGTCACGGCAACCAGCCTGCGCACCGCCGATGCCGCGATCCAGCGTGCGTCCATGGATCAGAACAAAGCCATTGATGATGCGCTTGTGACGCTTACCCTCCGCAAGGCGGTCAAAAACCTGACCGATGCAAATGTGGAGTTTGCCAAAGGTGGCCGAGCCGATCTGGTGACGGCGAACGAGAATGAAATCCGCGTTCTGGAGAAATACCTGCCGAAACAGATCGAGGGTGTCCAGTTGGAGGCGCTTATCGTCAATGCCATCCAGGAGGCCGGCGCGCAGAGCAAAAAGGATATGGGCAAGGTCATTGCGGCACTGAAAAAGCTGCCGGAAGCCGGGCTCATTGATTTTGGGGCGGCCAGCAAGCTGGTGCAGGCGAAACTGCCCTGAATGCTCCCATGCAGCCGACCGGCATATTGGGGCAGGGCGAGTTTTGTTACCGGCCGGTACCCGGCTGGGGCGTGCTGGATGCGACCACGCCGGTCAAGAACTGTCATGCCATTGTGCAGGATCGGGAAGGCCACGTCATCCTGCTGACGGACCATACCGCCAACAACGTCATTATCTACGACCGGGTGGGCCGGCTGGTGCATAAATGGGGCACGGACCTGCCCGGCGCCCACGGGCTGACCATCGTGATGGAAGGCGATCGCGAAGTGTTGTATATGACCTGCACGGCAACCAGCCGGGTGCGCAAGACGACGCTCGATGGCCGGATCCTGCAGGAGTGGGGCTGGCCGGAGTCCACGGGCAAATACGGGAAGGCGGCGGATTACATGCCAGCATGGACGCTTCACCATCCCAATGGCGATTGCTTCGTCCTCGATGGCTATGGGCGGGATTACATCGTGCATTATGGCGCGAACGGTGCGTTCAAGACCATCTTCGGCGGAGCGGAGGGCGGCATCGGCCATTGGGGGCCGCATGGCGGGATCATGGACACATGGAGCGCGGCGGAGCCCACGCTGCTCATCGCCATGTGCGATCAACAGCATTTGCTGCGGCTGTCCGTCACGGGTGAAAAATTGCAGCGCGTGGAGCTGCCGGGCGGCAATCCGCGGATGTTTCACCGGCACAAAGGTCACCTTTTTTGTCCGCACATCGGTGACAACTGGCCGGCGGATTACGACAGCCGTGGCTACGTCTCGGTGCTGGATGAAAAAACTCTGCGCGTGGTCGCCAACATTGGCGGCACGCCGCCGGTCTATGATGTGCAGGAGGGGTTGCAGCCCATGCGGCATCAGGAGGAATTTTTCATCCACCCGCACGATGTGGTGGTGGATGCGCATGATGACAGCCTTTACGTCGCCCAGGCCTCTTCGCATGCCACTTACCCGCTCAAGCTGGAGCGGGTGTAAAATCGAGATAGCGTCACGATCTTCAGTCGAGTTTGCAGCATGGCACTCCACAATAACACAATATATGCCGCCCCTTCCGTTTTACCGTGTAGACCCACTTGCTGAGGCCGATCCGCTCTCACGCGCAGTTGTTTTCCTTGAGATGTATGCGCCTAAACCCGAACAGCCTGACGAAAACTGGCTTCTTGCGACTGGTACGGGGATCGTCTGTCAGAAAGAGGGTGAAGTAGGTTTCAATCTCTTGACAGCGTGGCACAACTTGTCGGGTAAAGAGCCGGATACAGGTCACGCAAAGCATTCTGAGAAAGTGCTCCCTTGGAAGGTCAGAATTCGTGGATTCCATTTTGAACACACTCAATATCTCCGGAGAAACGCAGGCGATCCAGATTCTGAGCCTCCGATGTATCGGATGCACCCTCAAGGCCGAAAGATGGATATAGCGGTCCTGCCGCTGGTAGGGGTAGACGACTGTAAATGTGCATTTGCACTTATAAATGGAGGTATAAAGGAACAGGTATATGTGGCTGAGCAGGTTTTTATCATTGGTTACCCACTCGGACTTGTGAATCATGCTGGACAAAATCACCCCTACCCAATTTGGAAAATTGGAAATATTGCGAATGATCCGGGACCAAACTTTCATAATGTTCCCAAGTTTCTGATCGATGCGACTACACTTCCAGGAATGTCAGGAGCTCCTGTCATTAGGCGTTATAATTATATGGGAAATCCAGGCTACAATTTCTTAGGCCTCTATGTTGGTCGCTTTGCTGTTCCTAAAAAGCTACAGAACGGAGCGGAAGCGTTTGGGAACGAACCCACCGAAGTTTCGAGTGCTCTTGGGTGGGTGATGAAACCTGAAGTAATTCACCAAGCTTTAGCTGTTGAAAACCCTCCCGATGAGGTTGCGCTCTAATAGGCGATGGCGGTGATCTCCAGTTCGGAGAGACCGCGCGGGGCCTTGAAAGCGACCCGTTCGCCGCGGTGGGCGTTGAGCAGAGCCCGGGCGAGTGGAGAGAGCCAGCTGATCCAGCCACGGTCAAAATCGGTCTCATCCACGCCGACGATGCGGTAAGTTGCCAGGCTGCCGTCGCGCTCACGCACGGTGACGGTCGCACCAAAACGCACCACCTCATGCGGAGGCGGGGGCGGTGTGACGACCTCGGCGGTGCGCAGGCTCTCCTGCAAATACTGGATGCGCTGGTCGAGCACCTGAAGCTCGCGCTTGGCGTCACCGTCCTCCGGGCGCCCGACGAGCGGCGGCCGCTCAACTTCGAGGCGATGCTGGAGTTCGGCCTGCAGCTGCGCGGCTCCGCTGGCCGTCAGGTAGTTCCGGGCTCCGGGGGGCAGCAACGAGGCGGGAGGCGGCAGCACTGGCAGGTCGCCGAGGTCATCTTCCTTGGTGAACGCTTTGCTCATACGATGTACGCTAGTGTCGAAAGACGCGTTAGAAAGTCAGATTTGGCGTGGATTGCGCGGCGGGCTTGGGTTCTGCTGCGGGGATGAAGCCCGCTCTCCTCGCTCCTTTGCCCGGCCGCCCGCATGTGGATGCGGTGTTGGACCGGTTTCTGGCGGCGGGGGCGGAGCGCGGGTTGGAATTATACGCGGAGCAGGAGGAGGCGATCCTTGAGCTCTATGCCGGCAAGAATGTGATTCTGGCCACCCCGACCGGCTCGGGAAAGTCGCTGGTCGCGGCGGCCTTGCATTACAAGGCGCTGTGCGCGGGGGAACGGTCGGTTTACACCTGCCCGATCAAGGCGCTGGTGAATGAAAAGTTTCTCGCGCTGTGCCGGGACTTCGGGCCGGAGAACGTCGGCATGATGACGGGCGATGCGAGCGTGAATCTTGACGCACCGGTGCTCTGCTGCACGGCGGAGATTCTTGCGAATATCGCTTTGGCGGGTGGTGAGCGGGCGAAGGCGGTGAAGGCCGTCATCATGGACGAGTTTCACTACTACTCGGATGCGGAGCGCGGCACGGCCTGGCAGGTGCCGTTGCTGACGCTGCCCGGAGCCCGGTTCCTGCTCATGTCGGCCACACTGGGGGCCACGGATTTTTTCGAGCGGGAGCTGACGCGATTGACGGGTGCGCCGAGTGTGACGGTGCGCAGCGATCACCGGCCGGTGCCGCTGGCGTTTGAATACTCGGAGACGCCGCTGGCGGAGCGGGTGGCGCAGGTGCTTCGCGAGCAACGCGCGCCGGCTTACCTGGTGCACTTCACGCAGCGCGAGGCTTCGGAATCAGCGCAGGCGCTGATGAGCTTGGATATTTGCACGCGGGAAGAGAAGGCCGTGCTCGCGCAGGAACTGGAGGGCGTGAAGTTCAACAGTCCCTACGGGAAGGAGATGAAACGCTGGCTGCGCCACGGCATCGGCGTGCATCACGCGGGGCTGTTGCCCAAGTATCGCATCCTGGTCGAGCAACTGGCGCAGAAGGGCTTGCTCAAGCTGATCTGCGGCACGGATACGCTGGGCGTCGGCATCAATGTCCCGATCCGCACCGTGCTGTTCACGCAGCTTTGGAAGTATGACGGCAAGAAGGCCGCGATTCTGGCCGTGAGGGATTTTCGGCAGATTGCCGGCCGGGCCGGGCGGAAGGGGTTTGATGAGCGCGGTTATGTCATCGCGCAGGCGCCCGGGCATGTGATCGAAAACAAACGCGCGGAGGAAAAGGCGGCGGGCAATCCGCAGAAGCTGCGCAAGCTGGTGAAGAGCCGCGCGCCCGAGGGCGCGGTGGGATGGGACAATCGGACCTTTGAGCGGTTGCAGACCGCTCCGCCCGAGGCGCTGGGCTCGAAGTTTGCCGTGTCGCATGGCATGCTGCTGCTGGTCCTGAGCCGGAGCGGCGACGGCTGCCGGGCGATGCAGCGGCTGATCGCGGAATGCCATGAAACGCCAGTGAAGAAGGCGGCGTTGCGCCGGCGGGCGTGGCAGCTTTTCCGGGCGCTGATGGAGCGGGGGATCGTCGGCATTATTCCCCGGGCGGAGCGGGATGCGGCGGGCACAAAGCTGCGGGTGAATGTGGCGTTGCAGGACGATTTTTCCCTGCATCAGGCCCTTTCGCTCTATCTGCTGGATACGCTGCCATTGCTGGACCCGATCTCGCCGGATTATCCCTTCGATGTGCTGACGCTCTGTGAGGCAATTGTGGAAGATCCCGATGCGATCCTGCGGCGACAGGTGGATCGCCTGAAGACGGAGAAGATGGCGGAGTTGAAGGCGGCGGGGGTCGAATACGAAGAGCGACTGGCAAAGCTGGAGGAGGTGGAGCATCCGAAGCCGTTGCGGGAGTTTCTCTACGATACGTTCAACGCCTTCGCGGCGGCGCATCCGTGGATCGAGAACGAGAATGTGCGCCCGAAGTCGATCGCGAGGGAAATGTATGAGCGTTATCTGTCTTTCGCCGACTATATCCGGGCCTACGGCCTGGAGCGCGCGGAGGGCGTGCTCTTGCGGCATCTTTCCCAAGTTTGGAAGGTGCTGGCGCAGACGGTGCCGGACGCGGTGAAAACCGAAGAGGTGGCGGAGCTGGAGATTTATTTGCGCGAACTCATCCGGGGAATCGATTCCAGCCTGTTGGAGGAGTGGGAGCGCCTGAAAAATCCCGACTGGGTGGCGGCCGAACCGGAGAGCGACAAGCCGGCAAGACCGTCAACTTTCGACATCACCCGGGATCAGGCCGGCTTCCGTCGGCTGATAAGAGCGGAGTTGTTCACTTGGTTGCAGGGCGTGGCGCGCTGGGCGGCCGGGGGGCGTTTGCCTACGACTGAGGGCGATGAAGGCGAGCGGGAACGCGAGCAGGCCTATCGCCAGTTTGAGGCCTACCTCGAAGCCCGCGGCCGATTCCGGCTCGATCCGGAGGGCCGTGCGGCCAAACACACGCACTGGGTGGAGACCACGGCGGAGTCCTGGACCGTGGCGCAGATGCTGGTGGATGCGGAAGGGCTGAATGACTGGGAGGCCGTGTTCACGGTTTCCCTGGCTGATTCACGGGCGGAAAACCGGGCGGTGATCCGTTTCGCCGCCGTGCGCCCGTTGGGTGCGGCCTGAGCCGGACCTCACATGCCGGGGAAGCCGCCTTTGCCTTTCATCGCTTCCATCTGGCGCATGAGCTTCTTCTGGTTTCCGCCCTTCATCATGCGCATCATCTGCTGCATTTGCTGGAACTGCTTCAGCAGTTGGTTGACTTCGACAATCTTCACGCCTGATCCGTCGGCGATGCGTTTGCGGCGGCTGCCGTTGAGGATATCGGGCTTGCGACGCTCCTGAATGGTCATCGAGCGGATGATGGCTTCCGTGCGCGCCAGTTGTTTTTCAGAATCTTCGGGCAACTGCACGCCGTTCATGCCAGGGATCATGCCCATGATGCTCTGCATCGAGCCCATTTTTTTCACCTGCTGCATCTGCGCGAGAAAATCCTCCAGCGTGAAATCGGCTTTGCGCAGCTTTTCGGCCATGCGCTCCGCATCCTTCTGATCGATGGTTTCCTGCGCCTTTTCGACGAGCGAGACGACGTCGCCCATGCCAAGAATACGGGAGGCGAGCCGGTCGGGGTGGAAAATCTCAAAATCCGCGGTCTTTTCGCCGGTGCCGGTGAACTTGATCGGGACGCCGGTGATGGATTTGATGGAGAGGGCCGCGCCGCCGCGGGCGGCGCCGTCGAGCTTGGTGAGGATGAGACCGGTGAGCTGGAGTGCCTCGTGAAACGCCTTGGCGACGTTGACCGCCTCCTGGCCGAGAGCGCCATCGGCGACGAGCAGGACTTCGTCGGGCTTGATGGTGGCGCGCAGCTTTTTGACTTCCTCAATCAGGTCGGCGTCGATTTGCAACCGGCCGGCGGTGTCGAAGATGATGCAGTCCGCGCCGGCGGCCTGCGCGGCGGCCTGCGCGGCGGCGCCGATGGCGGGCACGTCCTTGGAATTGCGGTCGGCGTAGAAACCGAGTTCTTCCTGTTTCGCGAGGATTTCGAGCTGATCGATGGCGGCGGGCCGGTAGATATCGCAGGCGGCGACGAAGGGGCGGTAGCCGCGCTTTTTGAGGAGTTTGCCGAGCTTGGCGGTCGAGGTGGTCTTGCCGGAGCCATGGAGGCCGACCATGAGGACCTTGAGCGGGCGGGCCGGTGAGAGGGCGTTTTCGCCTTCGCCGAGCAATCGCACCAGTTCGTCGTGGATGATTTTGACGACCTGCTGGCCGGGGGTGACCGACTTGAGCACCTCCTGGCCGACGCATTGCTGCTGCACGCGATCAATGAATTCGCGGGCGACCTTGAAGTGTACGTCGGCCGCCAGCAAGGCGGTGCGGACCTCCTTGAGGGCGTCCGCCATATTGGCTTCGGAAAGTTTGCCGACTCCGCGCAGGTTGCGGAGGGCGCTGCTGAGCTTGTCGGTAAGGGACTCGAACATGGAAGGACCGAAAGAAACCACTAATGGGCGCTAATAAACACTAATCTTTGCCTGTTTGGCGGCGGGGAGCCGGCAAACGAAGCGAATGCCAAACATTAGGATGGATTAGCGATGGGGGACTTTGTCAGCATCGGCCTGTCATGAACCCTGTTCTCAAGCTCCTGATCGATGGCGGCAGCCTGACCGTGGCGCAACTTGCGCAAGTGGCCGGGATGTCCGTGGCTGAAATCGAACAGCACCTGGAACAGCTGAAAAAAGATAAAATCTTCCTCGGCTGGCGTCCGGTGCTCGATCTTTCCCACGAGGCCGCCGCCGCTGCCGCCGTGCGTGCGGTCATCGAGGTCAGGCTGACCCCCGAGCGGGGCGGCGGGTTCAACCGGCTGGCCGAGCGGATCAGCCGGTTTGACGAGGTCGAAAGCTGCCACCTCATGTCGGGCGGTTACGATCTGCTGGTCTTTGTGAAGGGTCCCTCGCTGCAAAAAGTCGCCGGGTTTGTCTCGGAGCGGCTTTCGACCATCGAGGGTGTGTTGTCCACTGCGACGCATTTCCTCCTGCGCACCTACAAGGAGCAGGGTTATGTGCTGGCGACCGAGGACAATCGCGGTGCCCGGCTCAACGTTGTGCCCTGAAGGAGAAACACCCGATGAGCACCGATTCCCAACGCTGGGTGGCGGGCCATGTGGCGACGCTGCCCAAGAGCGGCATCCGCGATTTTTTCGAACTGGTCTCGAAGATGAAGGGCCAGGACGTGATTTCGCTGGGTGTCGGCGAACCCGACTTCGTCACCCCGTGGCACATCCGCAAAGCCGCCATCAAAGGAATTGAGGAGGGGCGCACCTGCTATACCTCCAATCTCGGCATGCTGGAGCTGCGCCAGGCCATCGCCGATTACGTGGGCGCGCATTACAATGTTTCCTACCGGCCGGAGGACCAGGTCATCGTCACGGTGGGCGTTTCCGAAGCGCTCGATCTGGCGTTCCGCGCTTTCTGCAATCCGGGTGACAAGGTCATGTATCACCAGCCGTGCTACGTCTCCTATCACCCGAGCGTTTCCCTGGCCCACGCCGAGGGGATCGCGGTGCCGACCTACGTGGAGGACAATTTCGCGCTGACGGCGGCGGCGTTGCGCGCCGCGTGGCAGCCGGGAGCAAAGATCCTGATGCTCAACCTGCCGTGCAACCCGACCGGCGGCACCTGCGATCGTTCGCAGCTGGAAGAGATCGCGGCCTTCTGCCGGGAGAAGGACCTGCTGGTGCTGAGCGATGAAATCTATTCCGAACTGACCTTCGAGGGCACGCATACCAGTATCGCCAGCCTGCCGGGCATGGCGGAGCGGACAATTTTCCTGCATGGTTTTTCCAAGGCTTTCGCCATGACCGGCTGGCGTATCGGCTACGCCTGCGGTCCGGCGGTGTTGATTGATGCGATGATGAAGGTGCACCAGTATTCCATGATGTGCGCCTCAATCATCGCGCAGGAGGCGGCCATTGAAGCACTGCGCCATGGAGCGGAAGCGGTGAAGGAAATGCGTGATGAGTATCACCGCCGCCGCGATCTGGTTGTCCGCCGCTTCAATGAAGTCGGGCTGAAGTGTCATGCGCCGCGGGGCTCGTTCTATGCCTTCCCTTCGGTCGCGGCCACCGGCCTGGATGAAGGCGAATTCGCCGTACAGCTGCTCAAGGCGGAAAAAGTGGCGGTTGTTCCCGGCACTGCTTTTGGCCCGGGTGGAAAAGGCCATGTGCGGGCCTGCTTTGCCACCGGCTACCAACAGCTGATCACGGCCTGCGACCGCATCGAGCGCTTTAGCGCGGGTTTACGTCGTTAAGCTCCGAAAATCGGGAAAGGTTGAATGCGCCGGTGGGGCCGGTGCATTTCAGCCTTCCCGCGCCCGTCACCTTCAGCCATTGCCTTTCCCATGTCCCGTACCGTCGCCATCGTTGGTCGTCCCAATGTCGGAAAAAGCCGCCTCTTCAACCGGCTGGCGCGGAAGCGCATCTCCATTGTCCATGACCAGCCGGGCATCACTCGTGATGTGATCTCGGCCGAGATCGCGGAGGGCGGCTATACGCTGCTGGATACGGGAGGGCTGGGTTACAAAGGAGCGGATACGCCGGCCAAGCTGGTGGCGGCCTCGGAAACGCAGGTGGATTTTGCCATCGCGGCGGCGGCATTGATTCTTTTCGTGATTGATGGCCTGGAAGGTCTCAGTGCGCTGGACGAAAAGATCGCGGCCATGCTTCGGCGGAGCAAAAAACCGGTGCGACTGATCATCAACAAGGCGGATTTCGACGACGAGAAGATCAACCTGGCCGAGGCCTACCGGCTGGGGCTGGGCGAGCCGTTGCGGGTTTCGGCCGAGCATGGGCGCGGGGAGAGCGAGCTGCGGGCGGCGATTTTGGAAGTTATCGGGCCGGGGGCGGAGGATGAGGCGGCTATCCACGACCCCGCGCGCCCTCTGGGCGTTTGCTTCATCGGACGTCCCAATGTCGGCAAGTCCTCGCTCAGCAACCGGCTGCTGGCGAGCGACCGGCTGATCGTGAGCGATGTGCCCGGCACCACGCGCGACGCGATTGAGCTGCCTTTCCAGTTCAAGGGCCGTGATGGCCAGATGCATCCCTTCCGCCTTATTGATACCGCGGGCATCAAGGCGGCGACGAAGCTCGCTTCGCCGGTGGAATATTTTTCGCGGTTGCGGTCGCTGGATGCGATCAAGCAGACCGATGTGGTTTTCCTCGTCCTGGATGCCTTGGAAGGGGTGACGCAGCAGGACAAGGCGATCGCGGGCGAGGCGGTGAAGGAGCGGAAGCCCATCATCATCGTGGTCAACAAATGGGACCTCGTGAAAAAAGTCTTCAAGGAGGAGGGCGGGCTTGAGCCTTACAAAAGCGAGCGCGACTACCGTGAGAAGTATGAGAGCGCGATTTTCAGCCGGCTGTATTTCACACCGGGGGCGCCGGTGATCTTCGTCTCGGCCATGAGCGGTTATGAGATCGCGCGCATGCTCAATGCCGCCGTGAAGCTTTACCGTCAGCTCGACACCAAGCTGCCCACCGGCCGACTGAACAGCACCCTCTCGCGACTCACCGAGCGCACGCCTCCGCCTGCGGTGGGTGGCAAACGCTTCCGGGTTTACTACGCGACGCAGACCGGGACGCATCCTTTCCGGATCCGCATGTTCTGCAACCGGGAGGAGAAGCTCACCGAGCAGTATCGCCGCTATCTCGAAGCCGGCATCGTGGAGGAATTTGGCCTCGCCGGATGTCCGGTCTATTTTGACCTGGTGGGCAAGGAGCGCCACGAACCGGGCACCTCGTTCTCCGCGATGCGCGAGGCGCAGGAAAAGGCCCGCCGGCCCGCCCACCGGCCCAAATGGCGGCAAGAGGAAGAACTCTCATCACCTCATGAAACGCTCGAAGATTGATTGGAAGGGCGAGGCCGCGGCGCTGTTGCGCACCACGGCTCTCGAACTGGTTGTCACCACCGGCGCGGGGCCGCGGGTGGCTTCCCTGCGCAGCCGGCGGGGAACCGCCGGCAATCTGTTTTTGGAGATAGCGCCGGGGGACGAGACGTTAGGGGATTTTCTGCTTCGCGGCGGCCATCGTCTCTGGCACGCGCCCGAGCATGCGGTGCGCACTTACCAGCCTGATAATGACCCGCTGGGGGTGCGCGAATTGCCGACCGGACTCGCCCTGACTCAGCCGGTTGAAAACAAAACCGGCCTGCAGAAGGAGATGAAGATAGAGTTGCACGGGCCACGGACGGTGAAGGTGACCCACGCGCTGACCAACCGTGGTCTTTGGCCGGTACGCTGCGCGCCGTGGGCGCTGACGATGTTGCGCGCCGGCGGCTATGGTGTGCTGCCTCTGCCGCCCAAGGGCGCTCATCCCGAAGATCTGCTGCCGACTTATTCGCTCGTGCCCTGGTCCTACACAGATTTATCGCAGCCGGTATGGGATTGGCAGCGCGATTTCATCGGCATTGATGTGACCAAGGCGACGAGTCCTCACAAGCTGGGGATCACCTTCTATCCCGGATGGTCGGCCTATTGGGTGGAGGGCACGACTTTCGTCAAACAGGCCCGGCCGGTGCCCGGAGCGAGCTATCCGGATTTTGGCTGTTGCTTCGAGACCTTTACCAACGGTGCGATGATCGAGCTGGAAACGCTCGGCCTTCTGGCTGAACTCGCGCCCGGAGCCAGTGCCACGCATGTTGAGCATTGGACGGTGCTTGATGGATTGCCCCGCCCGTCGGATCAGGCTGCCTTCGCGAAGCTTGCCGCCGCAGTGCAGGCATGGCTGAAAACCTTGCGGTGAGTGTGCTTCGAATTGTCTTTCTCGGCTCCGACCCGATTGCGCTGCCGTTGCTGGAATGGCTCGATGGGGCGGGGCGCGCACAGGCGGAGCTGGTTGCGGTTTTTACGCAACCGGATCGACCGGTGGGGCGCGGGCAGAAAATCACGGCCAACGCGATCAAGCAATGGGCCCAAGCGCGCGGTCTGCCTGTGTATCAGCCGGAGAAACTGACGGAGGAGGTGGTCGGACAACTGCGGTCGCATCGTCCCGATGTGGCCTTGGTCATGGCCTATGGTCATATCCTGAAGGAGGACTTCATTGCCGTTCCCCGGCTGGGCACTCTTAATCTGCATACTTCACTGCTGCCGAAATATCGCGGTGCCTCCCCGATTCAGACGGCCGTGGCGGAGGGTGAAAAGGAGACCGCGGTGACGCTTATGCGCATTGTGCGCCAGCTGGATGCGGGCCCGGTGGCGGACGTGGAGCGCGTGCCGGTCGTCCCGCTCGACACGGCCAGTGAGGTGGAAGGCAAGCTTGCCTCCGCCTGCGTGCCGTTGCTGGCGCGATCGCTTCCCTTGCTGGCAGCGGGGGCGCTGGTATTTGTCGAGCAGGATCATGCGGCGGCGTCCTTTTGTCGGAAGCTGGTGAAGGAGGATGGTCGTCTGGATTTCACCCAGCCGGCAGCGGTGCTGGCCGCTCGGATCAATGGGCTGTTTCCTTGGCCGGCTTGCACGGCTGAGATACTGGGGGCGCCGGTCAAGTTCGGTTTGGCTGATGCCGTGGCGGGAGAGGGAACTCCCGGTGAGGTTATCGGCAGTGATGAGACCGGGTTGATTGTGGGGACGGGCCGGGGGTGGTTGCGGCTTCATCGGATGCAACGTCCGGGGGGGCGCATGCTGGCCGCGGGGGAGTTTTTGCGCGGTTTCCCGGTGGCGATCGGCACACGCTTGAGCTCCGGTCCGATGCCCGAGCTCGTGTCAGCCGCACCTTTCCGCCGATAGATTCTTGTTTTTGCGCGGACCATGGCTCAGATTGCGCGCATGTGGTATCGCTTTATATTTGCGGTGATTTTGATGGCGGCTGGCGGCGCGCAGGGGCAGTCCCTGCAACATGAAATGGCCAACCTGCGCGAGGATGTGCGTGGCTTGGTTCAGCGCGTGGGGGAGCTGACACTGCGCATTGAGCAGCTGGAGCGCGAAAATGGCACGTTGCGCGGCCGGCTTGAGACCGCCACGGACAGCTATGTGACGATGAAGATGCTGAACGACAGCGTGACCGATCTCCAGCGGGCGATCCGCACAGCCTCGGCCACCACCAAGAGCGAGACGCTGCAACAGGTCGCGGTGCAGATGGAGCGTTTGGCGAAGCAAACCAACGACGGCCTCGAATCCTTGGCCAAGGGCATGGCCACCCGTCAGCCTGTGCACACTGTTTTCACCGAAGATTTTCCCAAGGAAGGGGTCAGCTACACGGTGCAACGGGGTGATACGCTTTCCTCGATCGCCCAGCGGCACAATGCCCGCGTCGCCGATATCGTGAATGCCAACAAAATTTCGGACCCCACCCGCATCCAGGTGGGGCAGACACTCTTCATCCCTGCGCGAAACTAAAGCCATGTCCGCTTCCAAATCCCGCCTCGGTCGCGGTCTCGGCAGTCTTATTGCCAAAGCCACGCCGGCCCCGGCCCCCGCGACTTCTGCTCCTGTAGTCTCCGCACCCGCCACCCCGGCTCCGCCGACACCGGGTGCTCCCGGTTATGCCGAAATCGAGGTTCATCTCATTGAACCAAGCCCGTATCAGGCCCGCCGGACTTTCCTGCCGGAACAGTTGAAGGAACTGACGGACAGCATCCGCTCCGAAGGGCTGCTGCAGCCGATCGTCGTCCGCAAGACGGCGGGGAAGTATCAGCTCATCGCGGGCGAACGTCGCTGGCGCGCTTTTCAGGAGCTGAAACTGCGCACCATTCCGGCCCGCGTGGTCGAGGCAAGCAATGCGTCCTCTGCGGCGCTGGGATTGATTGAAAACCTTCAGCGCGAGGGGCTGAATCCGATCGAAGAGGCGCATGGTTATGCCAGCCTCATCCGCGACTTTGACCTGACACAGGAGACGGCGTCGGACCGGGTGGGAAAGAGCCGTGCCTCCGTGGCGAACAGCCTGCGGCTGCTCTCACTCGATGCCGAAACCCAAGGTTATCTGGGCAAGGGGCTGGTGAGCGTAGGCCATGCGAAGGTGCTTCTGGGCGTGGCTGATCCCGCGCAACGCGCGCTATTCGCCCGACGGGTGATTGCCGATGGATTGAGCGTGCGCGAGACCGAGAAGCTGGTGCAGTCCGGACGGGGAACGGAATCCGCTCCGGCCCGCAAAGCCCGGAAGCTGCCCGGCCGCGATGCCGAGGCGGTGGCGGGAATCGAGAAAAAGCTGACTTCGCATCTGGGCGCGCGGGTGGCGGTGTTGCACACGCCAAAGAAAGGCCGCATCGTTATCGAGTATCGCGGCAACGAAGATCTGCAGCGGGTGCTGGAAAAGCTTGGCGTCAGCCTGTGAGCCGCAGTGGGCGACCCACAGGTGCGTGGATGGCTTATTTAAGCGCGGGGATGCCCGGGAGGAGGGAATCCCGGGCGATTGTCCGGTAGAGATCCTTGAGCGCGGATTCGGCCGCGCCTTCCAAGGCCTGCGCCAGCTGCCAGCGGTTGCGCGCGCTGGCCCAAGTCAACTCGGTGCGTGAAAACAAGCCGAGATTGTGAGTCTTGTCTCCGATCTTAAGCGAGGCGCTGAAGGTGCACTCGGCATTGCCGGTGCGTCCGATGCGCCACTCCATCAGCGAAAGAGTGAGAAGAGGCTGGTCGGACTTGATGTCGGCGACATTGGAGGCAAAGGCCGTCCCGCCGGTATAGCCCTGGCGGCGGAAAGTGGTTTCAAGCCGGGAGGCAAGTTCCCGGGCGATATCATCGTCAAGGAAGGGCTGCCAGGTGGGCGGCACATCCACCACGACTTGGAAAGACGGCTGCGCGTCCGCAGTCTTGTCCGTCGTGGGAGCGGCAAACAGCAGGCTGGGGCCGGCCAGAAGCAGAGAGAACAGCGGAATACGGAAAAAATGCAGGATATTCATGAAGGGATTGGGTTAATAATAACTAAGACGTTCCGGGCGGAATTTTGTTTCACCTCGGCCAAATACACAAGGTCTGGCCTTGCTGAACGGACGCATTGACAAACCGCCACCGCATCCGATGCTATGACCCTTTCACATGAGCATTCTCATCGGTATCTTTACCTTTATCCTCATCCTCATTTCCGTATTTCTCATCCTCGTGGTGCTGGCCCAGAAGGCCAAGAATGACGGTGGTATGGGCGCGGCCTTGGGCGGAGGCATGACCGAGGCCGCTTTTGGCGCTGATACGGGGAATGTCCTGAGCAAAGCCACAATCAATGCGGCCATCGCCTTTTTTGTGCTGAGCTTTGCCCTCTATCTCGGGCACATTTACCAGCGTAACCACGACAAGCGCGAGGCGCAGGATGCGCTGCCCACGATCACCGTGCCGGCGGCGGTGCCGTCCGATACGACCCAGACGCCCTGAGGTTTCCGTGGCAGGTCACTTCAAATCAACGCCCGTCCTTGGTTGGCGGGCTTTTTTGTGTCTGCTTACGACAGCTTTGCTGCCGTCCTTGTTGCTGGCGGCGCCGTCCCCGCGCCGGATTCGCCCGCCGGCCAGCTATGTCCAGTTTGGCGCTCCTGATCAGGCCGAAGGAGCCCGGGTTCTGCGCAGTTTTCGCGGCATGGGCATTGCGGGGGATTATTACCTCGAATTTCGGTTGCGCATCATGCCCCGCCGAGGAGCGGAGCGGGAGGAGCAAGGCCGGCTGTGGGGAGCGCGTAATCTCACCGGTCCGGTGCAGCGCGTGCAACTGGGCGCTGGCGAAGCTTCTCACCGGCTTTTGATTCAAAGCGGCACCCGCCAGGCCGTCTGGCGAACGGGGGAGGCCGGTGGCACCGAGGCGATTTCGTCGGCTGAGTTGCTTGCTCCCATCATCCCGGGGACGGATCTCACGCCTTTTGATCTGCAGATGCCGTATTTGTATTGGGAGGACTTTGTTTTTGAGGGCGTCAGCCGCATTCGCAGCCGGCCGGCGCATACTTTCCTGCTTTATCCTCCGGAGGACTTTGCGGGTGACGAAGGCGCGTTGCATGGGGTGCGCATCTATCTGGACACGCAGTTCAACGCCTTGGTGCAATCCGAACTCATCGACGCCAGCGGCAAGGCCTACAAGACCATGACGGTCCTTGATCTGCGGAAAACCGGGGAGCAGTGGATGGTGAAGACCATTGATCTCCGGGACGAGCGCACACGCAACAAGACACGCTTTCAAGTTACGGGAGTGGCCCTCCAGCAGGATTTTTCTCCGGCGATTTTTGAGGTCGAATACCTCTCAGAGCCGGTGGCCGCCCCAGCCCAAGTGACGGCACTTTGATTTTCCGCCGGGATCAGGGAATCGTCGTGACCGGCGGCCTCGGCGCGCACCGGGCGCGCCGGAAGGCTGGCGGCGGTGGCGCAGCTTACTTCAGGACGTTTTCCGTGCTCGGGTCGAAGAGCTTGGCCTTGTCCATCTGGAAGGTGATTTTTACCTTCTGATTGACGTCGAACCGGTCGCTGGCGCGCACGCGGGCGATGAAGGAGTGGGCGCCGGTGTCGAGATAAAGGTAGGTTTCCGAGCCCATTGGCTCCGAAACTTCCACGGTGACCTCGATGGTATGGGCCGGATTGGGCGTGGCCAAGGTGAGCGAGTCCTGCGCATCTTCAGGACGCACACCCAGTACGATGGGTTTGTCCACATAGGCGGCGGCCTTCTGCGCCAGATCATCGGTCAGCTGCACCTGTACCGGTGTGCCCCGGGGGTTGTTTTCGATGAAGTGGAGCTGGTTGGCGTTACGCTTGATATGCCCCTTGATGAAGTTCATGGGCGGCGACCCGATGAAGCCGGCCACATACATGTTGGCGGGGTGGTTATAGAGATCAAGAGGGGTGGCCACCTGCATGATGTGGCCGTCCTTCATCACACAGATGCGGTCACCCATGGTCATGGCCTCGACCTGATCATGCGTCACATAGATCATCGTCGCTCCCAACCGGGCATGGAGCTTGGAGATTTCGGTCCGGGTGGAGACGCGCATCTTCGCGTCGAGATTGGAAAGGGGCTCGTCGAAGAGGAAGACCTTCGGCTTGCGGACGATGGCACGGCCGACGGCCACACGCTGGCGCTGGCCGCCCGAGAGGGCCTTTGGTTTGCGCTCAAGGTAGGCCTCGAGGCCGAGCATGGCCGCGGCCTCGCGTACACGGCTGTCAATCTCCTGCTTGGGGAACTTCCGCAGCTTCAGGCCGAAGGCCATGTTGTCGTAAACAGACATGTGCGGATACAGCGCGTAGTTCTGGAAAACCATCGCGATGTCGCGGTCCTTCGGCAGGACGTTGTTCACGACCTTGCTGTCGATGGAAATGGTGCCGCCGGAGATGTCCTCAAGGCCGGCGATCATGCGCAGCGTGGTGGACTTGCCGCAGCCGGAGGGGCCGACAAGAACCATGAATTCCCGGTCCTCAATCGTGAGATTGATGCCCTTGACGGCGGTAACGCCGGGGCCGTTTTTTTCAGGGTAAGTCTTGACCAGGTTTTCGATTACAACGCGCGCCATATTTTATGCTGGTTTTAAGGGGTGGGGAGACTTCGCGAAAATCAGGCAAACGGGAGTCGAGTCAATGCCAGACCTTGGCTTATTTTTTCATTGCGGGAGGCGGTGCCGACATCCGTGCTGGCCGGCCCTCATGAGCAAGCGCCTCCTTTCACCCTCATCGGCCAGTCCGCTGACTTTTGAACTGCCCTTGGAACTGATCGCCCGGATCGAAAAGTGCCGGGAGTTCCTTGGCTTGGGCTCGGCGAGCGAAGTCGTTCGCGCCGCGGTCGAGCGGTTCGATTTCGTCCGCTGCCAGCCGGTGCGGGTCCCGCAAAAGCAGATTTCCGTCCGTTTGTCCGCGACACAGCGCACGACACTGAAGAAGCAGGCGCGCCTGAAAAAAGTGAGCGTTGGCGAACTCCTGCGGCTTGCCATCGAGGATTTGCCGTTGAAAAAGGCCGGGGCGAAAAAAACGGCGCCCAAGGCCAAGACGCCGGTGAAGAAAAAGCGCCGCTAAATTTGGGTGTGTGTCGCGCCCCGTGACATAGCGGGGGCTTGCCAAGCCGCAATGCCGGGCTCTTAAGTCCACGGCACTCATGAGCACGCCTCCGCCGCTTTCCCTCTGGGCACGCAATATCTCGCCTTCGCCGACGCTGGCCGTCGATGCCAAGGCCAAGGCCCTGCAGGCCGCCGGTGAGGATGTCTGCAGCTTCGCTGCGGGTGAACCGGATTTTGATACCCCGGAGCACATCAAGGAGGCCTGCGCCGCGGCGCTGAAGGCGGGCAAGACCAAGTATTCGCCGACTCCCGGCATCGAGCCGCTGCGGCAGGCGGTGGCCGCGCGTTATGCCGAAGAATACGGTCTCAAGGTCGTACCCGCGCAGGTCGTGGTATCACCCGGCGGCAAATTCAACTGCTACCTGGGCGTCCTCGCGGTTTGTTCACCCGGTGACGAAGTCATCATCCCCGCGCCGTTCTGGGTGAGCTATCCGGAAATGGTGAAGCTCGCCGGGGCCACGCCGAAATTTGTCCTCTGCGATGATCGGGCCGGCTTCAAGCTCACGCCGGCTCAGCTGGAAGCCGCCATCACGCCCAAGACGCGGCTGCTCATCCTCAATTCGCCCTCCAATCCGACCGGTGCCGTTTATACCCGAGCCGAACTTGAAGCCATCGTGGCGGTCGCGGTCCGGCACAATCTCTACATTCTCTCGGATGAGATGTATGAGCATCTCCTCTACGATGGCGTCACGGCAACCTCCGTGGCGTCCCTGTCCGCCGAGGCGGAAGCCCGTACGCTTACCGTCGCCGGTTTTTCCAAGACCTATGCAATGACCGGCTGGCGGGTCGGCACGACCGTGGCGCCGTTGCCGATCGCAAAAGCCATCGCGGAACTGCAGAGCCAGATGACATCCAATGTCGCCACTTTCGTTCAATACGGCGCGCTCGCGGCGTTGATTGAAAAGGAAAAGACAAAGGTGGCGATCCAGACGATGCTCACGGCCTTCGACCGGCGCCGGAAGAACCTGCACGCGGCGCTCAACGCGATCCCGGGTGTGTCCTGCCTGCTGGCGCAGGGGGCGTTTTACCTCTTCCCGAATATTTCCAGTTTTGGTCTCTCCGACATGGAGTTTTGCAACCGACTGCTGGAGACGGAAAAAGTAGCGGCGGTGCCGGGTTCGGCCTTTGGCGCCGAAGGCTACCTGCGCCTGAGCTATGCGACCAGCGACGAGATTATCGCCAAGGGCGTCGAACGCCTCGGGCGCTTCTGTGCTTCGCTCAGCAAGTAAATCTGCCTCCTTCTCAATAAAAGCCTCCCCGCCGGGAGGCTTTTTCTCTGAAGAGGAGCCCGGTATCAGAATCTGACCTGGCTTGTCGTCGGGATTGTTACGCCTGCGGCCTCAGGCCTTCTTCACGAAGCAGGACTTGAGTCCCATGCGCACGCCATCGACTTTGCAGTCAATGTCGTGGTCGCCCTCGACCAGACGGATGCCTTTGACCTTGGTGCCACCCTTGATCACGCCGCCACCTCCGCGCAGCTTCAGATCCTTGATCAAGACGACGGTGTCCCCATCGGCCAGTGGAGTGCCATGCGCGTCTTTGACGACGGCGGCTGCGTCCGGTGCGACTTCGCGGGGCCATTCATGACCGCAAGTGGCACATTCCCAATGATCGGAATGAGCCAGGACATCATCAAGCGTGCAGACAGGGCAGGGAGGCTGGGCTGACATGACTTTTGTTTGATAAAATTTTTCGACGGCCGGGCAAGGTTGGGATTCGTCCTAAAATCAGCGGAGAACCTTTGATTGGCCGGGCGTTTGCAAAATTCCTAAGACGATCAGCCTGCGGGCTGGCGGTTGATCGGCGGTCTGCTTTAATTCGGTCCATGCTCAAGCGCGTATCGTTCTTCCGTCGTTCGGTTTGTTTTTTTCTGTTCGGTTCGCTATTCGCGGTTGTGCTCGCCGCCGGCGAGCGGGCCCAGGTCACCGTGCTCGGGACGACCGATCTGCACGGACGTATCCTGCCGTATGACTACGGGGCGGACCGGATCGCGGAAGTTGGTCTGGCCAAGGTGGCCACACTCATTCGGCAGATCCGGCGCGAGGTGCCGGATGCCGTGCTGATTGACAGTGGGGACACGATCCAAGGCACGCCGCTGGCCTATTATTACAACCGGAAGGACAATGCGCCGCCGCACCCGATGATGATCGCGATGAACGTGCTTGGTTACACGAGCCTGACGCTCGGCAATCACGAGTATAACTTCGGCCTCGGCGTCCTACGCAAAGCGCAGGGCGAATCCAATTTTCCCTGGATCTCGGCCAACACCTACCGGGTGGGCACCGATGCGCCGGCGTTTCAGCCCTATGTCATCAAAGAAGTTTCCGGCGTGCGGCTGGGCATCCTCGGTCTCACCACGCCCGGCATCCCCAACTGGGAAAATCCCGAGAATTATGCGGACCTCGAGTTTCGTCCGCTCGTGAAAGAAGCGCACAAATGGGTCACTCATCTGCGTGAACAGGAGAAGGTGGATGCGGTCATTGTGGCGGCGCATTTCGGCGTGGAGGAGAACCTGGGCACCGGTCGGATGGCGGCGGGTGATTTCACCGGCGAAAACGCCGCGCTCGCCCTGGCGCGCTCCGTGCCGGGCATCGACGTGCTTTTTCTTGGGCATACCCACCGCAATGTCCCGGCTCTGGTGGTCAACGGTGTGCTGCTGGTCCAGGCCGGGCGTTGGGGCGATCACCTCGCGCGGGCGGACCTGACCTTTGCGCGGGAAAACGCGGCCGCCCGCTGGACGGTCCATGCGAAATCATCGCAGACGATTCCGGTCACGGCGGCCATTGAGCCTGATCCGGAAATCATGGCGCTCGCGCAGCCCTACCACGCGGCCACGCAAGCGTGGCTCGATCGTGTCGTTGGCTACAGTGAGCGGGCGCTGGACGCGACCGATGCGCATCTGAAGGACTCGGCTCTGTTGGATCTCATCCACCGTGTGCAGCTCGATACCGTGGGTGCCGACGTATCTTTCACGGCTAACCTGAATCCGCGCGCCAAAGTGCCGGCCGGTGATGTGACTGTGCGCGACATCACGGGACTCTACATCTACGAGAACACGCTTTACCTCGTCGAATTGACGGGCGCCCAGATCAAGGCGGCGCTGGAGCACGCCGCGCGTTACTTCAAACCGTATGAGGAAGGGCTGACGCCCGCTGAACTGATGGACCGGGCCATCCCGCTCTACAATTTCGACATGGCCGAGGGCGTGGGCTACGAACTCGATTTGCGTCGCCCGTTGGGGGACCGTGTGCGCAATCTCACCTTCCAGGGAGAGCCGCTGGGCGCGGACCGTGTGCTCAAGGTTGCGATCAACAACTATCGCTACAACGGCGGTGGCGGTTACACGATGTTCAAGGATGCCCCGGTCCTTGCGCGGTCGAGCATGGAGATCAGCGATCTCATCATCGATTGGGTCGAGCGCCACGGCACCATTCCCGCCGAGCCAACCAACAACTGGCGGATCCTGCCCTGAATGGGGCTCAGGAAGTTAACTACGAATGCGCACGAAGGGGCACGAAGAATAGGCGGTGACTTATTTTTAAAATTGATCGCCGTGGGTGGACGAGCAGGTCCCTCTGCGCGTTCAAGTTGGCCGGCTTCAATCCGCGCCAACGGCGCAGGAATTAGCTGATGCCTCTGGCCTTCAGAAGGGCGGCGAGTTCGACGGGGTCGGCGGTGCCCTTGACGGTGTTGAGGTGACTGAGGACGACCATGCGGTCATCGGGACCACAGCTGGAGATTTCGATCATCCAGTCTTCGGTCTTGTCGGCGACGGCGACGACCTCATCGGACCAAGCGATGACTTCGGAGGCTTCCACGAAGCCTTGCGTGATACCTTGAATGAAAAATTCTGCTTTTGTCCGGTAGTTCATAGCGCGACTCTCCGGTGCTGCTGCGTCCCTGCCAAGTGCGAAAAGCGGAAAGACGGGTTCAACGAGCGAATTCCAATCTTGGGCTTTGCGGCTGCAGGTTTCCTGCACCATGGCCTGGAGCAAAGACTCCAAGGAAGCGCGGTATGTGTGGCAACCCCGAGCTGAAGTTTGACGACATCCGCGAGCGGCTGGGGCTGGTGGTGGCGAATATCGCCCTGTGCCTGATCTACCAAGCAAACTACCTGCTCGACCGGTTGATCGCACGGCTTGAGCAGGATTTTTTGAAAGAGGGCGGCTTGCGCGAGCGGACGACAAAAAGCCCGGCTCGAAAGCCGGGCTCGGGGGGATAGAACTTATGCGACTATAGATCGTATAGGACCTATGGGGCCTATGGAAAGACTCGCTCAGAGTGTCGCCAGGATACTGTTGAGTGTGGCGCTCGGTCGAAGGGCGGCGGAGGCCTTCTTGTCGTCTGGCTGGTAGTAGCCGCCGACCTCGGCGGGCTTGCCCTGCACGGCGATGAGCTCCTGCACAATTTCCTTTTCCGCGGCGGCGAGTTTCTCGGCCACGGGTTGGAAGGTCGTGGCGAGGGCGGCGTCGGCGTTTTGGGCGGCGAGAGCCTGGGCCCAGTAGAGGGCGAGGTAGAAGTGGCTGCCGCGGTTGTCGATGGTGCCGAGCTTGCGGCCGGGCGACTTGTCGTTTTCGAGGAACTTGCCGTTGGCCTGGTCGAGCGTGTCGGCGAGGACTTTGGCCTTAGCGTGCTTTTGGGTGATGCTCAGGTGCTCGAAGCTGGCGGCGAGGGCGAAGAATTCGCCGAGGCTGTCCCAGCGCAGGTAGTTTTCCTGCTGGAACTGCTCAACGTGTTTCGGAGCGGAACCGCCGGCGCCGGTCTCGAAGAGGCCGCCGCCGTTCATGAGCGGGACGATGGAGAGCATCTTGGCGCTGGTGCCGACTTCGAGGATAGGGAAGAGGTCGGTGAGATAGTCGCGGAGAACGTTGCCGGTGACGCTGATCGTGTCCTGACCGGCCTTGAGGCGCACGAGCGTGGCCTCGCAGGCGGCGGCGGGAGCCATGATCTTGAGGTCGAGGCCGGTGGTGTCGTGGTTCTTCAGGTATTGCTCAACCTTGGCGATGAGCTGGGCGTCGTGGGCGCGGTTCTTATCGAGCCAGAAGATGGCGGGTGTGTGGCTCAGGCGGGCGCGATTGACGGCGAGCTTCACCCAGTCCTGCACGGGAGCGTCCTTGGTCTGGCAGGCGCGCCAGACGTCCCCATCGGCGACGGTGTGCTCAAGGAGCGTCTGGCCGGCCTCGGTGACGATGCGGATGGTGCCGGCGGCGGGGGCGACGAAGGTCTTGTTGTGGGAACCGTATTCCTCGGCGGCCTGGGCCATGAGGCCGACGTTGGGGACGGTGCCCATGGTCTTCGGGTCGAAGGCGCCGTGTTTTTTGCAGAAATCAATCGTGGCGGCATAGACGCCGGCGTAGGAGCTGTCGGGGATGACGCAGAGGGCGTCGGCGGTCTTGCCGGCGCGGTCATACATCTTGCCGCCGGCGCGGATCATCGCGGGCATGGAGGCGTCGATGATGACGTCGGACGGAACGTGGAGATTGGTGATGCCCTGATCGGAGTTGACCATGGCGACTTGCGGGCCGGCGGCGTAGGCGGCGGCAATGTCGGCCTCGATCGCGGATTTTTGGTCGGCGGGGAGTTTGGCGAGTTTCTCGACGAGGTCGCCGAAGCCGTTGTTCAGGTCCACACCGAGCTCGGCGAAGGTGGTGGCGTGCTTGGCGAGCAGGTCTTTGAAGAAGACGCGGACGGCGTGGCCGAAGAGGACGGGGTCGGAGACCTTCATCATCGTGGCCTTGAGGTGGAGAGAGAAGAGCACGCCGTCGGCCTTGGCCTTGGCGATCTGCTGCTCGTAGAAGGCCACGAGGGCGACCTTGCTCATCTTGGTGGCGTCGATGATCTCGCCGGCCTTGAGGGGGAGCTTGGGGAGGAGGACTTTAACGGCGCCGTCGGTGCCGACGAATTCGATCTTCGCGGTGGTGGCGGCGGGGAGGGTGGTGGACTTCTCGTTGGCGAAAAAGTCGTCCTGGCCCATGGTGACGACGGAGGTCTTGGATGCGGCGTCCCATTTGCCCATGGAGTGGGGGTGGGCCTTGGCGTAGTCCTTGACGGCTTTGGGCGCGCGGCGGTCGGAATTGC
>CAYSBR010000045.1:0-26622 GCA_964429385.1 uncultured Opitutaceae bacterium
CCGGCGGCCAGCAACAGCGCGTGGCGCTGGCGCGGGCGCTGGAAAGCTGGTTGGGCCGCCGGTCGGCATATTTGCCCATGTGCACTGATTCCAGCGCTTCCCCCACCCGGCGCTTCACCTCATCCTTCGGGACTTTGCGCTCGTGCAGGCCAAACGCCACGTTTTCCGCCACCGTCATGTGCGGCCACAACGCATAACTCTGGAACATCATGCCCGTGTTCCGCTTGTGCGGTGCCAGCCGGGTCACATCCTCGTCGCCGAAGAGGATCGTCCCCTCCTCGGGAATGTAAAACCCCGCCATGCTCCGCAGCAGCGTGGTCTTGCCGCAGCCGCTCGGGCCCAGCAGGAAGAACAGTTCCCCCGGGTTGATTGTCAGGTCGAGGTGATGAAGCGCGGTGACGGGTCCGAAACGCTTCGTCAGTTGTTGGATGCGGATGGAAATCATGCCTCGGGCGGAGCGGCTGCGAGGCAAGTTTTCGCCCTCCGCGAAGTCAAAGGAATTAACCCGTGCGGAAAAATGTAACGCATTGCCAGCCCTCCCCCCGCGGTCTTGTCTGGTCGCGCCGCCATGCCCTCCCGCCAAGCCTCCTCCCTTCATCCCGATCTTGAGACCATTCTCGTCTCCCAAGCCCAGATCAAACGCCGTCTCAAGCAGCTCGGACGTGAGATCAAGGATGTTTACGGGAACGACGAACTCACCATCATCTCGATCATCAACGGCGCCATCATGTTCACCGCCGATCTTCTGCGCGAGATCGACAACCCCGTGCGCCTCGACTGCATCCGCATCTCCAGCTACGGCAACGACACCAAGTCCGTCGGCACACCCAAGCTCATCCACGACCTCACCCTCGACATCGCCCGGCGCGATGTGCTGCTGATCGACGACATTCTCGACACCGGCAAAACCCTCGCCCTCGTCACCCGCCTCATTGGCCGCCTCAAACCCGCCAGCCTCCGCGTCTGCGTGCTCCTCGATAAACGCGGCCGGCGCGAGGTGGACTTCGAAGCCGATTTCGTGGGTTTCGAAATCCCCGACAAATTCGTCGTCGGCTACGGGCTCGATTTCGCCGAACGCTACCGCAACCTTCCCGCCATCGGCGTCCTCAAGCCCGCCTTGCAGAATCCGCCCGAGTGGACGTGAGCCGTCCGCCAGCCCCCGCGCGCCACGCAGGCGCGCCCCGCATCTCTTTCATGCCGCTCCGTTTCGTCTTCGCCTGTCTCCTCGCCCTCGCGCTTGGCTCCGCCTCCCTTGCGGACACCAAGCCCGTCATGCTCATCGTCCACGGCGCCTGGGGTGGTGCCTGGCAGTTCGCCAAGGTCGAGCCGCTCCTGCGGGCTCAAGGCTATGACGTCCGCCGCGTGACGCTCACCGGCCTGGGTGAACGCGCCCATCTCGTCTCGGCGGACATCGGTCTTGAGACCCACATCGAAGACGTGCTCAACGTCATCCGTTTTGAGAACCTTTCCGGGATCATCCTCGTCGGCCACAGTTACGGCGGCATGGTCATCAGCGGCGTGGCGGATCGCATGCCCGGGCGCATCGCCCGGCTGGTTTACCTCGATGCCCTCCTGCCCGAAGACGGTGACAGTGCCGTCGATCTCGTCGGCGAACGCCTGCCCTTGAGCGACATGACCCGGGACGGCCTCATCATCCCAAACTGGGTGCGACCCGGCCGCCCCCATCCCATTGATGTGCCCCACCCGCTCAAAACCTTCACGGACCCAATCACCCTGAAGAATCCGGACCGGGAAAAAATCCCCGCCACCTATATCCTGACCGTGGAAGCCGGTCATAAACCGGAGTCAGACGCCTTCTGGCTCGCCGCCGAGCGCGCCCGCGCCCGCGGCTGGACCGTCATCGAATTTGCAGGCGACCACAACCCCCACTGGCGCAAACCCGCCGAGACCGCCGCACTGCTGGGCTCACTCGATGATTAAGGCCCGCGTTACCACTCGCTTGGCGTCGGCTTTCTAATAGCAAGATCTATGCGTCACCTCTACTCTAGCATCGGGCTAATCGTCGGGTTTCTGGCACTTGCCTTGGCTATATTTGAATCCCATCTGGTTGCATCCGAATCACCCAAAGATGACAAACGTTCACTCAGCGAACTCGCCAGTGAAGCAGGGAAAAAACTTCTGAAAGAAAAAATCCTAAGAGAAAAGCCTGTGACACAATCGTCGAAACCGTTTCATCCAATCCGTATTACCTATACACTATTGGGGTTGGCTGCGATTGGGTTGGGGACCTTTTCATGGATAAAAAAAGAGCACGTTAGAATGTCCGGTGGCGCCGTTGCACTTGGGTTGCTCGCCATTTGCTGGCAGTGGGTTCTAATCGGCGTTTGTATCGCCGTGATCATCTTAATCCTAGCTTATTTCTCAACATAAGAACCGATCTCATACGTCATCACTCCGTTCACCGCCGGCGTTTGCCGTAGGCGACGGGCTTGGTGCGGGCGGCTTTCTTGTAGTCGCCCGACTTAAGAGCATTGATCTGATCACGCAACAGGGCGGCGCGCTCGAACTCCAGGCGACCCGCCGCCGCCTGCATGTCATCCTCCAGTTCGGCGATCACAGCGGCGACATCGTCCACGCTCTCGGCCACGGCCAGTTCCTCTTTTTCACCGGAACCATCATAAACGTGAAGACTCGCCTGCGCGGCGCGCTTCACGCTGCGCGGCGTGATGCCGTGGGCCTGGTTGTGGGCGATCTGCCTTTCGCGGCGATAGTTCACCACCTCAACCGTGCGCCGGATGGAGTCGGTTTCCTTGTCCGCATAAAAAATGACCCGCCCCTTTTCATGCCGGGCCGCCCGGCCCGCTGTCTGGACCAGTGAGGTTTCACTGCGAAGGAAGCCTTCCTTGTCCGCATCGAGGATCGCCACGAGCGCCACTTCCGGCAGATCCAACCCCTCACGCAGGAGGTTGATGCCCACGAGCACATCAAAATTGCCCAGCCGCAGATTGCGCAGAATTTCCACCCGCTCGATCGCATCAATGTCGCTGTGCAGATACTCGACGCGAATCTTGGCCTCGCGCAGATAAGTCGTCAGATCCTCCGAGAGGCGTTTCGTCAGCGTCGTCACGAGCACACGCTCCCCGGCCTCCACCGCCTTGCGCACTTCACCGATCAAATCCTCCACCTGCCCCTTGACCGGCCGGATGACGATCTCCGGATCGAGCAGACCGGTCGGGCGGATCAACTGCTCGGCCACCACGGCGGAGGCCTTGAGCTCAAAAGCCGCCGGGGTTGCCGAAACGTAGAGGGTCTGACCGGTGATCTGCTCGAACTCGGTGAAATTCTGCGGCCGGTTGTCCAAGGCGGACGGCAGGCGGAAACCATGCTCCACCAATGTCTGCTTCCGCGCGCGGTCGCCATTATGCATGCCCCCGATCTGCGGGATCGTCACATGGCTCTCGTCGATCATCAGCAGAAAATCCTTCGGAAAAAAATCGATCAGGCAGAAAGGGCGATCACCCGCTTTCCGGCCGGTGAGATGGCGTGAATAGTTCTCGATGCCGTTGCAAAACCCCATCTCCTGCAGCATCTCGAGGTCGTAGTTCGTCCGCATGCGGATGCGCTGCGCCTCCAGCAGCCGGCCGCCCTGCTCAAGCTCCGCCACCCGCGCCTCCAGCTCCGCCTTGATGGCGACGATGGCCGGCTCCAGCTTGCCGCGGGTCGTCACGTATTGGTTCGCCGGATAGAGATCAAACTGGTCCAGTGAACGCAGCACGTTGCCCGTCAGTGGGTCAAACTCGCTGATGGCATCCACCTCGTCGCCGAAGAACTCCACCCGCAGGCCCAGTTCCGAGTAGGCCGGCATGATGTCCACCACATCGCCGCGCACCCGGAAACGTCCGCGCTTCAGTTCGTAGTCGTTGCGCTCATAAAGATTGTCCACCAGCCGCTCCAGCAGGACGTTGCGCCCCAGCGGATCATGCCGGCGCAGGGCGATCCGCAACTCCGTGAAGTCCTCGGGCGAACCCAGCCCGTAGATGCACGACACGCTCGCGATCACGATCACATCGCGCCGGGAGACGAGCGAACTGGTCGTGGCGATGCGCAGCCGCTCAATCTCCTCGTTGATCGACGAATCCTTTTCGATGAAGGTGTCGCTCGAGGGGATGTAGGCCTCGGGCTGATAGTAATCGTAGTAGCTGACGAAGTATTCGACCGCATTCTCGGGAAAGAAGTTTTTGAACTCCGAGTAGAGCTGCGCGGCGAGGGTCTTGTTGTGCGAGATAATGAGCGTGGGCCGGTCACAGCGCGCAATGACATTGGCCATCGTGAAGGTCTTCCCCGATCCGGTGACGCCCAGCAGCGTCTGGTGTTTGTTGCCGGCCTGAATAGAAGCCACGAGCTTCTCGATGGCCTGCGGCTGGTCGCCGGTGGGCTGGTATTCGGAAGCGAGCTTGAAAGGCATGAGCGAAGAAGGAAACGAGGAAGCTGGGAACGCAACCTTCGCCCAGCATTTGAATCGGCAAGCCTTGAAGCCACAGATTTCACAAATGCCCACGGATGATACCCAGAGCGGGTAATTTATGGTGAGCCCCGCCGCAGCCAAATGCTTGCCCCATTCAGCCCTCCCTCTTCAGGGCCGACCAGTGCAGTGGCTAAATCCCGAATGAGTCTGTCAGCCTGACGCTCACATTCCAAACACCCGCAGCACCCCTTCCCGGAGGCCCGACCAGAACTTGCGGGCTTTCCCCGCCTCACCTTCGGTGGTGATTTCCTGACAGAGAAACACCCCCTGTCCCGAAAACAGGTCGTCGAACAGCGGGTTCATGCCCCGGTAATAGCCCCAGAAAGTCTCGGCCCGAACGGGCATGTAATCGAGATTCGGCGTGAACCCCACGGTCGCATCCTGATTCGCCCGCCGCGCGGCCGCCCGGCCCTCGCCTCCCCCCAGAGTTTCCGCCCGTACCCCGCGGCTGCCCGCCACGACCAGCCGGCACGGACCGACAAATTCAAAGAAGCGGAATTGCAGTGTGATCCACGACTGCCAGCGGAGCAGTTGCCAGCGGCGGCGGATCACCAGACGCCGACCCTCCTCCGCCAGCGCCCCCGCCAGAAAGCTCGGTCGCAGAATGATCGAAGAACCGGCCGGCAACGTCACCAAGGCGAGTTCGATATGAGGGCTGGCCTGATTCGACAGGGTCACCCGCTTTTCCTGCTCCGCGTGGTTTCGCATCTCGACCAGCTCGATCAAGCCACTCGCGAGGCAGGTGAACGGAATCCGCCAATCCAGAACAAAGCGGGTGCGTCGCTTCAGCCCCTCATCCGAGGCCTGCAGAAAACTCTCCTTGATCCATAGCCGGCCCTCCCGGTTCAAGGGCAGGTCCAGTGACACCCGGCTCGTCGTCACCTCCGGCGGCGCCGCGAGGTCGGGCGTCAGCCGCACCGGCCGGCCCCGCATCACCAGCGGCGCGAAAAGATAATACAACACCACGCGTCCCGCCGTCGGCCCCAGCAGATACAACGCCAGGGCCAGGATGATCCAGAAGCGGGTTTTTTCCCACGCCTCCCCCACATACTCCGTGAAACGCGATTTATGGGCCTCCACTTCCTGGATGCGGGCCTCCATCCGGCCCAGGGCGATTTCCAGACCATTTTTCTCCCACCCCGTCCGGGTGTGCTCACGCCGCAGTGTCTCCAGTTTCGCCGTTGTCTCCGTCTTCAGCGCTTCCATGCGCTCGAGCCGGGCGGCGTTGGTTTTTTGCTGCTCCGGATTTCCCACCCAGCGATCCCAGGTGCTTTCAGCTTCGCGCAGCTGACCGATGACCTGCTCCGTGCGCCGGAGGCGATCCTCCTCCCCGGTGATCTCCGTGCCCAGCCGCTCCAGCCGCCCGTTGACATCGCCCAGCGCCTCGCGGATCTGCGCGCGCTCCCCGGTCAGCGTCAGGATCAGCTCGTTGCGCCGGAGATCCATGTTGACGTTGTCGCGCAGAAACAGCCACAGGCCGTAGGCCACCAGCGCAAAAACGATGATCCCCACCGCAATCGCGGCCTTCTCCAACAACCAACGGGCAAATTTGAGCAGGGCAGCCATGTATCATGTTCCTGCCTTCACAGGATAAGTTGCGATCATTCAGAAGCCGGACCGGCCCGAAGCCAATTGCTAAACCGGCGCATTTACCCAAACTGACAGCCAATCTGTCAGGAGTTCCCCATCCAACCCTCCTCACCCCATGTCAAAAGTCATCATCTCGTCCCTCTACGATTCAGACGTTTTCAAGATGGCCTGCCGCCAGTTCGACAAGGCCGCCGATGCCATCAACCTGCCCGAGGCCATCCGCGACCGCACCAAGTATCCCCGCCGCACCTTCGCAGTCGCCCTGCCTATCCGGCGCGACGACGGCAGCGTCACCGTGTTTGAAGGCTACCGCGTTCAGCACAACCTCTCCACTGGTCCGGCCAAGGGCGGCATCCGCTTCCATCAGGGCGTCACCATCGGCGAGGTCGCCGCCCTCGCCATGTGGATGAGCTGGAAATGCTCGCTGGTCGGCCTGCCCTACGGCGGTGCCAAGGGTGGCGTCATCGTCAATCCCAGCCAGCTCTCCGAAGGCGAACTCGAGCGCCTTTCCCGCCGCTACATGCAGGAGATGATCCCCTTCATTGGACCGCAGGTGGACGTGCCCGCCCCCGACATGGGCACCAATGAAAAAGTCATGGGCTGGATGATGGACACTTACTCCAATCATATCGGGCACATCGTGCCCGGCATCGTCACCGGCAAACCCATTTCACTGGGCGGCTCCCAAGGCCGCCGCGAGGCCACCGGCGCCGGGGTCGCCTATCTCATCACCCAGTATCTCAAAGATCTCAAAATCCCGCCCCACAAGGCCACCGCCGCCATCCAGGGATTCGGCAACGTCGGCAGCGAGACGGCCGCCGCCCTCGACCGCTATGGCGTCAAGATCATCGCCATTTCCGACCACACCGCCGCCTTCCACAATCCCAAGGGCATTGATATCAACAAAGCGCTCGCCTACGTGCGCTCCCAGAAAGTCCTGCACAACTTCGACGGCGGCGAGGAGATCACCAACGCCAAGCTGCTTGAGCTGAAATGCACGGTGCTGGTGCCCGCCGCGCTGGAGCGGGTCATCACCCATGAAAACGCCGCCAGGCTCAAGTGCCGCATCCTCGCCGAGGCCGCCAACGGGCCCACCACCAACCAGGCCGACCGGATCATCGACGCCCGCGATGACATCGAACTGATCCCGGATGTACTCTGCAACGCCGGCGGCGTCATCGTCTCCTATTTCGAGTGGTGCCAGAACCTGCAGAATTTCTACTGGGATCGGGATGAAGTGCTGAAACGCCTCTTCGTCATCCTCGACCGGGCCAAGGAGGCCGTCGAATTCCAGAAACGAAAATTCAAGTTCAGCCGCCGCCTCGCCGCCCTCACCCTCGGCATCCAGCGCGTCGCCGACGCCAAGGCCGCCCGCGGCCTCTTCCCCTGAGCGGACCCGCTGGCCGCCCGCGAAAATATCCCGACCCGCCCTGAGCGTCGGGCCCTACCGCCCTCTCCGTGAGGTCACTCCGTCCGTCCCTTGCGACGATGCGGAAGGTTTTTCTCGTAGGAAAGACGCGCGAGCAGATGACTGGCCACCGGCAGGGTCGCGAACTGGAAGAAAATCGCCGCGATGACCTTGAGGCCGGACACCTCCGTGCGCGGATCAAACCAAAGGCCGATCAGGAACACCATCACGCCCAGCGTCAGGCCCTTGGCCAGCGCGTGCGCGCGGCAGAACACATCGGGGAAGCGCGCCACACCGATCATCGACAGCAGCACGATCAGCGCGCCCAGCACCATGATGAAGGCTGAAATAACGCCGATCATGGGTCCCTCCCCTCCTCCGCTTCCGCCTCTTCCGCTTCCTCACCTCCGTAGGGCAGCGACTGCTGGAGGAAAAACACAAAGGCCACGGTGCCGAAAAAGCCCAGCGACGACACGATGAGGATCAGCTCGATGTAGAGCTCCGACTCCCACCAGCGCGAGAGGATCGCGGTGAAGCCGACAGCGCACAGCACCACCGCGTCAAAGGCCAGAATCCGATCGACCACGGTCGGACCGCGCGCCATGCGGTAGAACCCCAGCAGCAATGCGCCGGCGAGCAGGATCAGGGCGATCTGAAGCAGGAGCTCGCTCATCGGGTGAAGGCCAGAATGCCGCGTTTAAGGGTTTTATCGATGGACCGGCGCACCGCGTCGGCATCGGGACAGTCGAGCACGTGAAGATAAATGCGGGTGAAGTCCTTGGAGATATCCACCGCGTTGTTACCGGGGGTGAGACTGATGCCATACATCAGCAGCACAGCCTCCAGCCGGGTGAGGCCGCTGATATCGTAGATGATGAAATCAGGCCGCAGCCGGTCCACCGGCACGAAGGCGGCGAACCACATCATCTGCCAGCAGGAGGTCAGAAACTCCTTCATGAAGATGCCGGCAAAGGCGATCGCGGCCAGGACGCGACGGACGTAATCCTGACTGCCCAGCACAGGACGGAACAGGAAGAGCAGACCGAAACCCAGGGAGAGGCCAAAGGCAAAATCGAGCAGCGAAGGATGCGTCTGCAGCAGCAGCCAGATGAGCGCCACGACGAGATTGATGGCCATTGAACGCATGGTCAGTTTCCTCCCCCCAGCAGATATTGGATGTAAGCGGGACGGTCGAGCAGCTGCCGCGCCGCCTCATGAGCCACCCGCAGGACCGGCTCGGCTCCCAGGCCGATGCCAATGGAAAGCGCGGTCATCCCCGCGGTCACGGCGGTCATGGGTTTCCAGCTCTGGTCCTCCTTATGCACGCCCTCCCTGGCCTTGGCGGCCCAGAAGGCGCCGTTCCAGATCTTGAGCATGCTGAAAAGTGTCAGCACACCGGCCAGCAACGCGCAGCCCACAAAGATCCACTGCTGCTGCCGGATGCCTTCCAGAATGATCATGTATTTCCCCCAGAAGCCGCTGAGCGGAGGCACACCGGCCAGCGACAACGCCTGCAGGAGGAAGATCACGCCCAAGACCGGCGTCAGCAGCCACAACCGGCCCGTCTTCTCCAGATCATCCGTCCGGTTCAGCACCTCGACGACGCCTCCGACCATGAACAGCGTGCTCTTCACGATGATATGATGGATGATGTAGAAAATGGCGGCGGCGATGGCGTAGGGAGTGAACAGGCCGATCGCCAGCACCATGTAGCCGATCTGGCTGAGAATGTGGAACGACAGGATGCCGCGGATGAAGTTGCGCGACACCGCCCCCATCACGCCAAAGATCATCGTCGCCACCGCCAGCCAGGCCATCAGCAGGTGCAGCATCGGCAGCTCCGGCGGCAGCACCTGCCCAAAAATCCGCAACAGCACATAGACACCGACCTTCGTCAGCATACCCGCGTAAAGCGCCGCCACCGGGGTCGGGAGGATGGGATAGCTGTTGGGCAGCCAGTAGAACAACGGGAAGAGCCCCGCTTTCATGCCGAACACCGTGAGCAGCATCAACGCCAGCGCCGTGAGCTGGGGAGTGCCCGCCAGCTCCGCCGAGCGCTCGGCGATGTGCGCGAAATTAAGGGAGCCGAACAGACTGTAGGCCATGCCCGCCGCCACGAGGAAGATCGTGCTGCCCACCAGGTTCAGCGCCAGGTAGGGAAAGGCCTGCTTGATATCCCAGTCGTCGGCCTCGAGCGTGAGCAGCGCATAGGAGGCGATCAGCATCACCTCAAAGGCCACGAAAAGATTGAACAAATCCGCCGTGCAGAAGGCCAGGTTGATGCCCGTGACGAGGAACTGCACCAACGGCAGCCGCAAAGGGCTTTCCTCCTGCACCGGCCCCTCGGCAAACCCGAAAAGCAACGCCGCCAGTGCCGTGACCGCGCCCAGCGCCAGCATGATCGCCGTCAGCAAATCCACCACCAGCACGATGCCGTAGGGCGCCGCCCAGCCGCCCGCTGCCAGCACCAGCGGAGGCGCACCATAAGTCGCCAGCCCCAGACCGAGCGCCACCGCCAGCTGCAGGCAGGCCGAGCCACCCACCAGCCAGCGCCGCCACAGGCTCGGCCGCCCGCCCAGCAGGGCGGTCAACGCCGTGAGCACCGGCAGAATCACAGGAACAGCGACCATGATCGGGCTCATTTGACGTTCTCCTCCGGTCGCATGCGGTGGGGATCCAGCAGGTCGCAGGCATTGGCCGTCCGCTGGTCAAGGAAGGTCCGGTAAAGCAGGATCACCAGATAAGCGATGACACCAAAGCCGATCACAATGGCCGTGAGGATCAGCGCCTGCGGCAACGGGTCCACCATCGTGCTCTCCGCGCGATGGACGATGGGGGCCGACTTGCCGTCCGGCGAACCGGACATCGCCAGCAGGAAGAGATTGGCTGCGTTGGAAAGCAGGATGAAGCCGAACAGAATCCGCACGAAACTCGCCTGCAGGATCAGGTAACAGGCCGCGCCAAAGAGCAGGCCGACCAGAATGGCGGTTTCCCACATCATGGCAAATCCTCCTGGCTCGCCCGCACCGAGGCGCGGCTGTGTTCGCTTTCCACGGGCTCCTCCCGGTCCGCCGCGTAACGCTGCCACTCCTTGGCATCAAGCGCGGTCAGACCGGAGATCGAGCGGGCCAGCACAAAAATCATCTTTGTCGTCACTCCGATCACCACGAGGAAGACTCCGAGATCGAACAGCAAAGGCGTGCCCAGCTCCACCGAGCCCAGCAGGGGAACATTCTCCGATTTCCAGTAAAAGTGTTTCAAAAGCGGCGCTCCGACAAAGACCGGCAGCAGCGCCGTCAGCACCGCGATCGCCAACCCGATGGCCGCGAGCCTCGTGGGATCGATCCGCATGATCTGCTGCGTGCGCTCCACCCCCAATGCCAGGCTCAGCATGATGAGCGACAGCGCCGACCCCAGACCGCCGATGAACCCGCCGCCGGGCAGATTATGTCCGCGCAGCAGCAGATACACGGCAAAGACATTAATCACGAAGAACAGGAAGGAGCCGACCACCTTGAAGATATAGGAACCACCCATCTTCATGATTTTTCGCCCTCCTTGTTATTGCGCCGGCGCACCATGCCAAAATTGGCCGATCCCATCGCCCCGGCCGCATACTCCTCGGCCGTGCGCCGGTAGCGCATCACCAACCCCACCGCCCCGAGGCAGGCGATCACCAGCACGGTGACCTCGAACATCGTGTCAAAACCGCGGAAGTCCACCAGCAGGGTGTTCACGGTGTTGGTGCCATGCGCGAGCGACACCGTGTTCTCCAGATAATACTCCCCCACCGGATCGCTGTGGCGGTTGCGCATCGCTATCAGGGTTCCGCACATCGCCACAAAACCCACCCCTGCCGAGATGGCGATATTCACCACCTGCCGGCTGCCGGAAAACGTGCGGCCGATCTCGCTGAGCTCGGAGGACCGCGGGAAACGGGCCAGCAGCAGCAGCACCAGCAGAAGGGTGGCCGATTCCACCAGAATCTGGGTCATCGCCAGGTCGGGCGCGCGGAAAAGCACGTAGTAGAACGTCACCAGAAAGCCGATGATCGAAACCGCGATCAGCTGGGAAGTCCAACGGCGCAAGCCGATGACCATCGCCACCGCCGCCGCGATCAGAAGCACCACAAAAGACCGCAACGGATCAAAGTCAGACCAGGTGGGCAGCCCCGGCCACAGGACCTCACGGTTCATCACCCAGTGGCCGCCCAACACCACGACAAAGAACCCCATGGCAATCGCCAGGTAATCGAACTGCCGGTCAAAACGGAGCACCAGACCGAGTTTCTTCGCCAGCGACGGCAAACCCTCGACCATGGCCTCGAAGGCACGGTCAAAACGCAACAGCGCCGGCACGCGTGCCCACTCCCAGCGTGTGGCCTGCATCACCCCGAAAACCACGGCGCCGGAGAGCACAATCCCCATGCTGGTGACAAACTCACGCGTCACCCCATGCCAGACGGAAAGATGCAATGCCTCCCCCTGATGCAGCCCCGGCGTCTGCAACCCCGCCAAGCCCGCGCCTAGGACTCCCGGCAGCAGACCAAAGAGCAGGCACGCCGTCGCCAGCAGCAAAGGCGGCAGCTGCATCGCCAGCCCCGGAGCATGATAATGCGCCAGCAGTTTTTCCGGCAGGCGCCCGCCGAATATGCCCCAGTAAATACGGGCCGAGAAAGCCACTTTGAGCACCGACGCCACCACCGCAAAGGCCAGCGGATACCAATACAATTCCCCGCCGGCCGCCCAGAAGGCGAATTGCTCCTTCAGCATGTATTCCTTGCTGATAAAACCCAGCGTACCGGGCAGCCCGGCCATCGAAGCCGAGGCAATCAGGGTGATGAGGGCCAGCAGCGGCAGCTTGGAGCGGAGCCCGCCCAACTGGCGCAGATCCCTCACCCCCGTGGAATGATCCACAATGCCGACCACCATGAACAGGCACCCCTTGTAGAAAACATGGCTGGCAATGTGCATCAGATCGCCCTGCACCCCCAGACTGCCCCCCATGCCATAAAACCCCATCAGGAACCCGAGCTGGCTCACGGTCGAATACGCCAGCACCGCCTTCAGGTCATGGGAGAGCAAAGCCAGCACCGCGGCCAGCAGCATCGTGCCGAAACAGATCGTGACCAGCACCGGAGCCCAAAGCTCCACGCCGTTGAAAATTGGAAAAATCCGGGCCACGAGAAAGATGCCCAGCTTCACCATCGTCGCCGAGTGCAGATAGGCGCTCACCGGCGTCGGCGCCGCCATCGCATTCGGCAGCCAGAAATGGAACGGGAACTGGGCCGACTTGCCGAAGGCCCCGAGCGCCATCAGCACAAAGGCCAGCCCCAGCCACGGCGTCCCCTTCCCCTCCAGCGCGCCACCGAGCAATTCCACCAGCTCGTAGGTGCCGGCAATCTGGCCGAGCAGGATGATGCCCGCCAGCATCGCCAACCCCGTGCTCATCGTCACCAGCAAGGCCATGCGCGCCCCGCTCCGCGACTCCTCCTTCTCGTGCAGGAACCCGATCAGGAGGAAGGAGGCGATGCCCGTGAGCTCCCAAAAAACAAAAAGCAGCAGCAGGTTGCCGGAAAACACCGTCCCGAGCATCGCGCCCATGAACAGCAGCAGACTGCTGTAGAAACGCCCATGGTGCGAGTAATGCCCGTCGAGGTAATGCGTCGCGTAAAAAACCACCAGCATCCCCACCCCGCTGACCACCAGCCCGAAGAAGAGGGCCAGCCCATCAATCACAAAAGTGAGATTGAGCCCGAGCGAGGGGATCCACGCCAGCTCGACCACCGTGCGCGCCCCCGGCTCAGCCGCCAGGGCGAGCTGCAGAATCAGGGCAAACGCCCCCACCGGGGCCAGCAACGCCACCCAACCGGTGCGCGCGCCCAACCGCGTCCCCGCCGCCGCCACCAAGGGCAGCAGCAGGAGAGGCAGAAAGACGGCGGTAAGCAGCTGAAAAACCATGCAGACAGGGATGCACGCCAACGCCCGGCGCGCGGCGCGCGCAGTCACATTTTGTGGAGGCAACCGGCTGTCAACCCGAACCGATCAAGTCTTTTCTTATTCTTCCACAAAGCCTTTAATCGACCAGCGGCGAAGCCGCTGACGATAAGCGACGAGACAAAACAGGTGGCTCGCCACCGGAATTGTCAGCAGCTGGAAAAAGATCGCCGCTGCAATCTTCCACCACGCCACAGCCTCCACCAGCAGCCCCAGCGCCAGCAGCAGGAGAATCAGCCCCAGCGTCACGGCCTTGCCCAAGGCATGGGCCCGGCAATAGGCATCGGGCATGCGCACGACTCCAACCCCCGCGACCAGCAGAAAGAAGCACCCGCCCGCCAGACAAAGCCCGCCCATGAGATATACGAAAAACGTCACGGCTCATCCTCCCGGTTGAAGTCTTCCCCGCTCCGTCGGCGCGGCTGCGAGAGATAATAATAGTAGCACACCGTCGCGAAGAACCCGAGCGCCGTCACGATGAGGATGAACTCGACGTATTCCGCCGTGCCTTCGCGGATGGAGAACAGCACCAACAGGCCGAGCACTGCGACGGCAAGGGTGTCAAAACCCACCAATCGGTCGAGCGTGCTCGGACCGCAGGTCATCCGCCAGCCGCCACAGGCGATCACGCCCAACAAGACCGCCCAACCCACGATGTAAGCCGCATCCAGTATCATCGCGTCCACGCCAGAATCGGCGCCTCCAAGGTCCGTTTGATGCCCTCGCAGACCGCTGCCGGGTCAGCCGCATCGAGCGCATGCACCACCAGCATCCGCCGGTCCTCCGCGACTTCAACACTCGTCGTGCCGGGCGTCAGGGTGATGCACTGCGTGAGCATCAGCACCTCAAAGGCCGACAGCCCCTCGATGGAATAGTGCACAAAACCCGGCTTGAGCGCGCTCACCCGCTGAAACAGCACCGTCTTCGCCACGGCCATGTTCGCGAGCACCAGTTCGCGCACAAAAATCAGGCAGAAAACCGCCAGCCCGACCGCGCGTCGCAGCCATGAGCGCAAAGGAGATGTCGTCGTGCTCATGGGTGTTTGCCCTCGTAAACCGTTGCATTCGCCGCCTGCACCGTCGCCGCATAGCCGGCGCGATCCAAGGTTTGCTCCGCTGCCTGACGTGCGAGCCCGACAAAACCTTGCGCACCGAGGCCGATCCACAGCGCGGCCACCGCCAGCAACGCCGTCACGGCGACCGTCAACCGGGCCCGGCCATCAACCCGCACCGGCACGGCCTCGTCGGTCCGCCAGAAGGCGCCGAGCCAGATCTTGAGCATGCTCATGAGCGTGAGAATGCCGCCCGCCAGCGCGAGACCGATCGCCACCCACGCGCCCTGCTGGAAGCCGGCCAGCGCAATCGCAAGCTTGCCCCAGAAACCGCTGAAGGGCGGCAACCCCGCCAACGACAAGGCCTGCACGAGAAAGACCACGCCGAAGAGCGGCATCACGCGCCAGAGGTTGCCGGTGCCGGCGAGTTCATCGGTGCCATTCACCCGGATCACCGTGCCACCCGCCAGGAACAGCGAACTCTTCACCAGAATGTTATGCCCAATGAACAGGATCGCAGCCCCCCAGGCCTCCGGTCCCGGCAGCCCGATCGCCAGCAGCATGTAGCCGATCTGACTGACGATGTGAAACGACAGGATGCGCTGGATGCGGGACTGCGCCACCGCGCCGAGCACGCCGGTGAAAATCGTGACCACCCCCACCCACACGAACACCGTCGGCAGGCCCGGAATCGGCGGGAACACCGTGCCAAACACGCGCATAAGCACGTAGATGCCCACCTTTGTCAGCAGCCCGCCAAACAGTGCGGCCATCGCCGCCGGCATGATCGGATAGGAAAGCGGCAGCCAGTAGTAGAGTGGAAACGCCCCCGCCTTGATCGCAAAGACCACGGCCAGCATCACCGCCAGCACCGTGAGCCGAAAATCCCCGGCCAGCAGGTCGGAGCGCACAATCATCTCGGCGAAACTCAACGTGCCCAGCAGACCGTAAGTAAAGCCACACGCCGCGATGAACAGCACGCTTCCCGCCAGGTTGATCATCAGGTAAGGCCAGGCCTGCCGCGTGTCCCGCGCCTTCGCTTCCAGCGTGAGCAAACCGTAGGACGACAACAGCAGCACTTCAAACGCCACGAAGAGGTTGAACAGGTCGCCGGTGACAAAAGACAGGTTGATCCCCGCCAACAGACACAACACCAGCGGCAGGCGCAGGGGGTGCTCGTCTGCCGCCGGCTTCTCCGCAAATCCAAAGAGCACGCAGACCAGCGTCGTGAAACAGGCGAGTGTCACCATGATCGCCGCCAGCAAATCCAGCACGAGCACAATGCCGTAGGGCACGGGCCATCCCCCCAGGCGCAGGACCAGCGGCCCGCCCGCCGCAATCTGCACCACCAGCCAGCCGGACAGCCCGCTCAGTCCGCCGAGCACCACGGCCACGAAGATCCGACGGCCACAGGACGGTCGCCGCGTCAGCAAAATCAGCAACCCCGCCAGCAACGGTATCACCACGAGAAGTCCGGGCAGATTGGCCGTCATTTTGCCTCCTCCTTCTGCTCCGGTTCCGCCGTCTCGCGGTAAAGCGACGTCAGCGTCGCGGCGCCACGATCCGCATACAAGCGGTAGAGCAGCACCGTGAGGTAGGCCGCCACGGCAAAGCCAATGACAATCGCGGTCAGGATCAACGCCTGAGGCAAGGGATCCACGGCATTCGCCACGCCATCCGGCCCGATGGTGGCCGAGGTCTTGCCGGTCGGATCGCCGGAAACCGCAATGATCACCAGATTCGCCGCATTCGAGATCATCAGGAATCCGAAAAGCATGCGCAGAAACCGGCGCGAAAGAAACAGATAGGTGCCCGTGCCGAACAACACCGCGACCAGCAGGGCCGTCTCAAGTTGGTGATTCATCGCCCCGCCTCCTTGGTGTCATCGGCCGGATCGATCGCTTCGCTCCAGCGGGCGGCGAAGCGGTCACGCTCCCCGGCTTCGAAAGGAGCCAGACCATGAATGGATTTCATCAGAGGCAGCACCAGCTTGAGCACCACGCCCACCACAGTGAGATAGACCCCAAGGTCGAACAGCATGGGTGTGCCGACATAGACCCCAAAAATCTCCCCATGCAGGTGGTTGAGCAGCGGCAGCCCGTATGCCAGCGGCAGCAGCGCACTCGCCACCGCCAGCAACACGCCCACCGTCCCCACGGTCATGGCGTTGAAATGCAGAGCGCGCCGCAGGGCGGTCGCTCCCACCCCGAAAGCCAGCAACAGCAGCGACAGCGCCGTGCACAGGCCCGCAACGAAGCCGCCGCCCGGGGCATTGTGCCCGCGGAAGAAAATGTAAACCGCCAGCAGGTTGAGCGGCACGATGGCCCCGATGGAGATCATGCGCAGGATCAGATCACGCGGCACGGGAAACAGATCGCGCGGCACAACCGCGCACATGCGCTCCTCCCGCACCGGTCGCATGAGCAGGCCGAGACAGCCCAGCGCGGCGATCACGAGCACGGCGATTTCGAACATCGTGTCCCAGCCGCGAAAATCCACCACGACCGTGTTCACGGCATTGTGGCCATGCGCCAGCGGCACGGTCTGTGCCAGATAGAACTCCCCCGCCCGCTCCAACGCCGGCGGCTGCTGAAACAGCAACACGCCGCCACCCAGCGCCAGGCCCACGCCGGCGCTGATCGCGATCTTGAGCGCTTTCACCGGGCCGCGCACCGCGGGCAGCGGTTCGTGATCCGCACCGTCGCGCTTGAGCCGGAGCACGACCAGCAGCACGAGCAGCAGCGTGGCCGCCTCCACCATCATCTGCGTCAGCGCCAGATCAGGCGCCTGGTAGAGCACGTAATAAAACGCGATCCCCAGGCCGATGACCGAAAGCGCGAAAAGCTGCCGGATGGGCTGTTTCCACACCACGGCCGCAAACGCCGCAAAGATGATCACGCCCACCAGCACCCAGCGCACCAGCCCGCCCGCCCCACGCGGGGCCAAGTCCCACGTCGCCGCCAGCGCCGGGAGTGCGCCGGCCTGCGGAATCAGCACGGCGGAGATTCCCACCAGCAAGGTTCCGAAGATCACCGGCAGGTAAACCTGCGGCCGGTCAAACCCCAGCAAACGATTGAGCCGCCCGCCCAGCCCGGGCACACCCGCGATCAGGCGGTCGAATCCTCGCTCGAATTGCAGCCAGCCCGGGATGGTTGCGCGGCCCCAAGCCACCCGGTCACGCGACCAATACAACAACCCACCCGCCACGACGATCCCCGCGCTGAGGAGGAGAGGCAGGGTCACGCCATGCCACAGATGCAGCTCCGGCGGCACAGTGGCATGCACACCCATTCGCGAAAACCCATCCAGCCATCGGCCTAAAGGCGCCGCCAGCACGCCGCCGCCCAGCGCCGCCAGTGCCAGCAGGAGCGGCGGCAGTTGCAGGCCCAGGGAAGGCGCATGAAAATATTTCTCCACCGCCGGCGACGGCCGGCCGAGGAAGGCCCGGTGAAACAACCCCACCGCCACCGCCATCTTCAACACCGACGCCGTCACGACCGCCACCAGCGGCCACCACGCCAGCAGCCCGGTGTTTTCCATCCGGAACTGGTTCACGGTTTCCAACAGCGCCTCCTTGCTCAGAAATCCGGTGGTCGGCGGCAGTCCGGCCAGAGCGGCAAGCCCGATCAACGCCGCGATCCCGGTGAGCGGCATCTTCGCCCACAGGCCGCCCAACTGACGCAGGTCGCGCGTGCCGGTCGCATGATCAACGATCCCCGCGACCATGAAGAGACCGGCCTTGTAGAGGACATGATTGAGGATGTGCAGGTAATCCCACGCCAGCGGCACACCCTGCGTATGCAACCCGTAGTAGCCCACGAGCAGGCCGAGTTGGGCGACCGTGGTGTAGGCGAGGATGGCTTTCAGGTCCTGCGCGAGCAGCGCCAGCAGCGCGCCCAACACCAGCGTGCCGAAGCCGATGATCGTGAGCACCGGCACCCAGACCTCGACTCCGTTGAACACCGGCAGCAAGCGGGCCGTGAGAAACACGCCCAGCTTCACCATCGTCGCTGAGTGCAGGTAGGCGCTCACCGGCGTGGGCGCCGCCATCGCATTCGGCAACCAGTATTGGAAAGGAAACTGCGCCGACTTGCCGCAGATGCCCACGAAACAGCAGAGAAACGCCGCGGACAACAACCCCTCGCGACCAGCCGCTCTGTTTTCCGCGGCCAATATCTCCGTCAATTCAAACGAACCGTAGGCCACGCCCAGCAGAATGATGCCCGCGAGCAAGGCGAGCCCCGTGAAACACGTCGTGAGCAGCGCCATGCGCGCCCCTCGGCGCGATTCCTCTTTGTCGTGCAGGAAGCCGATCAGAAGGAAAGAAGTGATGCCCGTCAGCTCCCACGCCACGAACAGGACGAGCAGATTGCTCGAAAACACCGTGGCGAGCATCGCCCCCATGAACAGCAGCAGGTAGCAGTAAAACCGGCCGTGATCGCGATAGTGGCCGTCCAGATAGCACGCCGCATAAAATGTCACCAGCACCCCCACCCCTGCCACCACGAAGCCGAAGAACAGTGCCAACCCGTCCGGCAGAAATGTGATCGTCGCCCCCAAGGCCGGCACCCATTCCCAGGCCACCGGTCCGCGCGCCTCCGCCGGCATAAGCCACAGCCCGACGACGCCGGCCAGACTGGCCAGTGGAGCCAGCAACGCCACCCAGCCCACCCGCGGCCCGAACCGCCCGGCCAAGGCCGGCAGAAACGGCGCGAGCACGAAAGGCGCGAGGATGACCGTTAAGAGACAGCTATCCATCGTTCAGACAGACAAAGTCCGCTCGGTGCATGGACTCAAAGTCGGTCGGCCTCTCACGCCCAAGCAGGCACGAGTCCAACCGGCGGAAAACAGTCTCGAATAAAACCGTAGGTCCATGGCGATAGAGCCAATGGCGACCCTACCATTGCCGATTACTCCCACACCCGGAATGAATATGGGACCCGGGGCAAGGGAGGGCGTGGGCTCTCGTTCCGTCAAGCTCCTACTCTTTCACCGGAGCCTCCCAAGCATCGGAAAAATCAATCTGCCAGTTCGATCACATCAGCCAGACTGTGCACAAAACAAGCCGCCTCCTGCTTCACCCGCTCACGTGCGGTGTAACGACCGAACCCGATGAACCGATCCACCACCGGGCCGGTCTCCAGATCACTGACCCCGTCGCCCACCATCACCACGCGAGCCGGTGATAACTCGCGACGCAAACGGGCAATGACTTCGGGCTTCCCGCCGGAGCGGGTGGTCGGATAAGCGGCATCAAAGCCGCGATACGCCCCCGCCTCATCGAAGTACAAATCCACCGCTTCCACCCGGTTGACGCCCAGATAATCCGCCAGCGGACGGATCGCCTGACGAAAACCGCCGCTGAGAATGAATGGCGTCCACCCCCGCGCCCGCAGCTCCGCCAGCGTCACCTGCGCCGTGGGCTCGATCGTCTCGATGTAGCGCCGCCCCACCGCCGCCACATCCTCCCGCGAAGGGCGAATGATTTCCAACCGGCGGCCGAACACGCTCTCAACCGGAATCCGGCCGTCCATCGCATCATTGGTCATCGCCTCGACCGTCGCAAACACCTCCGGTCCGCGCACGCGGGCCAGTTCATCAATCCCCTCGATCGCACTGAGGGTGCTGTCGCAATCGAAAATAATCAGCTTTTCGGCCTGCATGCCGACAGAAGCCATCACCCTCGGGTTGCGGGCAACAAAAAAGCCCTCCAATGACGGAGGGCTTGGGCAAAAGGGAAGCGTCGGCTTACTTGCGCGTACCGCGCTTGAACTTCGAGGTGAACTTCTCGACGCGACCGGCGGTATCCACGATACGGCGCTCACCGGTGTAAGCCGGATGCGAATCCATCGTGATATCGCGCAGGACGACGAAATACTCCTCGCCTTCGATGGTCTCCTTGCGCTGGGACTTCATCGTGGAACGAGTGAGGAAACGTTTGCCGCTTGCGACATCAACGAAGCAAACGTTGTTCAGAGAGGGATGGCCTTCAGCTTTCACGGTGGATAAAGGGCTTGAGGATCAGCCTTGGCGCGCCTTGTAGCGGGGCTCGACCTTGTTGATCACGTAGATTTTGCCTTTGCGACGCACGACCTGGCAGGCCGGGTGACGCTTCTTGGCGGATTTGATGGAAGAGACAACTTTCATAAAAGGCGCGAAAACAGAGCGTAGCCGCCCCTCTGTCAACTGAAATGTCCCGGCTTCCGCAACTCAGTTGAGGCTCGTATCTTCCGGCTCGTCGGCCAGCAATCGCCACTCATCCCCCTCCCGCGCCAGGATCGTCTGCCAGAGCCGGGCATCGGCCGACTGGCCGAGCAGATCATCGGGAATTTCCGACACCACCCACGCCCGCTGTTTGAGCTCCTGCTCCAACTGGCCCTGCGACCAACCCGAGTAACCGAGAAATGCGCGTACCTGTGTCTCACCGTCAGCCAGAAACCCGGCCGCCCGCTCCGGCTCGATGCCGAAATGCATGCGAAATCCCTCCGGCTGATCCTCCCACGCCACCAGGATGAGCTGTTTGTCCTCGACCGGACCGCCATGGTAGAGCGGCACGCCGGCCAGAGGCCCGAGGGCAAAAGCCCCGTTCAGATCGCCCAGCCGCTTTCCCGTGGGCCGGTTGAGCACCACCCCCATGGCACCATCCCCATCGTGCATGGACATGAGAACCACCGTGCGACGAAAATTGGGGTCGCGCAGCGAGGGATGCGCCAGCAGCAGCGAGCCGGCCAGGTTTTGTGCGGGAATGGTAGAGCGTTCGCGCATGAGAGATCGCCGCTTTACAGCTTAAGCACCTTCACCCCCGCATCGGCCAGCAGTGGCGCGACCATCGGGTCGTTGTGATAATCCGCCCGGTAGCGGATCTCCGCAATCCCGGCGGACGCAAGGATCTTCGCGCAGTTGATGCATGGATAATGCGTGATGTAGGCGACGCAGCCCTCGACGGAGCTGCCGCGCCGCGCCGCATCCGCAATGGCGTTCTGCTCCGCATGCACTGTCGCCTGCTCGTGTCCATCGCGCACACGCGAAACATGCGGCGAGCCCGGCAGGTAGCCATTGTAACCCGCCGTCACCAGCCGGTTGCGCCGGTCGCCTCCCGTCACAATCACACACCCCACATGCAGGCGCTCGCAGGGAGACCGCGTCGCCATGAGCAACGCTGTCGCCATGAAATACTCATCCCACGACGGGCGCTGGGGAAACGCCTCAGCGGCGGCGGCGATCAGATCTACCGGGGTTTCTGCTGCATTCATGCTCTCCACGGCTACGAATCCGCCGCGAAAAATCCACCTCGAACCGCCAGACGTTTTCCTTATAGGAGTGTACCCATGGTTCAACTCAGCGATCTTGTGGATTACTGCGACCGGCGCACACGCCGCACCGCGTTCACCGACTACCCCGGCTCCTTCAACGGCCTGCAGGTCGCCAACTCCGGGCGTGTCAGCCGGATCGGTGCCGCCGTGGATGCAGGCGCGGAGCCCTTCCGCCTCGCTGCGGCCGCCGGGGTGGGTTTTCTCATCGTCCACCACGGCATGTATTGGGACATGCCCCGACCGCTCACCGGGCCGGTCTATGACCGGGTCGCCACCCTCATTCGCGGCGATTGCGCCCTATACTCCAGCCACCTGCCGCTGGATGCCCATCCCGAGATCGGCAACAACGCCCTCCTCGCCCGCCAACTCGGCCTCAAGCCAAACCGCACCTTCATCCCGAGCGACGGCGGGGATGTCGGCTGCATCGCGCCCAGCCGGCTCAGCCGCGCCGCCCTGCGCGCCAAGCTGGAAAAACTTTATCCGCGCGTCATCGCCATCGAGTGCGGCGCCCCCTCCCCCAAGGCCGTCGCCTTTTGCAGCGGCAGCGGCAACAGCGCACTCTCCCACCTCGCGGCGACCAGGGTTGATACCCTCGTGACCGGAGAACTCCGCGAAGAACACTTCAACCGAGCCCAGGAGGAAAAACTCAACCTCTACCTGTGCGGCCACTACGCCACCGAAGTCCACGCCGTGCAGGCCCTCGCCGCCGAACTCGCCAAGAAATTCCGACTGCCCTGGGAATTCATCGCCACCGGCAACCCCCTGTAACCGTCAACAAACCACACGCGGCCCGCGAAAGGATTTCTCCTTTGGGGCATTTCGTGTTTTTCGTGATGCGCAACCGATGAAAAAAATCGCCATTCTCCACGGCCCCAACCTCGACCGCCTCGGCAAACGCCAGCCCGAGATCTACGGCCGCGCCACACTCAAGGACCTTGAAGCGCTCATCCGCACCGAGGCGAAAAAACTCGGCTTCACCCCCACCTTCTTCCAATCCGCCCACGAAGGCGCGCTGGTGGACAAGATCCACGCGCTCACCGACCGCGGCATCCACGCCTTCATCGTCAATTTCGGCGCCTACTCCCATACCAGCATCGCCCTGCGCGATGCGCTGTCCGCCGCCGACCGCCCGGCGGTCGAGGTCCACATCTCCGACATCAAGAAGCGCGAGAAATTCCGCCACACTTCGATGACCGCCGGCGCCTGTATCGCGATGATCTCCGGCAAGGGGTTTCCGGGCTACATCGAGGCCCTGCAGCTGCTCAGAAACCGGTGAACCGCACCTTCCCCGCCCCCGTGAGCCCCCCGCCCGCGCCCGATCAAGCCTGGCTCGTCTGCCACACCAAACCGCGTTGCGAAAAAAAGTTCGCCGCCCTCATGACGGCGGAGCGCTTCGAGCACTATCTCGCGCTCGTCGAAAGCGTCCGGCGCTACCGGCAGCAGACCAAACGCTTCACCAAGCCGCTTTTTCCCGGCTACGTCTTCGCCTGCATACCGCTGGAGAAAAAAGCCCGGATCTATCAGCAGGACCTGCTCGCCCGCGCCATTCCGGTGTCTGACGAAGCTCTCTTCCTGCGCCAGCTCGCCGAGGTGAAGACCATCGTCGCCTCCGGGTTTCAGCTCAGCCTCCTGCCGCTGCTCAGCAAAGGGCGACGGGTGAAGGTCGCGGGCGGCCCGTTGCACGGCCTCGAAGGATTCGTGGATGATCCGGCCAACCCCGCCGGCATCGTCATTTCCGTGGATGTGCTCCAGCAGGGCCTGCACGTCCGCGTGCCGGCTGAAAACCTCATCCCCCTGCCCTGAAACCGCAATCGGCCGAGTTGCCTGGCGGCCCGTCGCAGCCCGGAGGGCTTGGAAAAGGCTTATCGCCCTTGCGCCGGGCCTCGCGCCGGCCAGCCTGCCAGTCATCTTCATCCCCTTTTCATGACGCCCGCCCTCTCCCACAAGATCGCCGTCCTCGTGTTCCTCGAAAACAACGCCGGCGAACACCTCCTGCTCCTGCGGGCCAAGCCGCCCAACCTCGGTATCTGGAGCCCCATCGGCGGCAAACTCGACACCGCGACAGGCGAATCCCCCTTTGAGTGCGCCGTGCGCGAGACCCGCGAGGAAACCGACTTTGCCATCACCACCGATGACCTGCACCTCTTCTCCATGATCGCGGAGAAAGCCTATGAAGGGGAGTCCCACTGGCTGATGTTCCTTTTCCGCTGCCGCCGGCCCATACCGGCCCTGCCTCCGCCCATGGGGGAAGGCCGCTTCGGCTTTTTTTCGCGCGCCGCCATCGACGGCCTCGCCATCCCCGAAACCGACCGCAACGCCCTCTGGCCGATTTATGATCGTTACCGCGATCGTTTTGTCGCTCTGAAGGCCGATTGCTCCCCGGGCCGGCCCATCCGTGTGGAAGTCGAGGAAATCACCCCCTCCCCGGGCGGGCTTCCCCTCCTGCCGGCCGAGGACTAAACACTTGATTTCTAAATCATCCGGCAAACACTGAACCGTTTTAACCGCAGACCATCTCGCCCGTGAGCAAAAAAGCCACTGCCGCACCCACAAAAACCACCAGCGCCGCCACCGCCCCGGCGGACGCTCCCGTCAACCGTAACCTGACCAAGGTCGAGCGCATCGAGCTTTACCGCACCATGGTGCGCATCCGGCGCTTCGAGGAGCGCGCGCTGCGGGCCTATCAGGGCAAAAAAATCGGCGGCTTCATGCACCCCTACATCGGACAGGAAGCCGTGGCCGTCGGCTGCTGTTCGCTGATGGGCAAAAACGACCACGTCATCACCGCCTATCGCGACCATGGTCATGCCATCGCCGTGGGCATGGGCCTCAACGAGCAGATGGCCGAGATGTATGGCAAGGCCACCGGGTGCTCCAAGGGCAAGGGCGGCTCCATGCACTTCTTCGCCCCCGACCGTAACTTCTGGGGTGGCCACGGCATCGTCGGCGGCCAGATTCCCCTCGGCACCGGTCTCGCTTACGCCCTCAAGTATCAGGGCATCAAAGGCGCGGCCATGGCTTTCATGGGCGACGGTGCCGTCAATCAAGGTGCGGTCCATGAAGCCTACAACCTCGCCGCCCTCTGGCAACTGCCAGTCATCTTCGTCATCGAGAACAACGGTTATTCCATGGGCACCAGCCAGTCCCGCTCCTCCGCCGGCGAACTCGCCAAACGCGCCGAGGGCTACGACATGGCCTGGGATACCTGCAACGGTCACGATCTCTACGAGGTCCGCGCCATGATGGACCATTACCTCAAACTCGCCCGCGAGGAATCTAAACCCGCGGTGATTGAAATCCGTTGCTATCGCTATCGCGGCCATTCCGTCGCCGACCCCGACAACACCTACCGCACCAAGGCTGAGATCGAGGAATACCGCAGCACCAAGGATCCCATCCAGACTTTCCTCAAGCAGCTCATCGCCGCCAAGGTGCTCACCGAGGCCGAAGCCGAGGAAATCGACCAGGCCGCCCGCGCCGAGGCCGAGGCGGCCGCCGAGTTCGCCGAGGCCAGCCCCTTCCCGACCGTCGAGGACATCCAGAAGGATGTTTATTGGGAGACCGACAATCCCTCCGAACGCAAATCCCAAGGCCGCCTGTTCTTCGACTGAGCCCAAATCTTCTTCCCATGCCCGTCATCACTTACCGCGAAGCCATCCGCCACGCCCTCGCCGAGGAGCTGGAGCGCGATAAAAACGTCGTCGTCCTGGGCGAGGAAGTCGGCCAGTTCCACGGCTCCTACAAGGTCACCGAAGGCCTGCTCGCCAAGTTCGGCCCCGACCGCATCGTGGACACCCCGATCTCCGAAGCCGGCTTCATCGGCATGGGCGTCGGCGCCTCCATGCTCGGCATCCGGCCTGTCATGGAACTCATGTTCTGGTCCTTCTTCTCCGTCGCCTATGACCAGATCGTGAACAACGCCGCCAACGTCCGCTACATGTCCGGCGGCCAGATCGCCTGCCCCATCGTCATCCGCGGCCCCGCCAACGGCGGCACCAACGTCGGCGCCACCCACTCCCACACCCCGGAAAACGTCCTCGCCAATCACCCCGGCGTGAAGGTCGTCGTCCCCTCCACGCCCTACGACGCCAAAGGCCTGCTCAAGTCGGCCATTCGCGACAACGACCCGGTGATGTTTCTGGAGAACACCCTGCTCTATGGCAACAAGGGCGAGGTGCCCGCGGAAGAGTACCTCATCCCCCTCGGCTCCGCCGAGGTAAAGCGCGAAGGCACCGATCTCACCATCGTCACCTACGGTCGCTCCGTGATGCACTCCCTCGCCGCCGCCGATCAGCTGCAAAAGGAGCACAATCTCTCCGTGGAGATCGTGGATCTGCGCACCATCCGTCCCCTCGACATTGACACCGTGCTCAAATCGGTCGCCAAGACCCACCGCGTGCTGATTGTCGAGGAGCAGAAGCCCTTCGCCAGCGTCGGCACCCAGCTCGCCTTCATGATCCAGAAGGAGGCCTTCGACGAACTCGACGCCCCCATCCACCGCCTCGCCACCGTGGACGCGCCGGCCATCTACAGCCCGCCCGTGGAAATCGAACAGCTTCCCAACCCGCAGCGCGTCTATCAGGCCGCCCTCGAAATCCTCGCCTGATGGCGGGCGCGTTGAAGTCAAAAGTTGAAGTTCAAGCCCTCGCCACCTCAGCCCAGACCCAACGCCTCCCTCCCCTTAAACTTAAATTTCCAACCTAATCTTTTAGTCCCATGGCCCAAATCATCGAAATGCCCAAACTCAGCGACACCATGACGGTGGGCACGCTGGTCAA
>CAYSBR010000046.1:0-26465 GCA_964429385.1 uncultured Opitutaceae bacterium
TGCGCACCCCCATGATGTTCGCCCTTGGCTTCGTCTGGCTGTTCATGATGGGCGGTTTCTCCGGTGTCATGCACGCCGCCGCCCCCGCCGATGCCCAGCAGCAGGACAGCTATTTCGTCATCGCCCACTTCCACTACGTGCTCATCGGCGGCGCCCTCTTCGCCCTGCTCGCCGGCATCCACTACTGGTTCCCTCTGATGTTCGGCCGCAAGGTCAGCGAATTCTGGGGCAAGCTCTCCTTCTGGGTCATCTTTTCCGGCTTCAACATCACGTTCTTCCCGATGCACTTCCTCGGCCTGAACGGCATGCCCCGCCGCACCTTCACCTACGATGCCAACCTCGGCTGGAACGCCCCCAACTACATCGCCACCGTCGGCGCGCTGATTCTCGGCGTCGGCATCGCCATCTACTTCACCGTGATGGTCTGGACCTACTTGAAGGGCGAAAAGGTCAAGCGCGACTACTGGGATGCCCGCACCCTGGAGTGGTCCCTGCCCAATCCCCCGCCCGAGTATAATTTCGCCGTCACCCCCACCGTGCATGCCCGCGATGCTTGGTGGTATGAGAAGCATCACAAGGAAGAGATCGCCAAGGAAAAGACCGCCCACGCCAAGGAAGACGCCGCCCATGGCGGCATCCACATGCCCTTCCAATCCATTTATCCCTTCGTCACCAGCCTGGGCCTGCTGATCGGTGCGTATAATTTCATCCAATTGCACTACCCCGTGGTGTTCTTTGGCACGCAAGTATTCTCTTCCCACCTGATTCCGGCCATCTTCGGCGGCGCCGTCTTGCTGATCGGCATCTACCTCTGGGCCATGGAAGGCAACGAAGGTTACCACATTCATCCGGACAAGAAGGACCTCGAATCATGAGCAGCCACGCGGCCAACGCCCCCATCGATCATCACCACGATCACACGACCTCGACGGGCATTCCGAACAAGAAACTCCTCATGTGGGCGTTTCTTGCCTCGGATTGCATGTTCTTCGGGATGCTGATCGCGACCCACCTGATCTACCGTCTGCACCCGCCCCCGGGGACGCCTGCGGCGCAGGATATCTTCTCCATCGAGCTCACCTCGTTCTCGACCTTCATCCTGCTCATGTCGTCGCTCATGATGGCGCTGGCGGTGAACGCCATCCAGAAGGGCAACCTCAAGAGCATGCGCTGGTCGCTGCTCACGACGATCTTCTTCGGCTCCATCTTCCTCGGCTGTCAGGTGTATGAGTTCGCCCACTTCGTGAAGGACCGCGACTTCACCCTCACGAACAGCATCTTCGGCTCGACCTTCTACACCCTCACCGGCACGCACGGTATCCACGTCGCCATCGGCGTCCTCTGGCTTATCATGATGTATGTGCGCTCCTTCCAGCCGCTCGACACCGCCAAAGACCGCACCTGGTTCTTTCGCAACGTCCTGCACGTGATCGCCCTCGTCGGCGTGGTCCTGTTCGCCCTCTTCTCCGTCCTCGGCCTCGTGCACGCCCTTCAGACCGGCGCCGGCCTCGGCGGCTGGGTCGGCCACAGCTTCGGCCACCTGATCGGCCTGGCCGTGACCGCCGCCGCCAGCTTCCACTTTGCCCGGCCGCGCGGCCCCGTCGGCTTCAACGAAGCCAACGCCATCGACGTCGAAAGCATGGGCCTTTACTGGCACTTCGTTGATATCGTCTGGATCGTCATCTTCACCGCCGTTTACCTGCTCGAATACATCTGATCCCACCATGAGCGCCATTGCTTCCCACGCCCACGACCACGGGCATGATGACAACAAATACCAGCTCTATGTGCAGATCGCGCTGCTCCTCGCGGTCATCACTGGTATCGAGATCGTGGTGATCTTCTTCCCCTTCGCGAAGTGGATCATCATCACCAGCCTCGCGGTGCTGTCCGTCGTGAAGTTCCTGTATGTGATCTTCTACTTCATGCACCTCCGGTGGGACAAACCCTTCTGCACCATCCTGTTTTTCATCGGGTTGATCCTGGGCGGCGGCACCCTCTGGGCGTTGCTGCTCCTCTTCGGCGCGCAGGACAGCGTCCCGCTGTCCTCGATCATCGAGTAACCCGGGCAAAAAATTCCCGATAAGTTTGCGGCGGCCTTCGGGCCGCCTTTTTCTTGGCCACGATGATCGACTGGCGCCATTGGCACAACGAACCCTACCTTGTCGGCGGACTGGTTCTTCTCGGCTGGCTCTATGCCCTGCTGACCGGCCCGCTCCGCGACCGGATCGCTCCCGCCGGCACCCCCTTTCCCCGGCGTCAGGCCGTCTGTTTCTACGCCGCGCTGGTCATCTTCTATCTGGCGGTGGGCTCTCCGCTCGACCAGATCGGCGAACGCTTTCTCTTCAGCGCCCACATGGCGCAGCACCAGTTGCTCACCTACCCGGCCGCCATCCTGTTCCTGCTCGGGCTCACCCCCTGGATGGTGGACGGTGTGCTGGACCGCCCCGGCATCCGCCCGTTGGCCCGCTGCTTCACCCATCCTCTGATCTGCGGTCTGATCTACACGATCATCATCAGCGTCTGGCATGCGCCCGCACTCTATGATTGGGCCCTCCGCGACAAATTCGTCCACGTGCTGGAGCATGTGATGTTCTTCGCCGCCGCCCTCTTCTATTGGTGGCCCCATCTCAGTCCGTCAAAGGTCGCCCCGCGCATCAGCTACGCCGCCCAGATGCTCTACCAGCTGGGCATCGTCATCGGCATGACCCCGCTCTTCGCTTACATCACCTTTTCCACGGACATCCTTTACCCCACCTACGAATTCGCCCCGCGCATCATCAGTAATTTCAGCCCGGCGCAGGATCAGTTGCTGGCCGGCACCATGATGAAACTCGGCGGCCTGTTCGTCGCCACCGCCGCCATCGCCGTCAGTTTCTTCCGCTGGTATTACACCAGCGAGTATGCGCGATCCCGTAAAACCTAGGGCCGTAAAAGCCGGGCGGCCAGCCGCTGCGCCTGCGTCCGGATCTCCGGCACCGCCGTGCACTCCCACAACACGCCCTTGAGCGGCGCGCCGAGGGTGAACAGCCAGCCCACCGGCCCGGCGCGGTAGCCCAGCACACTGCCGTCGGCCAGCGCATTGATGCCGAGCGCCAGCGGATCGTGATCAATCAGCCCGCGGGTGAGCAGGTTGACCAGCAGGGGGTGCTGATACTTGGAGTAATCGCTCCGCGGCCCGGTGCAGTTGATCACCTTGGCCACGTTGAGGACATGTCGCCGCTGAGTGCCACGTTCGCGAAAACGCGCCTCCACCCCCTCGGGCTTTTCCTGCAAGGTCTCCAGCCGCCCGGCATAAAACCGCAGCCGGCCCGCCGCGCGCAGGATTTCGACTTTCTTCGCCACCGCCGGGGCCAGCCGGTGACGGTGCGCCTCCCAGAAAGGGCGGGCATGCCGCATGAAGCGCGCCCGCTCCTCCCAGGAAAACCCCGCCCACACCTCGGGCGTCTGCGCCCGGATGGCATCCAGCACCGGCCGCCAGTCCACCCCTGATCGGCCCGCCCTGCGCACTTCCGCGCGCAGGCGCCGCCACAGTCCGAGAATCGTGGTTGGCAGCGGTTCGCTCGCGAGAAACGCCGGGTAGGCCGGATGCGCCTCGTGCACCTGCGGGCGCAATCCCCGGCGCGAAAGCGCGTGAACCACCCCGCGATGGCCCGACGCCTGCAAATCCAGCACCACATCCACCGCGGTCAGCCCCGCCCCGACGATGAGCACATCGGCCTCCGGCGGAATCCCCGCCAGCGTGCCCGGCCGCCAGGGCACGTGCACATAACGCCACGAAGTGTAAACCGGCAGGGCGCGAGGGATGGGATACTCGCCCGGCAGATTGCCCAGGGCCAGCACCACGCGATCCGCCGCGAACGAACGTCCGTCACCGCAACGCAGCCGCACCTCGCCGGTTTCCGTTTCCAGATCAATCACCTCGCCCTTGATCGTTTCGAGCACCACTCCCGGAGCCGCCTGCGCGCGCGCCTCCTCCAGCATGGCCTGCACATAATCCCCGTAGAGCCAGCGGGGCAGATATTCTCCGGCCGAGACGCTGCCCGGATAGCCCGGCGTTCCCACCCGCGCCTCCACCCAGCGATGAAAATGCCCGATGTCCTCGGGCAACGCCCCCATGCGGCCGGCCGGCACATTCAGCAGATGCTCGCGGTTCTCCGTCCCGTAGGCCACCCCGCGTCCCACATCCGTCATGCGCTCAAAAAGCAGCACCCGCAGAGGCGTACCCGCCTGACGCAACAGCTGCAGCGCAACCAAAGTGCCGCTGACGCCGGCGCCGATCAACGCGATCGTTTTCCCTCCGGCCTGGGCATGCCTGGGCGGGGCTGAGGATGATTTTTGAGCTAAGGTGATGGGCACGTTGGATTCTCCACGCTTGGGTGCAGAATCCTTCAAGCCAGCCAGAAAATCACCGGTGATGCCTGGTTCCGGATACCGCACCCTGACTGCCCGGCCGGAAGCAAAACCAGCCGGGCAGCTTTGTGCTTGGTGTTGTGTAGGTCCTAACCAGACCGGCGCCACCGAGGTGACACCGGTCAATTGTCTTGGGATCCGCTCAGGCTCCCTTGCCGACCAGATCCTCCACCGAGTCGCTCTCGGGATTGATATCCGCGAAGAGCCAGGTCGAGAGGTAGCGTTCGCTGCTGGACGGGATGATCACCACGATCTGCTTCCCCTTGTTTTCGGGGCGCTGCGCGAGCTGGAGGGCCGCCCAGATCGCGGCGCCGGAGGAGATGCCGACGGGAATGCCGTCGAGCTGGTTCACCTGCTTGGAGACCGGACCGGAATCGGTCTCCTTCACGCGAATGATCTCGTCGTAAACCTTCGTGTTGAGCACGGCGGGCACAAAGCCCGCGCCGATGCCCTGCAGCTTGTGCGGGCCGGGCTGGCCGCCGGAAAGTACCGGCGAGGCATCAGGCTCGACCGCCACGATGCGCACCCCCGGTTTCTTCTTTTTCAGCACCTCGCCCACTCCGGTGATGGTGCCGCCCGTGCCGATGCCGGAGACGACAATGTCCACCTTGCCGTCGGTATCCCGCCAGATTTCATCGGCGGTGGTCTGGCGATGGATCTCCGGATTCGCCGGGTTGGCGAACTGCTGGAGGATGACGCTGTTGGGGATCTGCCGCTGCAACTCCTCGGCCCGGGCGATGGCGCCCTTCATGCCCTTGGCTCCTTCGGTGAGCACGAGACGCGCGCCGAGAATCTTGAGCAGCTTGCGGCGCTCCGTGCTCATGGTCTCCGGCATGGTGAGGATCAGCTTCAGCCCCTTCGCCGCGGCGACAAAGGCGAGCGCGATGCCGGTGTTGCCGCTGGTGGGCTCGATAAGAACCGTGCCCGGGTTGATGATGCCGGCGCGCAGCGCCTGGTCGATCATCGCAAACCCGATGCGATCCTTCACGCTCGACAGCGGATTGAAGAACTCGAGCTTGAGCAGGATCTCCGCCTGCGCGCCGTGGGTGACGGCGGTGCGATTGAGCCGCACGAGAGGGGTGTTGCCGATGGTTTCGGTGATATCGTTGTGGATTTTGGCCATGGGAGGTTGGGTTTTGACTGATTGCAGGGAAAAGCGGCGACGCGCTCAGATGGTGTATTGATCCGGACTTTCCGCTCCCGTGGGTGCGGCGACATCCGTCTCGTAGAATTCGCCCTTGGGAAAGAGCCTGACGTGGTTGAAAACGACGTGGACCTTGTCGCCGTCGGCCAGCTCCAGCTCGCGCAGCCGCGCGCGGGAAATCTCGGCCTCGATGGTCTCCCCCGTATCAATACGCTCCAGTGTCACGCGGCCGTAGTTGCCAGCGGAGAAGACATGCAGCACGCGCGCCTGCAGGGCGTGCTTGCCGGTGTAGTGACGCTGGATGTCCACATCATGCGGACGCACATACAGGACGTCGCGCTCCGAGGCCCGGAGGCGGTCGAGGCCGGATTCGAGCCGGTTCACATTGCCGAGAAATTCGATGACAAAGGGCGAGGCCGGCCGGTCATACACGGCCTGCGGCGCGCCCACCTGTTCGACCTTGGCCTGGTTCATCACCACAACCTCGTCGGCCAGCTCCAGCGCCTCCTCCTGGTCGTGGGTGACGAAGACCGTCGTCACGTGCAGTTTCTCATGCAGGCTGCGCAGCCAGCGGCGCAGGTCCTTGCGCACCTGCGCATCGAGCGCGCCAAACGGTTCGTCCAGCAGCAACACCTTGGGCTGCACCGCCAGCGCGCGCGCCAGCGCCACCCGCTGGCGTTGGCCACCGGAAAGCTGATCGGGCAAGCGACCGCCCAGCCCGTCCAGCTGGACCATTTGCAGCAGCTCACGCACCCGGTCCGCGATCTCCTTTTTGGACGGACGCTGACCGCGGGGACGGACGGTGAGGCCGAAGGCGATGTTCTCGAACACCGTCATGTGCTTGAACAGGGCGTAATGCTGGAAAACGAAGCCCACGCCCCGCCGGCCCGCCGGCACATTGGACACGTCCTCACCATCGAAAAACACCCGCCCCGACCGCGGATCCTCGGTCTTGTCCGGGAATTCCAGGCCGGCGATGATGCGCAGCAGCGTGGTCTTGCCCGAGCCGGACGGGCCGAGCAGCGCGGTCAGCCGGCCGGAGGCGACCTTGAGGTTGACCCCGGCCAGCGCGGTGTAGCTGCCGAAATGTTTCCAGGCGTTGTGGACTTCGATGCTCATGAGGCAAATTGGCGGGTGGTGGCGCTGGCGGCGGCTTCCACCGTCTTGCGGTGTCGCCACTCGATGAGGCTCTTCAACACAATGGTGACGAGGGCCAGGATGGTCAGCAGCGAGGCGACGGCAAAGGCCGCCTGCGTCTGGTATTCGTTATAGAGAATCTCAACGTGCAGCGGAATGGTGTTGGTCTCGCCGCGGATGTGGCCGGAGACCACGGACACCGCGCCAAACTCGCCCATCGCGCGGGCATTGCAGAGGATCACACCGTAGAAGAGCGCCCATTTCACATTGGGCAGCGTGACCTTCCAGAAAGTGCGCCAGCCGCTGGCGCCAAGGGTGAGCGCGGCCAGCTCCTCATCCTTCCCCTGCGCCTGCATCAGCGGGATCAGCTCCCGCGCCACGAAGGGGAAGGTGACGAACACCGTGGCCAGCACGATGCCCGGCACGGCGAAGATGATGCGGATGTCGTTTTCAATCAGCCACGGCCCCCACCACCCCTGCGCACCGAACATCAGCACGTAGATCAAACCCGCGATAACCGGCGACACCGCGAAGGGCAGGTCGATCAACGTGGTCAGCACGGACTTTCCCGGAAACTCGAACTTCGCGATCGCCCAGGCCGCCGCGAGGCCGAAGACCAGATTGCAGGGCACGGAAATGAGCGCGGCCAGCAGCGTGAGCTTGATGGCGGACACCGCGTCAGGATCGGCAAAGGCCGCGAAATACACCCCCAGCCCCTTGCGCAACGCCTCGGTGAACACCGCCGCCAGCGGCACCACGAGGAACAGCAGCACGAAAGCGAAGGCGATGCCCAGCAGCGCGCATTTCAGCCAGCGCGGATCATCAAGCCCGCGGCGGCTGTGCGGACGGGCGACGTAAGTAAGGGTGGAAGCGGAACCAGCCATGAAAAGGAAAAATGAGATTCAGGTGGTCGGACGACGTGTGAACCAGCGCTGGATGAGCTGGATGAAAAGCAGCAGGACAAAGGACACGACCAGCATCACCACCGCCAGGGCCGTGGCGCCGGCGTAGTCGTATTGCTCCAGTTTCGTGATGATGAGCAACGGCGTGATCTCCGTGCGCAGCGGCATATTGCCCGAGATGAACACCACCGAACCGTATTCCCCGATCGCTCGCGCAAAGGCCAGGGCGAAGCCAGTGAGCATCGCGGGCACCAGCGCCGGGAGCACTACCCGGCGCAGCGTCTGCAGGCGCGTGGCCCCGAGTGTCGCCGCCGCCTCCTCCAGCTCGGGCTCCAGTTCCTCCAGAATGGGCTGCACCGTGCGCACAACAAACGGCAGGCCGATGAACGTCAGCGCGACCCATATCCCGATGGGCGAATAGGCCACCTTGATTCCCAGTGGCTCCAGCCACTGCCCCATCCACCCGGTACGGGCGTAGATCGAGGTGAGCGCGATGCCCGCCACCGCCGTGGGCAACGCAAACGGCAAATCCACCAGCGCATCCATCACCCGGCGTCCGGGAAACTGATAGCGCACCAAGACCCAGGCCAGGATCACACCGCAGGGCACATTGAAGGCGGCCGCGGCAAAGGAAGCGCCAAAAGTCAGCTTGTAGGAAGCCACCACCCGCGGAGAACTCACATGCCCCCAGAACTCCGCCCAGGTCAGCCCCACCGTCTTGATGAAGGTCGCCGCCAGCGGCAGCAAAATGATCAGACTCAGGTAGAGCAGCGCAAAGCCCAGCGTCAGCCCGAAGCCCGGCAGCACCCGGCGGTTGACGGTACGCCAGCGTCCGGCCGGCGCGGCCGGGAACGGAGGTTTTGAAAAAGCGGGAGAGGAGGCCATGCGTGCAATGAATCCGGTTTCGTCAGATATCGGCGCCCCCCAGCGCCAGCCGCGGCAATTCCGCCACGATGCCGCGCAAGGCCAGGCAGGCGGCCTCCGCCTGCACCATGCACGCGGCCCCGCCCGGCGTTTCCAGGATGATCTCGAACGGCGCGGGCGACTGCTCCGGCGGCGGCCCCAGCACTCCGGGATAGCAATCACGGATGACCCCGTGCACCGCCTTGAAACCATCAATCAGGTCATCCGTATTGCGCGGCAGCAGCTTCTCCGCCGCGCGCAACGCCGGCGCCACCAACTCCCCGGAAGTCACCGCCCCGCGGGCAAAGGCATACAGACCGGGACTGTCGCAATCCGCATGCAGCGCGATCAGTCCGTCAAATTGCCAGGTCCGCAACTCGCGTTCCAAAATCCGCACCTCGGGATGCGCGGACTCGCGCCAGAACTCCCGGTTCAGATCGACCCCCGCCCGGTTATGGCGGGTGTCATCCTCCCAGCCGGTCGGATTGCAGACCGGGTAGCAGATCAAATCCACCCCGGCAAAATCCTCCGGCCGGGCCAGCGCGCGCTCCAACAGTCGGCACACCGCCAGCGCCCCCGCCGGTTCATCGCCGTGCACGCCGCCAAAGATGCCCAGCCGCACTGGCGCATGCCGGGCCGCCGGGCCCGTGAAACGCAGCCGGTGTAATTCATACTCCCCGCCCCCACTGCCAAACGTCCCGGCCACGGCCGCTTCCAGCCCCCGGCCGAGCCCCGTGCACGCGTGAAGCGGACCGAGCAAGGCGCGCAGATCGCGCGAAACCGGGGACTGGGAAAGCGATACCATGAAGGGGGGGGGCAAGAAATCTACTCGGCTGAACCGCCAATGAACACGAAGAAACGCCAAGGAGAAAGCCCTGATGCGGCCATCCAGGATTGAACCCCGGGACGTAGCCCGGCGCTGCAAGGTACGGCCCACATCCGCCTGCGGCCGGATTCGTGTCTCTTCGTGTCCATATTTTTCGCGGGATGGGTCCGGCCTAGAGGTTCTGGGCGTAGGCCCGGTGACTGCGGTAGCGCTCGATGAAACGGCCCAGGATCGAGACCGTGGCGGCATCGAAGAGCGGCTGCGGCCACTCCGCCGGAAGCGCGAGCGTGAGCTCGAACGGACGGAACGGCAGGTCATCCCCGATCGTCAGCGGACCGCTGCCGGGCAGCGCCTGCCGCTCGCCGGTTTCAAAGCGCACCGGCCACGGCTCGATATCCTCCGAAGTGATGAGTTCACTGCCCAGCGTGCCCAGCAGATCATGGCTCCGCAGACGCACCGTGATCAGGTCGTCCGCCGCGGGCACCACCCGCACGAAGGCATGATACCCGCGCAGCCGCGCGTCCTTTTCCAACAGCGACAGCTCCGGCTCACGCGTGAAGCCCCAGTGCTCTCCCGCGAGGGCGCGCGGCGGCAGGCCGGCCTGCAATCCAAGCACATCCACCAGCGGGAAAAACGACAGGTTGAGCCCGTGTCCGAGCGCGGGATCCAAAGCGAGGCGCTCGACAAGGTGCAGCACCCCGAGGGAAGTCTGCAGGTCGCGCGCATCCTCGCCGGCATAGATCGCCAGGCGGAGCGATTCATCGGAGGCGTGCGGGCCGAAGTAAACGAACCGCGGCAGGTTGAAGTGCCGCGACTGGTGATAAAACGGCCCGATGGGCGAGGCGAAGATATGATGGGAACGCTGCGCCAGCGTGTAGAGGGCGCTCAGGCGTTCGGCCAGCCCGGCGGCATGCGGCGGCAAGGCCGTGGGCGCGAGGGCTTGGGTCACGGAGTAAAAACGGGTGGATACGTCTGGCATCGGATTCGTGATTGATGGGTTGTTGTTTTATCTCCGGTGCGCGCCCCGCGTCGCCCTCGTGAACGTGGCGGGCGCAACAGCCGGATAATGTAAATCGGTGGTTCGCGGGGGGCTTACTTGGTGTAGATCTGGTCGAAGGCCGCGCCATCCACGAAGTGGTCCTTCGAGGCTTTCTGCCAGCCGCCGAAGACGTCGCCGATCGTGAAGAGATCGAGCTTCGGATACTGGTGCCCATACTTGGCCAGCACCGCCGGCAAACGCGGGCGGTAGAAATGCCGCGCGAAAATTTCCTGCCCTTCCGGCGAATACAGAAATTCAAGGTAGGCCTTGGCGACCTCCGCCGTGCCTTTGCGCTGCACCACCCGGTCCACCCACGACACCGTGGGCTCGGCGAGGATGCTGACGGAGGGCACGATGATTTCGAAATCATCCGGGCGCAGTTTCTTGGTGAGCAGGAGTTCATTCTCCCAGTTGATGAGGACGTCGCCGATGCCACGCTCGACAAAGGTCGTCGAAGAGCCGCGCGCCCCGGAGTCGAGCACCGGCACATTCTTGTAAAGGGACGTCACAAACGCCCGCGCCTTGGCCTGGTCGCCATTGTTGGCTTTCAAGGCATAACCCCAGGCGGCGAGGTAGTTCCAACGCGCCACCCCGGAGGTCTTCGGATTGGGTGTGATGACTTCCACCCCGGCGCGGATCAGGTCCGGCCAGTCCTTGATGTTCTTCGGGTTCCCCTTGCGCACCAGAAAGGCGAGCGTCGAGTAATAGGGCGCCGAGTTGTCCGGCAGGCGGGTCTGCCAGTCCGCCGGAATCAGGTTCCCGTTTTCGTGCAGCGCGTCCACGTCGTAGGCGAGCGCGAGGGTCACCACATCGGCCTGCAAACCGTCAATGACGGAACGGGCCTGGCGGGAGGAACCGCCGTGCGACTGACGGACGGTGACGTTGTCGCCGGTCTTCTCCTTCCAATGCTTGGCGAACGCGGCGTTGTATTCAACATACACCTCGCGGGTCGGATCGTAGGAGACGTTGAGCAGCGAGATGTTTTTTGCGGTGGCGGTGCCGGCCAGGAGCAGGCCGGCGGCGAACAGAGCGGTGAGAGATTTGAATTTCATGATGGTTTTGAGTTTGGGATTACGGGCGGGTTCTTGAGGCTTCAGAAGCTGACCTGGGTGCGGGCCAGCACGGCGTGTTCATTATGGGCGGTCACGGCACCCGGGCCGGTGGCTCCGGTGCCGCCGCCGGTGAAGTCGGTGTATTCATAGTTGATGACGAACTTCAGGTTGCGGTTGAGATACCAGTTGCCGCCCAGCGTGGCGCTGGCGACCTCACGGGCGGAGCTGGCAGGATTGGCCAACTGGTCGGCCGCGGCGCCGGCAAAGGCCGCGCGGTCGATCTTCAGCCCGCTGAGGCGGGCGGCGATTTCAAAGGCGCCCCACCCCTCGCCCCCGAGCGCAAAGGGCTTGGCCGGCGTGACGCCGCGCAACGTGGCCTTCTCCCCCGTGAGCACATATGAGCCCTGGAGGAGGTAGCCTTCATTGGTGAGGGTGCGAACCACCCCCGCCCGCGCGAGCCGCTGCGAGGATTCCACATAGCTCGCCACCAGCCCGAAGGGGCCGCTGAAAAAGGTGAGCTGCGGCGACCAACGCGTGTGCCGGCCGGCCTGGGCCACCCCGGCGTTCCAGGCGAAGAAGGGTTGCTGCGCGAGTGTGCTGTAGCCGGCCGGGCTGCCCGTGGACTTGTCGCCATGCGTGAAGGCGACCCCAAAGCCGAGCCCCGCGAGGGGCGATTCCTTGTCGTTGACAAAGGGCTGGGCGAAAAGCCGCAGCGCGATCTCCGTATCCGCGTCGGGATTCGTCACCGAACTGCCGTTGTCCGACACCCCGTTGAGCCAGCCCAGGGCATAGGAAAGCCGTTTGTCCGCCAGCTCGCCGGAAATCTGCACGCCGATGTCGCGATTCGGTCCCAGGACGGTCGGATACGCGCGTTCGACAAAGCGAAGGGCATTGCCCGAGACCAGTCGCTCCAGATCAAAGGGCGACTTGGCCTTGCCCACCAGCACCGTAACCGCCGGGCTGAAGGCATAGGTCACATTGGCGTCCAGCAACGTCGCATTGCTGCCGGCGAACTCCGGCGTGATGCGGAAGCCCGCCTTCTCATTGAGCGTGCCCTGGAAGGTCGGCCGGACGCGGCGCAGCAGGAAGGTATCCGAGGCGGGCGCATCGCTGCCGTAGAAACGCGCATCCGCATGCAGCAGGCCGCTGAAACGGAACTGGAATTTCTTGTCCGCGGACGCCAACGCGAAGCCGGAGGCACCGGCGCTGACCTCGGCGGCGGGCCGGGGTGCGGCCGCCGTCTCCTCCTTGGGCGCCGTCTGCCGGCGCTCCAGCTCGGCCAGCCGCTGTTCCAACAGCCGAAGCTGCTGGCGCAGGAGCTGGATCTCTTCGTTCTCAGCCGCGCCCCAGGCGGGGGCGGCACCGAGCGCAATGCTCAGGACCGCGATCCAGGCGGTCTTGATGAGGGATGATGATGGATGATGTGATGAGTTCCTCATGGGCGTCGAATGATTCATGCTCCAAGGAACTTCCCGTGGTCGGGTCAGCGGTCTTTACGATTTGGGTGATGTTAGGTGTGATAAAACCTCCGGTGAGCCCGGTAGGTGACAAAGGGATTCAAATGCCGGCGCCGTCACGATGACCGGACGGGTAAAGGCGCGTCTTTTCGGTGCGTTCGATCTGGGTCACGCGACCATCATGCACGATAAGCTGCACGACGCCGTAACGCAGGCTTTCAACTTTTTCGCGCACCACTCCCAGCCAGGCCGGGCCGGAAGCGTCCGCAGACGGAGATACAGGATTCTTTTCCATGGGACAGAATGGTTAAATTGAGTAGTCGCCCAGCAATTGGTGGAGAACGCCATCAACCTCATCCAGCCGGGAGGTTCCGGTGCGGGCCGCGACGGGGCGCCGCACGCGCGGCGGCGTCACCCCGGCCTCCGGGGAGAAAGGCAGCGGCACATTATCGCGCCGCATCTTGCGCAAGGTCACCTCAACCACATCGGCCAAAGTGTAGCGGTCGAGAATACCCGCGATGGCATTGCGCACATCCAGCATGAGCATGCGCAGCCCGCAGTGGGTCTCATCCGGGCAGGAGCATTTCTCGTAAGCCGTCTGGCTCACGCAGCCGATCGGCGCCAGCGGCCCGTCAATCAAACGCACCACCGAACCGATGGTGATCGCCTTGGCCGCCATCGCCAGACGATAGCCGCCGTATTTGCCCCGCTGGCTGGCCACGAGCCCGGCATCCTTCAGCTCCTGCAGGATCTGCTCCAAAAATTTCACCGGCAGCTGCTCGCTCTCCGCCAAGGCCGAAACCTGCACCAACTTCCGCCCCACCTCGGCGGCAATGCCGAGATTGATCAGGGAGCGCAGGGCGTATTCGCCTTTCTTGGAAAGCTTCATTGGCTACTGAATAAATGTAGATTCATTCAGTATGATTTAAAATCAAGCCAATTTTCCGCCTCTCCACGCGCGCTCATACTTAACTTCTAGTGTCTTATTATTATAATCTTACAGATTAAATCTCCTGTAATTCATCACCCTTAAGACACGATTCCTTACAACATTAGTTATTCGATAAACTATCGCCTTAACCCTACCCCACCACTCACAGTCTCAACCGCAACCCGTCGTAAGCCAACCGGATCCCGGCCGGGAGCGCGGCTTCAGTCTCCGCATGATCACTGAGGTGCGTGAGATGAGTCAGCCAAGTCTGCTTTGCCCCAAGCCGGGCCGCCGTTTCCAACGCCTCCGGGATGCTCATATGCGTCGGGTGTGGCAGCGGGCGCAGACCATCCAGCACGACGACATCTGCCCCCTCGGCCAGCGCCATCGCCTCCTGGGTCAGCCGCTTGTTGTCGGTGTAATAGGCGAACCGTTTGCCACTGCTGCGTTCGGTAAAGATCAGCCCCAGGGTGTTGACGCCACCATGCGGCAGCAGCGTCGCCCGGATCGTCCCCTGCGGCAGCTCCAGCACCGTCGGCATCAACGTCAGCTTGAAAGCCGCATAGCCCTTCGCCACCGGCCGTTCGGCGATCGCGTAGGGAAAAATCGCCAGCACACGGCTGATACCCTCGTCCGTCGAGTAAACCGTCAGCGCCTCCCCGCCCTTCAGATCACAGAACCGCCGCAGGTCATCCATCCCCGTGACATGATCCGCATGCCCATGCGTCAGGATGAAAAAATCCATCCGGTTGATCTTCTCCCGCAGACACTGCAGCCGGAACTCCGGCGCGGCGTCCACCTGCACGTGCAGCCCGTCCATCACCACATGGATGGACGCCCGCGTGCGCCGGTTGCGCGGATCGGCCGAGGTGCACACCGCGCAATCGCACGCGATCATCGGCACCCCCTGCGATGTCCCCGAGCCGAGAAAAATCACTTCCATGGGCGCAGGCAATCAGCCGCCCCGGCCGCTTTCAAGGCCGCACCCGACCCCGCTCACGGCGCCGGCGCTTCGGCCAGCAGCGCGCGCAGCCCCGCTTCGTCCAACACCACGACACCGAGGCGCCGCGCCTCCCCCAGCTTTTCTCCCGCCGCGTCTCCGGCCACGACAAAATCCGTGCGATGGCTTACCACCTCGCGCACCACGCCGCCGGCCGCGCGGATTTTCTCCGTCGCCTCCGCCCGCGTCCAACCTGGCAGACGTCCGGTGAGCACAAAAACCTTCCCCGCCAGCACACCCTCGTTCGACCCACTCCCCTCGCCCCGCGGCCTCACTCCGAGCGATCGCAGCTCGACCACTAAGGCGCGATTCGCCGGCGCCTCGAAATAACGGCCCAGCGACTCCACCGCCGCCGGGCCGATCCCCGTCTCCGCCCAGTCCGCCGGCGCAGCCGCCGCCAGCGCCTCCAGACTTTCGAAACGGCGGGCCAGCGCGCGCGCTCCCGCTTCGCCGATCCGGGGAATGCCCAGCGCCCGGATGAAGCGCCACAACTCCGCGTGTTTGCTCCGCGTGATGGCCGCCAGCAGACGCTCGCCTGATTGCCCTGCGCCGCGCCCAAGGTCCAGCAGGTCCTCCCCTCGCAACCGGTAGAGATCCGCCGGCGTCTTCACCGCACCGTGCGCGACCAGCCACTCCACCCACGCCGGCCCCAACCCGTGGATGTCAACCCCGGCCTTGGAGGCAAAATGCTCCAGACGACGCCGCACCTGCGCGGGACAATCCGCCTGGGGACAGCGCACCGCGGCCTCCCCCTCCGCAACGACCGCCGTCCCGCACACCGGACAGACCTCGGGAAACCTGTAAGGCGTCGCCTCCGCCGGCCGCCGCGCCCGGTTCACGCCCACGATCACCGGGATGATTTCGCCCGCCTTCTCCACCTGGACGAAATCACCCACGCGAAAATCCTGGCGGGCGATTTCCCGGCGAGTGTGCAACGAGGCGCGGGTGATCGTCGTGCCGCCGATGACCACCGGCTCCAATTCCGCCACCGGCGTGAGCCGTCCCGTGCGGCCGACCTGGATCGTGATGCCGCGCAACCGCGTCTCCACCCGCGCAGGGGCGAACTTGTGCGCAATCGCCCACCGCGGAGCCTGCGCGCCTTCGCCCAGTTTCCGCTGCCAGCGCACCTCATCCACCTTCACCACCACCCCATCCGTGGGAAATCCATACCGGTCGCGGGCCGACCCGAATGCCTCCACCGCCGCCCGCAATTCATCCCAGGTTCTCGCGTGGCTGAGCTCCGTTGGCACCGGCAGCCCCCACCCTCTCAAATCAGCCAGCAAAGCGGTGTGCGACTGCGGTCGCAGGCTCTCCGGTTCGCAGGCGCCAAGTCCGTAGAACACCCCTTCCAACCGGCGCTCCGCCACCTCCGCCGGATCGGACTGCTTCAGCGTGCCGGCCGCGACGTTGCGGGGATGCGCCAGCGGCGCTTCCCCCGCCAGTTCGCGCTCCGCATTGATCCGCGCCAGTTCGCCATAGGTCAGATAAACTTCCCCGCGCACCTCCACCACCGCGGGCACCGGCCGTTCGCCGCCATGCTGCAGCCGCGACGGCAGCGCCGCGATCATCCGCGCGTTGACCGTGACCTCATCGCCTTCCTCCCCATTGCCCCGAGTCACCGCCCGCACGAGATGCCCGTGCTCGTAGGTCACGCTGAGCGCCACCCCGTCGTATTTCGGCTCCACCACCAACCCCGGCGTTACCCCGTCCAACTGACGGATCACCCGCGCATGAAAAGCCCGCAACTCCGCTTCCGTGTAGCTTTTCTCCAGCCCCACCATCGGCACGCGATGCCGGTAAACCGGAAACCGCCCGCCGCGGTCATCGCCCAGCCCCACCGGATCGGCGCCGGCCAACAACTCCGGATGCGCCGCCTCCAGCTCCCGCCATTCCTGTTTCAACGCATCATAAGCCGCGTCGCTGATCTCCGGCGCCGCCTGCTTGAAATAGAGTTCATCATGCCGGGCGATCTCCGCGCGCAAATGCAGGAGACGTTCGCGCGCCTTCGCGGCGTCGGCCATCTCCGTCGCCGCGGCCGCACCGACCACCAGCAACAAACCGGCGGCAACCAGCAAACTCCACCCAATCCGCCTTCCGCGGAACGCCCGGCGTTTCGCCCCGACCAGCAGTGATTCGAGGGGCCGAATCATGCTCAGGCAAATGCCACCCCACGCACCCGCCGTCAAGCCACCCGGATCGGAGGGGAGAAACGTATTTTGACCTTAAAGACACTTAATCCTGCAGCCGGCCTCGTTGAGGCCGGACCGATGTTACCGCCCCGCGATCACACCGCACTGCGTCACGAGCAACCGCTCCGATCCTTTCCCTCGCTGGTTAAACTGAACCGGGCGGCAAGACCTCAATCTCACACCTTGCGCAGGTGCAGTTCGATCGTCCGGCCTGAAGGCAGTTGATAACGGCGCAGGCCGGCGGGCGCACGCCCGGCCGCGGGCGGCAGGTCCACCCGCTCGCCGCGCGGAAGCAGGAGCTCCGCAGAGCAGCCGGCAGGGACTTCGAGCGTGATGCGCCGGTCGCCACGCAAGCCGTGCGAGGCAAAGCGAATGGGGCCGTGAACCGTGCGCGCCGTCAGGGCCAGTTCGGCAATATCAGCCGGCTGCGGGCGAATCTCCACGCGCGCACAGCCCGGGGCCAGCGGGCGGATGCCGGCGAGGCCGTGATACGCGATATACAACGGCACGACCGGGCAGTGGCTCCACAACTGGTTGGACTCGGGCCGCGTCTCCCAGTCCTCCTGCACCGTGTTGTTCTCGATGACCGAGTCCATCGTCGCCCAGCGGTGGCGCAGTTCATGCGCGATCACGTCGGCGCGCCCGCCCTTGGCCAGAGCCCAGAGACGCCAGCCGGCGTTGTTTGGATAAGACAGGCCCATCTCCGGCGGAGCCTCGGCGAGCATCTGCAACACCGCCGACGTGCGCCCGCCGGGGCACTGGTCGAAGAGAATAGCCGTCGCAAGCGAGCGATCGCAGCAGCGCGCCTCCGGCTCCTCCGCGAGCCAGGGAAGATTGTGCACGAAAAGGGCGCGCTCCGGATCCCAGAAGCGGGCGACGGTGCGCCGGTGCAGCTGGCGACCAAACTTGCGGGCCGCCGCCGCGCGCGCCGGCTCGCCCATGGCCTCGCACAACGGCGCGAAGGCGTGCGCCAACATCGCCGCGGCATAGAGGTTGAAGGCGCACTGCTTGTGGCGCTGCTGCCGGTAAGGGACGTGATCAATCCACACCGACGGGATGCCGAGGTTCTCCACGGCGAGCAGGCCGTGCGCGTCGAGCAGCGTGGGCAGATAATCGGCAAAGCGGACGAGCCGCGCATACGGCTCGCGCACGGCCTCAAGGTCGCCGGTGTAGAGGTAGTGGTGCCAGCAATCGAAGTTGAACCCGATGCCGTGATCGAGGATCGGTCCCCAGCTGGTGAGATCGAACTGCCGCTCGACCAGGCGCGCGAGGCGGTCGAAACCCGGCCAGCAGTCGAGGAAAAACCCCTCCTTCGTCATGCCCTGACTGTAAGTGGCGAGGAAACGCGCGGGCTGACGCTGCTCGCCAAACGCGAGGTAGATCGCATGCAACTGGTGCCCGCAATCGCCGCTGTATTGCTGGCGCTCGCGGGCCATGCCGTCCACCAGTGTCTCCTGTGCGCAGTTGTGCAGGGTGTTGACGGTCGCCTCCATCAGCCGTTGCAACGCCGGTTCGCCGATGCGGATCTCCGCCGGCTGCGGCCAGGGGTAGAGCCGGCGGCGCACGCCCACGCGCGCGATCCGCACCTGGCCGCGGGCGCCGTGCACGTGGAGCCGCAGCCAGCGCAGGCTCTCGAAGTCGAAGGTCTCGAATCGGTTCACGCCCGCACGGCAGGTGAAGCGCGACCACGAGTCGAAATGCGTGCTCAGCACCCGCGGGTTATCCGTCCGGCAGGCCTCATGCACGAGCAATTCCACCACCGTCCCCGCCGGAGCCTCGATCGTGAACCCCGGCCAGCCCACGACCTGCTCGGCCAGCTCGAAGGTCAGCAACACACCGCGCTCCGGTGTGAGCTCAAACGCCCAGCCCTCCGCACCTTCACACGTGACCGGCGACGCCACGGGGCCTCCAGCGGGATCCGTGCGATAAGCGTCGGGCGTGCGGCACTCAAAATACTCGCGCACCGGCCGCAGCCACTCGATCCGGCGCTGGTCGCTGAGCCGGGTGACGGCGACCTCCTCCTCGCGCAGCAGCGGGATGCCGCGCGCGCGCAGCCGCGCATCGGGCGGACCGCCGGCGGGGATGTCCCATTGGTATTCCGAAAACTGCGTGTTGAGCGCCGGCTGGTTGGGCGAGCCACCGAGGTCCATCGCCGGTCGCCAGTCGGGACCGGGCGTAAACTCCGGCTTGTTCCAACCGTAGGGATAGAGATTCGCGTCGAACTCCTCCTGCAGCGAACGCAGACACCAGCGCTTGTAGTGGCCGGGGGCCCACGCGCGGCAGAGATGCGCCAGCCAGGAGCTATCGGAGGCGAGGGTCTGCGTCGCCCCGCTCGCATCCTCGATTTCCAGCCGGCAGAGGAAGCCGGGCTTGCCCAGCGGCCAGGTGCCTTCGCCGTGGCCGTAATAGAGGACCGTGACCGCGATCACATTGGGGCCGGCTTGCAGGTGGGCGGTGAGATCGACGGGGTCGGCCTCGGCCCAGCGCGGGTCGGCGGGCGCGGGCCCCCATTGGATGCGCCGGCCGTTCACTTCGAGCAGATACCGGCTGTCCGCCGCGATCCAGCCGAGGGCGCGGCGCACGGGCGCGGTGATCTCCACCGTGCGCCGGAAGAGCACGAATGTATTGGGCAGGCAGCGTCCGCTGGGATACCAGATCCACTGAGCCGGTTGCAGGTCTGGCAGGGTCGCAGGGGTGTTCGACATCGCGGGACGATGACGGAGCGACAGCGGAGCACGTCAAGCTTGGCGTGGCAGGCGAAAACGCCGCGGAAGTCCGTGCGTCAACGGAAGAATCGTTCGACGTGCTTGCGCTGACGGTGGAGCGGCTTGTTCACCTCACCTCCACGCGATTTGCGATGCCCTCAGACCGGCAACCTCAACCAGTCGGATCAGCCCGTGGACAAACCTGCCATGCGCGCCAGTTCTCGCTGCCGCTCATCGAAGGTGACAAAACGACCGGCTTTCAAAGCCCTCTGCCTCCTATTCAGGCAGCTTTGAGGAGTGATGTTCGATAATAAGCCACCTTCCATCAGGCTGCTTTTGATAAACAAAGGTGTAGCGCGCGCGAACCACCGATCCGTCCCTGAACTCAAACGTGTATAACCCGGAATTGGTCGCGATATCGCCATGGCGCCGCATATCGGCCTGATCGATCCTGCCCCGCGGCTCCTTTTCCAGAAAGTGCTCAAAGTAGTCAATGCGCTCAGCCTGGGTCCGCCTCACCTTGTTTGAGACCGTGGGCAGCAGAATGGCATTCTGGGCGTAGTGCGCGGCGACGGCCGAAGGATCCCCGGTGGCAAGACTCGCATTCCACTGCTCAAAAAGCGCCGAGATCTCCGCCAGATCGGCAGCATCCGCCCGCTCAGCCGATGAGGCGATCTGCGAGTGGTGGTGATGGGCGCAGCCCGCCAATGAAATGGCGAAACAAGCAGCCAACAGTTTCAGGAGGGGGTGTTTCATGAATTTTATAACCAAACAAAACCGAGGACGAAGCAACACCTCACCTTGTCCTGCGTTTATTCAGCCAGCGTCCCGATTCGCGCTGAGGCGAGTCAGACCACTCTGCGTTCCGATTTCTTTTCTCGGATGCAGATGACGCAGAGTATGCTTTAGCACAATTTGAGACAACTACCGGAGTTGGCTGAATCGTTTTGTTCGGCTCTTTTTTCATACTCTCACGATGTCACCAGTGAGATCGTCCCACTCAAGAAACTCGACGCCGTCGGGAATCATATGGAAGTGCGTTCTCTTGTAGTAGGACAACAAGCTCTCTCCTTCTTCCTTTCGTCGGTGGTGCAGTACAAAAAGGATCTTCCGATAGTCGGCTGGAGCGAGGTGAAAGTAATACATCGCTTCGTTCCAGACGGTCATCTTTGCGCTGGGAACCTTCGCGCCTGCAGTCCATCTGTGGGATTTGCACTCGACGAGAATCTTCTCCTTCGCGGTGCCGAGATCGAAGCAGTGTTTCTTCTTTTTCGATAGACCGATCTCGACAGCGAAATCTCGGGAACGGGTGATCGCCTTCTTCGAGAAAAAATCGAGCGCGACGCGTTCAAAATCAGCTCCGACATGGGCATTACTGACCGAACCGATTCTTTGGTGAGCCTTGTTCATTTTTCTTTGCCGAACGATTACGATGAGCCATGGCCGGGCGCCAGCCCGGACATTGGCTCTGGCACCTGGATCGGCGCTTCTGCCGCCTGCGGTCTCCGCAGCTCTGGAAATGGCCCAATCATGTGCGCCCAAGGAAACGCGAAGAACACGTGTGCCCCACGCTGCTCATAGTCGGCGATGAACTGCCTGGCCTCGTCCTTCTCGGGCGCGGCGGCCCGAATCTCGCCCAGAGCTCTCGTGAAATCTGCCTTTTCTCCTTTTTCTTCGATTTCTCGATAGGCGTAGAGCAAACCCAATGAAAGACGCCACTCAGCGGAATGAGGGCCGGCCTCAATCTCGGTGATCGCTTGCCGATAATCGCCCGTCGCTAACAGACCCTCGATGCGTGCCTCGCGCGATGCTGTATCGCTGCACAGCCAGCAAGCGTTACGAGAAGGAGGACTACAGTGAAACGCATCTTTCTTCCGCCGATCGTCACCGATGAGACACGCGCGGGCGAGCGTGGAGTGAGCCCTTTTGAACTACTGGGGATGCTGAGCGGCGAAGGAGCATACGATTTCTTGAGGCCGCGGCGAAGGATATTGGGGCGCACTACGAATCGGTGCTTCGGGGCGACGCTGCGACATGGCAGAAGATTGAAAAGCTAGTGTTGGCTCCGAAAGAGCGGAAGCCATACGCATTATTGAGGGCGGTCGCGAGGTTTGGTCGAGCAAGCGAGTGTCTATCGATGACATTCACGGTCTTACCGTTGCCGGCCGTGTATTGTCCGGAGTCGCCGTTGTCGGCTACGAGGGCGAAGAGGGTCCGTTCTCCTTTGACCTAGATTCGCGCGAATTTCTCAGCGGCCCCGATTTTTCCGGCTGGGATGCTCCCGCTCCGCGGTCTAAGAAGCCTTGGTGGAGATTCTGGAAATGAAGAAAGAGGCCAACCAGGCGGCACAGACAACTCCGGGGAGCTGCGCTCCCCGGAGTTGTCTGACCTTGGACGTTAGGCAAAGATCAATCCATATGAGCTACTGGATATTCAAATGTAACCCCGACAGTTACCGTCTGGACGCGCGCCTCGCTGATCCATTCCCGACGATTTCGTGGATTGTAACTCGTTACCGCGACGAGATCAGGCGAGATGATACTGCGTTAGTGTGGCAGACGGGGCCAAAGCGTGGCTTTCGCGCAATTCTACAGCTCGATAGCGATCCGAAAATCATGCCTGAGCTTAAGAGCGAGCAGAAGTACAATCGGGAGCGCGACATGGAGGAGAGATACCGTGTTCTGGCGACAATCAAAGAGCGCCGGATGAATCTCCCACATACACTTCTTCGGAGCACGCCCGGACTTGAAGGGCTGTCGATGTTTCATGGCTACCAGCAAGGGACCAATTTCAAGATGACAGAAAAGGAGTTTAGAATCGTGCTGAAGTTGCATGCGAAAAATGCCTAACCAGTCATCACAGCCAACTCCGGGCAGCTGACGCTGCCCTCCGTGGCTGACTTCAATCGATCAGCGGAAGAAAGATGAAGCTACGCGAAGTCCTGAAGAGCGACATTACCAGCCTGCTCCTACGCTGGCGTTACGGTCCGCTCGTCATCATCGCCATTTGGATCGGGCTTCATATCTTGCTCGGCTACGAAGTTGTCACTGGCCAGATGCGGCTCCGGTGGCGTCTCGAGTGGATCGAAGGAAGAGAGTCGGCCCCAGTTTTGTATTGGATCTACATCGCTGGCTCGGCTGGCGTTCTCATGTTAGTCGATGTGTTTTTCCTGCGATCGGCCTTCAGTGGCGGCCGGAAGAAAGAGGCCGATCCAGACCGCCAGAGAACAACGCGCGGGATGTGACGTAATCAGTTGGGTTGCCAATAAGGGCAGCGAGATCTTGCTCAAATTTCTCAAATGCGATCATGTTTGAGCGATGCCTAACGATCTCTGGTCAGCCACGCCGAGCTGGCGACTCCAAACTCGAAACGGACCTCGTCGAGGCGTTGCGCTGTAGCGGCTGGTTGGGCTCCGTTTTCATTCTGATTTTATCTTTCGCAAACTTGAGGCTGAGCATTTGTAGTCACCAGACCCATCGCAGGCCTCTACAGTATAAACTACCTCGGGCACTTGGATAGACGCTCCAACAATCCATCCCTCTTTCTTTCTTCCGTCCGGCAAGACCGCTTCGACTATCGAATTGTGTTCGAATGCCAGTTCTTGCGTGAGATCTCCATGTACCCACCAGGAGTTCTGCTCTCGATATTCTGGAGTCATCTTCTTTGCCCAACGATTGAACTCAGACACGATCGGGAGCGGAGCTCCCGGTCGTTGTCTGTGGTGGCTGGATCGGCTCTCTCTTTCTGTCTAAGGTGTCAGCCGCAATGTAGGCCGCGACGCAAGAAAAGGTCACGAGTGTGATATTCTGGACGACGGCAAAAGAAGTGGCCGCACTTCCCGATATGCTCCACGCCCACCAATTATAGCTAAACGTCCAACCGCCATTCGCACCGAACCCACCAAGGAGCCAAACAAAGTAGGTGTCGATGATGCTCAGCAAGACCCCAGCAATACCGGCGGCGAAGTGCAGGGCTGGGACTCTCGGAAGCGAGCCTAAGGTGCCGATTGATGCGAGAATCAAGAGCGCGATATTCAGGGGACGAAGAAGATCAAAGCCGCCGGTGAGTAACCGCCACAGATAGTTTGGGCCAACGATAAGCCACACGAGCGGGAATGCGTATATCGTGAGTTTCTTCATCTTCTGCCGATCGACCACTGGTCAGCCACGCGGGGCGGGCGCGGACGGGGTTTCGGATGCCGGTGAGTCGCTCGAAACCGGACGGCTACCCGCGTTGTGCTGTGCCGGCTGGTTGGGCTGTCTTGCCTGAAGGAAAGCGAAAACGACGTTTGCAACAATCACTGCGATGAATCCGAACCGCGATGGCACTCCTCCAAAATCGTAAGCGATCCAAATGGCCGTCAGGAAGAGTGCGGCGCTCATGAACGCCGCAAGGAATGCCAATCCGATCTTCCTTTCTTTCGATGAACCTCGAGTAATCGCAGCGATGAAGAGAAACGGACAATAGCAGACAATCGCCGCTGCGAAGGGAAGAAACACGAAACCTGCGGCCTTCGAGTAAATCGGAAGCTCCCAGTTCCAAGGCCTCGCAAACCAAAGCACCGGGATGCCGAGCAGGGCATACGCGGCCCAGAAATCCCGTGACAGTCGGAAAGGCTTTTCGAGGTCGGTCGTCTTCATCTTTCTGTGCCCAACGTTAAAGATGAGCCACGCCGCTGCTTGGCGCGAGCCGTGCCTCAGCACGGATCGTGACAAGCAGTGGCGTTGGCTCTGGCGACTGGTTAGCCTTCATTTTATTGCTGCGACCTTTTGATCCAAAAACTCGCGGAAATCAGAGCCATACTCGGAGTCTTGCTTGATAATCGCCCACGCATCTTTGAACGCTCTCTTCGAAAAAGCGGTGTCCATACCGCCGTTCCACGTCTGCCATACTCTGTCGTGCAACTCAAAGGTGCGCCGCAAAAACCACTCTTCGTAACACAAATCAACGTATGCTCGCATCTGACGCATCACCTTATCGCGATCGTCTCGCCGACTCAGATCAAACGAAGCCTCGTTGATGCTCTCAGGAAATCTCAAGACGATCTCTTGGTAACGCTTCGTGTAATCAGCAAAATGTTGTAGACAGAGCTGCTCCTTCACCTGGCAAATTTGCGTCCACACGAACAGCAAGCCGAGAACCGTGAGAACCAACGTCCCGAAACCAATGAGAAGGTCCAAGAACTCGTAGGTAGTCATGCATGCGTTCATTTTTGGCTAACAGTGTTATTCGGCCTCGGGGATTTTTGTCACCGCTTTCATGGCGACCACGAGAGCCCAAGGGCTTGCGTTTGGCAACGGTGCATTATTCTTGTCCGTCCATGGGCAGGCCCGGTGCACGTTTTCGGCTCTCGGTGAAGGACCATCTGACCGGCGAGGCGCTGAAGGTGGAACTGATCCCTACACCCAACGAGACGCCCTTTACATCCAATCCCGCCGCCAGGCGCTACCGCATCCGCGTCAACGGCAAGGTGTCCACCAAGATAAAGGAAGCCACCCTCACCGAGGTCTTCAACCCTCTGCGCGGCTGGTTGGTGGCGCGGAGCAAAGCAAGCGAAGGGTAATGCAGGGGCCCGGTGCGCCGGGCCCTTGGCTGGACGCACACGTTTTGCGTCCAACGCCGGGCGATGCGCGGTCCCGCTCGGAGCGAAGATCCCGCCGACCCCGCGGGCCATGGGACTGCCGCTGTTTGTCCAAAAAAAGGCGCGCTCCGGAGAGCGCGCCTTGAGGTTTTGAGCGAGTGATTCGCCGTTGGGAACTCAGTAGTCCATGCCGCCCATGCCGCCGCCGGCGGGGGCCGCGGGGGCCTTTTCCTTCTCCGGGGCGTCGGTGATGATCGCCTCGGTGGTGAGGAGCAGGCCGGCGATGGAGGCGGCGTTCTGGAGGGCGGTGCGGGTGACCTTGGTCGGGTCCACCACGCCGGCCTTCACGAGGTCGGTGTATTCGCCGGTGGCGACGTTGTAGCCGTTGGCGCCCTTGGAGGAGAGCACCTGCTGGACCACGACGGCCCCTTCGACGCCGGCGTTGAAGCAGAGCTGCTTCAGCGGGGCCTCGACGGCGCGGCGGATGATCTGGGCGCCGAGCTTCTCGTCGCCTTCGAGGGACGCGATGGCGACATCCACGGCCTTGGCGGTGCGCAGGAGGGCGACACCCCCGCCGGCGGCGATGCCTTCGGCGACGGCGGCGCGGGTGGCGTGGGGGGCGTCCTCGACGCGCTGCTTCTTCTCCTTCATCTCGGACTCGGTCGTGGCGCCGACGTTGATGACGGCCACGCCCCCGGCGAGCTTCGCGAGGCGCTCCTGAAGCTTCTCGCGGTCGTAGTCGGAGGTGGTCTCGTCGATCTGGCGGCGGATCTGCTTCACGCGGCCCTGGATGTCGGAGCTCTTGCCGGAGCCTTCCACGATGGTGGTGTTCTCCTTGTCCACGACAATGCGCTTGGCGCGGCCGAGGTCGGCGAGGGTGAGGTTCTCAAGCTTGAGGCCGAGGTCCTCGGTGATGCACTTGCCGCCGGTGAGGACGGCGATGTCCTCGAGCATGGCCTTGCGGCGGTCGCCGAAGCCGGGGGCCTTGACGGCGCACACGTTGATGGTGCCGCGGATCTTGTTCACGACGAGCGCGGCAAGGGCCTCGCCCTCGACTTCCTCGGCGATGACGAGGAGCTGCTTGCCGGTCTTGGCGACGGCCTGGAGCAGCGGGAGGAACTCCTGGAGGTTGGAGATCTTCTTCTCGTGGATGAGCACGTAGGCGTCCTCGAGGATGGCCTCCTGG
>CAYSBR010000047.1:0-6816 GCA_964429385.1 uncultured Opitutaceae bacterium
CTTGGATCAGCAGGTGCAACCGCCAGTGCAGCGCCCCCGCCCGCAGCGCGGTGAAGGACAGCGTCAGACCATAGAGAAAAAAAATCAGGGCCACGCCGCCCTTGATCAGGAACGCCACCGGCAGCGGCCCGGCGCTTGAGCCAAACCGTGGCAACACCCACGCCAGCGCCACCGCGAGCAGCATCGCGGGAGTGAACCAGTCGCGTCGTCGTTTCATGCGCGCGGCCTTGCCCTGATGGCTTCACGGCCCATGGCGACGCTTCCGCAGCCGGCCAACCAAGGCCTCCAATTCGGCCCGGCCCTCGATTTTCAAGGCCCACAACAGACCGGCATACAACGCCGCACCCAGTGGCACGAGCACGCCCACGGCCACCAAATCGGTGCCCTTCCCCGCCGGTAGCCACCCACTCGCAAGACACCAGCCCGCCCAGACCGCCACGCCCATCACCAGACTGGCGCCGGTGATTTTCACGAGATTCGGCCAAAGAGGCGCGAACCCCAGCGACGACCGCCGCCCTTGCAACCGCACCTGCAGATAGCAGGCCTGCACCGCCACCGCCACCGTGCCGGCCACCGCCAGACCGACAGTCGAATACCAGCGCATCAACACCAGACTGAGCCCGAGATTCACCACGAAGCTCCACGCCGCCGCGCGCACCGGCGTGGCGGTGTCGCGCAGCGCATAAAACCCGCGCAGCGCCACGGTGACGAAAGAAAGAAAAGGCAACCCCAGCGCATAGACCGCCAGCACCGGCGTCATCAGCGCCGTGTCTTCCGCCCCGAAGGCGCCGCGCTCGAACAACAGGCGCGTGATCGGCCCGCTCAGCACAACCAGCCCCGCCGCCGCCGGAAGATTCAATACCAGCACCAGCCGCAACCCCTTGTGGTAGTCCTCGCCCAGCTGCTCCCAACGCCCCTGCGCCGCGTGGCGCGCGATCAGCGGGAACACCACCGTGGCCACCGCCGCCGTGAAGACTCCGATCGGCAGCTCCATCACCCGCGTGGCGAGGTTGATGATTGCCGCCGCCTCTTCGTTGAGCGAAAGCCCCAGAAACCGCGACACCGCCATATTGACGAGATAAATGGCCGAGCCGATGACCATCGGCCCCATGAGCCGGACAATGGCGCGTACCCGGTCGTTCATCCCCAGGTCAAAGGCCGGCCGCCAGCCCTCGCGCCAGAGCACCCCGGCCGGCACGGCCATCTGGAGGAAACCGCCCGCCAGCACCCCCGCGCAGAGCAGATGCATGCGCTGCGGCTCGTCCCACGCCCACCACGCCCCGAGACCGAGCGCGGTGAGAATGCTCAGATTGAGCCACACCGGTGACAACGCCGGCTCCGTGAATCGCCCCAGCACCTGACACGCGGCGCTGAACGCCGCCGCGAGGCACACCAGCACCATGTAGGGGAAAAGAATCACCGCGAGATCCGCGCCCAGCACCAGCCGCCGGATCGTCTCCTCCGCCAGCCGGCCGCCGCCCGCCGTCTCCAGCAACCACTCCGCCTGTGTCAGCCCCAGCATCGCCAGCGCCACCAGGATGACAGTCACCACCAGAAGCCAGCTTGCCACCTGACTCACCAGCGCGAAAGCCCCGACGCGTTGCCGTTGCTCCAGCTCTTCCGTCAGCGTCGGCACAAACGCCGCCGTCAGCGCCCCCTCGCCGAGCAGGCGCCGAAACAGGTTGGGCAGGGTGAAGGCCGAGACAAAAGCCGAAGCCAGCGCACCCGTGCCGAAGACCGCCGCCGTGACGATCTCCCGCACCAGCCCCAGCACGCGCGAACCCATCGTGGCCGTCGCCACGATGCTGATGTTTTTCACGCTCTTCGACACGCGCCGATTATCCACCCCGCGCCCGGCGGCTGGCAAGCGCCACTCAGGGCGTCAGGTGCAGCTGCGATCCCTCCAGGCGGACCGCAGAAAGCCGGCCCCAGGCCGCTTCCACCGCATCGGGGGCGACAAAGGCCTCGCGAATACGGTTGCGCACAAAGGAGGCGACAAAAGGCAGGCGCTCGACCTGGCACGACCCGATCCGCAGCGAGGAAGGCGCAAACACATACGCCTCCCCATCCCGCTCAAAGACGCCCTGGGCCTGCACGAGCGTGCTCAACCCGAGATCAAAGCTGTTCAACGTCAGCGGCACCGCCACCTGCATCTCGCCTTCGCGGATGCGAAAATTCGCCAGCCCCGCACTGAACATCGGTTTCTTCCCCTCCTCCGCTCCTTTCTTCGCGGCAGGAGGCTGGAGCGCCGCCGCCGCGGCGTTCAATTCATCCTCAATCAGCGTGATCGGACGCCCGACGGCCAGCTGCTGCAGCTTGTTCTGCCATGTGCGGCCCCGGCTTGAATCCCGGCTGCCTTCAAAGTGATACACCACGCCGGGAACGGGTTCCTTCGGCAACTCCCGGACGGTCTGGACCGGCTTGGTGATGAGATAGGCCGCCGCAAGCGCGCCGCCCAACAGGACACTCAGGAAAGCACCCAGCAGAACCTCGGTCCAGCTGGGGCCGTAAAGGGCACGGTCGATCTTTTTGCTCATGAGGAAAGGGGGACGTCCCGGACATAGGCGGAAGCCGCCGGAGTTGGCGAGATTCTTCTCTTCCGGGAGGTTGCACCCCGGTGGATTTTCCCGCACGCAAGGGCGATGGACTTTGCCGCCACCCTCCAAGACCACATCCGCCGGACCGAAGCCGGGATCGGCCGCTACCTGCCCGCCGCCGACACCCGCCCCGCCCGGCTGCACGAGGCCATGCGTTACAGCCTGCAGGCCGGCGGCAAACGCCTGCGCCCCGTGCTCGTGCTCGCGGCCGCGGATCTCTTCATCCGCACCTCATCGAAGATCGAAAACCCAGCCGCGCAAACCCCGGACGCCCTCCCCGCCGCCGTCGCCATCGAGTGCCTGCACACCTACTCGCTCATCCACGACGACCTGCCGTGCATGGACAACGACGACCTGCGCCGCGGCCGCCCCACCGCGCACCGCCAGTTCGACGAGGCCACCGCCCTGCTCGCCGGCGACGCCCTGCTCACCCACGCCTTTGCCCTCCTCGCGGAAAACTATCCCGGCGCACTCGCCCACGCTCTCGTCCGCGAACTCGCCGACGCCGCCGGCAGCCGGCGGCTCATCGGCGGACAGATGGAGGATCTCCTCGCCGAAAAGAAGGCCGATGCCACCGCCGATGAACTGGAGTTCATCCACCTCAACAAAACCGCCGCCATGATCGAGACGGCCCTCGTGATGGGCGGCCTCATCGGCGGCGCCAGTGAGGATCAGCTCAACACCCTCCGCCGCGCCGGCCGCCACCTCGGCCTCGCCTTCCAGATCATTGACGACGTGCTCGACGCCACCGCCGACACCGCCACCCTCGGCAAAACCGCCGGCAAGGACGCCAAGGCCGACAAGACCACCTACGTAAAACTCCACGGTCTGGAGCAGGCACAACGCCTCGCGGCGGAGCAAACTGAACGAGCGACCACCGCATTGCTCGTACTCCCCGGCAACACAACCTTCTTGCAGGCCCTCACCCACGAACTGACCGCTCGGAAAAAATGAGCTTTCATTTCGAGGTTAACCCACCCGTTGATTCAAATGCGCTGAACAGGCTCTTTGCCAAGGCATGACCCAGGCATGACCCAGGCATGAAGCCACGGACTTTGAAAAACTGCCGGGCCACACTTTGATTTATATCTGTGCCTATCAGGACAAGCAGCTGATCGGTTTTGTTAAAATCAAATCAGATGGAGGTATTCACGGCTTTCTCTTGGATCCAACCATCGATCCGGCTCACCGTCGAAAAGGCCTTGGCACTACTTTGGTCAAGACGGCCACGGTTGAAGCCAAGCGCCGCGGGATCGGGTGGCTGCACGTTGACTACGAGCCTCATCTTGCAGAGTTTTACGCACATTGCGGATTTCGTTCCAGCGCAGCAGGCATCCTGAAGCTTTGACCCTCCATTTTCGGCTCATTGGCGATCCGTGAAACATGTTTCACGTTTTACGCATGGAAACAGTCACGATCCGTGAATTGCGCCAGAACTGGCCGGGCATTGAGCGACGCTTAAGAACCACACGCCCCTCCTTGTGACCCGCGACGGCAAACCAGTCGCACAGGTTTCCCTGCCATCAGCTGAAATGACCGGCCCACAGGCCGGGTTTTCCGCCGCGGCCCACCGTCAATGGCGAACGAAGCACTGGGGCCGCCATGCCCCCAAGACAGATTCAGCGCGCTGGCTGGATCAGTCACGCGAAGAAAACAGAACCACCAAAGCCGGATGAGTCTCTATTTGGAGACGAGCTGTCTGCTTAAGCTGATACTGACCGAGCCGGATTCCCTCGTTGCGGAAGCGGCCCTGGATGGGGAAGCCAACATCACCGTGTCGGCACTGACCCGACTGGAAGCGGAAAATGTGCTGCTGGCCATGTGACTCGGCGGAGAATTATCCAAACGCGAACACGCCCTGGCCCACCAAGCCCTGACTCAACTCCTGGCGCAGCCCCCCCTTCCACCAAGTGGCAGTTCCCAGCGATGCATTCGAACTGGCCCTGCGCCAGCGTGAACCGGGCGGCCACTATTGTCGCACGCTCGACCGCATGCATCTGGCCATAGCAAGCGCACTCGGCCTCAAGCGATTCATGACAAACGACAAAACCCAAGCCGTCGCGGCCGCATCACTGGGGTTCAAGCTGATCCTGCCTCGATAAGCCCGCCCCTCCGCCCGATATATTCCGGTCCGGGTGACCCTGATTGAAAAGATAAGCGGCCAGGAGCAGCCCTGCTCCGCCGAACATAACCAGCGCGGCGGCGAGGAACGCCATCGACGGGACGACGGCAAGGTTCAACGGCACGGCAATCAGCAGTCCTTCCGTCACCACCGCCCCGGCCAGGAACAGGCCCGCGCCACCGCGCACCGCCAGGGAATTCGCCGGCAGCCAGCCCAGTCGCAGCCCCCAGGCCAGCAACGCGGGCGCCACCACACCGAGAAAGACCAGGTGGAGAAAGGCGACCGCCATGAAGCGATGACCGGCCAGATCCCCCAGCGCCGGCCAGGCCGCGACCGCCTGCAGAAGATGCTTGCAGAGCAAGGCGCCGAGCGCGAGGCGCAGCAGCCATTGCCCCAGCCGGGGAAACCCCGCCTCCGCCCCGCGCATGGCGCGCACCAGATGGACACATCCCACCAGCTGGGCCGCGCCACCGAGCGCGGCGATCATGTAAACCCAACCCGGTGGTCGCAACCAGAGCGTGGATTGCGCCAGGGTCAGCACCGCGCCCGCTCCGAGCCAATACAACGCCCGCTCCGCCGCCCGCCGGTTCACCGGCAGTTTCCGCGCCGCCAGCGCCTGCAACATCACCGCCTGCAGGAAGAACAGAAACCAGCCGTTATACTGCGCATGCAGATAGTAGTAAATGGACAGATGATAAAACGGCGTCTCCCGCAACCCCATCGCCGCCAGCGGGCCCAACGCCACCGGACCAAGGCCGGAGGCGATCAGAAAAACCAAGGCCAGCCGCAGATGGCCGCGCGCCACAAACTCGACCCCGCGCACCCGCCACAATCGCCAGGCGAAGACAAAAGAGGCGCCCATGTGCAGCGATGAAAAGCAAATGCTCACCGGGCCGTAGCCCTGAAACGGGAACGACAGCAGCATGCCGATCACGCCGATTTGCAGAACCGCAAAAAGCCTCCGGTAGCCACCGCGATCCTTCGCCGGAATCAACCAGACCAGCGCCAGCGCAAAGTAGGCATTGAAGACCCATCCCAGAAACGCGGTGTGCGAATGCGCATGCAGGAAATGCCCGTAATGCACACCCGGCCAGGGCGCCACGACCTGCCAGCGCAGAAAGACCCCCAGACCCGTCGCGATCACGAGGAAGGCCAGCGCCCACCCGAAAACGCGGCGGGCTCCCTCATTCCCCGAAAAATCCGGCGCACACAGCATGCCTCCACCTCACCGCCCGGGTCTGCCGGCGGCAACCTGCTTTTGGCGCAAAGCCCGGCCGGATCACCCCCGGCTTGATCCGCGTCAAACCGCGGATGCGCGCGCGATCACTCGGACTCCACCCGGCCCCGGCGCGCCTTGGCCTTCGCCCGATGTTTCTTCGCCTCGATCATCCTCGCTTTTTGCGCCCGGGATTTCTGGCGGGTGCGACGGCGTGCCGTCTCGGTCGCCTGCGTTCGCTCCCGCCGCTCCGCGGCCCGGGCCGCTTCCAATTTTTCGCACAACAACACCCAGGCCCGCTCGCGGTTTGCCGCCTGCGAGCGCCCGTCCTGACAACGCACCTCCAAGCCGCTCGGCCCGTGCCGCAACGTCACCGTGGACGAGGTTTTGTTGATTTTCTGGCCACCCGGCCCCGAGCCGCGGACAAACCGTTCCTCCACGTCCTCCGGACGCAGACCAAGCAGCGCGAAACGCCGGGCGATTTGGAGTGGTAAAGGCATGGCCGTGATTCTTTTCTGGACGAAACTATTCCCTCCCGCCGGAGTCAAACCGGCTCCACCCATCCACAGACTTTTTCCAATCATGATCACCGGTCCCGTATGGTCTCAGAAATTGCGTGAAGAAATCGGCCGCGCCGTCATCGGCCAGGATGCCGTCGTCGAGCGCCTGCTCGTCGCGCTCCTCGCCAACGGACACGTCCTCCTCGAAGGCATGCCCGGCCTCGCCAAGACCCTGCTCGTCAAGTCGCTCGGCACCGCGCTCGGCGTGCAGTTCGAGCGCATCCAGTTCACCCCCGACCTGCTGCCGAGCGATGTCACCGGCTCGCTGGTGTTCGATCCGCGCAGCTCCGAATTCAGCTACCGGCCAGGGCCGATCGTGGC
>CAYSBR010000047.1:6826-26242 GCA_964429385.1 uncultured Opitutaceae bacterium
TTTCGCCCAAGGACGGTGGTTTCAGCCCCCACCGCGGCCCCATCTTCGCCAACCTCGTGCTGGCCGATGAAATCAACCGCGCCCCGGCCAAGGTGCAGAGCGCCCTGCTCGAAGCCATGCAGGAGCGGCAGGTGACCATCGGCGGCAGCACCCATCCGCTGCCCAAACCGTTCTTCGTCATGGCCACGCAGAACCCCGTCGAACAGGAAGGCACCTACCCGCTGCCCGAAGCGCAGACGGATCGTTTTCTTTTCAAGCTCATCGTGGACTACCCCTCGGCCGAAGAAGAGGCCATGATGATGCAGCGCTGGGGGCAGGTCACAAAACAGCCCGCGCTCGCCCCGATCTCCAGCGGAGAGGAACTCATCACACTGCGCGGCGAGGTGGATCGCATCCATGTCTCCCCCGCCGTGCAGGGCTATATTCTTTCTCTGGTGCGCGGCACCCGCGCTCTGGCCGCGTCCGGTGGCGGCACCACCCGCTACCTGAGCTTCGGCGCCTCGCCCCGCGCCTCCCTCGCGCTTTATCAGGCCGGCCGCGCGCTCGCCTGGCTGCGCGGCGAGGATTACGTCTCACCCGCACTGATTCAGGAACTCGCCACCGACGTGCTCCGCCACCGCATCGGCCTGACCTATGAAGCCGAGGCCGAGGAGATCACCGCGGACCGGATCATCACGCAGGTTGTCGAACGCACCGCCGTGCCCGCCGACGCCTGATCACCGTCGCCCGCCCGATGCCCGCCCAAGCGCCTGTCACGCCCCCGGCCTCCGCTCTCTCGCTCCTGCGTCGTCTGGAGTGGCGGGTGCGGCATGCGGTGGAGAATGTGCTCAGCGGCGAATATCGCTCGGCCTTTCGCGGCCGGGGCATGGAATTCGACCAGGTGGTGCGTTACGAATTCGGTGACGATGTGCGCGACATCGACTGGAATGTCACCGCCCGTCTCGGCGAACCCTACCGCAAAAAATTCGTCGAGGAACGTGAAGTCACGCTGATGATCCTGTTCGAGGATTCGCCCTCGCTGCGCTTCGGCTCCGGTGCGCAATCCAAGCGCGAAGCCCTGCTGGAGTTGGCCGGCTACGTCATGCTGCTCGGCGCGGTCAACCGCGACCGCGTCGGCTTCATCCACACCGCACCCTCGGGCTACACACTCCGGGAGCCCGTGCGCGGGCGCGGCCGGATTTTGCACGCCGCCGCCCAACTGCTCGGTCAACCCGCCCCGTCCGTTGATGCTCCGGAGGAAGCGGCGCGCATGCCCTGGCGCATGCTCGCCCACACCGCACCGCGGCACAGCATCCTGATCTGGCTCGGGGATTTTCCACCCCGGGTCGAGCCGGAGGGCTGGACCGTCCTTCGCCGGCGCTACCAGACCATGGGCTTCCGCGTGGACGATCCCTGGGATCGCGAACTCCCGCGCAACGAAGCCTTCGCCGCCTACGATCCCGCTTCCGGCCGCCTCGTCACCCTTGATGGCTCCGCCGCCGAGCGCGCCGCGCACGCCGAGTGGCAGGCGGAGCGTGAAGCCGTCTGGCGGAGCCTTTTTCCCGATCCGTTGAGCCGCCTCGTCATCAGTACCGAGGAAAACCGCCTCGACGCCCTCGTGCGTTTTTTCCACGCCCGTATGCACGCCCGGGCCGCGCGCTGATGCGCGGCAAAACCCAAACGCCCAACCGCCAAATCCCAAAGTAAAATGACATCATCATTTTTGGATTTAGCCCCTTGCCCGCCCGTTTTCCTCGGCGCTTGGAGTTTGGGATTCGGGGATGTCCGGCTGGCGGATCCGCTCTGGCTGCTCGCCCTGCTGCTGCTGCTTCCGCTGTTCTGGCTGCGCGGCCGTCGCCGGATACCCGTGTTGCTCGTGCCCTTTGCCGCCGCCTGGCACCGGCCTTCGCTAGTCCGGTTCTCCCGCTGGCCCGTGCTGCTCGCCACCGTCGGGCTCGGTTTGCTGATCGTCGCCTTGGCGCGACCACAGCGCGTCGAGGACAAGCGTGAAGTCCGCACCGAAGGCTACGACATCGTGCTCGCGATCGATCTCTCCGGCTCGATGCTGGCCGAGGATTACGAGGAGGGCAACCGGCGCATCAACCGCATGCAGGCCATCAAGCCGGTCATCCAGGCCTTCATCACCCACCGGCCCACCGACCGCATCGGCATCGTCGTCTTCGCCGGCAAGACCTACACCCTCGCCCCGCTGACGTTCGATCACGCCTGGCTTTCCCGTCAGACCGAGCGGCTCTATCCCGGCCTCATTGATGAGGACGGCACCGCCATCGGCGACGGCCTCGGCATCGCGCTCACCCGTCTGGAACAATCCCGCCGCGAACAGGACGGACGCCGCCAGGGCGCCTTCGTCGTCCTGCTCACCGACGGCTCCAACAACCGCGGCACCCTCGCGCCGGATCAGGCCGCCACCATCGCCAAGGCCCGCGGCATCCCGGTTTATACCATCGGCGCGGGCCGCGACGGCTATGTCCCCTTCCCTGTCTTCGACGACAAAGGCAACATCATGGGTTACCGGCGCGTCCTATCCGACCTCGACGAAGGCACCCTGCGTGAAATCGCCGTCACCACCGGCGGACGCTATTTCCGGGCCGCCGACCGCGACACCATCGCATCCGCCTTCAAGGCGATCGACTCCGCCCAGAAGATCGAGTTTCAGGCCAAGAGCTATCTCGTGACCACCGAACTGTTTCACTGGCCCGCCGGCCCGGGATTGTTTGCGCTCGCGCTGGGTGCGCTGCTCACCCGGGCTCCTTGGCGCAAGGAGGCGCACGCATGAGCTTCGCCTGGCCCCATCTGCTCTGGCTGCTCGCCCTCCCGCTCGCGCTGCTGGCCGGTGATCTCTTCCGCCGCCAGCGGCTCGCCGCGCGGCCGCGGCCCAAGATCCTGCAAGCCGAAGCCGGCCCGCATCACCTGCAACTCAAACCCGCCGGCGACAGCCTCCGGGCCAGACCACGTCTCTTCCTCATCCTCGGCCTGAGCCTCGCCATCACCGCTCTCGCCCGGCCGCAATGGGGCCGCATCGAGGAGCAGGTCTTCGACCAGTCGCGCGAGATCATCATCGCGGTGGACCTCTCCCGCTCGATGCTCGCCACCGACATCCGGCCCTCGCGGCTGGAACGCGCCCGCCTGCTCATCCAGTCCCTGCTCGAACGGCTCGCCGGCGAACGCGTCGGCCTCGTCGTGTTCTCCGGCACCGCCTTCCTGCAAAGCCCGCTCAGCGCCGATTACGAAATCCTGCGCGAATTTCTTCCCCTCCTCACTCCGGACTACCTGCCCGAAGGCGGCACCAATTACCGCGCGTTGCTCGAGACCGCGCTCACCGCGTTCAATGCCAGCTCCAGCGCCGACCGCTTCCTGATCGTCCTCAGCGATGGCGAAGCCACCGATGACAACTGGAAGCCGCTGCTCGCCGACCTGCAGCGCAAAAACATCCGTGTCCTCTCCCTCGGCCTCGGCACCGCCACCGGCGCCATGATCCCCGACGGCGAAGGCGGCTTTGTGAAAGACGAACGCGGCGCCGTCGTGCTCTCCCGTCTCGAAAGCGCCACCCTCCGCGACCTGGCCGCGCAAACCGAGGGCGCCTATCGCGAAGCCGGCACCTGGCTCGACCTCGCCGCGCTGCTCCGCGAAACCGTGGAAGCCGGTCGCGCCGGCGAGTTCCAGGAAACCCGCACGCAGCGATTGCAGGAACGTTTCCAGTGGGCGCTTGCGCCCGCCCTGCTCTGCCTGCTCCTCAGCCTATGGCGCGATTTCCCCGTCCGCCCCACTCCGCGCTCCCTCAAACTGGCCCCGGAAAGCCGCCACGCCGTCAAAGCCACCACCGCCGCGCTGGTCTTGCTCCTGGCTGCGCTCCCGCCCCCGGCCAACGCCGAGACCGATGCACCCGACGCGACCAATCCGCCGGAGCTGTCCACTCTGGGTCGCATTGTCAGCCGGCTCGCCTCCGCCGCCCAACCCACCGCCCGTGACTGGGCGGAACTCGCCCGCGAGACCGTCTTCTGGGGACAAAAACTCCTGTCCGCCCAGCAGCCCGTGCCCGCCAACCCGGTGCACGATGCGCTTATGGCGGTGGACCAGGGCGTTGCCCTCGATGCGCAAGCCACCGACTGGAACCAATTGCGCCAGGAGCTCGAAGCCCTGCTGCAGTCGCCTGAATCCCAGCAACCGGAGCAGCCAAAGGACCAGGATCAGTCCAAGCAAAATCAGGATCAGCAAAACCAGGAGCAGAACGAAAACGATGGAGAAGGCCAGGACTCCTCCAAGCAGGATGCTCCGCAAAAAGAGCAGTCCTCATCCCCTCAGGACCAAAACAAGCCAAGCTCGGGCCAGCAGGATAAAAATGAAGCGGCCACACCGCAGAATCAGGATGCCCAAAATAATCCCCACCCCAGCGACTCCGCCTTCGGCGACATGAATGAAGACATCCCCCCCCCGCCACCGGCCTCGGGTGAAACCCAGAAAGTCGGTGGCGCGCCGGAGCCGAAGGACGCTTCTCCCGACCAGCTCGATCCCGCCCTCGCCATGCCGCTGCAGAAGCTCGACCAGCTGCGCAATCAGGACTCGCCCGCCCGGCTGTTCCAAATGATGCAAGGCGGACAGAAGACTGAACCCGCCCGGTCCGGCAAAAATTGGTAATTTCCCATGCGTCTCGTCCGCTTCCTTCTTCTTCTTTCCGCCATCACGGGCGCCATCCGGGCGCAGACCGTGCAGTGGTCGGCCGGCCAGACCGGCGATCCCGCCGACCTCCAGCTCGTCTTTGAAAATTGCGTCCCCGAGGGTCAGCCCGCGCTCCCGGCACTGGCGGAAGCGTCGCTCAGTTTCGCCGGCCGTTCCGAACAGACCTCAATCATCAACTTCAGCGTCACCCGCTCGGTGGCCCTGAACTACCGGTTGCGCTCACGCGCGGGTGGACAGGTGGAAATCCCCGCCTTCACCGTGCCGACCGACAAGGGCGAACTCCGCGTGCCGGCCTACACCACCGGCGCCCTCCGGCAGGCTCCCGAGGTGAACATCCACGCCCGACTGCAACCCGGCCAGACCTCGCTCTGGGCCGGCGAACTCTTTCCGCTCAACTACACGCTGGATGTCAGCCGCCGCACGTTCAGCCAGCTGGGCAGCCCGCTGGAATGGGATGCCACCCCGCTCGTCGCCGAGGACTGGTCAAAACCCGAGGCCGTGGAGCTCACCTCCGGCGGTGAAACACGGCTCAACATCATTTACCGCAGCCGGGCCTATGCGCGGACCCCCGGCAACATCACGCTCAACGCCGCCGATCAGCTCGTGAACATTGTCATCGGCGTGGCCGGGTTCGGCCTCTTTCAACAACCGCGTATCGAGCAAGTCGCCGTCTCCACCGATCAGCCCAGGCTCACCGTGCGCCCGCTGCCGCCGGCCCCCGCCGGCTTCAGCGGTGCCGTCGGTCAGTTCAAACTCGAATCCAAAGTCGTGCCGGCCACCGCCACGGTGGGCGAACCCATCACCTGGACGCTGGAGCTCACCGGCGCCGGCAACTGGCCCGACATCGCCGGCCTGCCCGCGCGGGAAGTTTCCAGGGATTTCCAAGTCATCCAACCGCAGGCGCGCCGCACCCCCGCCGAGGGCAAGCTCTTCGATGTCACTCTCACCGAGGACGTCGTGCTCATGCCCACCCGCCCCGGCACTTACACCCTGGCCCCGGTTTCCTTTCACTATTTCGACCCCAAGGCTGGCGAATACAAAACGCTGACCACACCACCCACCACCCTGACCGTCACCGCCGCCGCCACTTCTCCTTTCGGCACCACGCCGACAGCAACCGACCCAATCGCCATCACCGCCACGCCCGAGCGCCCCCCCGCCCCGCCGACACCACCGGCACTGCCCGCGGCCATTCCCCGCGACCCGCTCGGAGGACACGAACCTGCCGCCCGGCCCTTCGCTTCACGCGGCGCCCTGATAACCGCCGTCCTCGCGCCCATCGCCGCCCTTCTCGCCTTCTGGCTCGCGCTCGCCGTGCGCCGTGCCCACGCCACCGATCCGGCCCGCCCGCAACGCGAAGCGCGCGCGCGACTGGCCGCAACGCTCCAGCGCCTGCGCCACGGACAAAACCGCACCGCCCTGCTCCTTGCCTGGCAACACGACACCGCGCAGCTCTGGCAAATCGCCCATGCCGCGCCGCCCGCCACAGCTTTTACAGGCCCCGCCGCCGCGGACTGGACCCGCCTCTGGCAGGAAGCCGACAAGACCCTTTATGGAGCCGACGCTGAACTTCCCGCCGACTGGATCAGTCGTGCGGAAGCCGCGCTGGCCGCCAAAAAAATCCGTGGGCACGCGCCTTGGCGCGCCTTGCTCCCGCGCAACCTCCTGCCCTTTCTTTTCACGCTGATCGTCACCGCGCTGCTGGGGCTGCCCACCTCGATGGAGGCCGGACAGGAAGCGTATCAAAAAGGCGATTTCGCCACCGCCGAAAAAGCCTGGCGCAAGACCGTCGCCACCAAACCCACCGATTGGATCGCGCGCCACAATCTCGCGCTGGCCCTCGCCCAGCAAGAACGCTGGCCCGAGGCGGCGGCCCATGCCACCGCCGCTTTTGTGCAAAACCCCGGCACCGAAGCCAGCCGCTGGAATCTCGCCCTTTGCTACGACCGCGCCGCCTACACTCCGGCTCCGCTGGCCCCCTTTCTCAATCCCGGTCCACGCGAACTGCTCGCCCGTCACGCCTCACCCGCACGCTGGGAACACCTGCTTGTCGCCGCCTCGACCCTCATCGCGCTCGCACTTGGCTGGCTGCTGCTCACGGCCTACGCCCCCCGCGCCCGCTGGACCAACTATATCGCCTGCACCGGCCTGGCCCTCGGCGTGGTGCTCGCCGCCGCGGCACTTGTCAGCCGCGCCGCCTACGGCCCCGCCGGCCACCCCGCCGCCGCCCTCGTATGGCGTGGCACCACCCTGCGTTCCATTCCCACCGAGGCCGAAACCACCCAGCAAACGACTTCCCTCGCCGCCGGCTCCATCGGCATTCAGGACCGCACATTCCTCGGCTGGACCCGCCTCTCCTTCCCCAACGGCCAGACCGGCTGGGTCCGCCAGGACGACCTCGTGCCACTCTGGAAATAGCCGCCAGGCCCGAACCGTTGGCCAGAGCATGACCTTTGGCCTAATCCGGCGAACCCGCGCAGGATTCGTTTCGCCAAAGCAACCGGAGCATGTAGGGTTGCGGCCAAAATCATGCTCCCGTCATTCCGCCTTCTCCTCATCACCGCGGTGGCCCTGAGTGCGCTGGCCGCTTCCGCCCGAACGCCCGCCCCCGCAACCGACGAAACCCTCCTGCTGCGCTTTCCCGCCACCAACGGAAAGGACATCGTCTTCAGCTACGCCGGCCAGCTTTACACCGTGCCGGTCGCCGGTGGCACCGCCCGCCGGCTCACCGATACGCCCGGCCAGGCGATTTTCCCGCGCTTCTCCGCCGACGGCACCCAACTGGCCTTCACCGCCCAGTATGACGGCAACACCGAGGTTTACCTGATACCCGCCAGTGGCGGCACACCCCGGCGCCTGACCACCTCAGCCACCCTCGGTCGTGACGACCTCGCCGACCGCATGGGGCCGAACAACATCGTCATGGCGTGGAAAAACCGGTCGGACGCGATCGTCTTCCGCTCGCGCTGGCAGAGCTTCAATCCCTTCATTGGCCGGCTGATGACCGTCGGTCTCGACGGCGACCTGCCCGCGCAACTGCCCGTGCCGCACGGCGGGTTTGTCACCTTTTCCCCCGACGACACCAAGATCGCCTACAACCGCATCTTCCGCGAATTCCGCACCTGGAAGCGCTATCAGGGCGGCATGGCCGACGATGTGTGGACCTTCGACCTCGCGACCGGCGCACTCGAGAACATCACCAATCATCCCGCGCAGGACATCCACCCGATGTGGGCCGCCAACGGGAAAATCTATTTCGTCTCCGAACGCACACCCCGGGCCAATCTCTTCAGCTACGACCTGAAGTCCAAAAAGACCGTGCAAGTCACGCGCTTCACCGATTTCGACGTGAAGTTTCCCTCGCTCGGTCGCGATGCCATTGTCTTCGAGCAAGCCGGCCGCATCTGGCGTCTCGATCTGCGCAACGGCAAAGCCGCGCCCGTGCCCATTTCCATCCGGGAAGACTTCCCCATCACCCGGCCCGCCTTCGTCAAGGTGGCCAACAACATCGCCAGCATACGCCCCTCGCCCGACGGGCAGCGCGTCGCGGTGACGGCCCGGGGCGACATCTTCACTGTTCCCGCCAAGCATGGCCCGACCCGTAATCTCACGCGCAGCAACGGCGTGCATGACCGCGGCGCCGTCTGGTCCCCCGACGGTCGCTGGGTCGCCTACCTTTCCGATGCCACCGGCGAGAACGAACTCTACATTCAGGCCCAGGACGGCCGCAGTCCCGCCGTGCCACTCACGACCGGCGCCGACACCTATTACTATGGTGCCGTCTGGTCCCCCGACTCAAAGAAACTCCTGTGGGGCGATCGCCAGCAACGGTTGCGCTTCGTCAATATCGAGACCAAGGAAATCACCACCGTGGGCGAGAATCCCGACGGCCTGTTTTTCCAGTACAGCTGGTCGCCCGATTCGCAATGGATCACCTGGACGCACAACGAATCCGGCACGCTCACCAAGGTCATGCTCCACCACATCGCCGACGGACAAACCCTCGCCGTGACCGATGGATGGTATGCCGCCAACAGCCCCGCCTTCAGCGATGATGGCAAGTGGTTGCTCTTCGCCTCCGCCCGCGATTACCGGCCCATTTATTCCGACACCGAGTGGAATCACGCCTATCTCGACATGGAGCGCATCTATCTCGTCGCGCTGACCAAGGATACTCCGTCCCCCTTTGCCCCGAAGAGCGATGAAGTCACCCTCCCCAAGGAGGAAAAACCCGCGGCCGATGAAGAGAAATCCGACGACACTCCGGACGCCTCTCCGGCGGAAAAGGCCAAGCCCTCCAAAGGAAAACCACCGGTGATCGTAAAAGTGGATGCCGACGGTCTGACCGGTCGCATCGTCTCCCTCCCCATCGCGCCCTCGAACTATGGCAACCTCCGCATGGTCGGAGATAAGATCTACTACCAGCGCACGCCGGGAGGCCCCGTCGGCGGTGGAGGCGGTGGCGAAGGCTTCGGCGCCGTCCGTGCCTCGCGCACCACGCTCGCCGCTTACGATCTTAAAAACCAGAAGGAGACCGAGCTTGGCAACTTCGACGGCTTTGAACTGACCGCCAACGGCAAGCGCATGCTCGTCCGCAACGGCCGGGATTACCACCTTATCGACATCCCGCCCGGCCGCATTGATCTCAAGCCCGACACCCGGCTGGACTTCTCCGGCCTCGAACTGGTCCTCGACCGCCGGGCCGAGTGGACGCAAATCTTCGAGGAAAGCTGGCGGCAGATGCGCGACTTCTTCTACGCGCCCAACCTCCACGGGGTGGACTGGCCCGCGCAGAAGGAGAAATACGGCGCGCTCCTCCCCCACCTCGCCTCGCGCAACGACCTCAACTACCTCATCGGTGAGATGATCAGCGAGCTCAACGCCGGACACGCCTATGTCGGCGGTGGCGACCGGCCTGCCGCCCCGCGCATCCGCACCGGCCTCCTCGGTGCCGAGGTGTCGCGCGATCCTGCAAGCCGCACCTATCGTATTGACCGCATCCTGCGGGACGAGAACTGGCTCGCCAAGACCGCCTCCCCACTCGCGCAACTCGGTGTCAACGTCAGCGAAGGCGACTACATCCTGGCCGTTGACGGCCGCGACGTGCGCACCCTGGACAACCTCTACACCGCGCTGATCGGCACCGTCGGCCGTCAGGTCGTGCTGCGCGTCAATTCCACTCCGGAGGAAGCCGGCGCGCGCGATGTCACTCTCGTGCCCATCGCCGACGAAGCACCCCTCTACTACGAGGCCTGGGTGCAGAAGAACATCGCGCACGTGGCGGAGCAAACCGGCGGTCGTGTCGGCTACCTCCATATCCCCGACATGGGCCCCGCCGGGCTCAACGAATTCGTCCGCCGCTTCTACCCCCAGCTCAATAAGGAGGCGCTCATCATTGACGTGCGCGGCAACGGCGGCGGCAACGTCTCCCCCCAGATCATCGAACGCCTCCGCCGTGAACTCGTCATGGTCAACATCGCGCGCAACCGCACCGCCACCGCCAACCCTTCCCACATGCTGCTCGGCCCGAAGGTCACCTTGCTCAACGAATACTCCGCGTCCGACGGCGATATCTTCCCCTTCCGCTTTCGCGAGCACGGCCTCGGCAAGCTGATCGGCAAGCGCTCCTGGGGCGGCGTGGTCGGCATCCAGAACACCCTGCCCTTCACCGATGGCGGCGACCTCCGCAAACCCGAGTTCGCTCCCTACGCCAAGGACGGAAAAAGCTGGGTGATGGAAGGCCACGGGGTCGATCCCGACATCGTGGTGGACAACGATCCCGCCCGCGAATTCCGCGGCGAGGACCAGCAGCTCGACAAGGCCATTGAGGTCATTCTTGAGGAGCTCAAGACCCGCGGCCAGTCCCTGCCTCCGCCACCGCCCTGGCCGGACAAATCCTGATCTGCACCCCGGTCTTCGGACCGGGGTTTTTATTTGTCTGCCGGGCCCGGCCGTATCAGACTCAGGCCATGTCGCTCGTCTCCATCGACCCCGCTACGGGCCAGCGTCTGCACATCCACGGCCTGCATTCCTCCATCCACCTCGAAGCGGCGCTCGCTCAGGCCCACGCCGCCTTCCTCGGTTGGCGCGAAGCTTCTCCCGCCTTCCGCGCCCGCCACCTCCGCGCCCTCGCCCGCATCCTCCGGCTGCAACGCGACGATCTCGCCGAGCTCATCACCGCCGAGATGGGCAAACCCGTCACCCAATCCCGCGCCGAGGTCGAGAAGTGCGCCCTGATCTGCGACTACTACGCCAAGCACGGGGCGGACTGGCTGGGCGAAGTACACCCCGCCGGCGCGCCGAAGCGCACCCGCGTCACCCATGAGCCGCTCGGCGTGATCCTCGCGATCATGCCTTGGAACTTCCCTTTCTGGCAGGTGTTTCGCGCGGCGGCTCCGGCGCTGATGGCCGGCAACACCCTGCTGCTCAAACACGCCTCCAACGTCTCCGGCTGCGCCCTGGCCATCGAGCAGGTGTTCCACGATGCCCGCGTGCCTGCCGGGCTCCTGCAAACCCTGCTCGTCAGCACGCGTGAGATCCCCGCACTGGTCGCGGATGCCCGCATCCGCGGTGTCACGCTCACCGGCAGCACTGCGGCCGGCCGCGAAGTCGCCGCCCTCGCCGGAGCCGCCCTCAAACCCTGCGTGCTCGAACTCGGCGGCAGCGACCCCTACCTGATTCTGGAGGACGCGGATCTCGATCAAGCCGCCGAAATCTGCGCCGCCGCCCGGCTCGTCAACGCCGGCCAGAGCTGCGTGAGTGCGAAACGTTTCATCGTGTGCAGCAAGGTCCGCCGCGACTTCGAGAAACGATTCACCGCGCGCATGGCCACCCGCCAGTCCGGCGATCCCGCCGATCCACGCACCGCACTCGGACCGCTCGCCCGGCACGACTTGCGCGATGAACTGCACGCCCAGGTGCAATGCAGCGTGCGCCGCGGCGCGCGCTTGCTCCTCGGCGGCAAGGTGCCGCCGGGGCCCGGCTGGTTTTATCCGCCCACCGTGCTCACCGGGGTGAAGCCCGGCATGCCCGCCTACGAGGAAGAATTGTTCGGCCCCGTGGCCGCGATCATTCCTGTGCGCGACGAGGCTGAGGCCATCACCGTCGCCAACGACACCGTTTATGGCCTCGGCGCCGCCCTCTTCACCCGCGACCGCCGCCGCGCCCGGGAAATCGCCCCGCAACTCGAAGCCGGCATGGTTTTCATCAACGACTTCGTCCGCTCCGATCCCGCCCTGCCTTTCGGCGGCGTCAAACAAAGCGGCTACGGCCGCGAGCTTGGCCAGCCCGGGCTGCACGCCTTCACCAATCAGAAAACCCTCTGGTTCGGCTGATTTTTCCCGGGTATTTTCCGCGTCCGGTTGCATCCCTCATCGGGATAACCAGCGTATCCCCTTGGACTGACGTTACATTTGCGCAACGGGCGACTATAGACTGGTTTTGCCCGGGGTCCAAAATAGCCTGCCGCACTTAATTATGGCCAAGAAGAGTTCCACCCCCGCCACCCTTCCAATCCCCCCGCCGTCCGCTTCTCCCGCCCCTCAGGCCCCGACTCGCGCAGCCTATTTCAACCGCGAGCTTTCCTGGCTGGCCTTCAACCGCCGCGTGCTGGAGCAGGCGCAAAGCACCCGCCACCCCCTGCTGGAGCGCGTGCGTTTCCTCGCCATCGTGAGTTCCAATCTCGATGAGTTTTTCGAGATCCGCGTGGCCGGCCTCATTCAGCAGGTGGACTCCGGCGTGAACGAGCCCAGCTTCGACGGCCTCGGGGCCAAGGAAATGCTGCGTCGCATCCACTCGGTCGTCGCCTCCCTCGTGGAGGAGCAATACCGTTGCTGGCACGATCAGCTCGTACCCGCCCTCGCCGAGGAAAACATTCTCATCAAATCCGCCAGCGAGCTCAAGCCGGCCGAACTCCGCTGGGTGCGCACCTATTTCTCCGAGCAGGTCTATCCCGTGCTCACGCCGCTCGCACTCGACCAGTCGCACCCCTTCCCGCAGCTCGGCAACAAGACGCTTAACATCGTCGTCTCCCTGCACAACCCCGAGGCCGATGGCGAAAACCTCGTGGCCATCCTCCCCGTGCCGCGCATCCTGCCGCGCCTCGTGCCCATTGAAGTCTCCCGCTCCGGGCCGCGCCGCCTGATCTTCCTCAGCGAGATCATCAAACTTTGCGCCGGCGAGCTCTTCCCCGGCTACAAGCTCAACACCGCCCACGCTTTCCGCGTCACCCGCAACAGCGACCTCTACATTGACGAGGAAGAGGCGGAAAACCTTCTGAAGAAAATCGAGGAAGAGCTGCGCAATCTGCGCCGGGGCGCGGCGGTACGCCTGGAAATCGAGGAAGGCGTGCAGGACGACATCTTCGAGACCCTCTGCGAGCACCTCGGCCTCTCCCACGAATACGTCTTCCGGCTCAACGGCCCGATCAATCTCCTCCGGCTCATGAGCCTGGCGGACCTCGACCGCCCGGACCTGAAGTTCCCCTCCTTTGCTCCCGTCAACACCTCGCCCTTGCGCGAGACCGCGCACATCTTCGACACCCTCCGCCGCCAGGATGTGCTCCTGCATCACCCTTACGATTCCTTCGCCCCCGTCGTGGACTTCGTGGAGCAGGCCGCCCGCGACCCGCAGGTCTTCGCCATCAAGCAGACCCTCTACCGCACCAGCGGCGACTCCCCCATCGTTCGCGCCCTCATCGAAGCCTCGCGCAACGGCAAGCAGGTCACCGCCCTCGTCGAGCTCAAGGCGCGCTTTGACGAGGCCAACAACATCCAGTGGGCCCGCCAGCTGGAGGAAGCCGGCGTGCACGTCGTTTACGGCCTGCTGGGACACAAGACCCACTGCAAAGTGTGCCTCGTCGTGCGCCGCGAAGGCCGGCACATGCGCCATTACGCGCACCTCGGCACCGGCAACTACAACCCGCGCACCGCCCGCCTCTACACCGACCTCAGCTACTTCACCGGCCGCGTCGGCATCACGCGCGACGCCGCCCAGCTTTTCAACGCCCTCACCGGCTTCGGCCGCTCGCCCGACTTCAACCACCTGCTCGTCGCCCCCTTCACCCTGCACCGGCGCATCAACGAGCTCATCGCCCGCGAGGCGCGCAACGCCGCCGCCGGCCGCCCCGCGCGCATCATCGCCAAAATGAACTCGCTCGTGGACAAGGCCACGATCGACAGCCTCTACGCCGCTTCCCAGGCCGGAGTGAAAATCGACCTCATCGTCCGCGGCATCTGCTGCCTCGTCCCCGGCGTGAAAGGCTTGAGCGAAAACATCCGCGTACGCAGCCTCGTCGGCCGCTTCCTCGAACACGCCCGGGTCTTCTATTTCGAGAACAGCACCGGTGCGCAGCCCGTCATCCTCGCCGGCAGTGCCGACTGGATGCCGCGCAATTTCTTCCGCCGCATCGAGGTGCTCTTCCCCATCAACGCCGCCGGGCTGCGCCAGTGGATCATGCAGGAACTCCTGCCCGTGGAAATGAAGGACAACGAAAACGCCCGCGTCCTTCACGCCAACGGTTCCTACCTGCCGCCCCCGCGGCGCGCTGGCGAAGCAGCGTTCTCCGCCCAGGACCACTTCATCGCCGCAGCGCGCCAGCGCGCGCGTCTCCGGCCCATTGCCACGCGCGAAAAAACCGGGGAAGCCAAAACCCAGGGCGACACGCCTTGATCAAAGCCGGCCACGGCCCCTGCGGCGCATGGAATACCCGGCCCAAGGAGGCGCCGGCCCGCCCGTCCGAAACAAGCCCCCGACCCAAGCCAGTGTCACACAATGCGTGACACCGGCCTGGATCCCTGCCGGGCGAATTTGCTCTGAAGGGCGAGGCTTTGCCTCCACCGATCGCTCCTGCCCTGGCAAAGAGGGAAACCGGACATCAGTGCGTCCGTCTGGCGGAGCCGGCTTGGTTTATATGTGCGCGATGGAGCAGTCCCTTTTCCATGTCATGAACTCTGCTTATGCCGCACGCTCCAAGGATTATGACATTCTGGCTCGCATTCTGCTCTGCGCACTTTCTCAATTTCGGCCGGTCCGCCTTATTCAGGTCACCCGCCTTTTACCGATTGTTTTCCCATGCGGGACTATTTCCTCCGACGCTTTTTACTTATTCCTCCCACCCTCCTCGGTATCACGCTGATCGTGTTCCTGATCACGCGGGTCGTGCCGGGCGGTCCGATTGAACGGGCCATCATGGAGGCCCGCGCCATGGGTGACAGCGGCAGCAGCGCCTCGACCGACATGGGCCGCGGAGCCATCTCCGAAGAGCAGATGCAGGCGCTCAAGGAATATTACGGTTTCGACCAGCCCCCGTTGAAGGCCTACTTCATCTGGCTGGGCAAAGTGCTCCGGGGCGATCTCGGCATGAGCTACCGCTATGGAGAACCGGTGACCACCGTCATTCTCGACCGTGTCCCCGTCTCCCTCTTCTACGGCGCCATCACCCTCGTGCTCGTCTATGCCGTGTGCGTACCGCTCGGCATTCTCAAGGCCATCAAGCACCGCACCCTCACCGACAACCTCACTTCAATCGTCGTTTTCATCGGCTACGCCATCCCCGGCTACGCACTCGGCGCGATTCTGGTTGTTTACCTCGCCGCCCGCTGGGGTTGGTTCCCCATGGGCGGATTCCGCAGCATCGAGTTCGAGGATCTCTCCCTCTTCGGCAAGATCGCCGACCTCGCCCGCCACGCCACCCTGCCCCTCATCTGCTACACCATCGGCAGCTTCGCCTTTGTCACACTCCTGCTGAAGAACCAGCTCATGGACAACCTCGCGGCTGACTTCGTACGCACCGCCGTGGCCAAGGGCGTTTCCTTTCGCCGGGCTGTCTTCCGCCACGCCCTCCGCAACTCGCTCATACCCCTCGCCACCTACTTCGGCCAGAGCGTGACCGTCCTTGTCGGCGGCGCCTTCCTCATCGAATTCATTTTTGATATCAACGGCATGGGACTCCTTGGCTACACCTCCGTGGTGGACCGGGACTACCCCACCGTGATGGGCGTGCTCCTCCTTTCCTCCCTCCTCCTGCTCATCGGCCACATCATCGCCGACGTGCTCGTCGCGCTCGTGGATCCGCGCATCCGCTTCAAGTAAGCCGCCATGTCCCGCCTGCTCAACCGCCTCGTCCGCGATCCACTCACGCAGAAAAAGCTGCGGCGCTTCGCGCAGATCAAGCGCGGCTACTGGTCCTTCCTCATCCTGCTCGCCCTTGCGGGTCTGGCCTGTGCCGCCGAGGTGCTGGTAAACAACCGCGCTCTCATCGTGAGTTACGAGGGGCGCTGGCATTTTCCCACCTATGGTGCCATCCACACCGGCCGCGACTTCGGTCTCGATTACGATTACGAGGTGAAATACCGCGAACTCCGCGACCACTTCCGCAACGAGGGAAAGGGCAACTGGGTGCTCCTGCCCCCGGTGCCTTATAACGCCACCGAGAACTGCTACCCCGGGGAAGTCTTCCGCCCGCGCCCGCCCGACTGGAGCAAGGGCCACTACTTCGGCACCGACCAGATCAACCGCGACATCCTCGCCCGGCTGCTCTACGGTTTCCGCAACGCGCTCATCTTCGCCGGCTGTTTCATCCTGCTCACCTATGTGATCGGCATCGCCCTTGGCTGCATGATGGGCTATTTCGGCGGCTGGTTCGACCTGCTCGTGCAACGCATCATCGAGATCTGGTCCAACGTCCCCTTTCTCTTCGTCGTCATCATCGTCGCGTCGGTCATTCCCGCCGGCATCGGCATGAACCTCTGGATCCTGCTCGCCATCGTCGTGCTCTTTTCCTGGACCAGCATGACCTATTACATGCGCTCGGTGACCTACCGGGAAAAGGCCCGCGATTACGTCCATGCCGCCCAGGTCCTCGGCGCGGGCACCGGTCGCGTCATCTTCCGCCACATCCTCCCCAACATTCTTTCCACGATCGTGACCTTCATCCCGTTCACGGTCTCCGGCGCAATCAGCGCCCTGACTTCACTCGATTTCCTCGGCTTCGGCCTGCCGCCGCCCACCCCCAGCTGGGGCGAGCTCCTGCGCCAGGGCACCTCCAATCTCAACGCCCCGTGGATCGTCGCCTCCGCCTTCACCGCCCTCACTCTCGTCCTCACCCTCGTCACCTTCGTCGGCGAGGCCATCCGCGAGGCCTTCGACCCCAAGAAATTCACCACTTACCAATGAAGCGCATGCCCAGAATCCTGACCGCCCTCGCCGCCCTTCTCTCCGTGGCTCTTGCCGGCTGCGGCCCCAAAAAAACTAACGGCACCGCCACGCCGGCCGCTGATACCAGCTCCAGTGTGATGGAGGCTGATCTCACCCGCACGCTGCAGGAACAAACCGCATTCTACCGGCTACTCACGCCCGCCGATCTCCCGGCAGGATTGACCTGGGAAAACAGCGACCACCTCCCCGAATTCGCCAATCCCAACGCAAAACAGGGCGGCACCTTCCGCTACTACATCAGCGATTTCCCCCGCACCCTCCGCACCATCGGGCCTGACGCCACCGGCGGCATCCGTCCCTACCTGCTGGACTACATCGCCGCGCGCTTCATCCACCCGCACCCCAACCTGCCCGGCGAGGTCCATGCCGGCCTCGCCTCATCTTGGGCGCTCTCCCCCGACACCCAGACCGTTTACTTCCGCCTGAACCCCGCCGCCCGCTGGTCTGATGGCCGGTCCGTCACCACCGCCGACGTTATTTTCACCTTCTACTACATGCGCAGCCCGCACCTGCGCGAGCCCTGGTATAACGACTACTACACCAAGACCTACACCGCGCTCTCCGTCTTCGACGACCACACCTTTGCGATCACGCTCACAGAGTGGAAACCCGATGCCATCGTGCGCGCCGGCAACATCGCCCCCTATCCGCGCCACGCCTTCCACGACTTCGACTCCGACTGGATCGAGAAGTATCAGTGGCGCACCCTCCCGACCACCGGGGCCTACGAACTGCTCGACCGCAACATCGAGCGGGGTCGCGCCATCACCCTGACCAAGGTCAAGGACTGGTGGGCCCGTGACCTGCGTTTCTGGCGCGGTCGCTTCAACCCTGATCGCTACCGGCTGGATGTCATCCGCGATCCCGACAAGGCCTTCGAATCCTTCGTGCGCGGCGACCTCGACATGTTTCCCATCGGCCAGCCCAAGTTCTGGTATGAGACCCTGCCCGACACCCATCCCGAGGTGGCCGGCGGCTATCTCGTGAAGACCAATTTCTTCAACAAAATCCCCCGCCCCGATTGGGGCCTCTGGATCAACTCCAGCAAGTCCCTGCTCAACAATCCCGCCATCCGTCTCGGCATCAACCACGCCACCAACATTGATCTCGTCTGTGCGCAATACTTCCGCGGCGACGCCGTCCGCATGCAGACCCGCTCCGATGGCTACGGCTGGCGCATGCACCCCGACATCACGGCCCGCCCCTTCGATCCGGTGAAAGCCCGCGAGTATTTCACCGCGGCCGGCTTCACCACCCAGGGACGCGACGGCATCCTCGTCAACGCCGCCGGCCAGCGCCTCTCCTTCACCATCACCACCTACCTCCAGAGCCTGCGCGATCTGCTGCCCATTCTGCAGCAGGAAGCTCTCAAGGCTGGACTTGAGTTCCGCCTCGAAGTGCTCGACTCCACCACCGGCTGGAAAAAGGTGCAGGAAAAGCAGCACGAAATCGCCCTCGTCGCCCTCTCCCGCTCCGTCGAACTCTACCCGCGCTACTGGGAAATGTATCACGGCTCCAATGCCTACGAGGACGCCTACCTCGCGGCCGATGGCAGTTTTGTCTCCCGTTTTTCCGACGGCACGCCCAACCCCGCGCCCAGCCGCGTCCGCGTGCAGACGAACAACATGACCGTGACCTTCAATCCCGAGCTCGACCGCCTCATTGAAGCTTACGATCGCGCGACCTCCCTCGAGGACATCAGGCAGTATGCCCGCGACATCGAGCAGATCATCCATGATGAAGCGAGCTGGGTGAACGGCTGGGCCCTGCCCTTCCACCGCACCGGCTACTGGCGCCACGTAAAATGGCCCGAAGGCTTCAACGTCATGCAAAGCCGCTCCGCCGAAGAGTTCTTCCTGCACTGGGTGGATGAAGACGAGCGCACCGCCACCGCCGCCGCGCGCCGCTCCGGCCAGAAGTTCCCCTCGCAGGTGCTGACCTTCGATCAGTTCAAGGATTGATTCTCCGTGACCGCTCCCGCCGATTCCGTCTCCCCCGCCCCCGTGCTTGAGGTGCGTGACTTGGTCACGACCTTCGACACCGACGCCGGCCGCCTCACGGCGGTGGACGGCGTGAGCTTCAGTGTGGCGCGTGGGCGCACCCTCGGCCTCGTGGGTGAGTCTGGTTGCGGCAAGAGCGTCACCGCGCTCTCCATCATGCGTCTCCTGCCCCAACCCATGGGACGCATCTCCGGCGGACAGGTGCTTTTCGATGGGCAGAACCTCGCCACGATCCCCACGGAAAAGATGCTGCATATCCGCGGCGGTCGCATCGGCATGATCTTCCAGGAGCCCATGACCGCGCTCAACCCCGTCCATACAATCGGACGGCAACTGAGCGAGGTCTTCCTGCTCCACCAGACCAAGGACAAGCGCGAAGCACTCCGGCGCTCGGTTGAGATGCTTCGCAAGGTCGGGATCCCCTCGCCCGAGATTCGCGTCGGCGAATACCCCCACCAGCTCTCCGGCGGCATGCGCCAGCGCGCGGTCATCGCCATGGCCCTCGCCTGCAATCCCGCCGTCG
>CAYSBR010000048.1:0-24790 GCA_964429385.1 uncultured Opitutaceae bacterium
CGCAGATCGGGAAGTCGCCCGCAATGCCGCCGCCGATCTGGAAGAAGCCGATCGAGCCCTCGCCGTTGCGCAGCGTTCCCGCATTCTGCAGATACCACGAGGCCAGCCAGGTCATGTATTCCATGCCGGTGCGGACCGTGTGCACATTCCTGATCCCTCCCGCCATGACCCGGCTCGCATACCAGTTGCCGAGGGTGCAATCCTCCCAGCCGGGCACAATGATGGGCAGGTTCTTCGCACAGGCCGCCAGCACCCAGGAATCCTTGGGATCGATCTGGTAATGCGGCTCCAGCCGGCCGGAGCGGATCACCCGGTAGAGGAACTCGTGGGGAAAATACCGCGCGCCCGCCCGGTCGGCCGCCACCCACTCCTCCTCCATATGGGCCTCGACCCGGCGCATCGCCTCCGCTTCCGGGATGCAGGTATCCGTCACTCGGCTGAGGTGGCGGTCGAACAAGGCCTGCTCCTCCGCCGCCGTCAGATGCCGGTAATCCTGCACCCGCTCGTAGTGGTCATGCGCCACGAGGTTGAAAATATCCTCCTCCAGATTCGCCCCGGTGCAGACGATGGCATGGACTTTGTCGCGACGGATCATTTCCGCCAGCGAGATGCCGAGCTCCGCGGTGGACATCGCGCCCGCGAGTGTGACCATCATTTTCCCGCCGCTTTTCAGGTGAGCTTCATACGCCTTGGCCGCATCCATCAGGGCGGCGGCGTTGAAATGCCGGTAATGCCGGGCCATGAACCGGGACACCGGGCCCTTCCGGCGGGCCAGCGCGGCATTGGTTTTCTCGGGAGTGGAGGAGGCTGTGTGTTTCTTCATAAAACTTGACGCTGAAAATCAATGGTTCCGGCGGGCGCCGCCGTGCGGCCAAGCCCGCCCTGTGCGCGCAATGCGCCTGGCCGGACGCCTCTTTGTGCGGAGACGAGAATAAACCCGGCCAGCGAACGCCGCGGCTCAGGCCGCGGGCAAAAATCGCGTTCGCTCCGCCCCGCGCGAGTCGCGGCGGGTGCGCGCAAACAGCGACAGGCCCGTCACACGGTGCCTGTGGTTAATCGCCTTAAAATCCGGGCGGGGAAACGAGACACGACCGTGCCTCCCGCCCCGCCTTACCCCGGCGTTTGCGGGCCCGCCGGATCCGGTCTCATCGCCCGCCCGCAATGGTGCCAGGGCAGGTGAAAGTCCCGTTTGCAATGCACAGCATCAGCTGCCTTCGACTGTTTGAACGAAACGAATCGGTGCATGCCCGGACCCCGGGCCGGGCACCCCGTTCTGTCAATGGAAAAACCCCTGCGAAAACGGTCGTCCGCCCGCGCGGGAAACAGCGCCGGCGCCGGCCGGCGAAACCCTCACTCCGCGATCAGGCTTTCGCCCGTCATCTCCGGCGGCTTGGGCAGGCCCATGAGGTGCAGCACCGTCGGCGCGATGTCGGCCAGCCGGCCGCCGCTGCGCATCTTGGTCTGCGGTGAGAATCCTTCACCGATCACGAAAACCTCGACGAGGTTCAAAGTGTGCGCGGTGTGCGGGCCGTTGACGGTCGGGTCCCACATCTGCTCGGCGTTGCCGTGGTCGGCGCAGACGACGGCCCGGCCTTTCATCTCCGCAATCGCGGCCAGCAATTCATCCACGCCCGCGTCGGTGGCCTCGACCGCCTTGATCGTGGCCGGCAGCGAGCCGGTGTGCCCGACCATGTCGGGATTCGCGTAATTGACGACAATCAGACCGTATTGGCCGGAGAGGATCGCCGCCTTCGCCGCGGCCGTCACCTGCGCCGCCGACATTTCGGGTTGCAGGTCGTAGGTCGCCACCTTCGGGCTGGCCGGACAGGCGCGGTCTTCGCCGGGGAACGGATCCTTCCGGTAATTATTGAAGAAGAAAGTCACGTGCGGGTTCTTCTCGGTCTCGGCGCAGCGGAACTGCGCGATGCCGGCGGCGGCCACGACCTCGCCGAGGATGTGCTTCAGCTTCTCGGGCTTGGGCGACACGACATGCACCGGCAGACCGGACTCATATTCCGTCATCGTCGCGTAGTAGAGATCGAGCTTCGCCCCACGGTCGAAACCCGTGAAATCATCGAGCACGAAGGCCTTGGTGATCTCGCGCGGCCGGTCGCCGCGGTAGTTGTAGAAAAGCACGGCGTCGCCGTCGGCGATCGTCGCGACCGGTTTGCCCTCGGCATCCACCATCCAGGTGGCGGGTACGAATTCGTCGCCCACCTGCGTCGGGCTGAGCGGCTGGTCGTAGTAGGCCTGCACGGCGGCCTCGGCGCTCGGCGCCGTGGCGACGGCGGCCCGGCCCGTCAGCATGTCGTAGGCCTTTTGCACCCGCTCCCAGCGGTTGTCCCGGTCCATGGACCAGAAACGGCCGCAGACACTGGCGATTCTGCCGACGCCGATGGCCTGCATCTGCGCCTCGACCTGCCGGAGGTAACCCAGCCCGCTGGAGGGTGGCGTGTCGCGGCCGTCGGTGAACGCGTGCAGGTAAACCTGCGTGAGCCCGTCCTCCTTCGCCTGGCGAAGAATGCCGTAAAGATGGTCGAGCATGCCATGCACGCCCGCATCGGAAACGATGCCGAAGAGATGCAACCGGCCGCCGGCCTTGGCGCGCGCGACGAGTTCATGCCAGACGGCATTGGTCGCGAGCCGCTTTTCGGAAAACAGCTTGTTCAGGCGCACCAGTTCCTGGTCCACGATGCGGCCGGCGCCGATGTTCTCGTGCCCCACCTCGCTGTTGCCCATCACGCCGGCCGGCAGGCCCACATCGAGCCCGGAGGCCTTCACCAGCGCGTGCGGGTAGCTCGCGTGCAACGCATCATCGCAGGCCTTCTTGGCCTGGGCGACGGCATTGGTCTGGTCCTGCGCAGGATCGGGATTCTTACCCCAACCATCGCGAATGATGAGGAGGACAGGCGGACGGGATGTAGGCATGTTCAAAGAGTCACCCACTAAGCAGCCCTGCGGGGCGTTTGACAACCCTGCGCATGCCTCGCCCTATTCCTTCATGCCCAAACGCGCCGTCCTCCTCGTCAATCTCGGGTCGCCCGACTCCACGTCGGTGCCGGACGTGCGCCGCTATCTGCGCGAGTTCCTCGGCGACGACCGCGTGATCGACAAGCCGGGCTGGGGCCCGCTGCGCCGCTTTCTGGTCAACCGGGTCATCATCCCGAAACGGGTCGAAAACTCGGCCCACGCCTACTCGCAGATCTGGACCGAACAGGGCTCGCCCCTGATTGTGCTCTCCACCTCCGCGCAGCAGAAGCTCGCCGCGGCCCTTGGCCCGGCCACTCCGGTTTATCTGGCGATGCGCTACGGCCGGCCCTCCATCCCCGAGGTGATCGGGCGCATCGCCGCCGACGGCATCGAGGAACTGCTGATCTTTCCGCAGTATCCCCACTACGCCATGTCCTCGTGGGAAACTGTGGTGGTGCGCATCTGCGAGGAATCCGCCCGGCAGGCCCCGGCGCTGCGCCTCCACTGCGTGAAACCGTTTTACGCCGACGCTGATTACATCGAGGCCCTGGCCGCCGTGTGCCGGCCCTATCTGGCGCAACCGCACGACCACGTCCTGTTCAGCTATCACGGCATCCCCGTGCGCCATGTCGGCATCGCCAGCCTGCAAGGCGTCAACGTGACCTTCGCCGAGCATCCGGACGCCCGGTGGACGCCCGCCGCCGGCCTTTCCTACGTGGAGCACGCCGCGCAGACCACCGCCCGGCTCGTCGAGCGCGGCGGCATCCCGCGCCACTCCACCTCCTACCAGTCGCGCCTCGTCGGTGAACCGTGGCTTTCGCCCTACACCGATTACGAATTGGAACGCCTGCCCAAAAACGGCGTCAAAAACCTCCTCGTGCTCTGTCCCGCCTTCACCACCGACTGCCTCGAAACCCTGGAGGAAATCCAGCAGCAGGGCCGCGACTCCTTCCTCGCGGCCGGCGGCGAGGCGTTCCAGCAGATCCCCTGCCTCAACGATCATCCCGCTTTCATCGCGTTTCTCGCCGGGCGCGCCCGGCACTGGCTGAATCCGTCCACGGCGTGATGGCCTCCTCCTCTCCGGCTTCCCAGCATCCTGCCACGCCGCCCGTGGCGATTCTGGTGCTGGATATCGCCGGCACCGTCGTGGCGGCCAATGCCGCCGCCCATCAACTCTGGGGTGTTCCCGAGGGACACCTCGCCGGCGAAGCTTTCGTCCGCCTCTTTGCCTTCGAGGTGATCTCCGACGAACCCGACTGGCTCGAAACGCAATGGGCCGCTGTGCAGGCGATCGCCCGCGACCAGTCCGCCGCCTTCGTCGCCCGCCCCCATGATGGGGACGCCCGCAGCGTGCAGGTGCGCATTGAGCAACCCGCCGGACTCGGCGACCGGCTGCTCGCCACCGTCCAGCCGCCGCCGGATTCCGCGCGGCGCCTGCCCGCCGATGATACGCTCGTGCCGCAACTGGCGGAACACGGCCCCATCGGCTTCTTCGACCTTCGCCCCGGCACCGGCGAAGCCTGGTATTCGCCCGCGTGGAAAAAAATGCTCGGCTACGTCCACCGCGAGCTGCCCGACACCCACGACAGCTGGCTGGAGCGACTCCACCCCGACGACACCTCCGCCGCCCCGTTTCTCCCCGGCAAGACCAAGGCCCCCGGCCTTCATCCCTTCGACGTCGAATTCCGCCTGCGCCACCGCCAGGGGCATTACGTCTGGATTCATTGCGTCGGCGTGCAGGATGTCGGCGCCGACGGACAGCTCCGCCGCGTCTTCGGCTTCCATCTCGACATCTCGGAACGCAAGGAAGCCGAGGAAGCCAGCCTCGCCAACGATCACCGGCTGGGCGTGCTAAGCGGCCCCGGTCCGCTCGGCGCCTTCGAGTTCGATTTCGCCAGCCAGCATTTCTGGCTCTCCCCCGCTTGGCTGCGCCTCCTCGGGCATGAAGACGGTGCCACCCCCGAAGGCTCGGCGGCATTTCTCGCCGCGCTGCCCCGCGACGAAGTCGAAGCGGGCCTGGAGAACTGGTTCATGGCCCGGGCCCCCGGACAAAGCGCTTTTCTGGAACCGGTCACACTCCAGCAGCGCAACGGCACCCCGGTCACCCTGCTGCTCGGCGCCCACCGCACACTCAACCGCAAGCGCGGCCTTGTTCGCATCACCGGCTTTCTCTGCCCGCTGCCGTCCGACCGGGCGGAAACCGCCATCCCCGGCACTATGCCGCCGACACTCACCGAGGAAGCCCTGGCGGCGCTGGCCGAGGGCGTCCTGCTGCTGGATGCGACCGGCCGCATCCTCGGCGCGAATGAAACCGCCGCGCGGCTGTTGCGGCTCCCGGCCGCGCAACTCACCGGGCGCGCGCTCGACGAAGTCTTCACCCTGGTCCACCGCGAGGACGCCCGCCCGGTGGATCCCGTCAACCTCGCGCTCGCCGCCGACGGCCCCCGGCCGCTCTCCAGTGAACATGCCCTGGCCGCCGCCGACGGCACGGCTGTTCCCGTGGTCTGGACCGCGCGCCCGTCGTTCGATCCCCAGTGCCGGTTGCGCGGAGTCGTCCTCGTTTTTCGCGACCCTGCCGAGTTGAGTCTCACGCCCGATGAATTGGTGAAAGCCAATCGCTTCGAAAGCCTCGGCCTGCTGGCGGGTGGCATCGCCCACGATTTCAACAACCTCCTCACGACCATCCTCGGCGCCATCTCGCTCGCCAAGGACAGCCGCGATTACTCCACCCTCGCCGACGCCGAGCAGGCCTGCCTCGCAGCGAAAGGTCTGACCAAGCAACTCCTCACCGTCGCCAAAGGCGGCGCGGGCGCGCGCCTCGTGGTCGCCAGCCCCGCACTCCTGCGGGACGCGGTGCAAATCGCCGCCGCCGGGAGCACCGCTGTCATCACAATCGAGGCACCGGAATCAGTCTGGCCCGTCGAGGTGGACCGCCCCCAGCTGCTCCAGGTTTTTCAGAACCTCGTCGTAAATTCCCTGCAAGCCATGCCACCCGAGCCGCACGAAGCCCGGGTGGAAATCCGCGCCGTCAACACGCCTCTGCCCGCAGGCCGGATCACGGGGCTGCCGGCCGGGGACTACGTGGAGATTGAGGTCCGCGACAACGGCACCGGCATCCCGCCCGACCTGCTTGAGCGGATTTTCGATCCGTTCTTCACCACCAAGCAGCACGGCACCGGACTCGGACTCGCCACCGTCCTCTCCATTGTACGCCAGCACGGCGGCCAGATTGCGGTGGACTCGGCTGCGGGCGCCGGCACCGCATTCACCGTCTTTCTGCCCCGCGCCCGGCAGGCCGTCGAGACGCAGCCGCGACAGACCCCCTCGCTGCGCTTCGGCACCGGTCGCGTGCTCTTCATGGATGACGACCCGAAGATCCGCTCGCTGGCCGCCGGCATGCTGCAGAACCTCGATTACAAATTCGACATCGCGAAGGATGGCGCGGAAGCCGTCACCCTCTACCGGCGCTACCTCAACATCGGTCGCCCCTACGATGCCGTGATCCTCGACCTCACCGTCATCGGCGGCATGGGCGGCGAAGAATGTTTCCGCCAGATCCACGACCTCGACCCCGCCGTCCGCGCCATCGCCGCCAGCGGTTATGACCACGACGACCTGGCCCGCCGCTTCCTCGATCTCGGGTTCAGCGGTTATCTCACCAAACCCTACCGCGTCACCGACCTCGGTCGTGTCATCAAAGCCGTCCTCGGCTGAGCCGACGCAGTGCAATTGGCGCACGGCGGAATCCGCGGCCAAAAATTCAGCGGCCCGCAGGCTGAGCCGCCCAAAGACCAGAGCGGCGGACATTAAACAACTGGAATTGAATCATCGCCACAAAGGCGCAAAGAGGCGCAAAAATAAGGACCGAAGGATCCGATCTTTTGGTGCGTTTTAGTGCCTTCGGGTGGCCAATGATTTCATCGCCGAATCCAGCGACCGCTTTTCTTGAAACGCACTAAACTGACAGCCCTGCCCCAGTGCGGTCTTGGAATCGTCGCCCGGTCCGTCCAGCATGGGAGGCATCATGCTCCGCCAGCCTGTGCCCACCTGGATTCTCCTCGGCGGCTTCGTGCTCGCCGCCATCGCCGGGTGCGTCAACGCCGTCGGATTCCTCGGCATTCACCACCAGTCCCTGTCCCACATGTCCGGCACCGTGGCGATCCTCAGCACCGACCTCGGGCGGGGGCACTTCATGGCCGCGCTGCATACGGGCACCGTGCTGCTCTGCTTCTTCTTCGGCTGCGTCATCAGCGGCCTGGTCATCCGGCAAAGCACCCTGAAACTCGGGCGCCGCTACGGGGCCGCCCTCGCCATCGAGGCGGGCCTGCTCTTTGCCGCGGTTTATTTCTACCACGGCGGCAGCAACTACGGCGACTATCTCGCCACCATGGCCTGCGGACTGCAAAACTCCCTCGCCACCACCTATAGCGGGACGGTCATCCGCACCACCCACGTCACCGGCATCGTCACCGATCTCGGCATCGCCGCGGGCAACTTCATCCGGCGCGTACCGGTGGAAACCCGCCGCGTCGGCCTCCTCCTGGTGCTGCTCGGCGGCTTCCTCTTCGGCGGCATTCTCGGCGGCTTCGGCTATATCCATTGGGGATTCAATACTCTCCTCCTGCCCGCCGTGGTCACCGGCTGCGCCGGACTCTGGCACACCTTCTACCGGCACTTGCGCGCAAAGACGTAAGGCGCCTCACTCCACCACGCGTGACGCCCGCAACAGTCTCCGCTTGTTTCCCGCCCCTATTTTTATAGGAGGCAACGGAGAGGACGAAGCAGCCCAGGGATTCCGCTCCCCGCCCAATAGGTGGGCCGTGCGCTCCGTCGCGCGGCGGCTTGAGAAGATGAAGGACATCCGCGCACGGAGCGCACGGCTCACCCCAAAAAACGCACAACGGCATGCGCGCTACCTGGCCACGGCTCCCCGCCATTTGTCATCTATTAGATGACAAACCGGTTGAGCGCGGGTGCTTCGCAAAATCAACCGCTCACCCCTCGCTCCATTCTTCTCACTCCCGGGAGGTGAACGCGTGGCACAGCGCGACGCCCGCGGCGTCGGCCTCGTCACTCGCCAGCGGGCGGCCGAGCCCCAGCAGCGACATCACCGTGCGCGCCATCTGCTCCTTGCTTGCCCGGCCCGCGCCGACCACAGCCAGCTTCACCCGCAATGGCGCGTATTCAAAAACCGGCAGCGCCTGCAGCGCGGCGGCCGAGATCGCCGCCCCCCGCGCCGCGCCGAGGATCTGCGCCGTCTGGAAATTCTGCACGTAGATCGTCTGCTCCAGCGCCACGTGGCGCACGGGAAAATCACCGAGGAACGCCGCCACCGCGCGATGAATCTCCCCCAAGGCATGCGCCATCGGGTATTTCGCCGCCACCCGCACCGTCTGACAGCGCAGCAGCACCGGCGGCCGGCCCGGGGCGAACTCGACCAGCGCCAGCCCTGTGCCGCGCAGCGAAGGATCAATCCCGAGCACCTGCCCCGCAAACGGGGTGCGCCCCACGGCGACCGCCGGCACCGCCGCCGCAGCCGGCACAGCCTTGCCCGCCAGCTTCGCCGCCCACATCTGCCTGACATTCATCCGCGCCATGTCCGGTCACGTTTCAAGCGAAGCCCTTCCCGGTCAACACCGCACGCGCCCCGCGGGCCGGAATCGCCGCCTGCTTCCGCACTTGTGACTGTCACCCGATCCGGCTCATGATGGCCCACCATGCCACGACCGCCACGCCCCACGGAATCCGCCGATCAAAGCCGGGGCGCTTTCCGCCGCCTGCGTTCACTCAGCCTGCGTGATATCTGGTGGGGATTTCTCAACCTCTGGGAATCCCACCGCTGGCTGCGCCGCCTCCTGATCTCCGCCCTGGTTCTCGTTGTGGTGGGCGTCGGCCTGCGCCTCTGGGTTTACCCTTCCTGGGCCAGACACAACGCGATCAAGTTCGCCCACGAATGGCTCGCCCTGGACCGGCTCGCCAACGCCGCCGAAGCCGCCGACCGCGCCGCGCGGCTGGCGCCCGACAGCCCCGAACCCTGGCTCGTCGCCGCCGAAATCGCCCGCCGTCTCGGCAATGGCGAGCAGGCCCTGGCCGCCTCGCGCCGGGCCGCGGAGCTCGCGCCGGAAGACCCCGAAGCCATCATCGCCTGGGCCGCCGACAGCCTGCGCGCCAATCTTCCCGAAGAGGCCACCCGCGCCCTCAACTCGCTCCCCTTTGACGCCACCGCCTCCTCCGGTCATGCCCGCCGCATCCGCGGCGACCTCGCCCGGCAGCGCCAGCAATTTGATGAAGCCGTGCGCCACTTCGAAGCCGCCGCGGAGCTGGAAGGCGCCCAGGCCATCAATCAGATCCCGCTCGCCCTGGTGCTGCTGCAAAGCACCGAGCCGACCGTGCGCCAGCGGGGTTTCGCTCTGCTCGACCGCTGGTCCGGAGACGCTGACTGGGGACCGGTGGCGCTCCGCACTTTGCTGGAGAACGCCCTGGAGCATAATCTTCCCGACGCCCGGCGCCACGCCGAAGCCCTGCTGGCCCACCCGCAACGCACGGTGGGCGACATGCCGCTTTGCCTCCACGCACTCGCGCGGCAGGCGCCCGCCCGCTACCGCGAAGTCCTGCAAGGGCTGGAGCGCGACCATGCCGTTTCCCCCGAAGCCGCCGCCCAGCTCATCAACTGGCTGAACCAGATCGGCCAGCACGACGATGCCCTGCGCTGGCTGCGCGCCCTCCCCCAGCCCGCGCAGGAGATTCCGCCACTCGCCCCGCTGGTCGCCGAGGCCCTGCGCGCCACCGGCGCCTGGGAAGAGCTGCGCACCCGCAGCCAACGCCAGAAATGGGATGCCGAGGTGGACTTCCTCCGCTGGACCTATGGCCTCGCCGCCGCCCGCCAGCTGGGCGACCTCACCGGCGCGGAAAACCACACGCGCACCCTGCTCGCCTTCGCCCCGCGCGCTCCCGGCCAGACCCTTTTCGCCGCCGGCTCGCTCTACACCTGGGGCTATCCGGCGGATGCCGTCAGCCTGTGGGAAGCGCTCGGCACCCAGCCCGGCCCCATCGCGCTTGAAGCCCTTGGCGCACTTGTCCGCCATCACCAGCTGCACCGGGACGCGGAGGGCCAGTATCGCGCCTTCCGGCAACTGCATTTTCTCCAGCCTGCGAATCGCGACCTCGCCAACAATTTCGCCTTCTTCGCGCTGCTCACCGGCCGCGACCAGCGCCTGGCGGAACAGCTCGCGCAGGACAACCACACCGCGGCACCGGACAATCCCACCTACGCCGCCACCCAGGCCTTTGCCCTGCTCCAGCGCAACCGCGCCGCGGACGCCGTGGCCCTGCTCGCGCCCCTCGCGAGCCCCCGCCCCTCGTCACCTGCCGTCGCCTTCGCCTACGCGCTCGCCCTGGCCGGCACCGGCAAAAAAGAAGAAGCCAGAACCCTGCTGGCCACCCTGCCGGAAGACACCCGCACCCAGGCTGAGAAAACGCTGATCACCCGGCTGCTCGGCAGTCCGTGAACGGCACTGCCATAACAGAGACGGAACATTCCAGTCGGCCGGGAATTTTCGCGCGACAGACGTGGGGGGCGCAGGCAAGGTCCGCTGCTCCGAGCAGGCCGTAAGCCATCCTCCTCCGGGGCACCGCCCCGACTTTACGACGCCGGCTCAGTCTGCACCGCCGCGCGCCGCCGCCGCCAAGTCACCAGCCCGAAAGCCGCCACCGCCCCGACAATCGGCAACCACGCACCGACTTCGGGCACAGGATCAGGACTGAGCCAAACGGCTTGGCCTACCTGATAGACCAAGAGGCCGCTCGCATTAAGCGAATTACTGTTAGATACGCCCGTGGCACTATTCGTATTCGCCACCACAACGTAGATGTAATTCGTACCAATGACAAAATTGGCGTTATCTTCAGCGCCGCCACCCGCGAAATTTTGCAGTTTGAATGAAGTAGAATTATTCCACGCCGAATACCCAACCGCCGACACCGACGTTCCGCCGGCATTGATCACTCCGCTGCTATTCACAGTAGGCGCAGCAGTCGGGTTCACATAAACCGCATACTGATCGTCCGCCGAGATGGTCATCGACAGTGATATTTTGTTTTCCACCGTTCCGGTGCCTGTTCCAGCAATATTGAAAGCCAACCGGTAAACGTAATAAGCACTGTTATTACCTTCCGTACCATTGCCGGGGAGAAAAGCGCCTCCTGAGTTATATGTCCCACTGGTGGACTCTCTCCTCGCTCCTGGCGCAGTGATCCACTTGGCATTGCTCTGATGCCCTGTCCACCCTGATGGGATTGTATTATTCACAACATAGGCGTCTCCAGTATAGGTGCTGTTCCCAGTATACACAGAGCCACCCACCCGGGCATAAGTCACCGTCCAATGGCTATCCCGACTACCACCAGATAAGGTCGCCCCATTATCCCTCACACCGGTGTAATAAAGCCCAGTTACCGACGTCGCCGTCCCCGCATGCAGCGGCCCGGCCATGATCGCCATCAAGACGATCCCTGCCAGTAAGCCCACGCTGCGCTTTCTCAGTTTCATAATTCGGAAAATAGGTGTTTCACCCTAGAAAAGCAATCCCTGTCTTTGCCCTGAGCAGAAGAGCACGCAATTCGCTTTCCGGCAACCATTAGAGCCAAGATACCACCAACCGGATCAGCGACTGAGCGGACTTCCACCTCTTCGTCCTTGCCCAAAATACGCCCAAGCCCACGTCTCACCACAACAGCCGCAGGCCGGCCAGCCCGGCCAGTCCCAGCGCCAGATTTTCAAACAGCCGCTGGTCGATCCGCACCAGCACCCACCTTCCCAGCAGCGCCCCGGCCAGCACCGCCGGCGCCAGCCACAAATTGAAGGTGAGGCTCGTCGCATTCACCAGATCGAGCTGCATCATGAACGGCACCTTGAACAGGTTCATCAGCATAAAATACACCGCGCCCGTGCCCATGTACTCCATCTTCGGCAGCCGCATCGCCAGCAGGTAGATCGCCATCAGCGGACCCGCCGCGTTCGCCACCAGCGTCGTGAAGCCCGCCAGGATGCCGACCACCGGCGCAAACCAGGCGCCCTGCATCGCCTCCGCCCCACCGCGCCGGCGCCGCCACAGATGCAGCCCCAGCAGCCCGAGCACAATTACCCCGATCATCAATGACGCCTGCCGGTCATCAATCCGCCCCATCGCGAAATACCCCGCCACCACCCCCGCCGCCGTCCAGGGAAACAGCTTCCAAAGATAAGACCACTGCGCGTGCCGCCGGTAGGACAACACCGCGACCACATCGGCCAGCACCAGCATCGGCAGCACCACGCCGCTCGCCGCCTTGGCCGGCATGAGATTGGCAAAAATCACCACCGCCAGCATGCCCAGCCCGCCGATCCCGGTCTTGGCCAGACCGATCGCCAGCGCGCCGACCACCGCCAACGCCCATTGCCAGGTGTCGAAACTCATGAAACCGCCTCCGCCGTGACCGGCTGCGCCGCAAACGTCCCCGCCGCGACGGCAAAAACCTGCCACCTGCCCAGCTCCGCCTCCGGCGTGGCCGTGCCCGTCGCCAGGATTTGCATCTCCGGATCAATCGCCGCCCAGAAACGCCGCCGCCGCTCCGGATCGAGTTCGCCCAGCACGTCGTCCGCCAGCAACACCGGCCGCACCCCGCTACGCGTATGAAACCAGGCCGCCTGCGCCAGCCGCAACGCCAGCACCAGCGACCGCTGCTGCCCCTCCGACGCGAAATCCTTCGCCGCCGCTCCTTGCACGGTAAATTCAAGATCGTCGCGGTGCGGCCCCGTGAGCGTCGTGCGAAATTGCAGATCCCGCGCCCGCCCGGCCTGCCAGCGCGCGCGCAAAGCCTCCGCCGAGGCTTCGGCAAAACTCGGCCGGTAACTCAGCGCCACCGGTTCCGCCCGGCCGCAAAGCTGCGCATAAAACGCCGCCACCCGCGCCCCCAATTCGTCGAGCCCCGCCTGCCGCCGCGCGATGAGCGCGGCCCCGGCCGGCGCCAGCGCGTGCTCGAAAGCCGCCAGCTCATCCGCCTTCGCCCCGACTTTCAGCAGACTGTTACGCTCCGCCAGCGCGCGATGATAAGTCTGCAGGGCCCGCAGGTACTCCCCGTCCATCGCCGCCAGCGTCAGATCCAGCCAGCGCCGCCGGCCCGTCGGCGCCCCGCGCACCAGCAGCAGATCCTGCGACGTGAAAACCACGGTTGGAAACCGGCCGAGATAATCCCCCACCCGGGAGATTTTTTCCCCATCGCACCACAGCTCGCGGCCATCGCGGCGCAGCTTCACGATCAACCGCGTCTCCCCGCGCTGCTCGTGCTCCACCACGCAGGCGATCGCCGCCTCCGCCCGCCCCTGCGCGAGCAGCACCTTCGGGTCCGTCGTGCGGAAGGAGCGCAGCGCGGTGATGAAGCCCGCGGCCTCCAGCAGATTGGTTTTTCCCTGGCCGTTGGGCCCGACGAAAAACTGCTGCCGCCCCTGCAACGCCAGCTCCGCCCACGCAATGTTGCGGAAATGCTGGAGCGTGATCGAGCGCAGGCGCATGGCAGGGGAAATAGCGGGCAGCGGGAGGGACGTAGCGAGGAGAAAATGACACGGTGGCGGCGGCAAAAGACTCGCCCATTCCCCCCCCGCTGCCCACTACTCACCGCCATGACTTTCGAAGCCTCCCTCGCCGAGTCCGTCCGCACTCTGCAAGCCCTGGACAGCATCCGCCCCGCCATTGATGCCGCCGGCCGCCTGATCCTCGACACGCTGCGCCACGGCGGAAAACTGCTCATCTGCGGCAACGGCGGCAGCGCCGCCGAGGCCGGACACTTCTCCACCGAGCTGGTCGGTCGTTACCAGAAAAACCGCGCCGCCCTGCCCGCGCTCGCCCTCTCCGCAGACGGCTCGCTGCTCACCTGCATCGGCAACGACTACGGGTACGATCACGTCTTCTCCCGCCAGATCGCCGGGCTCGCCAAACCAGGCGATCTCGTGATCGTACTCACCTCCAGCGGCAACTCCGCCAACATCCTCGCCGCGTTGCACGAGGCGAAGCACCGGGACCTGAAAAGCATCGCCTTCCTCGGACGCGGCGGCGGCAAAGCGCAGGGCCTCGCCACGGTGGATCTCATCATCCCCAGCCCAAGCGGCGCCGCCTGCCAGGAAGCCCACCTCTTCCTCATCCACCACTTCTGCGAATTGATCGACACGGAATTCGCGTGAGACGACGCTCCTTTTTGGTTCTTGCGGATGCCGGGCCGGTGGCTTCGCTGGCAATTCCATGAGCAACACCACCGCTGAAAACGCCATCCTCAAGACCTCCTACGGGGACATCACCCTCGCCTTCTGGCCCGATGTCGCCCCGAAGACCGTCGAGAATTTCAAGAAGCTCGCCCGCGAAGGTTTTTACAACGGCACCGCCTTCCACCGCATCATCAAGGGCTTCATGATCCAGGGTGGCTGCCCCAACACCAAGGCCGGCGAGAGCGGCCTGCCCGGCACCGGCGGCCCCGGCTACAAGATCAAGGCCGAGTTCAACGCGAAGTCCCACGTGCGCGGCGTCATCTCCATGGCCCGCTCCCAGCATCCGGACAGCGCCGGCTCGCAATTCTTCCTCTGCCACGGCGACGCCAAGTTTCTCGACCGCCAATACACCGCCTTCGGTGAACTCATCGCCGGTGACGACGTCCTCGAACGCATCGCCACGGTCCCGACCCAGCACGGCGGCGGCGGCGAAAAGAGCACGCCCATCGATCGCGTCGAGCTGATCAGCGTCGAGATCGTGCCGGCGGCCTGAGCCGGCGACTCCTATCGCCAATCCCGCTTGCCGCGATGATCAACGCGGCAAGTTGATGCGATCGGCCCTTATGCGCACATCCTGCGCCTGACCGCGGACGGGCAGATGGTCCTGATTCACCGGGCGCCCTTCCAGATGCGCCCGGATGATTTCCAGCGCATAACGCGTTTCGGCATCCGCTCCGGCGTTCTCGATGGCATTGAGCAACTTCGCCGCATCCTCCGTCATCCCGAGACGGAGGCGGACCATGGCCAGGGCCAGCAGCGTGCGCTGCGGCTGCTTGAGCAGGTTGAAATGAGCCTGCACCAGATTGACATTGCGGATCGAGGGGGTCTGCGCGGTGGCCTCCACCCAGGCCAGCAGTTCATAGGCCTGCGCCTGCCGGGGTGAGGCGGCGATGGACTTGTGCAGCAAGGTCCGCAAATGCTCGGTCGCTTCGGCGGGCAGGCGGTAATACAGATCAACGGTGCTGAAACGCTGGCGGCCTTCATGCATGGCCAGCTCGTGCAGCGCCGCCGGGTTTTCCGAGCCATGAGCCAGGGCTTTTCCCCACCACTCCGCCGCCAGATGCCAATCCCCATCCTTCGCGGCATCCGCGCCCAGCGTCTCGTAAAGCCGGACATCCTCCGGCAAACGATCCACCCCTTGCAACAACAGCAACCGTCCTTGCGGGGCCCGGTTCACACGGAGAGCCAGCTCGGCAAGCCTCAGGTTGATTTCATCCTTCGGCACCCGGCGCAGTGCGTAGGTTCCCGCCGCGGCCACTTTGGGCAGTGCATGCCGGGTATAAACGTAACGCCCCTTTCGCAGATAGTCGCCCAGCCGCTTGTTCAGCTCCGCATACGAGATGCCCAGCAATTCCTCAAAGACTCTGCGAGTCGTCTCGGCATCGAATCGCTGGCTGTGCTCCAGAACGTGGCGCACAAAGGCGGAGAGCTTGTCGCGCGGCAGCTCATGCCGCCCGAAATACAGATAATGAACCAGTGCCCAACTTTCATCCCGAAAGAGGTGGTTGTTCTGATTCTCCCTAAACACCCGCGTCTGATGATCGGCGGCAAACATCGCCTCAACCGGGATGAACCTGGCCTGCTGCAAGCGGCCCACCCGGTTTGCATCCGACCGGCCCAGCTCAAACTCCTTCGAAAGAAGCTCCAGATTCTGAAACACACCGGCCACGCCCTGGCTGAACCACACCGGGGCCGCTTCGTCCATCAACCGCAGCAGATGATAGGTGTAGGAACCGAATGCGAGCTGCTGCGCCGCCTCATAACTCGGCAGAGGCGCCACCGTCATGACACCCCGGTCCAGCTCGGGATGATAAAACGCCGCGATATTGCGCACTTTTTCATAACCCGCCGGATTGTAGAATTCGAAATGACGGTCGCGGGAGAAGAAATACACCGTGACCGGCATGGTCCTCACCGGCGTGAAGCCAAAGGTCTCGAAGAAGATGGCATGCACCAGCTCCAGATTGTACAAGAGCTGGCGCGAATCGCCCTCTGAATTGCGCGAATAGACCTCAAAGTTGGGCGATTGGAGATGCCGCCATTTATCGTCGGCTCCCGGCATCAGCACATCCGCCTCCGCCCGGCCGAGCAGCAGCGCACACATCATCAAAACCAATCGGGGTATTTTCATAATGAGGGAAAGCGCAGGCGTGCGTAGGCCTGCGCACGCCTGCATTCAACCCTTTCCCGCCCGGACGTTACGGAGAGTGGCTTCGCTCCGGCCGCTCGTCAGGTCGCGTAACCCAGCGCCTTCGCCACCGCATCGTAGGTGATTTTGCCGTCGCGGGTGTTCACACCCTTCGCCAGGCCCTTGTGCTCGGCCAGCGCGCGTTCGACCCCCTTCTCCACGATCACCGAGATGAAAAGCTCCGTCGCCTGCGTGAGGCCCATCGTCGAGGTGCGGCCGACCAGCGCCGGCATGTTGGGCACCGCGTAATGGATGACGCCGTGTTCCTGATAGGTCGGCTTCTCGTGCGAGGTCGGGCGGATTGTCTCGATGCAGCCCCCCTGGTCGATGGCGATGTCCACGATCACGCTGCCCGGGCGCATGCGCCGCACCATCTCGCGCGAAACCACGATGGGCGCTCGCGCCGCGGGGATCAGCACCGCGCCGATCAGCAGGTCGGCATCGGCCACCTCGGCCTCGATGTTGGCGGGATTCGACATGAGCGTGACCACCCGGCCGCGGTATTCGGCATCGAGCGCCTCCAGTTTGCGCATGTCGAGGTCGAGCACGGTTACCCGCGCGCCCATGCCCACCGCCATCTGCACCGCGTGCGCGCCGGAGTTGCCCGCGCCGATCACCACGACATGCCCGGGCATCGTGCCGGGGATGCCGCCGAGCAGCACGCCCGAGCCGCCGAGTTGTGATTGCAGCCGGTAGGCGCCGATCTGAATCGAGAGCCGGCCCGCGATCTGCGACATCGGCTTGAGCAACGGGAAGGAGCCATCGGCCGCTTCCACCGTTTCGTAGGCGATGCCGAGGATGCGTTTCTTCAGCAGCACCTTCGCCAGCTCGGGCCCGGCCGCGAGGTGCAGGTAGGTGAAGAGTGTCTGCCCTTCGCGCAGCAGACCGTATTCGGCCGGCAGCGGCTCTTTTACCTTCAGAATGAGGTCGGCCGCGGACCAGATCTTTTTCGCGGTGGGCAGCAGCGTCGCGCCGGCCGCCCGGTATTCCGCATCTGTGAAACCGGCGCTCAGCCCGGCGGATTTTTCGATGACCACTTTTGCCCCGAGCGACACGCAGCGGCGGCACAGGCTGGGGGTCATCGAGACCCGGGTTTCACCAATTTTGATTTCTTTGGGGACTCCGATGATCATAGTTTATGACACAACAAGTGCCGGCCCAAAGCAACGCCGGAGAAGCCCCGGCGCCGAGCCTTATCCCCTCTTCCCGCAGGAAATGACATGCGGCTGTTGGTTTTGGCAGGTCCGGGTTGGTTACCGGTTGCTCCGCCCGCCCAGGCACCCACCATCGCCCCATGCCCAAGCCCATCCAGCTCGTCGTCGCCTGCAGTGAGAACCGTGTCATCGGTCGCGCTGGCCGGCTGCCCTGGCACATCCCCGAGGATCTGGCGTTCTTCCACGCCGTCACCGCCGGACAGACTGTCGTGCTGGGCCGCATCTGCTACGAGACCTGGCCTCGCGTCTTGCTCGACGGGCGCACCCCTGTCGTCATCACGCGCCAGGCCGCGCTCGCCCGGCCGGGTGTTCATATTGCGGGCAATGTCGCGGCCGCGCTGGCCCTTGCGCAAACGCTGCCGGGCGAAATCCTGGTCTGCGGCGGCCAGCGCATCTACGAGGAAACGCTTCCGCTCGCTCACCGGCTCCACCTCACTCTCGTCCACGCCGAGGTGCCGGGCGACACGTATTTCCCCGAGTGGCGGCACCTGTCCTGGCGGGAAACCGCACGCCGTGAAGGGGCCGATGCCCACTACCGCTACACCTTCCTGACGCTCGATCGCGCCTGATCGAAACCAACCCCGGCGCGCATCCTCTTTGCCTTGGCGAGGCGTTTGCTCCCCTCCCTGATGCGGTTTGACCGGCAACCCCCGCCGGCTATTGCTGTCCGCTCGATCAACCGATGTCCGATTTCCTCAACGAAACCCCCTCAACCGATTCCAAGCGCTGCGAACGCGCCTTCCTCGTGGGCATCCAGACGCCCGAGATGGCGGACGGCGAAGCCCCCGAGCTGCTGGAAGAGCTGCACGAGCTGGTCGAGAACCTCCGCATCGGCGTCGTCGGCCGCGAGCTGGTCAACCTCCGCCGTCCCACCCCCGCCACCCTCCTCGGCAGCGGCAAGACCGAGGAAATCATCGCCGCGGCCAAGGCGCTGGACGCCGACCTCATCGTATTCGACGACCGGCTCTCCCCCGCCCAGCAGCGCAACTGGGAAAAGCTCTCCGAGATCGCCGTCATCGACCGCGAAGAGGTGATCCTGGATATCTTTGCCGACCGCGCGCAGACGCGCGAAGCCGTGCTGCAGGTCGCCCTCGCGCGCATGGAGTATTCCCTGCCCCGCCTCACGCGTGCGTGGACCCACCTCTCCCGTCAGCGCGGCAAAGGCAAGATGGGCGGCGAAGGCGAGACCCAGCTCGAGCAGGATCGCCGGCTCGTCAACGACCGTATCACCCGCCTCAAGCGCGAGCTCGTCGAGGTGCAGAAGCAGCGCGGCGTGCAGCGCCTCAAGCGCCAGCGCGTGCCCGTGCCCACCGCCTCCATCGTCGGCTACACCAACGCCGGAAAATCCTCCCTCCTCAACCGGCTCACCGGCGCGCACGTCCTCGCCGAAGACAAGCTCTTCGCCACGCTCGACCCCACCACGCGCCAGCTCCTCCTGCGCGGCAACCAGAAGCTCCTCGTCACCGACACCGTCGGCTTCATCCGCCGCCTGCCCCACGGCCTCGTCGAGGCCTTCAAGGCCACGCTTGAGGAAACCATCGTCGCCGATTTCCTCGTCCACGTCCTCGACGTCACCAACCCCGGCTTCGAAAAACACCACGCCACCACGCTCGGCGTGCTCGCCGAGCTCGGCGCCGCCGGCAAGACCATCGTCACCGTCTTCAACAAGATCGACGCCGCCACCGCCGGCGATCTCACCCGCGCCCGCCTGCTCGCGCCCGACGCCCTCTTTGTCAGCGCCCACACCGGCGAAGGACTCGACCGCCTGGAAGAACATCTCGTGGCGCTGATCGCCGACGCCTTCCGCAGCTCCGAACTGCTCGTGCCGCACGACCGCTACGATGTCGTCGCGCGCCTGCACACCCTCGGCGAGATCCAGGAACAGGAACACCGCGACGATGGCATCTACCTGCGCGGTCGTTTCCCGCCCGCGCAAACCGGCTACTTCGCGCCCTTCATACTGTCCGCCAAGTAACCGGCTCCACCCGCCGCCGCGGGCCGCGCACGTTTCCGCCCGCCGGCGGCAGCAATGGCCTTGACTCCCCGCTTTGCTCCAGCCGCATAGCCCCTTCCCCTCATGCCCCTCAACCCCGCCCGTCTCTCCCTGCATCCTGATTTCGTCGTCGGCTCGATCGACCCGCGACTCTACGGCTCCTTCATCGAGCACCTTGGTCGCGCGGTTTACGGCGGCATCTACGAACCCGGGCACCCCGCCGCCGATGCCGAGGGCTTCCGCCGTGACGTCCTCGACCTCATCCGCGAACTCAACGTGCCCATCATCCGCTACCCGGGAGGGAACTTCGTGTCCGGCTACAACTGGGAGGACGGCGTCGGCCCGCACGACCAACGCCCGCGCCGCCTCGACCCGGCCTGGCACACCATCGAAACCAACGAATTTGGCACCAATGAATTCATGCGCTGGTGTCGCGCCGCCGGCACCGAGCCGATGATGGCCGTCAACCTCGGCACCCGCGGGATCGAAGCCGCCCGCGCACTCCTCGAATACTGCAACCTGCCCGGTGGCACCGCCTGGAGCGATCTGCGCCGGCAACACGGCGCCGCCGACCCGCACGCCATCAAGGTCTGGTGCCTCGGCAACGAAATGGACGGCCCCTGGCAGATGGGCCACAAGACCGCCGACGAATACGGCCGCCTCGCCGCCGAGACCGGCCGGCTCATGAAGATGATCGATCCCAAGATCGAGCTCGTCGCCTGCGGCAGCTCCAGCATCGAGATCCCCACCTTTCCGCACTGGGATGCCACCGTGCTTGAGCACACCTACGAGACCGCCGACTACCTTTCCCTCCACAGCTACCTGCGCAAGAACCTCTCCTGGGGCGAAGACAACGTCTTCCGCTCGTGGGGCGATTACCAGGCCCAGCCGGTCAACCTTGACCGGCAGATCGCCACCATCATCGCCACCTGCGATCATGTGCAGGCCCGCCTCCGCTCCAAGAAGCGCATGATGCTCAGCTTCGACGAATGGAACATCTGGTGGCACAGCACCCTGCCCACCGCCGCGACCTTCCCCGACTGGTCCGTCGCCCCGCCGCAACTGGAGGACAATTACACGCACGAGGACGCCCTCGTCATGGGCTCGATGATGCTCACCCTCCTCCGCCGGGCCGACCGCGTGCGCATGGCCTGCCTCGCGCAACTCGTGAACGTCATCGCGCCGATCCTCACCCGCAACGGCGGCCCCGCCTGGCGGCAGACCATCTACTGGCCCTACCTGCACGGCTCGCAATACGGCCGCGGCGAAACCCTCCACCTGCACGTGGACTCGCCCGTTTACGAGAGCACCCAGTTCGGCCCCGTGCCCTACCTCGACGCCGTCGCCACCCGCGACTCCGCCGCCGGCACGCTCACGCTCTTCGCCATCAACCGCGCGGAAAAGGATACCCTCCCTCTTCAGGCCGATCTGCGCGGCTTCCCCGCCACGACCCGTGTCATCGAACACCTCGTGCTCGAAAGCGCCGATCCCCTCGCCCGCAACACCGAGGCCGCACCCGCGGCCGTCACCCCCCATACCCGTGGCAACGCCCGCCTCGACCAGGGCACCCTCGACGCCACCCTCGCCCCCGCCAGCTGGAACGTCATCCGCCTCAGCCTGCGCTGAGGCATTCAGGCCGTCTCTTCAAAACAGCTGTGGCGGTTTGCCACGGCTGGGTGGCCCGGCCATGCGTCACGCAAAGCGTTATCCAGTCCCGACCAGGCATTCAACCGCCTGAGTTTTGAGGGCGCGGGTGATCTTCGCGGCATTATCGGCGGAGACGCCGGCCTCGGCGGCGCACTGCTTCCATTGGCCGAGGGCGGCGGCGACTTGGTCGATGATCGCGTTTAATTTCGGCACGGTGGCCACACCGCACGCCCGGCCGGCCGCAACGAAATCCTCCCGCGTGATACCCGCGCGTTTGCCGGCGACCGACATCTGCTGCGTCGCCGTCCATTTGCCGGGCGCGGGATTGTGCGCGTAGCAAACGTCGTAGGCCGGCGCCAATTCCCATCGGCCGTCCTCCGTGAGCAGGAAACCGAAATTCTTGGTGTGGTCATCGCGGTTGCAGCCAAGCACGTTGAAGACCATGCGCCGGAAGCCCTCCAGCTTGGCGCCAGGCGCGAGGCGCAGCTTTTCGATCACGGCCAAATAGTCCTCGTAAGCATGCCCGTGGGCGCCGGGCGCGGCGTAGGCGAGATGCGCGAGGCCAAAGAGCGAGGCGAAGTGCCGCTTGCCGCCGCCGGCGGGACGATCAAAGCGGCGGGTCATGAAGTGAGCGCGGCCGCCTTCCTCAAACAGACGGCATTCGGCCATCATGATCCCCGCCCGCCGGGCCATGAGATGGTAGGCGTATTCGATGCGACCGTAGCCCTGGGGATCACGCACCCCGTCGAAGGCCGCGGAGACACCGTCGAACTTCATCAGCCAGTGCTCAAATCCTACCGGGGCCTTGGCCTGACCGGAGCGGACCTCCCCGGTTTGCGGATTGATGGCGACGACCGCCTTGGCTCGCGCCCCGCCGGCCGAAGTGCCCACCCGCAGAATTTCGTTCAACTCCTCCTCGCTGCCCAGGCCGACGGCGAGACCCTCCCGCCGCGCCAGCGCCGCCGAGGCGAGCTCAACCAGTTTGTCCACCTCCACGCGCTCCGACTTCGAGTTTTGTTTCCGCAACGACGGGCGAAACTCCAAGGCACCCATGCCCCGGTTGCCGATGTAGCACAGACGCTCCACGGGCGAAAAATCCTCGGGCGACCGCCCTTGCTGGCGCAGCCAGTCGTTGATCAGCGCATTGCCGTAGGTGTCCGGCAGGCTGTCCGCAAGCATGCCGGGCAGACCGCCGAAGGATTCGTGCAGGTTGGCGAATTGATACGGCCCGGACCGGAGAGGCATCATCAACGGCGCCAGTTCCACCCCGCTACGCACGAACTGCGACGTATACTCGAATATCCCCAGCCTCCGGGTCGCATCCCAATAAGCGACTCCAGCCTTCACTCCCTGATAATGCACATCGGCGAAAGAATGAGCCATGGGTTAGCGAACGCGCTGACGTTGTTTGCCGGCCAGCTTCTGCAATTCGATCGGGCTGGGCACCGGGGCAGGCAACAAGTTGATCAAGGCCTCGTGAAATCCCAGCCCTTGGAGCACACGCGCCAATGACTCGCTCGTGACCGACCGGCCGTTTTCCAAAGCAGAAAGCACATGTTTGCTCACCGCCGCTTTCGCCGCGAGCTCCTCTTGCTTCATGCCCTGACCCACCCGTTGGCGGCGCACACGCTCACCCAGCTCCTCAAGCTCTTTCATAATTCCTGTTTTTACAGGTTTTATTTCGATAAACAACAATTAATTACCGTTTTACAGGTATTAAGTTACAAATAGCGCATATACTCTGACTTCATGATTTTACGACACAGGGTGGACCGCAGGAACCCACCCCACCGAGAGTCCGTGCATCGGGCGCACGGGCCGACACAGGAACGCGCCGGCCCACCCCAAGCCTGGAGAGACCGCCTCTGCGCTGCCCATACCCTCACTTCATCACCAGTGCGTCGCCCTCGACCGAGAACTTCACCTCACTGCCTTCGGCAACCTCACCGCCGATGAGCGCGCGGGCGAGCTTGGTCTCAATGTTGCGCTGCAGAAAACGCTTCAGCGGCCGCGCACCAAAGACCGGGTCGTAGCCCTTCTCGCCCACCCAGGCTTTCGCCTTCGGGTCGAGCACCACGGTCACACGGCGATCGGCGAGACGCTGGTTCAGGTCGGCGAGCAGGAGGTCCACGATCGTCGTGATCTCCTCCAGCGTCAGAGGCTTGAACAGGATGGTCTCGTCGATGCGGTTCAGAAACTCCGGGCGGAACGAGCGGCGCAGCTCGGCCATGACGCTCTCGCGCACGCTCTCGGAGATCGTGCTGCCGGTCACGCCTTCCAGCAGAAAGCGCGAGCCGAGGTTGGAAGTCATGATGATAACCGTGTTTTTGAAATCCACCGTGCGGCCCTGCGAATCCGTGATGCGCCCGTCGTCGAGCACCTGCAGCAGGACGTTGAACACGTCCGGATGCGCCTTCTCGATTTCGTCGAACAGGATCACGGCATAGGGCTTCCGGCGGACAGCCTCGGTCAACTGGCCTCCCTCATCATAGCCGACGTAGCCCGGAGGCGCGCCAATGAGCCGCGCGACACTGTGCTTCTCCATATATTCCGACATGTCGATGCGCACCATCGCGGCCTCGGTGTCGAAGAGGGTTTCGGCGAGGGTTTTCGCCAACTCGGTCTTGCCGACGCCGGTGGGGCCGAGAAACAGGAAGCTGCCGACGGGGCGGCGCGGATCCTTGATGCCGCTGCGCGCACGGAGGATCGCCTCGGTGACGAGCGAGACGGCCTCATCCTGGCCGACAACGCGCTCGTGCAGCACTTCTTCCAAACGCAGGAGTTTTTCCTTCTCGCCCTCAACCAACCGCGTGACGGGCACGCCGCTCCACTTCGAGACGACCTCGGCGATCTCCTCCTCGGAAACCTCCTCCTTGAAAAGGGTCGTGGTACTGCCGTGTTTCTCGGATTTCTTCAACTCGGCTTCCAGTTGCGGAATTTTGCCATGGCGCAGCTCGGCGACCCTGTTGAGGTCGTAGGCGCGCTCGGCCTTTTCCATTTCGAGGCGCGCGGCCTCAAGCGACTCGCGCAGCTTGCGGGTCTTGTCCACGGAGGCCTTTTCCTTTTCCCAATGGAGCTTGATGCCGGCGGCCTGCTCACGGGCCTCGGCGAGTTCCTTGCGGAGTGACTCAAGGCGGCGGGCGCTGGCCTCGTCCTTCTCTTTCGCGAGAGCGGTCTCCTCGATTTCGAGGCGCAGCACCTTGCGGGTGAGTTCGTCGAGCTCCTGCGGCATCGAATCCATCTCGGTGCGGATCATGGCGCAGGCCTCGTCCACGAGATCGATGGCCTTGTCGGGCAGGAAGCGGTCGCTGATGTAGCGGTTGGAAAGGGTGACGGCGCTCACGAGCGCGTTGTCCTGGATGCGCACGCCGTGGTGCAGCTCGAAGCGCTCGCGCAGACCGCGCAGGATGGAGATGGCATCCTCGACGGTGGGCTGGTCCACGAGCACGGGCTGGAAGCGGCGCTCCAGCGCGGCGTCCTTC
>CAYSBR010000049.1:0-24349 GCA_964429385.1 uncultured Opitutaceae bacterium
TTTATCTCTCAGGTAATGTGGTTTTGATGTAGCGGATTCTGTTTCATAAATTAAAGCTTCGGCAGACACTTTAAGTCCCGCATCCTGAAGGGTGGTTAGTAATCCGCTGGAGATCCTACCTTTAAGAGGATCTGCTCCGTCAGCCAATGCCCCCGAGTAAGCGATCCCTGCCTCGGGGCTAACGGCTTCTTCCAGGATTTCACATACCAAATCAATGTATTTTACCGGCGTATTGGCATTGGCACAACCCAAATCAATATCTCCCAATTCCGGTCTTCTTGAAAACAATACACTTTTGGCATTGTTGGCCACCACCGTTCGCTTGTCTAAAAACTGAAGAATTTCGACTAGATAGGCAGCGGGGCTGTACACTGACCGGCAATGTTCACACGCACAGGTATCAGCAAGTTTAAAAAGCGATTTCAGGTTAGGAAAATCTTTGCTTACGGCCTCGAGTTTTTTGGCCATACTGGTGGTATCAAAAGAAGCGATGTCCACTACACTCATACTGTCCTGCAGGTCTCCCACCATAAGCATAGCAGCGGTATGCCTGGATTCTGCTTTTAGATAAATTTCATTGGCCTCTTTTTCTTCAATACCTGCCAGGGGTGCGATTTCATTTACAAATCGCTTTCTGCCAATGGAAACAATGCTTTGAGAAGAATGGATTTTTTCTTCCCTTAATGCCATTGTTTTGGTGTAGTTGGGAACCAGTTTAAATACCCGTTGTACAGATTTCAGTTCTTCCGTGATGGCCTCCCTGTCTTTTCCAGCAACTTTTTTATTCTTCAGAAATAAATCCACATTGTGTTTCATGAAGTCAAAATCTTCATGCTTATTGAAGAATGACACTATTTTATCCCTGTTCTTCATTACCGGTTCCGGATCTCTTTCGAGTTGGGCAGCAAAAGCCAGGGTAGGAAACTCCTGTTCCATTTTTCTTACCATGGCCGATGCATAGGTATCGATAACCTTCTCATCTTTAAGGTCCGGCCTGGTTTTTGTGATTTCCTTTGCCCATTCGGCTTTATTCAGCCTGGCCAGTTTCCTGGCATCTTCCGGTTTTTTTATACCTCTGGCGTTGGCTATCCCGGGAATTACCTCCTTTCCAAAACCAAAGAGTTTTTCCAGTTCCATGTTTCTCTTTGGATCTTTTTCATTGCCGTCTGAATAGAAAGCCGGATTTGTTATTTTATCAAAAAAAACATTCAGATCATTTTTATTTTCTGTAAATAATTGTTGAATATCCTGCAGCTTTCCTCCCTGTAAAATATTGGAGAGCAAATGAATAACCTTTTTCGGATGATCTTTTTTATAATATTCTTCAGCCCTCTGCCTTGACTGATTTAATGTATCCAGATATCCTTTCATTTGCCGGGCTGCCTGTAGCGGGATAATCGTTTCCTCTGCGGCCGCTTTAACGTCAGCTTCTATCCTTTTGTGATCAAGAAGGGAGATGTCATAGAGGAGTCCCTGGTCATCGTCCCCGATGCCGACGGAAAGCCTGGAATTTATTTTTTCCGTAAAACCATACTGCAACAAAGTGTTCATACGGAACAAAGCATAAAAGAAAACCGCATCGATTTTCGAAAGGTTCTGTAAGCGGTGCGCAACAATCAAATGCTCTATTTTGTCGGCTGGAACTTCTAATTCCCTGCAAAGAAAAGTAAGGTCCCTGTATTGCTCATTTTCCTGCAGGTCAGCAAGGGCAACCTGACCCGCTAAAAGGGAAATCTCTTTTACCAGAAAATCAAATTCTATCATTTCGCCCGGCAAATCCTGCCTGATGCGGATATTGATTTCTTCTGTTTTCGAAGCATTGAACCGTACTTCATCCATTGAGGACTTATAGACTTCTGTATTTTTCTCTCTGGTAAAAACTTTTACCGCAATATCGGCAGTGGTTCTTCCCGTTTCACGCAGCTGTTCATCGGTCCATTTGAGTTCATACCTGCCTTCTTTGCCGGTGAATGTCTCGGAAAGGAGTTGCCAGTGCCGCATATCCACACTGTAGATGGATACCTTTACGTTGGCCAGCGGGCGACCCTTTGCGTCTGTAACCCTGCCGTGAACGACATGGGCGTTTTGATTTTTAATTGCTGGTGCCATAATCTTCGGTTTGAGTGTTTTATTGGGATTGTATAAATTCAAGCATTCTCTGTCTGTCTTCATCCGTCATTTCTTCAAAGGACCCGGAAGAACCCGGGAACCTTGGAAATTCTGAGAAGGTCGGGAATGAAGTATCTCTCTCTCTTAGATTTCCTTCGCCGTGGCAGAGTGCACAGAACGGATTTCGTCCTTCTGCCACCCTCGCTTCCACCCACCCTTCCGGTACCGGGAAATGGGAAGCATCCATGGCCATTCTGTTCAAGGCTGCCCCGGTGCGGACAATGGCTACCTGGGGGACTAAAGAAACTACATCCAATCCCGCGCCAAGGAGTACATCGCCCACTCCGCCGCCCGACATTACGGCATCGGTTGTGTCTGCAGCGGGATTAGCTGTCTGCGCAGCGGCATAAGCATCGCCGGTATATAGTAATGTTCCTCCTGCAATGATAACACCAAGCACTATGCCTCCCCTGGGCGATCGTGTACGTGGTGTTCTGGCATGGGGCGTAGAAACACGGGGTGTGGAACCATGAGGTGTGGAAGCATGGGGTGTGGAAGCATGAGGTGTGCCGGTATGTGGCGTAGAGGCGGGCGTGGGGCTGGTATGTACAGCACTGGCGTGGGGCGCCGGTGCAGGCGGCCTGTTCACCAGATGCGTATCTAACTCGGTCCTGGTCCATCCTGGCCTGGAAGGAAGGTCACCTGTGCCGGCCGGCAGGTCTCCGGCTAATTCTAATTCCCTGGCGGTGTATCTTTCAACAGGAATTGTTACCCCATTGCCTATATCTACTTCAACTACAGGTTTTGACATCCCCGGATTGAGGCGTTCCATTGTACCGTCAAGCTGGTTGGTGGCTGCTCTTTCAATTCCGAGTTCCTGTGCCGCAGAAACACGGTCACCACTTACCGTATGCCCTGCATTAAATCCTGAAGAATAAGAAGTATTTAGGCGATACGTTCCCGAAGGACCTAAAACAAGCAACCGATCGATGACTCTCTGGTTCCCGCTGGCCAATATCAGATCTACTATTCTCCGGTTAAAATAGGACTGGTAAGATTGTTTACCATTGGTATCGATATAGTTAACAGGTCTTCCGTTACAATAGCAATACACATTCAAACCATTCCCTATCCCGATAGGATCTGCGCTCAGCCACCTGCCTATCCATGGCAGATAATACCTTGCACTATGATATTCCAGTCCGGTTTCCTCATCCCGCTCCATGCCGGTGTAGCGATACCGTTTGGCGGCAGATTTTATGGCAGCATTCCTGGCCTGGTAGGCCGTAGTGCCATAAGGGTGATATTCTTCATACGAGATAACCCTTGCGGTTTCATCTAATTCCAAAGCAGCAGAGCCCAGGTAGTTATGCAGCTGGTAGCGTACCAGGTGTTTTTCGGTGCCGTCGTCCACGTCGTTCCGGGTCTCTACCATCACAAAACGGTGTCCGTCATCCAGCAGGCTTAAGCTTACTCTCTCCAATCCTGCACCATTGCCGCTATGCTTTATAAATAATTCATACCCTTCCACGTATATCCGCTCTTCTTTTTTTGCAGGCGTACTTCCTGCGGAAGCCTGGTTTTCGGTGACCTTACGGATGCGCCGGCCGCTGCCATCGTATTGGTAGTAAGTGGTTTCGGGAGTGCCGCCGTCGGTGCGCCTCTGGCGGATAGTTTTTACCAGCTCCTCCTTGAAATTCCAATCCATCTCTTCCAAATGAGGCATTCGGGTAATATATCCATGTTGGGTATGAAGCGCATAGGTGTAGGTTTCACTTCCAATCTGTGTACTCAGAAGCCGGTTATTAAAGGGCTGGTACTGATAATTTCTCGTGTAGTTGTTACCGGTAGCCAGATGCTGCATTTGCAGCATATTCCCCACACTATCATACCGGTATCGCTGGGTATAGTTTTGTACTGCCATAGGGTCATTGGAGCTGAGCTCATGCAGCAATGCGACATCATTCCAATTATCCGTATTACTAAAATTGTATGGTACATTATTTTCCCTGCCGCTACTTTCCACCAGGCGATACAATGCATCATACGTATAGCCGGATTGGGCAGGTACGGCGCTGTTTCTGAAAAAAATAACAGGGGCTGCGCGGTCTTCCAAATGCGTGGTATTTCCCACAGGATCATAGGTGTAGTACCAGTCCTGTAATAATTCACCGTTCAGTCTTTTGCTCTCTAATCTATTGAGCCTGAAAGTTTCCTTGTCGTAATAGAATTGAATATTTACATCATTGCCATAGACGATTCTTTCCCTTTGTCCTTTTTCGTTGTAGTCAATGTCTTTGATATATACCGAAGCAGGCACTATTCCCGGGTGTTGCACGGTCTCGCTATTCAGCAAGCCCGCCTCGTTGTAGAAAGGAGTGATCACGCTGCCATCAGGTGCGGTTTGCAGCACTATTCTGCCTAAAGCATCGGTTTCTGTCACGACGGTAAAACCCGCATGCGGCTCCAGGTCGCCGGCCAGGCTGGCATCCGTCCAGTTGGCAACTTCCCTGTATTTTCTGAATAGCTTCCTGGTGGTTATTACGGGTTGGCCTTTAAAATCATAATCCGGCGTATCCAGCAACCCTCCCGTGTCGTAATGCCGGATAACCTGACCCAATATATTCCGTACCTGCAAACCGGCTTCATTCCATCGGTTTCCATCAGTCCTGGTTCCGGTTAACAGGCTTTCTCCGTAAATGATCCGGTCGAAAATATGATCAAGGGGAGCCGGCCCGTCGCCACCGGTTACTTTGCTATAGGCTGGCCGCTGGGCCACATCATAGAAATATTGAAACTCGTGATTTCTTTCGTCCCAGGTGCGTAACGGGTTAGCGAGTATGTTGGTGAGCAGCCATCTCTGCCCGGCGTCCATACTGTTTTGATATACGGGATTCCCCAGCATATCGTATTTGTATTCCATAACCGTATTGTTTCTGGCATCGGTTACGGTACGGAGGTTGCTTTCAGTATCCAGGGATACGCGGGTCAGGTAATATTCATCTGCTTCCGTGGTGATGTTTTTGTTGTGTTCCACCGATAATACCGGTCTGCCCAGGGTATCAAAGTGCAGCACATTAGGCGTATTGGCATGCTTTGCGGCTTTGTCAGCAGCAATTTTCTCCCTAACCGGGTCTTTGCCCTCTGCCATTAACCGGGGATCAATGAGGCGAAGTGTGCGGTTCAGGTACCAGGACGATTCCAGTACGGTGTCATTGGCATCGTGAAAGATTTGTTTCCACGAATCAAATTCCACTTTGGAGAAAGTGCCATCCGGCATTTTCGTTTTGATCAATCGCCCGCCTGCATCGTAATACATCAGGGGGGTTACCCCCGTTTCCACCAATTCCCTGTAGGCTTCGTAATGCCAGGTTACCGAAAAATACGGTTCATATTGTTTCACCGCATTGCCTTTATTATTCCGGATGGTTCTGCCATTGCCAATCCATCTGAGTTCCGCGGGGTTAAAAGAAGCCGTGTTTACCTCGTGAACAGCGATGGAATCATCCGGATTTACAGTCACCCGTTTCGCTTTCCCCGGCTCTGCCTGTACTTTTTTCATCACTCCTTCTCCCATGCCGTTGGAATATTCAAAAACTATCTGAACCGGCGAGTCGGCAAGCTGCTGAAAATGCTTTTCCCGGGTGATGGCGACCGCAACGGCCGGTTGACCGGTATCTTGATAGGCTTCCAGATCGTATACAAAACGGGCAGAGGCCCGATGGAGCAGGGTTTTCCCTCTTTGCGTCAACTGAACGGAGTCGGGAGCCGTAAAAAAGTTATGTATCGCGGCACCTTCAGCTGCATCTGTTATTTCTGACAAACCGGTCAACTCATCGGCTTCACTGCCTTTGCCCATCACCGCCATGGCTTTTACCAGCCCCAGTTCATCGGCAATAGCTTCGGAGAGGTTGCCATTGATATCTCTCATTCTCTGGGCGGAAAGGGTCCTGAAATTGAAAATTTCCACGCCTGATTTATTGCCCAATACGTCTTCCGTTTCTTCAATAAATAAAAAATACGTTCCGTAATATTTCACCCGGGTTATCGCGCCGTAAGGGTCTGTATAGGAAACGGGGCTGTAAAAACGGTTCAGGGCATCGGCCTGGCTTTCAGCACCGGTTTTAAATTGTATCGTTCCTGAACGGACCCACCAAAGGTCATCGCCTTCGCTGTGGGTGAATTTCCCCTCCGTCAACAAAGCTGCATCTACCCTTGTATCAAAAATATCGCCCAGCAGCTGAGGCGTATACGCCAGTTGATAGCTTTCAAAAGGAAGTGCAAGGGATTCTAACCGATGCAAGGGAAGCGATCCGCTTAAATTATCTCTGTAATAGACAGATCGTACATGCTCAATCAGCCTTTTCTGTGCTTTTCCGGCAACTAATGCCTTATTTAACTCCTGATATAGTGCGGTATCCGTACCGGCATCGGAAAGAATATCTTCAAAATCAGGCGGCGAATAATATGTGCCTGATTTTGGCACTCCTCTCAGGTCATAGGTTTTTATCTCGGAAGGTAATCTCAGGCGATGGGTATTTTCCCCCGAAACATCATTGGTAAACTGATTTTGTGTATATATGATCACCGTCTTACCCTGTTCCTGCTGCGTTTCAGGAGGAAGTGAAAAATCCGGGTTCAATCTTGGATACACCACAGCCGCCGATTCCAGTACATTTCCGTATTCGTCCAGTTTAATATTGAGATTATGCGCTATCCTCGGGTCTCCGGGATTTCGTTCATAAGTATAGGTGATCGTCTCACTTTCTTTTACTGCAAAAACGGCATGTTTATTTTTACCTTTGGGCTGCAGCAACTCAATCACACAATTGTGGGTTGCCACCGAAAAAGGAGTGAGTTCCTGCTTACGGGCTTCGTCTGTATTTCCATGTTTGACAGCATCCTTTGCAAATGTTTCTGCACGCAAAGCCATTCCTTTGCACGCCCTCAGCGCTTCCTGCCACTCCTGCCCGGAAAGATGATTCAGAAGTGAGGAATCCATTCCCGGCGCGGCCACTAACCGGGCATCAGGCAATGCCGTTTCATAATGTGTTACAGGGAATCCCTGCCTTTGCATCTCTTCAAACCAGTAATCTTTGGCAAAATGGCTGAGCATTTTATCTTTTTGCAAAAATGCCCCTGTATGGTGCCATGATTTGAAAACGGCCGGTTCCTGGTGCAAAGCGGCATCGGTAATGTTTGTAGCCCCACTCTTCTCCCAGTGCTCAAAAGTTTCGGAATCCACTTGTTCTACCATTCCAAAGCCCCTGAATTCCCTTTCGGAGTGATCATAATAGCCGTGATGGTACCTGTACTCACTTACCAGTTTGCAGCCCGAGATTTTATCTTCAGTAATGGCCCTCGAAATACAGTGAACAGGAAAATGCAGCCGGGTAATCCAAGGTTTCCCAAGCCGCTTATCATCAAGGTAAAACTTACTTGAAGAGGTATATTCCAGTGTGACTTCTTTACCCAGATTGTTCCTGTAAGAAATCATTATGTGCGGTTTCTTACTGTTCATCAGGTCAATATATTTCAATGGCGCATGGGCATCTTTTGACAGAATACTTGAACAGACAATACAGGCCAGACCATTACCGAGTAAATCAGTAACGGTAATTTTTGCATGGGAATGTATTTCAGGAAAAGGATCAATCTCAAACGGGGTAGTGCTGAACCGGTTCCCGCTCAGGTTCTTCCAGCAGGTGAATTTATTTTTCCCCAAATAAATAATATCGGATGTTCCCGAGCCGTCAATGTCTGCCAACCGTAAGCAGGAAGGATTAAACGTGTCCGGATGGTCAAAAACAGGAGCATTGTCCAGTGCGACTTTCGCTCCGAATCTTCCGTAACCGAGATTTGGCCAATAGCAGACTTCTCCGTTTCGGATCCGCAAAATATCTGTCATTCCATCTCCTGACATATCAGCCAGGTAAATGGTTTGCCTGGCGTCGGCAAAAACGATATGCGGGCCTACTTCTTCATCAAAAGATTTAGACGTTTTTATTGCCGCGGAAAACCCGTTTCTGCCGGCTGACTCATACCATGTAAAAACCCGGTCTTCTGAAATGACAATTTCCGGTTTACCATCGCCATTCACATCAAGCATCCGGGTATTGGGGTCTGCAAAATCAATATTGGGAAGCGATTTGAATGACCGCAATCCCTGCCATTTATGGTCATCATCCAACTCAAAATATCCCGGGGTATCCGAGTCAAAGGAAACCAGTTGCCTGCCGCCGTCGGCATCCAGGTCGGCCAGGTGCATCACAGAACCTAAACCGGTAAAAGAGGGTTTGGGAGACACTAATTTTGCCCTTTCAAATTTCCCGTCACCCAGGTTATGCTTGTAATACCAGCCGTTAGCCTGTTCGGTAAGAATTCCGGATAAACCCTCATTGAATAAATCGGTGAATTGATAAAATTTTTCATCCAGGCCTGAGGGAGCATGAATCACATCATCCGATGAAATGGTCTTAACGGTGCTGCTCCAGTCATGTTTTTGATATTCGAACCCGACAGGAGGTAATTTTTTATGCGAATAAGTACCATCCGGCTTTTTAATGTAACCGTAAGATGTTATCGTTTTAAGAAACGTAAAATCCTGTTCGGTTGCGGTATCATACTCAAAATTGATCGATTTAATCAAGGTCTTGCTGTCCGATTTATCGGGTTTCCGGGCTAATTCTACCAGGTCATGAAACAGCAAAACCCGCCTGCACAACCGGGTAGTTCTGATTTCAAACCCGGCTTTGTAATCGGAAAAAGAATCGGCCCTGAAATCCCAGGCGTTTATCCTGTCAAAGGGTTCCGTATTGACATCCGTTATCCCGTAATCAAAAACAGTCTGAAACATATAATTTGTTTCCTCCGGGAATGGATCGCCGAATTGTTTGTAAGGCATTTTATTTCCGTACAGAATCTTTTCGGGATAAATATTTGTATAGGTGATTCTGTCGTTTTTCAGCCGGTTACGATTGTGTAAAAGAGATGCATCAAAACCGGTCTCATCTTCTTTTTTATACAGGTAGTGAGTGCAGTTCCCTTTATCGTCAAACACAAATTCGGGCAACCATTCATAAATTTTTGTTCTGTCATCGGGGTCTGCCAAAACCGAATGGTCCGTCCATCCGAAAAGTGTTGTGGTATTTTCTTTAGTTATGACACGCCACTTAATTCTTTCGCCTGCTTTTTCTGTCCAGCGTTCTATACGGGCAAAAAGGCCTTCAATGCGGGGTTTGTAATTTCTGATGGAAAACAGCCCGTCCGGAGAATCTCTTTCATTGATGACGTATTCACCGTCAGTGTCCATCTGAAAACTTCCCTCCGGGGTTTTCCTGAACTCGGGAACGAGGTCTTCTGTATCGGAAAAAAAGAAGGTATCTGAATCAACGGAGTCATGGTACCGGGGTAAACCCTTGTCTGTTTTTCGTTTGATGGAACCTATGCTTAAACGCCAGCCTAACCCGTATGTTCCGTTGCCTGCACCCGAATTGTAGGAAAGACTTAAGGAAGGAGAAGCACCCCCTCTTGCCGGGGAAACAGGAAGCGGTATCTGGAATGTGGATGTACCGTTTACGGCATTTACTGAAAATTTTTCGTCAATACCCTTGATTGCCCCACCGCCTTTGGGTAGCGAAATTGAGGGAATATCCACTGAATTGGATTTGGTTTTTCCTCCGTCTGTCTTAAGAAAATCAGAATTTGGCCCGTTCTGTGATTGTTCTTTCATCCTGTATATTTTTAGTAGTGGGGTAAAAGAAAATGTGTTGTGATTGTGAAAGCCTGTGATGTGACCGCAGTTCCTCTGATTTGCTTAAGGAATCGTTCATCTGTTCATTTTGCGTCTATTTACCGGTCTCTTGTACCAACCTTAAACGCAGACCATTACTTTACCAGGTGAGAGCAGCCTAAATATACGTAAAAATTACCCTGTAGGTTATTTTCTATTTGCTAAGTTACAAAAAAGAAAATAATAATATTACAAAAAAATAGAATTGTTAAATCATTCCCTCGCAGCCTGACTCGGTAGAAGCCCGGAAAACCGGCGCAGACCATTAATGATCATTAAGAGACGTATTAAAAAGTTATGGCGGGCTTCCTTTGAAGGGTGCTCCGTTGCGGAAAAATATGGCCGGTTTTTAGCTGATCTTTCGGTTACGTATCTTCGACAAATCACGCCTCACTACCCACCGGGCATCCGCCCTTTTGTACGGATACCGCTTCAGGGGATGGGTTACGGAAATGTTCCCCTGCAATCTCAGGGTGTGACGCTGATTTTCGGGATCAATAAGTAGTAATGTGTATCATCCGGGATATTTTGGGCTGCGGTGTCCTGCCATTGCATTTCGGAAAACTAACAAATGTTTTGTAATTTTGAATAACTGCTGACCACATGATACAAGTAGTTACTTCAATCCCTGACGATGATGAGAACTGTAATACTATTAAACACACTAATATTACTCGTTTTAGTAGAGGGCCGGTCCCAGAGTTCGGCATCTTACAGCCTCACTGTCCGGGATGGCCTCGTGGATAATTCGATATACACGATTGCCCGGGACCAGCGGGGTTTTATGTGGTTCGGCTCCTGGAAGGGGCTTTGCCGGTACGACACCCGGGTTTTTAAAATCTATAAAAACGACCCCGGCAATCCACGCAGCCTCTCTTCCGACTTTATTAAATCCTCATTTGTTGACTCGAAGGGTTCACTATGGGTAGGAACCAATCTCGGACTTAACCGCTACAACCCGGCAACGGATTCATTTGACCGGTTTTTCAAAGACCCTGCCAATGAAAACAGCCTGAGTGACAATACCATTTTGTCCTTCCTGGAAGATAGTCATGGCCACCTGTGGGTGGGTACCGGAAATGGACTTAGCCGCATCAAAACCAGCAATGGAAAACTGGCAATCCAACGATTTCTGTATTCGGACAATTCCTCCCAAGGGAAGGAAATCACCTCCATTTACCAAGATCCCGACGGGATACTATGGACGGTTGCCTCTAACGAGCTGGTGCGTATTGACCTGCGTAAAGGGAAGCCTGATTATGAGACCGTCCCGTTTACAGGCGCTTCCGGAAAAAGAGAAACCGGCGCTGTCATGGCTCTTCACGGAGATAAAAAAGGCCATATGTGGATTGGGACAGCCACCAAAGGACTGATCAGGTTTGACAGAAAAAACAGACGATTTCATTCCGTAAGAAGCTTGTCTGCGGTAGAAGGTGCGGGTTTCCTGAAAGTAGATCAGATTGCTTCTTCAAAAAATGGTAAGCTTTGGTTAAGAACCAACCGCGGAGCCTTGTGCTTTGACCTTTCGAAAGACACCCTTGAGGCTTCTTCGCCGGGCTTACCCGGAAAGGGTATGTTTCCGGAGCGCGAAATCCTTACTCTGTATTTAGATGCCCGTGATAACGCGTGGCTGGGGACTTATGCCGATGGTGTAAAATATATCTCCAAAGATTCGGATGCTTTTGTACCCCTTACTGTCCAAAACAGGGAGTATGCCTTTCAGCAGGTGCTGCAGGATCCCGGCGGGAAGCTTTGGTTTCAATCTTACGGCAATGACAGGTCCGGAAACAGGCAGAGTACCTGGTTTCAGCTGGACAAAAGACATGGTCAGCCGGGTTCCGGCCAGATCGTTGGAGGAAACTGCTCCCGTTCCTATTTCGACAGCCGCGGAATGTTGTGGCTGGGCCTGTTTGGCAATGTAATGGTCCGGTACAGGGTGGTGTCCGGGAAACTGGTGGAGTCAGCGCGTTACAGCCTTCCCCATATCAGGACTAATGTACAAGACTGGATAACCGCTATTACTGAAGATACAAACGGCCTGATCGTGGGTACGGCCCATAACGGTCTTTACGTCTTTGACAGCAAAGCAGAGCGCTTTGAACCCTATCGCTTTGACACAAAAGAAGGGCAAAAACATATCACTTCCCTGTTAAAAGACTCCCGGCATAATCTTTGGATCGGGACCAGTTTCGGAGTTACTATGATTGCACCGAATAAAGGCAAAACGATGTTCTTTAAAACGGCTGATTCCGTTCAGGAATCAGCGAGCAGCCGCACAGTAAACAGCATTCTGGAAGATAATACGGGCCGTATCTGGATGATATTGTCCAATGACGGTCTTTATTCGTTCGATCCCTCGATCAAAAGATTTGTCTCCCAAAGTCAGTCCATGGATATCCGGGGGCATAATATCACCAATCTTCAGCATGACAACCTTGGCCATCTCTGGCTGAGCAATGAGCTTGGATTGGTAGAGTACAATATCGTGAAGGGTACGACCCGTCAGTTTTTTTATCGTGAAGGAATACCCGGTTCAAGGATGATGTCGAACAGCGCCGTAAAAACGAAAGACGGGGCATTGTTTTTCACTACCAACAGCGGAGGATTCTATTTTTATCCAGACAAAATACCGTCTAATCATCAGCCGCCGCCGGTGGTATTTACGGATCTCCGATTGTTCAATAAACCTGTTCTGACAAACGATCATACCGGAATCCTGACGACCAGCCTTCCGGAAACCCGTAAAATTTCTTTCCGCCACCACCAGTCCATTTTTTCCATTGATTTCGCCGTACTCAATTTTACCAACCCCGAAAAAAACCAATACGCTTTTAAACTGGAAGGCCTGGAAAAGGAATGGAACTACGTTAAGAATCCCACAGCAACTTATACCAATTTGCCGGCAGGCAATTACACACTTCTGATCAAAGGTGCCAATAATGACGGCGTTTGGAATACCGCCGGCGCACGCCTCGAAATAACTGTATTACCGCCCTGGTGGAATACCTGGTTTGCCTGGATTTTCTATATCCTGCTGGCCGGGACTCTGTTATATTACCTGGGTAGGTTTTTCTGGTTAAAAAGTACGGTGGAGCGGGAGAAGCATCTGCAAGATGTAAAACTGAATTTTTTCACCAACATCTCTCATGAGATACGGACACGGCTGATGCTGATCAGCGGGCCGGTTGACCAGCTAATCCGCTCGCAAAAAATAGGGGGCGAGGAGCTAAAGTTACTGGGTTTTGTCAACGACAGTTCAGATAACCTCTTAACGCTCGTTAACGAGTTGATGGATTTCCGCAAGATGGAGAGCGGCCTGACGAAGTTTGTGATCGGGGAGTTTGATGTGGTCGTCTTTGTAAAAAACATAATTGCTGCTTTTGAGCATCTTGCGCATTCCAAAGATATCCGGACCGAATATACCTGTCCCGGCCAACCTGTCATGCTTTGGTTTGATCCTGAGCAATTTCAGAAAGTTATTTATAATCTGTTGTCGAATGCCTATAAGTTTACTCATGCAGGAGGGCGGGTTAGCGTTTGGGTAAAGGAAAATGAAGGCCATGTTGAAATACGGATAGCCGATAATGGAATAGGTATAGCCCCGGAACACCTGGAGAAGCTGTTTGATAACTATTTTCAGGTTTCCGAGGCAAAAGGGCAAAGTACAGGATATGGAGTAGGCCTGGCTTTGGCAAAAGGAATTGTGGAAAAACTGAAGGGTAGACTGGAGGTAACGAGTCAGCTTGCCAGACCGGGTGTCAGCGGGCAGACGATTTTTGTAGTAAAATTATCCAAAGGAAAGGAACACTTTGATAAAGAACAGGTGTCTTATCAAACACCTGATTCCCCTGCTGATTTGGTAGTACAAACTACACTGGCTGTTTTTGAGAATGAACCTTCCGGTGAAGATAAACGGCACTCCGTGCTGCTTGTGGAAGATAACGATGATCTGCGGGCATTGGTAAGTGAAGCGCTCGGATGGAAATATGACATCATCCAGGCCGCCGGTGGCGAAGAAGGCTGGCAGATTATCGCAGAACAGCTCCCCGATCTGGTCGTCAGTGATGTAATGATGTCAGGGATGGACGGTTTAGAGCTTTGCGCAAGGATAAAATCAGATCTTCGTACCAGCCATATTCCGGTCATTCTGCTTACCGCAAAAACGGCACTTCCCCATCAGCTGCAGGGCCTGGAGTCAGGTGCCGAGGCGTATCTGAACAAACCCCTGAGTATGAAGGTTCTTGAACTGAACATCGCCAGTTTACTCCGTTCGCGAAAAGCGATGCAGGTCAGATACAGCAGGCATATTTCTCTACGGGACGCTGTTATTGATACGGGGAGCAGTAAAGAAGACGAATTCCTGAATCTAATTACCCGCTTTGTTGAAGATAACATCGCAAGTAAGGAAATAGGCGTTCCGGAGCTATGTCGGCATGTGGGCATGAGCAAATCCGTGCTATATAAAAAACTGAGGGCACTGACCAACCTGACCATCAATGATTTTATCAAGTTGGTACGCTTTAAAGTAGCTGCCAGGTTGCTGAAAAACAATCGCCTGCCTGTACAGGAAGTAGCTTTATCCGTCGGTTATGAAGACCGGAAGTATTTCAGCAGGGAGTTTAAGAAGCATTTCGGAAAAACACCCAGTGAGTATATTGCCGGCAGCTGATAAGCCATAAAATATGACGATCGGCTGAACACTTCTGAACGGAACCCGAAAGGGGATTGTCAGAGTGTTCGCCGAAAGTCAGGAGTGCGGAGTTGCATGCTTATCATTTACCAGCCCGGATTTTGAACCAGCTTGTTATTGATAGAGATCTCCTGGATTGGGATAGGATACAGATAATAATGTACGGGCCATTCGGCTTTGGGAACCGGCTCGTAGGAAATGTATCCTTCGCTGCCGCCTCCCCGGATCGGAATAGGAGTATTCACAGGGATGTCGTCCACGCCCTTTTTAATATATCGCCCCAGCTTCACTTTTGTGGCATATTCCATTTTTTTCCATCTTCTCAGGTCATCAAATCTGAATCCTTCACCCATTAATTCTACATTTCTTTCTCTGCGAATCTCCCACAAAACAGCCGGCACTGCCACGTCCCGGGTAGGGTCGACGGGGATACTGGCAATACTTAATGGGGCTACTTTCCCGCGGGCCCTGGTTTTGTTGACGGTCTGGTCAGCAATGGCCTGGTTAAACTGTCCCAGTTCGTACATTCCTTCCGCGTAGTTCACCAGAACTTCCCCCATTCTGAAAATCGGCGCATCGGAATACTTACCAATAGCGGAGCTGATATTATTCGCATATTTATAGAAGCGGTAACCGGTAAACGTATTTTGATAGTTCGTTCCCTGTCCGTACAGCGAGACTTCATAAAAATTGGGCTCTATCCCGATGATAAGCTGGTTGCCGGGCAAGCCAATGGTTTTGGTAGGCAGTGTTTTACCGAAAGGGACCGCAATACGATCCATAAAGGCAAAATAAGACGTGTCTCTGGGGTTCCCTGTATAGGTAAATGTCCTGGCGCTGTTGCCATCGCCTATGACCACCTTGTAAGGGGGAGGCACGGTATAGTACAGGCGAAGATCCCTGTTTCTGAACTCGTCGTAGGGGTTCTTATCCCCCTGAAACAGGGGGCTGGTGTACCTGGTCTGCCCGTCAGTGCATAAGTACTGATCCACCGCTGCTTTGGTCAGATCCAGAAATCCGCCACGGCTCATCTGATCCCCTGTAAGCCCCTGGCCAACGTCAGTAGTGCCGTTTCCGCCATAGGCTTTAAACATCACAATGCCCGGATTATCTGTCAGATCATCGCTGTTAAAATCCGCATCATAATTGGAACCCAGAACAGGGTACAATTCCATGAGCTTTTCAGAGGCGTCGACACTTGCCTGCAAATAGGTTTCGGCATCTGCCAGGCCGTGATACTTTCTCCAGGTTCCTTCCCTTAGTCCAAACCTGGAAATAAGCGCTAATGCGGCATCCGGAGTAACTGCATTGCTTCCCTTGACATAGGCTCCGCTGCTTTTGGGCCTGAGATTGGCCACCGCGTAATTGAGATCGTCCAAAATATTTTTGGCGACCGTCTGACGGGGCGTACGGGGGATAAACAAACTTTCTGTGTCGCTGTCTGTCAGAAGCTTTTCCACATAGGGAACATCTCCGTACAAATTGATCAGGTTAGCATAGTTATACGCCCTGAAAAAATAGCATACTCCGCGCCAGTGCCTCTTACCTTCTTCAGACAGGGGAGACTGATCAATGTTTGCCAGCATAACGTTAACGGACCGGAGTCTTGAATACGTACTGTTATAGAAACCGTCACTTACGGGAGCGGTCATCAATTGAGCCAGCCACCTCGACTGTGAATCGAAAAAAGCGACCGAAAGCATATCACTGTTCACATCAGTATCAAGCCTGTAGGGTGTGGTGCCGGCATTTCCTCCCTGGGTTACGCCGGTATTTCCATACGCAGTGAATACATCGTAAAACTGCCAGGCAAAGCTTTGGAAACCAAACTCATTTACAAAAGTAGTGGGAACACTCAACTTGTCGAGCGGCACCTGCTCTAACTCGCGGCAGCTGTAAAACAAGCCGCTTCCCAATAGAATTGCAGGAATAATACATTTGAATATATGTTTCATTTTGGTATAAGATTAGAAGTTGAGGTTGATTCCCACATTAAACTTTTTAAGATAGGGGTACATGGCCCCACTGCTCAGATCATTGGTTCCCGGGTCAATTCCGCTCGGAAGGCTATCTATCGTAAAGAGGTTTTCGCCGGACACAAATACACGGGCTTTTTTCAGCCCCCGCTGATGGGTCAGCCGGCCGGGCAGGGTGTAGCCCAATGCGAGGTTTTTGACCCTCAGGTACGCCCAGCTTCTCATATACCTGGTCTGTGTAAAACCTCCCAGCCAGGCGTTTCCGCCGGCCTGCGGATACACACGGGCATAGTGAGCATCTGTATTGTCAGGAGTCCAGAAGTCAGTGCTTTCTGCCAGGATATCAAAATACTGGTTTTGCCACGGACGGAAAAATGCGTTGTTGATATCCCGATCTCTCTTACCAACACCGTTTATGACAAACGAAAAATCAAAAGCCTTGTATTCCACCCCTCCGTTTACACCAAAACGGTACTGATGGCTCTCATTTCCTATGATTTTTCTGTCTCCGGGATTGGTAACGGTATAGTCGCCCCAGTTTATGACAGGATTCCCCTCGTCATCCACTGTTTTGTTTCCGTCCAGGTTAACAAACATCATATCGCCGGGATTAGAGCGGGTGCCTTCATAGTAGGGTATGCCTTTTTTCAGCGTACCGTTGGTGTTCGAGCCATTCAACGTACCCTCTGTAAAATCGGACGCCTGATACAGTCTGTCGCTGACAAACCCCCACACTTCACCCATGCGTTTCCCTACATATTCACTGCTGAGTGTACCTGACGGATTATCATATTTGGTTATAAATGCCTTGTCATTCGCCAGGTTGGCAGAAATATGGTATCGGACTCCCCCTACACGATCATTCCATCCTATATTCAACTCAAAACCCTTTGATTCCAGGTTGGCGGCATTCCCTTTAGGTGCTCCGGTACCTAATATGGCGGGTAAAGGTTTCGAGTCTACGATCATGCCGGAGGTAGTTCTTTTGAAAAGATCCAGGCTCACGCTCAGCCTGTTGCGCAAGGTCGTAGCGTCAATACCGCCGCCGAGTGTTGTAACCCGTTCCCAGGTAAGACTGCTGCTGATCAGACCCGGAGTAGAAATTCCGATAAAGGGCAGGTTGGCAGCGGTATTAAGCCAGCCCGCATTGTCGGCAGACATCGTGGGAATTGCCGGATAATAGTTATCCCTCAAAACCTGGTTTCCTATGGAGCCATACGAAATCCTCGCTTTGAGGGTATTAAACACCCGTTCAAGCGGAGCCATGAAGTTTTCGTTCATCAGGTTCCAGGCCAGAGACCCGGAAGGGAAAAAACCAAACCTGCTATCTTTGGGAAAACGTGACGACCCGTCATAGCGTGCGTTTAACTTCAGGATATACCTGCTTTGGTAGTCATATTGCAGCTGCCCGAAATAGCCGGAAACCGCATACCGGTAGTATCCGTCGCTACCGGTAACCGGCCCCGTAGCGGTACCGATGGCCGGTGCGGCAATCGATAAAAGTCCCTGCCTGGAGATGCCCGCTCTTTCATAGGTAACATACTCCTGGTTGGTTCCGGCCAGCAGGTCCAGGTGATGATCCCCCAGGTTTGCGAAAGAGTACTTTCCGAAAATATTCAATATCTGATTATTTTTCAGAGAATTGTTTTTGAAATAACCGGTATGACTCTGAGCGTTCGGGTCGCGGGGGAAATAAACCATGTACTCCGCGTGCATTCCCTCGATCAGCGAATTATTATTCGTGCGGGTTTCAAATTCAGCGGTTCTTTCGAAAGTATACTCTCCGGTGAGGATCAGGTTTTTCACGGGCTCGAAATTTAACCTGGAAGAAAGACGCAACTGGTCGCCATACTTAACCAGGGGGTTTTGCAGCTTCACCATGTTATTTCTGGTTTCCCGGGGCAAATACTTCATTCCGTTTTCCGTCATAACAGAATCGTACCCGGTGGGTGTCCAGCTGGGCTGGGTCACCATGGCATAAAAGGGATAACCGAATCCGTCGCCGGGCTCTGTTTTGTTGTAGTTGTTATAAAAGACGTTTGCCGAAAGGTCAAGCTTTGGATTCAGCTGCGCATTAACCGTTGTATTGGTTGTCCACTTTTTAAACATATCGTTTTTCCCAACTATTGCCCCGTCTTCATTGTCAAAACGTACCGAAGCCCGGTAGGATAGCTTGTCTGATCCGCCGGTGGCGGTAAAGTTGTGATATTGCTGTTGGCCTCCCTCAAAGTAATCCGCAAACTGATTGTAAGTTCTGAGAGAGTAGTTGATGCCCCCCACGTTAGTGATGCCGTTAGCCGGGAACTGCGAAGGATTTGCTTCGTACTGGTCCAGCAGTGAACTGTACGTTGAAAAATCATGTCCGATCCACCATTTCTCTTGTCCAATGCTTCGCATCACGTCCACCCATTCCCTTACATTCAGCTTTTTGGGCATGGTACTCACTCTGGTAGGCGAGTAACCTGCCGAGTACTCAAAACTTGCGGGCTGGTTAAAGCCTCCTTTTTTAGTTGTAATGAGGATCACGCCGAAAGCCGCACGCGCTCCATACAAAACGGAAGACGCGGCGTCTTTCAAAACAGACACCGTTTCTATGTCATTAGGATTTAAGCCCGAAATATCATCGATAGGTATATTATCCACCACATACAGCGGATCTCCGCCGTTCAGAGACGTGTAACCCCTGATATTAAAAGCGGGTTTGGTTCCGGGCTGACCTGATCCGATTGTTACACTCATACCGGGAATGGTTCCCTCCAAAGCGGCCCCCAGATTACTTACAGGCCTGTCCCGTAAAATGTTATCCATTTTTACGGTACTGATTGCGTCGGATATTTTGGCTTTACTTTGGGTACCGTAGCCCACTACCACCACTTCTCCCAACAATTTCAGATCCTCTTCAAGAATAATCTCGATTTCTGAACGGTTATTAAGCGCAACAGTCTGCTCTTTGTAACCCACAAATAAAAAAACAAGGCTCGAGCCGCCGGGAGCGCTCAGTTCGAAGTTGCCGTTTACATCCGTGATGGTCCCTGTGGTGGTCCCACTGACCTTAACGTTTACACCGGGCAGTGGCATATTGGCCGGATCCTTTACTTTTCCGGTCACTTTTATGTCCTGGGCAGACAGTTGTCCCAGCCCCAATATGAAACATCCAATGATCCAACGTAATTTTTCCTTCATAGTCATGATTTGTTATAGTTTAAAACTTGTCCATAGAATACTTCTCTTCGTCTGAATGCTTTCGGGCATTTCCTTATGGAGTACCTGAGTAAATCGATCGGTTTTTTCTTCGGTATTGCTCATGTGCGGAAACCATGCATCCCTGTTCATCTTTCTGCAGATGTCTATGCTCATGATAGCATGTACGGTGCAGCCTGTTCCTGTCAGTTTATCAAAAACGCGCTGATCCTAATCCACTCTGAGAACAACTATACCGTGAGGCGGTATCAGGAAGCGATTATTTTTGGCTGCGGTGCCCAGGTCTCTGGATTCCCATAAGTCTCTTAAGCGGCTTTTTTTACGTATTCCCGCTCTGGCCGCATTAAGTTTAAACCGGGCCTGTATCTCCCCGCGATTAAGGATCGCAACGGCTTTTGCACCGCCGTCAGAAACGCCCAGGGGTTTGACCCAAACCTCGACGTTATTCTCCAGGTAGGCCCGCGTAGCCTGTCTGAAGCCCGGATCCTGGTTAAGAGCAATAATTTCCCGGTTAGTTAAGATGGATAAAGTCTCTTTAGTTATGGAACGTAAATCATTACCGGCCAGAAGCGGGGAATTCATCATACACCACATCGAAAAATGGCTTTTATCTTCGTCATAGGTCATGCCTCTGCCCACCTGAAGCATGTCCATGTCGTTGTAATGCCCCGGAGAAGAATACTTTGCCAGATCCCTGTTTATGTCAATGATATTCAAAATGCTGGCAAATTCGGGAACAATATCTTCCGAAATCCGCCACGAGTCGGCTTTAAGTATTGCCCACTCGCCCGGGAATTCCCACATGCATATATTGAATATATTTCGATGATCAATACGTTTCACCGTTTCAATAAGTCTGCTGTATTCCGTTTCGGGATTCAGCTTTTGTACTTTGCCGCCGCACCAGTCTATTTTGATAAAGTTGAAATTCCACTGACGGAAGAAAAGATCCATATCCCGCTCCACATGACCAAATGCGCCAACGCCGATACCGTGAACATCTTTGTCGTAAATAGATCCGCAGGTGTTTTTGCCCGCGTCTGTGTAGATACCGGCTTTGAGCCCTTTACTATGGATGTAGTCTGTCAGATATCGCATACCTGAGGGAAACTTTGCAGCGTTCAAAAACAGGTTTCCGGATGAATCCCGGCCTCCGAGGTAGCCGTCATCGATATTTATAAACCGGTAACCTGCTTTACTCATGCCGGTGGCAACCAGTGCATCTGCCTGCTCCCGGATAAGTTGTTCGCTGATGTCAACACGAAAGCTGTTCCAGCTGCTCCAGCCCATAATGGGCGGTTGCGGACTCTGCGGGTACAAGGGCATGAGGCTGGTAAGTGAAAGGCAAAACACCCCGGAAAAGAGCCTGACTATTGTGCTGGCTAAATGCATAAATCTATTAAATTTTAAGGTTGAATTTCTACTCTGACACATCCATTCTCCACATGTTTTTGTGAGATCTGACAGGCCTTGCGGGCCGCCTCCTGTTTTGAATAATTCAATAAACTGATCTCACTTATACTTCGCTCGTGATATGTGCTAAAATCGGGTGTTACCCGCTAATTCCGCTCTGCAAAATTGATACAATAAGGCTGTACCCGGGGGGGAGAGATGACCGAAATCAGGGGGATAATTTTCCTTTTTTTCAAAAAAAACACTTACCGGAAAGTAGTGTATAGGAAAAAACGGTATGGACAGTACAAGCAGAGTCTCAACTATTTTCAAGCAGAGTCTCAACTTGTTGGACTCTGCTTTTCTTAAAACGCCAGAGTCCTTTTTCAAAGAGACTCTGCCGGAAAGCAAGGTAGGCAGAGTCTCGGCAAGCCGAAGACTCTGCCTGGACACAATTTCAGGACAAGACATCAAATGTTTCTTAATTTTGAATAATTGCTGCCCAGTATCTGGGGAGTACTTCATTAGGTTAACTGGTTATTCTACTTTTTGTATTAAAAGTATAACAATATTTGCTTCTTTTTGAAGTTGAAAATATGTTCAGATTATTCTTCCTTATTTTTATAGACCATTTAATTGACATCTGAAAATGAAAATAGTTCTATCTTTATTCTGTACTCTGATATTAACCATTACGGCAATATCTCAAGATATTGTCCATAAAACTGCTGAAAGTCTCAAAAGTTTAGATCAGATATATTATAGTGTTATCGTAAATAATTTGATGCTTGAAAACACATATATAGACACTTTAAACGTGTCAATGAAAACTGACCCTACAATTAAACCATATGGAGCTTATTTTTCACTGGTAAACAAACATATATCTACCTACTTTGATGGAGACTCTCTTATTGTTTTAAACAGCAAAGACAGTACATTCAATAGAGAAAAAGCTTCTGAAAGTCAGTTCACAAGAAGCTTAATAAGCCACTGGATTAAACAACTAGACCGATTTTTACGCTTTCCAGATAGAATAATCCCGCTTTCCGATTCCATTATTTTAGACAAACCCGTTTACGCATTTCGGTACTTACAGAAACGGGATTCAGTTGTCAACAACCATAAGCTATATAATTACCATACTTTCTATGTAACTAAAGACACCTTTCAGCCTGTTTTCATTGAGAGCGACATGTCATTTATGTACAATGATTTACCTTCTCGTTTGAAAACAAGCTATCTCTATAGTGATTTTATTTCCTCAGAATTCGCTCCTGAGCCAATACCTGCTTATTATCAAAACTTTAAAACAAAACCCGTCAAGGATAAGATGATTATAGAGCCTCTTGAAATAGGCTCTCCGGCTCCGGATTTCCAGGTGCCGGATTATAAAAATAAAGATATCTTACTTAAAGATTACACCGATTATATTATACTTTTAAACTTTACATCTGTAGAGTGTCCCCATGCCTACAGTGCAATGGGAGCTTTAAAAAAAATAGAAGAAAAGTTTGCCAACCACAAAGTTCAAATCATAAATATTTATGAAAATCAGTTAACATCTAATGAAAAAATAGCCAATCTATCAAAGAAATTTGTCCAAGCAGAGTCTTCGGCTTGCCGAGACTCTGCTTCTTAAATCTCAATCTTCCCCAATTTTGCTTCTTCAAAGATCAAAAAACTTCATGAGGTGGTCAGGCCTTCTTATGATGCGATATTACTGTCTTACGGAAGACTTTATTTTACAGAAACTGAATTCTATCCATAACAATCCGATAAGTCAAAAATGAACTCAGGTAGAGAATTACTTCGATAACCAGAACTCATCGTCACGGCCTTATGAATTTAATGAACAACTTCTGATGTTTCAGCGGAAAAATTTTGGAGTTTTTTATAAAGGCAGGCAGAGTCTCGGCAAGCCGAAGACTCTGCCTGGACAAAAAAAACATTTGGTAGTTTTCTATAGTTAAAATATACTTCATTGGGAGTAAGGCGTTCAAGAGCCTCATGCCTTTTTCACTACCCTCCAAAAGGCTCTTCATGAAGATCCTGAGGCTAAAATAGTTTTCGAAACGCTCACAGCTTCTTTACCATCTGAAATCATCAGATACACAGCCAGACTCAAAACTCCGGAAAGTATATATAAAAAGAGCCAGTGCATTTTACGAAACTACGGCTCTTTTGTAGGAAGAAAAGTCTAAAATGATGACTTATCCTAAAACCAGTTTGTATTCTTTGGTTTTATAAAAGTCAGTATAAATACCCTCTGATATTTTCATCAACTGATCATACTGCTTGGCTCCGTGACTGATACGCTTCACGCCCAGTTTACCCAGCGTATCGTAATCCGGCAGTTTTGGTGTAGTAAATACATTTAAAGGGACTTTCACTTTTTCCAGGAATGCTGTAATATCTTCGGTAGATTCTAAAAGTGGCACAAAAACACCATCAGCTCCCGCCGCTACATAAAGATTCGAGCGTTTTATCGCCTCCTCCAGAGCGTTTTCGTGTTTAGTGGTAAAAGTATCTGCACGGGCATTTATAAAAATATCGGTTTTGGCTTTTATAGCCTTAATTTTACTTACAAGACCTTCTGCATCTTCTAAAACACGCTTCCCGTCTTTTACCACTCCATCTTCCAGATTAATTCCTACTACTCCTATATCTGTTAATTGTTTGACGTAGTCAGCAACTTGCTCAGGGTCAGAAGAGTATCCGGCTTCAAAATCTACGGAAACCGGAATTTTAACTGATTTTACAATTCTGTTAATCATAAAGAAAAGCTCCTCAAAACTTATTTTCTCTCCATCTTCATACCCCAACGCAAATGCAATTGCATGACTGGATGAACCCAAAGCTTTAAATCCGGCTTTTTCTGCAAGCTTAGCCGAGTGGGCATCCCACACATTTCCGAGTAATAAGGGAGATGATTGTTGATGTAATTCTCTAAATTGGTTAATGATACTCATATAAATCTGAGATAGTTAGTTATAGAAGTTTAAACGTTACAATCATGTAATTAAGTCTCTGAAGATGAATAATTAATATAAATTTAATAAAGAGAACTCTCTGATATTTTTGATTTTATATGGTGTTTTGTAGCTTCATAAATCTTTTACATTCACTCTCATTGACGTCCTCCCTTAAAATAGCTACGATTTTTAATGTAGTTTATCAATTTAATTT
>CAYSBR010000050.1:0-24201 GCA_964429385.1 uncultured Opitutaceae bacterium
GAGGTCCGCGCGGGAGCGCCGCAGAGCCCGGGCGATGGCGGACGCCGCCAGTTCCTGGCCGACGACGACCTTCTGGATCTCCGACTCCATGGAGAGCAGTTTTTCGCTTTCCTTTTTCTCCATGCGGCTGAGCGGAATACCCGTCCATTCGGCCACGACCTTCAGGATCAGATCCTCATCAATGGTCACCCGCTTTTCCTCGCGGGCCTTGCGCCACTCCTCGGTGATCTGCTCCTGCTTCGTCCGCAGCTGCTTCTCCTGGTCGCGGAACTTGGCCGCTTCCTCGAAATGCTGTTCGGCGATGGCCTTTTCCTTCTGCGCGCAGACGGCCTCGATTTCCTTGCTCAGATCCTCGATGTTCGGCGGACGCGTGAGCGCGCCGATGCGGGCGCGCGACCCGGCCTCATCCATCACATCAATGGCCTTGTCCGGCAGGAAGCGGCCGGTGATGTAGCGGTCGGAAAGCTTCACAGAGGCCTCGATGGACTTGTCGGTGAACACCGCCTTGTGGTGATCCTCATATTTGCTGCGAATCCCCTTCAGGATAAGGATGGCGTCATCCACGGAAGGCGCCTCGACCTTCACCGACTGGAAGCGGCGGTCGAGCGCGGAGTCCTTCTCGATGTATTTGCGATACTCGTTGAGCGTGGTCGCGCCGATGCACTGCAGCTCCCCGCGGCTGAGCGCGGGTTTGAAGATGTTGGAGGCATCCATCGCCCCTTCCGCCGCGCCGGCGCCGACGATGGTGTGCAGCTCGTCAATGAAAAGAATGACGTTCCGGGCGCGCTTGATCTCATCCATCACGGCCTTGATGCGCTCCTCGAACTGGCCGCGGTATTTCGTACCGGCCACCATGAGGGCGAGATCGAGGGTGATGACCTTCTTCTCAAGCAGGATCTCGGGCACATTGCCGGAGGCGATCTCCTGGGCGAGTCCTTCAACGATGGCGGTCTTGCCCACGCCGGCCTCACCGATGAGCACGGGGTTGTTCTTTGTGCGACGGCACAAGATCTGAATGACACGGCTGATCTCGTGCTTGCGGCCGACCACCGGATCCATCTCCGACTTGCGGGCCAATTCCGTGAGATCGCGGCCAAACGCTTTCAGCGCGGGGGTCTTTACCTCCTTCTTGTCCTCGGCTTGGGCGCCGGGGCGCTGCGAGGCGCCGGCGGCGGCTTCCTCGCCCGCCTCACCACCGGGCTCACCGCCGGAAAACTGCGGGTCGAGTTCGCGGAGAATTTCGTTGCGGGTGCGCTCGATGTCGATGTCGAGCGACTTGAGGACGCGGGCGGCGACCCCTTCGCCTTCGCGCAGCAGGCCGAGCAGGAGGTGCTCGGTGCCGACGTAGGAATGGTTGAGCGTCTTCGCCTCCTTGCCAGCGAGCGCGAGCACCTTCTTCACCCGCGGAGTGTACGGGATATTGCCGGGCGTCTTCGCCTCCTGGCCGGTGCCGACCTGTTTTTCCACCGCGGCACGCACGGTCTCGAGGTCGAGCCCCATCTTCTGGAGCACGCTCACCGCCACGCCCTGCCCCAGCTTGATCAGCCCGAGGAGGATGTGTTCCGTGCCGACGTAGTTGTGATGAAAGCGGTCGGCTTCCTTGCGGGCCAGCGCCAGCACTTGCTGGGCGCGCGGGGTGAAATTGTTCATGGGTTCCTGGGACATGTCGTATTCGGGTCGCGGGTGATCAGTTGGCTTCGTTGTTGTTCAAAGAGAAATCAGGATGGGAGAAATTGGCAAATTCCGTTCGCAGACGCGCCGCCCTGAGCAGGTCGCGCTGGCCGGGATCAAACTCCCCCTTCTGAGCGTGCTGCAGGTGGCCGGGTTGGGCCTCGATGAAGAGACGGTCCACAATCGCGCGGCTGCCCTCCGGGTAAATCCCAAGGTCGATGCCGAGCCGGATGAGTGAGAGCAGATTCATGGCTTCGCCTGAACTGAGCAGGTGACTGTTCTGCAGAATGCCATAGGCGCGGCCGATCTTGTCGAAGAGCTTGCCGGCATCGCTCTCCATGAGCTTTCCGCGGGCGTTCATCTCCTGTTCGATGATGGTGTTCAGCACACTGCCCAGACGCTTGATGATGCCCTCCTCCGCCTCGCCCAGCGTGGTCTGGTTGGAAATTTGGAAGATGCTACCGCTGGCGTCGGAGCCTTCGCCAAAGAGGCCGCGCACAACCATGCCGAGCTGGTTGACCGCCCGGACGACCTTCTCCATCTGCCCCGAAATGACGAGCGCGGGCAGGTGCATCATCGCGGAAGCGCGCATGCCGGTGCCGAGATTGGTCGGACAGGCTGTCAGATAACCGAGCGAAGAGGAGAAAGCGTAATCGAGCTGTTCCTCCAGCGTGCTGTCGAGTTCGTTGATGGCGCTCCACGCCTTCCGCAACTGGAAGCCGGAGCGCAGGACCTGGATGCGCAGATGGTCCTCCTCGTTGATCATGACCGAATAGGCCTGGTCGCGGCTGATGACAAAGCCGGAACCGGCCTTTGCTCCGCTGAGCTCCCGGCTGATAAGATGCCGCTCCACGAGGATCTGCCGCTCCTGCTCGCCCAGTTCCGTGATCGGCAGGCTGAGCGACGCACGCATGGGCGCAGTCGCGGCCACGGCCGCCCGGCACGAGGCAAGGATCTCCTCGCGTTGGGCGGGTTTCGCCCAGCCCGGGAAAGGCGTGCCGGCCAGGTTGCGGGCCAGACGAATCCGCGTCATCAACACGATGGCCGTTTTGCTGCTCGAAGAATCGGTCAGCTCCGACGGCGTGTCGATGAGCGAGGCGATCGTCATGGGTTCAACGCGGCGGCGTCTGCCCGACGGCTTGTTTGACTTGTTGGATTTCATCGCGACAGCGGGCGGCGTCCTCGTAACGCTCGGATTTGATGGCTTCAGTCAGGTCGAGTTCGAGTCTCGTCAGGCGCTCATAGAGCGATTTCCGGGCCAGGGCCTTTTGCGGCACCTTGCCCTTGTGGATGGAGCCCTTGTGCATGCCTTCGAGCATCGGCTCGATCATGGATTGGAAAGTCTCGTAGCAATGCGCGCAGCCAAACCGGCCGTGCTTCTTGAAATCGGCCTGGGTGAAACCGCACTGTTCGCAGCGCATGCCGGCGGCGCCGGGCTCGGGGTTGAGCGAGGCCTTGAGCAGCAGGTCCGCGAGGGAAAAACCGCTCGGGTCGGTCACGCCCTTGGCTTGGGCGCACTCCTCGCACAGGTCCACCTTGTGCACTTTATTGTTCACGATTTGCGTGAGGTGCACGGTCGCCGGCTTCGGGCAGAGGTCACATTTGAGCGGGTTGGCCATGGTGAGAACAAAAATCTATGCACGTAGAATGCCAGCCTCGTGTTCACTGGCAAGTGCGCGGCGCACTCTTCCCCGGATGGGACAAGGTCGCCCACCCACCCGGGACAAACGCGCCACGGTGGCACGACCGGCGGAGACCGGACGAGCGCAAATCAAATCCGCGCGCCTTCGGTGCGCACGCGACGACGGAAGGACTCCAGCACCTGTTGCGTAATGGGACCGGGCTTGCCGGCGCCGATCTCGCGACCGTCGAGCTTTGTGACCGGAATCACCTCGGCGCCCGTTCCGGTGAGGAAGCACTCGTCCGCCACCCACACGTCGTAACGGGTCATGTTCACTTCACGAATCGGCACGTTGAGCTCCTGGGCGATGTCGAAGATCGTGCCGCGCGTGATGCCCTTCAGCGCCCCCTGCGAAGCCTGTGGAGTCAGGATCTCGCCCTTGTGAACGGTGAAGATGTTGTCCGCCGTGCATTCCGCGATGAACCCCTGATCATTGAGCATGATCGCCTCGAGCGCGCCAAACTGCTTCGCTTCGATCTTGCCGAGAATGTTGTTCAGATAGTTCAGCGACTTGATCGTGGGCGGCAGTGCCGCCGGATTGATGCGCCGGGTCGGCACCGTGACAATGGCAAGGCCGTTGTCGTAATGCTCCTGCGGATAAAGCGAGATCTTGCTCGCGATAATGAACACCGACGGCTTGGCACAAAGCCAGGGGGCCAGACCGAGGTCGCCCACCCCGCGGGTCACCACCAGCCGGATGTAGCCGTTCTGCAGGTTGTTCTGGCGGCAGGATTCACAGGTTGCCTCGCTCAGTTCCTGCCGGGACATCGGCAGTTTAAGCATGATCGCCTTGGCCGAGTACTCCAGGCGCTCCAAATGCTCCTCAAGGCGGAAAATATTGCCATCGTAAATGCGGATCCCCTCGAAGACCCCGTCGCCATACAGCAACCCGTGATCAAACACAGATACCTTGGCATCCGCTTCATCCACAAACTTTCCGTCGAGGTAGATTTTCATTGGAAAGGGCGGATTACACCAACGCGCGAAGTCTTGTCGAGTCCCACGCGCAAATATCGGATTGTCATAAGCCCTTCCGCCTGTTGTCATAAATCCGGTCAAGCAGGTTTATGACGTGGTTCCCCTCCAGTCACCGTTCCTCCGGAGCTTTTACGCTCATCGAATTACTGACCGTAATCGCCATCATCGGCATCCTCGCCGCCATCATCATTCCCACGGTCGGCACCGTCCGGGAAAAAGCCCAGCGGGCGGTGGATGCCAACAATCTCCGCGAGATTCTCAAGGCGGCGATGCTTTACGCCGCCGATAACAACGACCGCCTGCCCGACCCATCCGCCATTGCCCCCGCGGTGCTCACCGCTTCCGAAGCGGTTTTCCTCTGGCCCGGGATTCTTGCCCGGCAGGGCCTGCTCACCGACCCGACCCTCTATTTCTCCAAGAACGATCCCCTTTTCTCCGGTATCTATCCCACGGCCATCCTCGATCCTGCGGCCCGGACCCAGCTCGATGCCAGCTTCACCGGCAACCGCAGCCTCAGCGTCGAATTTGTCGGCGGGTTGAAAATGAGCGATCCTGCTTCCACTCCGGTGATCTTCACCCGGGGATTGCGGACCAACGGCACCTGGGATCCCGAAACCGGTGCGTACAAGGACGCCGGCGGCTACGTCGCCTACCTTGGAGGCAACGTGCAGTTTCATGCCGACACGGCGACGGGCAAGTTCGTCTCGAACCAATCCCGCCAGCCCACCGACAACGTGCTGCACGCCATCCCCTTCAACGCGGCAAATCCCACCCGTGTCTGGGGCACCACCGGTGCCGGCACCGGCACCGCCACCGGCACGCCCGCTCAGCAGGGGCTTTGATCCGGTGCCCGCCGCGGGCGGTTGGGCGTTTTCCCGCTTCCCCCCGCGCGAGGCATCATGCATAGTGGCCGACTTTTCATGACGACTGCCGTCTCCGCCCCCGCCACCACGCCCACCTACATCATCGGTCACAAAAACCCCGATGCCGACGCCATCTGCTCGGCCATCGCCTACGCGGCCTTCAAGGAGCAAAAAGGTGAAGCCGGCTACGTGGCCGCCCGTTGCGGCAACTCCAACGCGCGCATCGACACCATCCTGCAGCGTTTCAACCAGCCGCTGCCCCTGCATCTCAGTGATGTCAGCCCGCGCGTGCGCGATCTCATGGTGAGCGACGTCATCGCCGTGCCCGAGGGCGCCACCTGCGCCGAAGTCCTTGAGCTCATCGAGCGGCACAACGTCAACATCATCCCCGTCATCACCCCTTCCCGCCACGTTGTCGGAACCATCGCCTACACGCAGCTCAGCAGCTTCTTCATGCCGCGCATGCACGAACCCCGGCACATGCGGCAGGTCCGCACCAGCCTCGCGCGCATCGTGCGGGCCTTGAACGCCGATATCAGCCATATCACCGAGGCGGACCGGTTGGAAAACCTCTACATCCGGATCGGCGCGATGGATATCCGCACCTTCTGGAAGATCTCCGAACGGGAAAACATCCCCCCCGGACAGTCGCTCATCATCGTCGGCGACCGCCGCGATGTACAGATGCGCGCCATCGAGCTCGGCATCCGCGCCCTTGTCATCAGCGGCAACCTCTCCGTCGAACCCGACGTACTCGCCGCCGCCCGGGAACGAGGCGTCAGCATCATCCGGAGCGCCCACGACACCGCCACCACCGCCTGGGGCATCCGCACCGCTTCCACGCTTGACGGAGTGATCTCCCGCGACTTCCCCATTCTTGCAGCCGACATGCGCGTCGCCAATGTCAGCCGCCAGTTCGGCCCGTCATCCCCCCACGCGCACCTTGTCGTCTCCGAAGACCGTACCCTGCAAGGTATCCTGACCAAGAGCGACCTCTTCCGCCCCGTCAAAACCCGCCTCGTGCTGGTCGATCACAATGAAATGACCCAGGCCGTGAACGGCGCCGCCGAAGTGACCATCGCCGAGATCATCGACCACCACCGGCTGGGCGCGCTCAATACCCAGCAGCCGATTCTTTTCATCAACGAGCCGGTGGGCTCGACCTGCACCATCATCGCCGACCTATTTCGTCGCGAAGACCTCGTCCCCTCGCCCGACATCGCCGGCATCATGATGTCCGGCCTCATTTCCGACACCCTCCACCTCAACAGCCCCACCACCACGGCCAAGGATGGCGCGATCCTCGCCTGGCTGTCGAAGATCGCCGGCGTTGATTCACGCCGGCTGGCCGATGAAATCTTCAGTTCCGGCTCCGTCATCCTCGCCAACCCGGCCGAGAAGGTCGTGCGCGCCGACTTCAAGATCTACGACGAGGAGGAAGGTGTGCGTTTCGCCGTCTCCCAGGTCGAGGAACTCGGGTTCGGCAACTTCTGGCAACATGACCGGGCCATCGCCGACGCCCTGCAGGACCTGCGCGACGAAGAGCAGCTCGCCTTCGCCTGCCTGCTCGTGACGGATATCAACACCCAGAACTCGCTCCTGCTCGTCAAGGGCGACGCCGGACTCATTGAGCGCATTTCCTACCCGCAGGTGGAGAAAGGCGAAATCTTCGACCTCCCCGGTGTCGTCAGCCGCAAAAAGCAGCTCATCCCCTACCTGACCAACCTCCTGCGCGAAATGTCCGCCGACGGCGCCCCCCTCGCCACCCCCGAACCCTCAACGCGCAAAAACCGCCACTGAGCCCATTTTCATGAGTGCCGAATCCGCCGCCTCGTCCAACGCCCCCCACGATTTCATCCGCGATATCGTCGCCCAGCACGTTGCTGCGCGGCGCTATCCCGCGATCATCACCCGCTTCCCCCCCGAGCCCAACGGCTACCTGCATCTGGGACACGCCCGTTCCATCTGCCTGAATTTCGGCATCGCCCTGGAAAACAACGGTCGTTGTCACCTGCGCTTCGACGACACCAACCCGGTGAAGGAGGATGTCGAATACGTCGAATCCATCACCCGCGACGTGCGCTGGCTGATCGCGGGCTGGGCCGACCACTGCCTCGGCTTCAAGCCGAAGGGGGCGATCCCCGCGCGTCAATCGGCGGATGGACGGGATGACTTTCATCTCACCTCCGCCGATCCATCGGCCATCAGTCATCCGTCACCCGCCACCCCGGTCGAGCCATTCTTCGCCTCCGACTACTTCGACGCCCTTTATGATTACGCCCTCACCTTGATCCGCAAAGGCAAGGCCTACGTCTGCGACCTCTCGCCGAAGGAAACAGACGAATACCGCGGAGCGCCCGATCAGCCCGGCAAGGACAGCCCCTGGCGCAACCGCAGCATCGAGGAAAACCTCGATCTGTTCCAGCGCATGCGCGCCGGGGAGTTTCCCGATGGCGCGCGTTCCCTCCGCGCCAAAATCGACATGACCGCGCCCAATGTCTGGCTGCGCGATCCCCTCCTCTACCGCATCCGCCATGTGGCTCATCATCACGCCGGCAACCGGTGGTGCCTCTACCCGCTCTACGACTTCGCCCACTGCCTGAGCGACTACATCGAAGGGATCACCCACAGCCTTTGCTCGCTGGAATTCGTCCCGCACCGGGCGCTTTACGACTGGATTCTGGAGAATCTCGATCTGCCCCGCCCCCGGCCGCACCAATACGAATTCGCCAAGCTCCTCCCCACCTACACCCTGCTGAGCAAGCGCAACCTCCTGCGCCTCGTGCAGGAGAAGATCGTCGCCGGCTGGGATGATCCGCGCCTCCCCACGCTCGCCGGCCTGCGCCGGCGCGGCGTACCCGCCGCCGCCCTCCGCCGCTTCGTCATCGGCACCGGCATCACCACCTACGACGGGATCACCGACATTGCCCTCTTTGAGCACACATTGCGCGAGGATCTCAACGCCGCCGCCCAGCGCCGCCTCGCCGTGCTCAAGCCCCTCAGAATCGTCCTCACCAATCTCGCCCCCGACGAAGTCATCCCCTGCGAAGCGACCAACAACCCGCAGGACGAAAACCCGACCACCCGCCGGATCGCCCTCACCCGCGAGGTCTTCATCGAAGCCGACGATTTTGCCGAAGTGCCGCCACCGAAGTATTTCCGGCTCAAACCCGGCGGCGAAGTCCGGCTCAAATACGCCTGCATCATCAAGTGCGATGAAATCGTGAAGGATGCTTCGGGCGCCATCACCGAAATCCGCTGCACCGCCGATCTCACCACCCGCCGCGGCGAACCCAACTCCGACCGCAAGGTCAAGGGCACCATCCATTGGGTCAGCGCCACGCAGTGCCTCACCGCCGAAGTCCGGCTCTACGATCGTTTGTTCACCGTGCCGGAGCCGGCTGCGGCAGAGGATTTTATCCAGACCATCAATCCCCATTCGCTCGAAACCGTGAGCGCCAGGCTGGAGCCTTCCCTCGCTGAAGCCACCCCCGCCGACCGCTTCCAGTTCGAACGCCTCGGCTACTTCACACCCGATTCTCAGGACAGCACCGCCGGCCACCCTGTTTTTAATCGGACCATCACCCTCAAGGATACTTGGGCGAAATAAAAATCGGCCAATCTCACTGGCGGCCACTCAAAGTGGCCGCATTTCTCATTTCCTTTTTCCCGCTCTGCCGCGGGAAGACCGATCACAGGAATATCAGGACCAGACAAAAGCGGACACACTTACCAGCGTGTGCTCAGCTCGTCCCTCTGTTCAGGCTGTCACCGCAAATTTTTGCAGCCGCGCCTGCACCCGCTCTTTCCCCAGCACGCGGAAAATGGCGGTGATGCTCGGACCGGCATTGGTGCCGGTCACCGCGAGGCGGGCAACGGCCTGGTAGTCGCCGAAGCCGAGCCCCTTGCTTTCGGCCAAAGTCTTGAGGCCCGCCTCGATGGCGGCATCCGTGGAAAAATCCAGCATCGGCACCGCCTCGATCAGTTCGGCCAACCGCGCCTGCGGATCGCCCTTGCCCATGACCTTGGCCTTCACCTTGTCATCCACCGGATAGTCCTCGGTGAAGAAATAAACGGTGTAGGCGGCAAGTTCATCCACCGATTTGATCTTCGGCTGGGCCAGCAGCATGATTTCGCGGAAGTAGGCCTCATCAGCCATGACCGTGGCGCCATTGTCCTGCGTCGCGAAAAACGTCTTCGCCAGCGCGAGAAATTTGTCGGCGGGCTGCTCCAACAGGTAGGTCATGTTGAGGTGCGCGAGCTTCCGCGCGTCGAACTTGGCATTGCTCTGATTCACCCCGGGCAGATCGAAGAGGCGGATGATTTCGGCAATGCTTAGCTTCTCGCGGTCATCGCCGGGATTCCAGCCGAGCAGGGACAGGTAATTCACCAGCGCCTCCGGCAGGAAGTGCCGCTGCTGATATTCCTCAATGAGCGCCCCCTTGTCGCGTTTCGACATCTTCCCCTGCCCCATCTCGGGGGATTTCAGGATGAGCGGGATATGCGCAAACACCGGCGGCTCCACGCCAAAACCCTCATACAGCCGCACATGCTTGCTGGTGTTGGACAGGTGGTCCTCGCCGCGGATGACGTGGGAAATTTTCATCTCGATGTCGTCCACCACATTCACGAAGTGAAACACCGGGTTGCCGTCGGAGCGGAAGATCACGAAGTCCTCATCCTCCTGCCGCTCGACCCGCCCCCGGATGCGATCCTCAATCACCACCGGGGCGGTCTTCACCTTCTCCACCTCCTTTTTACGGTGGTCGTCAAACACGTTGTAGCGTTCGCCCAGCAGCTTGAACCAAATCGCACCGTCCTTCTCGTAGGCGCGGCCGGACGCGATCAGCTGCTGTTTGTAACGCTGGTAAATGTCGCCCCGCTGGCTTTGCAGATAGGGTCCGAACTCGCCGCCACCATTGCGACGAAACTGCGGGCCCTCGTTCCAGTCCATCCCCAGCCAATCGAGGCTCTCGTAGATGAGCTTCAGGAACTGCTCGCTGTTGCGCTCCTTATCCGTGTCCTCGATGCGCAGGACAAAAACGCCACCGGTATGCCGGGCGTAAAGCCAGTTGAACAACGCCGTGCGGGCGCTGCCGATGTGGAAAAAACCGGTGGGACTGGGAGCAAAACGGACGCGAACCTGGGACATGGTGTGGAAAAAGGATTGTGACTTGTGAATCGCTGGAGCGGCCAGCAAGAACCATCCCGTGAACCCTGTCAAAGCCCCCCTCGATCCACTGGTGCTCACAGCGCAATTCGAGCACGCCGGCCATGCCGCCGGTTTCCGGGTGGAACGCTACGGCGAGATCGCCGGCTGCCCCTTGCTCGCCCTCACCCGCCGCACCCCCGGCCCTCGTCCACGCCTCTACCTCTCCGCCGGCATGCACGGGGACGAACCCGCCGCACCGCTCGCCCTCCTCGAATTGCTCGCTGCCGGCCGGCTCGACGATCGCGCGAACTGGTTTCTCTGTCCGCTGCTCAACCCCACCGGCCATGCCCGGGGCACACGGGAAAATCACGATGGACTGGATCTGAACCGCGACTATCAGGATTTACAGGCGGCCGAAACCCGCGCCCACATCGCATGGTTGCAACGCCAGCCGCGCTTCGATCTCACATTCTGCCTGCACGAAGACTGGGAGTCCCAGGGATTCTACCTTTATGAACTCAACCCGGACGACCGCCCCAGCCTCGCCGGGCCGATGATCGAGGCCGTCGCCGCGGATTGTCCGATCGAGTCTGCCGCCATCATTGATGGCCGTGAATCCGCCGCCCCCGGCATCATTCGTCCCGTCAACGATCCGCTGCTGCGCGCCCACTGGCCGGAAGCCATCTATCTGCGACACCATCACACCACGCTCAGCTACACCTTGGAGTCCCCCTCCGCCCTCCCGTTGGCCCGGCGCATCCATGCGCTCCGCACCGCGATCGAAGCCGCACTCACCCACCGGGCACAAATTGGCTGATCCCCCGGCCGGTGCAGAACGCCTGCATATCGGTAGCCAGCGGTGCCTGAAAAATCCAGTCCAGCCCCGCCGGATTCAGATCGATCTCCGCACAGTGCAACGCCTGTCGCGGCAGCAACAGTTTTTCCGCCAGTGCATCGCTCCATCCCCGGTCAATGAAATCCAGGTAGAGCCGGTCATCCGGGCCGTAGATTTTATCACCCACCAACGGATGCCCCAGCCAATGCGCGTGCACCCGAATCTGATGCTTTCGGCCGGTCTCCGTCACCACCCTCGCCAGGGTAAAGCCACCGCCCGCACCGACCGGTGCGAAATGCGTGACCGCCGGTTTTCCCTCCGCACAGACGGCCGATTTGATGAACACCGGACTCGCCACATCATCACCCAGCGGTTGGTTCACCACCACCGGCCCGGGCAACGCGCCGGTCAGAATCGCCAGATAGGCCTTGCCCACCCGGCGGTTCATCAACGCCGTCTGCAAACGGCTCGCCATGGCGGCATCCTTCGTCAGGACCACGACCCCGCTGGTCTCCCGATCGAGCCGGAAAACCAGATGCACCACAGGCAGCGCCGTGTATTCGCGCACGGCCCCGACCAGGCTGGACCAAGGTCCAGCCTTTGACGGATGACAGACCACATCGCCCGGTTTGTTGATCACGATGAGCCGTTCATCCTCATGCAGGATCCACGATTTGATCTCCTCCGGCGTGATCAGGCGCACCGTGTCCGTGCGTTGCGGTCGCGGTGGCCAGGCGCAGGCCCGCCGGGGATCAAACCCGGGGATTTTATCCGGAGCACTCACCGGCGCACCTGCTTGAGGCGAAACCGCGCCAGCAGCTTCGCCGCCACCCACGCGGCAAACGGCTTCGGCAGCTTGGACACCACCGCCGCGCTGAGCTTGTTCTTCCATCCCGGCACGACCTGCGCCCGGCCCGCCGCCAGCGCCCCCAGCGAGACGCGCACCACCGCCTCGCTGCTCATCCCCCAGACATCCGGCACACTGCCCTGCTGCAATCCCGCCCGGCGGAAAAACTCCGTCGCCGTGGGGCCGGGGCAGACCACGAGCGTCCGCAGCCCCGTGCCGCGCAGCTCCTCGTTCAGCGCCAGGCTCCAGTGCTGCACAAAGACCTTCGACGCTCCGTAAGCCGCCATATAGGCGGTGGGCTGGAAAGCCGCCGTCGAGGCCACCGTGAGAATCGCCCCGCCCCGGCGCTTCAATACCGGCAGCAGCCGGCCCGTGAGATCCAGCACCGCCCGCACATTCACATCCACCATTTCGAGCTGATGGGCCAGATCCGGCTCCGGAAAGTGGCCGTAACCGCCAAATCCGCTGTTATTTATCAGTAACACCCGGCCACCCGGCTCCTCTTCCGCCAGCCAGGCCAGCACGGCCGCCGCCGCTGCCGCGATCGCCCCGGCATCAGCCAGATCGCAGGGGACATGGCGCAGATTAAGCTGAGGTGATTTCAGATCAGGTTTACGTCTGGAGAGGTTGCAAAAACGCAACGAGGGCTTAACGCTTCCCATCAGTCCGATGAACGATTTTCCAATACCGGAAGATCCCCCCGTCACGATGACGGAGGTGAATTCAGATAGTTCTGCGCTTAGCGCGGTCATGGTTCTTCGGCTCCGGCTCTTTTTGTCAGTAACCCAAAAACCATAGGTCATATCATGAACAGACAAAACAACCACGAACTGATCGTCTCCGGCATCCACCTCGACCTCACCCCCTCGCTCAAAACCTATGTGCGCGAGAAAACCGAACGATTGTTCCGCCACGAAGACCATATCATCCGCATCCGTATTGATCTGGAATTTGACTCCAAGGAATCGGTCGCCACCCGCTTCAAGGCCAAGGGTCAGATCGAGATCAACGGCCCGGATATGAATGCCACGGTCTCCGCCGACGAATGCCACAAGGCCGTCGCTCTCCTTATCAACAAACTCGATCGCATGCTCGCCAAGCGGCACTACCTGAAAAAGTCCAAGCGCAACCACCCGCATGCCATCGAGTTTGCCGACGTGGTCCTGCCGAAGGTCGGCTGACCTTCCTTACGTCACGTTCCGTCTGAGAAAACCCGCCACCCCGGCGGGTTTTCTTGCGTTCCGACAGGCCGCCTGCCCGCATCAGCCCTGTGATCGGCGACCTCACCTGGACTACCCCCGGCCAATCCTCGGCCGACTCCCTCCCCATCGGCAACGGCGATCTCGCCGCCAACGTCTGGACCGAGCCCAATGGCGACATTCTCCTCTATGTCGCAAAAAACGACGCCTGGGACCACCTCGGCCGGCTCGTCAAACTCGGTCGGCTCCGGCTCCGGCTGGATCCACCCCTGAATACCGCCGGACCCGGTTTCGCCCAGCACCTCTCGCTCGCCGAAGCGGCCATCCTGATCAAGGATGCCACCACCACCATCCGACTTTGGGCCGACGCCCATTCACCCCGGCTCCAGATCGAAGTCGAACGTGCCCAGTCAGGAACCATGCAGGCCGGCCTTGATCCCTGGCGGACGCAACCGCAGCCCATCCCCCCGGAGCAGCGGCACTCCGCCCTCGGCATGGAAGGCGGCCCGGCTGAACTCATTGCTCAACCCGATACGATTCTCCCACACCCGCACGAAGCCGTCATCTGGTATCACCGCAACGAATCCTCCATCTGGGGCCTCACCCTCGATCAGCAGGGCCTCGGCGATTTCAAGCCACAGTCCGCCGATCCACTCCTGCATCGTATCTTCGGCGGCTGCCTCAGCGGCGAAGGTTTCCACAAACAAAACGACACCACACTCGTCGCCACCAACACCCGCACGGCCGCGCTCACCCTTGCCGTGCATACTGCGCAACCCGCCACCGTCGATGAATGGATCGCGACACTGGGCACGCTGGCGTTTGCCACCAACCGGCCTCCGCTGGCGGAAGCCCGGGCCGCCCATCAACAGTGGTGGCGCGATTTCTGGGCCCGCGCCCACCTCCGAATCGAATCCCGCCACCGGGATTGGCACCAGGCCGAAACCATTTCCCAACAACTCAACTGGCATCGCTACCTCGTCGCCTGCTGCAGCCGCGGCCGGTTCCCTCTCAAGTTTAACGGCGGACTTTTCACCGCCGATTGGGGATTGGCGGGCGAGGCCTTCGATGCCGATTACCGCCGTTGGGGCGGCGGCTACTGGTGGCAGAACACCCGTCTGCCCTACTGGTCCGTGCTCGCCCACGGCGACTACGAACTGCTGCGCCCCCTTTTCCGCATGTATCGGGAAATGCTCCCGCTCGCCGAGCACCGCTCGCAAAAATGGTTTGGCCACCCCGGCGCGTTTTATCCTGAAACCCTGTATTTCTGGGGCACACACCTCCCCTCCAACTACGGGTGGAACCGCGAAGGAAAAAAAGACGGCGACATCGAAAACCAATACATCCGGCGCTACTGGGTCGGGGCGCTCGAGCTCGTTGCGCTCATGCTGGAAACCCACCGGCATACCGGCGACACCGCCCTCCTCACCGAGGACCTACTGCCCGTCGCACGCTCGGTCCTGACTTTCTTCGCCCGCCATTATGGCGATGATGCGCAAGGCCGGTTGCATCTCGCCCCCGCCCAATCACTCGAAACCTGGTGGCAGGCCGAAAATCCCACGCCCGAGATCGCCGGACTCCATTATCTCCTCCCGCGACTACTCGCGCTGCCGGGTCTGGCCGACACCGATCATGCCGCCTGGCGCGGCCTCCTGGCCCGGCTGCCCGCGCTGCCCGTCGCCACCGTGGACGGACAGCGCAAAATCCTCCCCGCCGAAAAGCACGAAAACGTATTGGAGAACACCGAAAACCCCGAACTCTACGCCGTCTTCCCCTTCCGACTCTACGGACTTGGCCGCCCCGACCTCGATGCCGCCCGCTGGACCTTCGCCCGTCGCCTCTTTCCCGACACCGGCGGCTGGCGTCAGGATGCGCTTCAGGCCGCTCTCCTCGGCCTCACGGAAACCGCCGCCTTCTACGCGGCCAAAAACTTCACCGAGGGCAACCAGTCACCCGCCCGCTTCAAAGGCTTCTGGGGTCCGAATTACGATTGGATCCCCGATTTCGACCACGGCAGCGTGGGCCAGCTCGCGCTCCAACACATGCTCGTGCAGACCGTGGAGGATCAGATCCTGCTCTTCCCCGCCTGGCCCGTCCACCGCTGGAACGTATCCTTTAAACTTCACCTGCCGCGCCAGACCACGATCGAAGGCGAACTCAAGGACGGACAACTGGTGTCACTCCTCGTCACCCCGCCGGAGCGGCGGGCCGATGTCGTCATCCTGCTCGACAAGGACGTCCCGCAAACGACCTGACCAACTCCCGGACATCCTTGCCCGCAATCTGCCCATCGCAGCAAAACCACTTGGTAAATCCCCATGGGGAATTTTGTATAGAGTCAGACCAAAAACAAGGCGCTATCCGTTGCCGGACAGCGCCTTGAGTTAAAACTGGCGCAGCCGTAGGGAGTCGAACCCCAAACCTTCTGATCCGTAGTCAGATGCTCTATCCAATTGAGCTACGGCTGCGTGAACGTGCGAAAAAGCAGGGAGATGCGGCGGAGTGCAAGCGCGAATTTCAAAAGGAATTCATCCGGGCAGGCGGCTGATAAAACTCACTCGCCCTCCTCTGAAAACCGCCAGTCCACCAGCTCCAGCTGGAGGAGTTTCCGGCCATTGAAATGGTTCCAGCGCAACTGCACCGCAAGGTCCAGCAGTTCGCCCGCCGGTGGCAGTCTGTCCGCCATCTTCCACGCCACGCCATGCAGGCGCCGGCCGGTGCCGTCATCGAACTGAAAACGGAAATGCTGCAGCTTGAACACATCCGGACGCTGCTTCAATCGCACGCCGCGCACCCCGAAGACCGGTTCAGGATTCCCCTGCCCGAAGGGATGCAGGGTCTCCAGTTCATCCATCAATTGCTCGCGGATCTGCGCCGGGCTCAACCAGGCGGACAGGATCAACTCCGGCTCGGCAATCACCTCACCCGCATGAGCCCGGATCGCCGCGCCAAAACTCTCCCGAAACTCCTCCAGCCGGTCCTTCATCAGGGCCACGCCCACCGCCATGGGATGGCCACCCCAATTCGTCAGGTAATCACTGCAGGAGCCCAGTACATTGACCAGGTTGACTCCGTCCACACTGCGACCGGATCCCTTCGCCATGTCACCCTCGTTGCCGAGGACAACGCACGGGCGGTTGTATTTGCGCGTCACCCGGCCGGCCACGATTCCCACCACCCCCGGATGCCAGTTCTCACTGAAGAGCACCACGCCCTGCTCATCCGCAAACCGCTCCTCGATCTGTCGCTCCGCCTCGCTGGTGATCTGCCGCTCGATGTCCTGGCGCTCCCGGTTGAACTGGTCGAGCCGCCGGGCGGTCTCCGCGCAAAACGCGGCATCCTCGCTCAGGAGCAAGTCCACCGAAAGCGCCGCATCCGCGAGACGACCGCTGGCATTGATCCGCGGGCCGAGGCGGAAGGAAATATCCATGGGCATCACCGGCTGCCCGCGTCTCACGCCGGCCACTTCCATCAGCGCACGCAGGCCGGGACGCGCGGTCTCCTCCAGGATTTTCAACCCGTGGCGGGCCATGATGCGGTTCTCTTCCAACAGCGGCACCAAATCGGCGATCGTCCCCATTGCGACGAGGTCGAGATGACTGCTCAGGCGGAAAGCCAGCGCTTCCGGATGATTCTCCGCCCGGAGATGCTTGAGCAACCCATGCGCCAGCTTGAAGACCAAACCCACCGTGCAGAGATTCCGCCAGGGCGCGTCTTCGCCCGTGTCATCCGCATGGACATGCGGATTGATCAGGAACCCGCGCTCCAGCACCTGCTCACGGGAGCGATGGTGGTCGATGACCATGGTTTCCACGCCCAGCTGATGAAGATACTCGATCTCTTCCAGGGAGTTCGTGCCGCAGTCCAGCGCAATGAAAAGCTGCGGACGCCCGTCCTCCAGCGCCCGGTCAATCGCACTGCGTGACAGGCCATAGCCATCCTCCGACCGGCGCGGCACCACAAAACGCGGCCGCAGGCCGAAGCGCCGCAACACCGTCACCAACAGCGCCGTGCTGCTCACCCCATCCACATCGTAGTCGCCCAGCACCACCACGTCCTCCCGTCGCGCGATGGCCTCGACCAGCCGGGCCGCGGCCGCCTCAAGATTGCGCAGCAAGAAAGGGTTGTTCAAACCCGCCAGCGCCGGCCGCAAAAAACGGGTCACGGAATCGCTGTCGGCGATTCCATTGCGCAACAGCACCTCAGCCAGCACGGGATTGACCCCGGCCTGCTGGCTGAGCGCCTCGACCTGCCCGGCCGGTGGCGGCTGATAAGTCCAGCGCATCGGCGAGATTCAGGCTCGGCCCGGACTCACTCCGAAGCGCGGCTGGTGCCCGCCCACTCGTATTTCGGGGCGACGTCGTGATGCTTCTCCACGTGCTTCCGGTCGCCCTTGTGCCACCAGTAGAAGACGGGGCTGGCGATGAACAGCGAGGAGAAGGTGCCGACGAGAACACCGATGAGGAGCGTGAAGGCGATGTCGTTCACCTCGCCGCTTGTCACCACCAGCAGCGTAATGGCCGTGAGCAGCGTGGTGCCGCCGGTGATGATCGTGCGTGAGAGCGTCAGATTGAGCGAACGGTTGATGATCTCGCGCAGCGTGCCGGTCGGATTGAGCTTCAGCTCCTCGCGGATGCGATCGAAAACGACGATCGTATCGTTCAGCGAATAACCCGCCACGAGCAGAATCGCCGCGACCATTGCCGCGTTGAACTGCCGGTCGAAGAGCACAAAGACGCCCACGGTCACGATGATATCGTGCAGGGTCGAAACCACCGCGCCCACGCCATAGCCAAACTCGAAGCGGAACGCGATATAGACCATGATCAGCAGCAGCGACCAGAAGATGGCCCAGGCCGCATTGCGCTGCACCTCGGCGCCCACACTGGGGCCGATGCGCGTTTCGGAAACCGATTCAAACCCGGCATCCGGATGCGCCTGATGGAGCGCCGCCACCAGGGTCTGCGTCTGGTCGAATGGCGTGGTGATGCGCAGCACTTCGCCTTCGCCACCGATTTGCTGGGTGTAGCTCAGATTGATGTCCTCCACCCCGGCCGCCGCCGCCACCCGGCGAATCTCGCCCAGATCCAGCTTGCGGTCGAATTCCAGAACGACTTGATCGCCGCCGGTGAAATCGATGCCGTAGATTTCCTTGCCCTTGAAGACCAGCGCACCGACGCCAACCAGCGCCACCACGGCGGACAGGACCAAGGCCGGACGGGCATACTTGAGGAAGTTGTAATCGGTGCTCTGCAGGATGGTGAACATCTTGAGTTTCTTCACCTGCACGCCGTTGATCACCCAGTCCAGCAGGAGACGACTGACGACCAGCGCCGCAAACATCGTCGAGAAAATACCGATGGCGAGCGTGACACCGAAGCCCTTCACCGGGCCGGTGCCGAGCACGATCATGATGAGGGCCGTGATCAGCGTGGTCAGATTGCTGTCCAGAATCGCCGAGAACGCCTTCTCGAAACCGGCTTCCAAGGCCGCCGGCAGCGATTTGCCCAGCTTCATCTCCTCGCGCATGCGCTCAAAGATAAGAATGTTCGAATCCACCGACATGCCGATGGTCAGGACAATACCGGCGATACCGGGCATCGAAAGCGTCGCGCCGATGCTGGCCATGACGCCAAGAATAATGAGCACGTTGCTCGCCATCGCGATGACCGCCAGCACACCGCTGGTCGTGTAGATCACAATGATGAAGGCCGCCGTGAGCGCCGTGCCGATGATGAAGGCCTTCTGCGCGCTGGTGATGGCGTCGGCCGCCAGCGACGGACCGATCTCATACTGCTCTTTCACCACCAGGGGAAGATCGAGCGGGTTGTTGAGAACATTGGCGAGATCCCGGGCCTCGCGTTCGGAAAAGCTGCCGGTGATCTGCGCGGACTCGCTATCAATTTCCTCGCGCACGGTGGGCGCGGAATAGAGTTTGCCGTCGAGCACGATGGCCAGACGGGCCAGACGGCCGGATTGCTGGCCAAGGGAGGCAATCTCGCGGGTGACCTCGGCAAAACGCGTGCGCCCCTCGCGGGTGAATTGCAGGATGACCTCGGGCTTGCCGTAGATGTCGGGCCGCGCAAACGAGTTGGAGATCAACTCGCCGGTCATCTCGGGGATCCGCTTGACGTAGAGTTCCTCCACGCCGATCTCACCGCGGGCGCCCTCGAATTCGAGGGTCATCACTTCATAGCCGGCGGGCACCGCCGGCGTGACCTGCGGCGAAAGCGTGGGATGCACCAGACGGAAATCGAGCCGGGCCGGCTTGCGCAGATTGTCCAGCACCTCGGGGTTGTCCCGGGTGTTCACACCGGGGAGCTGCACCTCGATGCGGTTGTTGCCGACCGCGCGAATGATCGGCTCGGCCACCCCGAGTCCGTCGAGACGCGTCTCCAGAATCTCGATGGCCTTGGACAGTTTCTCCTCCCGCTCTTCCAGCGTAACGGCCGCGGCGGCCTGCTCATCCACCTCCAGGGTGAAGGCCACACCGCCCTTGAGATCGAGGCCGAGCTGCAGAGGACTCTTGGAACGACGCAGCAGCTCCGTCAGCAGAATGTCATTGCGCTTCTCGATATTCCGGAGCGACTCCTCCAGCCGGAGGTGAGGGAAATACTGCGAGAGATCGAGCTTCTGCTCCTTGCCGATCTGCTTGAGCGCCATGAATTCGCTGGGCGCCCGGCCATCCGCCACGCGCGCGGCGGCCTCATTCATCAGGCTGGCAAACTCGGCGGGCTTGGCCGAGGCCTCGGTTCTTACGTAGTCGGCAAACGGCCGGTCTTGCAGGGGCAGGAGGGTGGAAATCGCCCAAGCCACGATGGCGAGGCTGAGCGTCATTTTCCAAAGATTGCGTCGGAGCATGGGTGTTTTTGGTTTTAAAGCGATGGCTGCGCCGCAATGACACCGCGGCGCGGGGCGGCGTTGACGGCGGACTTACTTCTTTTCTTCGCCGGACTTGCGGCTCACGGCATGCACGAAGCCCTTGCCGATCTCGATCTTGGTGTTTTCCGCCACCCGGACCACAAAACGGTCTTCCTTCACATTGGTGATCTGCCCGTGAATGCCACCGCTCGTCACGATCTCGTCACCCGATTGCAGCGCGGAAAGCATCTTTTCGTGCTCCTTCTGTTTCTTGCGCTGCGGGGCGATGAGGAGGAAATACATCGCGGCGAACATCAGGCCGAAGAAGATGAGTTGCGGCAGGGCACTTCCTTGGGCGGGAGCGGCTTGGGCGAGCAAAGGCAGGGCGTCGGTCAGAAGTGACATTTTCGGCATTGATTGTTCGTTGATTTGAAAAAAGAAAACACGCATCTAACTGATTCGCCGTTCTCGAACGCAAGCTCATAACTCCCAGCTCACTTTCCCTTGAAAACTCCGTCGAAAAACAAATCCACCCCCGCTTGGTCAGCGGCCAAGTCCGAGGAGCTTTACGGCCTCAAACGCTGGGGTTCCGGCCACTTTTCCGTGGATGACGACGGTTTGATCAACGTCCAACCCCTGGCCGACGGTCGCAGCATCCGCGTGATGGATGTCGTGCAGGAAGCCCTCGGCATGGGCCTGCAGGCGCCGATGGTCATCCGCTTTCAGGATCTCCTCCGCCACCGGGTCGTCCAGCTCAACGAACTGTTTCGCAAGGCCATCAAGGAAGAAGGCTACAAGGGCGAATACCGCGGCGTCTTCCCTATCAAGGTCAATCAGTTGCGCGAGGTCGTGGACGAGATCGTCGCCGCCGGCAAGGACTACAACTACGGCTTGGAAGCCGGCTCCAAGCCCGAGTTGATGATCGCCCTCGCCATGCACGAAGGGGCCCAGCGCCTCATCATCTGCAACGGCTACAAGGACCACGATTACATCCGCCTCGCCCTCCTCGGCCGCAAGCTCGGCAAGAAGATCATCATCGTCGTCGAACAGCTGCAGGAGCTCGACGATATCATCCGCATCTCCGACGAAACCGGCGTGAAGCCTCTCATCGGCTTCCGCGCCAAGCTCCAGACCCGCGGCGAAGGTAAGTGGGCCATGTCCAGCGGCGACAACGCCAAGTTCGGCCTCAACACCGCCGAAATCCTTTTCGCCTGTGAGAAGCTCCGGGCCGCCAATCTCACCGCCGCCCTCAAGCTCGTCCACTTTCACATCGGCTCGCAGGTGCCCAACATCATCACGATCAAGAATGCCGTGATCGAGGCCTCCCGCTTCTACTGCCAGCTCAGCAAGATGGGCTTCCCCATGGGCTATCTCGACGTCGGCGGCGGGCTCGGCATCGACTACGACGGCTCCCGCACCAACTACGAATCCTCCATGAACTACTCGATGGAGGAGTATGCGCGCGACGTCGTCTTCAACATCCGCGAGATTTGCACCGCCTCCGGTGTGCGTGTGCCCGACATCGTCAGCGAATCCGGCCGCGCCATCGTCGCCCCCCACTCCCTCCTCGTCGTCGAAGTCTTCGAGCGCATCAACAAGCGCGAATCCCTCGGCAAGCAGCACCAGCCGAAGGTGAAGCACAAGGTCGTGACCGATCTCGAAACCCTCCTCAAAAACCGCACCAAGCTCGGACGGCTCGAGCGCTTCCACGACGCCATCCAAAAAAAGGAGGAAGCCTTCTCCCTCTTCAACCTCGGTTATCTCGACCTCGAAAACCGCGCCGCCGCCGAATCCGTCTTCTGGCAGATCTGCGAACAGATCGCCAAGGAGACTCAGCAGGCCGGCTACGTGCCCGAGGAACTCCACGACCTCAACAAGCTTCTCGCCGACCAGTATGTCTGCAACTTCTCGGTCTTCCAGTCGTTGCTCGACCACTGGGCGCTCAAACAGCTCTTCCCTGTCGCCCCGCTCCACCGCCTGACCGAAAAACCCTCGGTCAACGCGATCCTCGTGGACATCACCTGCGACTCCGACGGCAAGATCAACAGCTTCATTGATCTGCAGGACACCAAGGACTACCTCCAGCTCCACCCGCTCAACAGCAAGCCCTACTACCTCGGCATCTTCCTCACCGGCGCCTATCAGGACATCATGGGCGACCTGCACAACCTCTTCGGCCGCGTCAACGAAGTGCACGTCTTCCTCGAAGACGACGAGCACAACGGCTTCTACATCGAGGAGGCCCTCGCCGGCTCGCGCGTATCCGACGTCATCGAAGGCGTCCAATACCAGTGGGAAGAGCTGTGCCGCCGCATCAAGCAGCAGATCGACCACGCCACACGCAAAGATCTCATCAAGCCGCGCGAAGGCGTCCGTCTCGTCGAGTTCTACGAATCGCAGATGCTCGCCAAGACCTACCTCAACATCGAGGCCCGCCACGCGCGGAAGCGCAAAAAGCGCTGATCCGCAGTCCACCCAATCCCATCAAGGCACGTTTCGCTCCAGAGAGGAAGCCCGCCCACGCTTCTCCGGAAGTCGTGGGGTTCGGCGTGAAGGATTGTCCGCTTCCCGCTGACTCTGCCGCCGTGCCGATCAGGGCAGCCAGGGAAACTTGCGCGCTTCCGGCCGGCGCTTTTCCCGCTGGGCGGAGTGAAATTCCTTCGCCTCCGCGCTCATATAGTAGAGCAGTGTGGCGTTGCCCGCGAGTTCCTGGATACCCGCCTGCCCGTCAAGTTCGGCGTTGAACCCGCTCTTGAGCAGCCGGATGGCCAACGGACTGTGCTGCAGGATCTCCCGCGCCCACTGCACGCCCTCCTCCTCAAGCGCGGCGACGGACACCACCTTGTTCACCAGCCCCATCTCCAGCGCCTCCTCCGCGTTGTATTGCCGGCAAAGATACCAGATCTCCCGCGCCTTCTTCTGGCCGACCAGCCGGGCGAGATAGCTGGCACCAAAGCCGCCGTCAAAACTGCCCATCCGCGGGCCGACCTGACCAAACACCCCATTGTCCGCGGCAATCGTCAGATCGCACACCACATGCAGCACATGCCCGCCGCCGATGGCATAGCCGGCTACCAGCGCAATCACGACCTTGGGCATCGAGCGGATGAGCTTCTGCAGGTCCAACACATTGAGCCGGGGCACGCCATCGCCGCCCACATAGCCGGCCGGGCCCCGCACACTCTGATCTCCGCCCGCACAGAAAGCGTATTTGCCGTCCGTATGCGGGCCGGCCCCCGTCAGCAGCACCACCCCGACCGCCTGGTCGTCGCGCGCATCACTGAATGCCTCGAACAATTGTGTGACTGTCTCCGGCCGGAACGCATTCCGCTTCTCGGGCCGGTTGAGGGTGATTTTGGCAATCCCCTCCGCCTTTTCATAACGGATATCACTGTAATTTTTGACCGTTTTCCACTCGATGGACATACCCCACTTGGCGGGAAATCCCCTCCGCCCGCAACCGTTTTAGCATGGCCTGAAGTCCTGCGGATATTCCGGCTTCCCCACCCCACCGCAGCAAACTCCAAACCTCGCACCTACCGCCCCGCCGCCATCTGGTTGTCAGAGCCGAAGCAAGACAGCCTTGATCGTGCCGTTCAGATTCTCATGGCCAGTCCGTTCGTGAAGAAGCCGGATTCTAGATTTGAGTCATTCAGGATCACCAACCAGAAATGAAGACACCCAACCAGTAGGAATGAGCAGCGGTGTTAGTGAACAAGGACAAAGTGAGGATCGGCGAGGAGCCGGTTGAGCACGTGGAGCATTTTTCGCATAACAGCAACGAGTGAGACCATCTTGGGTTTGCCGGCGGCGATCAGGCGCTGATAATAGGCTCGCAGCACCGGATTGTAGCGCGTGGCCGCGAGGGCGGCCATGTAGAGGACATGCCGGACTGTTGCCCGTCCGCCACGCACATGGCGCGCGCGTTGACTACGTCCGCTGTCACGTGCGTGGGGCGCGACCCCAATCAGGGCGGAGAGCTGGGGCGAATCGATCTCGCCGAGTTCGGGCACGTAGGCCAGCAAGGTGGCGACCAGCACCGGTCCAGCGCCTTGGAGTTCGCCGAAGAATCCATCCCCAACACCCGCGAGTGCCTGACGGCCTGCGCCCGGCA
>CAYSBR010000051.1:0-23500 GCA_964429385.1 uncultured Opitutaceae bacterium
GCAGGCCATCGAAGACCCCGCCCGCCTCCTCATCGGCGCCTAACGCAACCCGGTTGGGAGTTGAGTGCTAAGAGTTGAGAGACTCCAGCATCCCGACTCTCCCCCCCCAACGCTCAACTTCCATGGACTCCTTCGATCTCATCGTCATCGGCGCCGGCCCCGGCGGCTACGTGTGCGCGTTCCGCGCCGCCCAGCTTGGCCTGAAGGTCGCCCTCGTTGAAAAGCGCGCCACCCTTGGCGGCACCTGCCTCAACGTCGGCTGCATCCCCAGCAAGGCCCTCCTCGCCTCCTCCGAGCACTTCGCCTTCACCAAGGGCCACGCCGCCGAACACGGCATCAAGACCGGCGAGGTTTCCATCGACGTCGCCGCCATGCTCAAAAAGAAAGACGGCATCGTCGGCAAGATGACCGGCGGCATCGCCCTTCTGGCCAAGGCCCGCAAGGTCACCATCATCACCGGCGAAGCGAAATTCACCGGCCCCGGTACCGTCGTTGTCGGCGACCAGACCCTCACGGCAAAAAACATCGTCATCTCGACCGGCGCGGAGCCGGTCGAGCTGCCGTTCATGAAGTTCGACGGCCGGGCCGTCATCTCCAGCACCGAAGCCCTCACCCTCACCGAGGTGCCGAAAAAGCTCGTGGTGGTCGGAGGCGGCGCCATCGGCCTGGAGCTCGGCTCGGTCTGGGCCCGCCTCGGCGCCGAGGTCACCATCGTCGAGTTCCTGCCCAAGATCGCCGCGGCCAACGATGACGATGTCGTCCGCGCCTATGCACGCCTCCTCCAGAAGCAGGGACTCAAGCTCGAGCTCAACGCCAAGGTCACCGGCTTCGCCAAGGGCGTACTCACGGCGGAACGCGACGGCCAGAAACTCGAATTTCCCGCCGACAAGGTTCTCGTTGCCGTCGGCCGCCGCCCTTACACCGACGGACTCGATCTGGAGAAGGCCAGTGTCGCGCTGACCGACAAGAAACGCATCAAGGTGGACGACCACCTGCGCACGACCGCCGCCAACATCTGGGCCATCGGCGATGTCGTGGACGGCCCGATGCTCGCCCACAAGGCCGAGGAGGACGGCGTCGCCGTCGCCGAGTGGATCGCCGGCAAGCCCGGCCACATCAATTGGAATCTCATGCCCGCCATCATCTACACCGAGCCCGAGGTTGCCTCCGTCGGTCTCGGTGAAGATGCCGCCAAAGCCCAGGGGCTCGCCGTGAGCGTCGGCAAATTCAACTTCGCCGCCAACGCCCGCGCCCTCGCCAATGACGGCGGCGACGGCTTCGTGAAAATCATCGCCGACGCCAAGACCGACCGGATTCTCGGCGCGCAGATCCTCGGCAAGAACGCCGGCGAGCTCATAAGCGAGATTGTCACGCACATGGAATACGGCGGCAGCGCCGAGGACCTCGGCCGCACCATCCACGCCCACCCGACAATGAGCGAGGCGGTGAAGGAAGCCGGCCTCGCCGTGAGCAAGAGCGCGATCCACGGACTCTGAGTCCGGCGACCGCACCCTCCCAGGCGCGATCCTCCACAGGATCGCGCTTTTTTATTCTCCGGCGGGTGGCTTCGGACGTTCTTCCCAGGTCTCCATCGTCCGCAGACGGTCGCCCAGCACGGCAATCATTCCCTTGAGCACATTGATCTGCTGGAAGCAGACGGCAAAAGCCTCATCCCGGTGCAGCCGCAGCAGCACGGCCGGCTCCACCGCGGTGCAATCGGCGGTCCTCGGCCCACTGTCGATGATCGCCATCTCGCCGAAATACTGCCCCTCGCCGAGCAGGGCCAGTTCCGCCTCGCCGCGATGCACACGCACCCGGCCTTCGATGATGCCATACATCGCATCGCCATGCTCGCCGCTGCGGCAGACGCTGCCGCCGGCCTCATACTGCACCTCTTCCACCCGGTGCGCCAGCCGCACGAGCGCATCCTGGGAGAGTTGTGAGAACAGCTTGATCTTCTGCAGCACCAGCACGCGCCGGAGAATGAGCTGGCTCATCACGCCCCCGTCTGTTCCCGCCCGCAGGAACGGAGTCTGCGAACCGGCGGCCACCGCAACCCGGCCCGGCTCCGGATGCAATCCGGGACCACCCGGCTCCCCGTCCTGCAATTGAAGATCAATCTGCCCGCGCAAGCGGCGTGAGAGCAGCCGGATCATCACCAGCGCCAGCTCGGTACGGTCGAACAGCACCTCGTAGAAATCCTCCGACTTCAGCCGGAGCAAGGCCACGTCCTCCGCCGCCACGGCTGAAGCCGTGCGCGGGCGCCCGGAGAGCACCGCCGTTTCACCAAAACAGTCACCCACCCCCTTCGTGGCGAGACAGCGCCCGCCACGCCACACGCCCATGCGCCCGGCGCTGATGAGATAAAGGCAATCGCCGGATTCGCCCTCGTGAAAAAGAGTTTCACCCGCCGCCACGGCCACCTCTTCCATCGCATCCACCAGCGGCCAGAGATCCTTGCCCGGAACATCCCGGAAGAGCGGCACGGTGCGCAACAAGCGCAAGCGGCGGCGGCGCTCGGCGGCATGCTCCTTCCGCTCCTCCGCTTCCACCTCACCCGCCAGCAGCCGGCGCAAACCGATGTCGCCGTGCCGATACATCCATTTCTTCGCCTCAAGCGGCGTATCCGGCGACGCCCCGCCGCCGCCAAAGGGATCCTCCAGCATGCGCCGGGCCAGGGTCAGCCGCAGTTCTCCCGCCAGCATTTGATCCACCACCTCGGAGGCATTGGCCTGCTTGCGCCGGTCCTGTTCCTGCCAACCCGCGAAAACCGTCTCCATCGTCGCCGGATCATGGATCAGCCCCAGCAATCCGAAGACCTGCCGCATGAACGTCATCCGCAGATGGCCCACCGCCTCCCTCAACTCACGCTCATCCTCACTCTGGGCGTCGCGCAGGAACGCCGCCCGCGCGCCAAACTCTCCGTAGAGTTCCAGTTCGCCCAGCGCGAGCCGTTCGACCACCGCCGGCGGGATCGACCGGCCCGCCCGGCGCAACGCCGTCAGCGCCTCCAGCAGCTTATGGCGCATCGAGAGCGTGCCCGCCTGATAATGCTTCAGCAGCAGGTCAACCGCCGCCTGGCTGCCAATCCGCACCAGCACCTTCGGCACATGCAGGGAACGCGATTCCCCGGTGAGCCGCGGCTCCAGCAGCGGCAGGATCACGGCCTCATCATAGGCCGCCAGCGCATCAATCGCATCCTGTCGCGTCGTGCTTCGCGCCAGATGCGGCACGATATGCGGCACGAGCGCCGGCACCTTCAGCAGCCCGGCCGAGCGCAAGGCATTGCGCCGCACCGCCGGGGAAGGATCGTCCAATAAGGGAATCAGCGGCTTGTAAAACGAGGGCAGGCCGATCCAGCCAAAAAGCCCGGCCACCGCCTTGCGCTCTGCCTCCACCGCGCTCTTCAACAACTGGTTGAATGTGCCGATCGCCCGGAACATGCCCTCGATACCATAATAGCGGATCAACCCTGCGATGGCCGCCGCGCGCACCCGCACGTCCTCATCCTCCAGCCGCGCCGCGATCAGATCCATATCCGCCTCCTCCCCGTAGGCCGCCAGCGCCACGAGCGCCTGTTCGCGAATCCGCCGGTCCACCGTCGCGCCGATCAAGGGCGGCAAATCGGCCTTGAGCTCCGGCGGCACCCGCCGCGCCGTGCGCCGCAGTGCCTCTACCACCACCTCCACGGATTCGTGGCGGAGCAGTCCGGGCAGGTGCTTTTCCAGCGCAAACCCCTCGACCTGGTCGAGGACATGCAACGCATACAGCACCTGGTGGGGATTGCGATTTTTCAAGGCCTCCACCAGCACCTTGCGCCCCGCCGCATCCAGCAGGTCGATCTCCTGATCCTCCTCATCCACCTCCCGTGTGCGCAACGTAAGTAACAGCATCCGCACGTAATCCTTCTTGATTCTCAGCGCGGCCAGCATGCCGACGCCGAGCAGGATCATCACCAGATAGCTGAACTCGCGGATCTCCAGCAACGCCCCCAGCGCAATCAGCGCAATGGCGGCGACGCCCTTCGCGCTATTGCGGATGATGTCCAGAAACCCCTTGGCCAAGGGCCGGAGTTCCGGCGCCACCGGAAAAAAAACGAGCTGGTTGGCCGAGGAATAGATGGTGTCGCCCACGACCTTGTCACTGCCCTTGGCAATCACCGCAAGTACCAGCGAAGGAAACAACAGCAGGCCCAGACTGCCGGTGAACAGTGTCAGGGGAAAGATCATCAACGCGGTCATCACCCCCACCCGGCCGACCACCCGGCCGGCCACGAACAGCTGCACAAAAAGCGCCAGCAGGCCCGAATACGCGTGAAAGCTGCCCATGAAACTCGCCAGCGCCTCGCGTTGGAGCGCTTCACGGGAAATCGCCTTGAACTGAAAATCAATCAGTGTGAGCGAGACGGTCAGCGCGCCCACCAGCAGCGCCATGTAGCGCAAATGCGGCACCTTCTGGAAAAGACCGGCGCGCTCCCGCTCCGGCACGGGTTTCCCGGCGGCCGGAGCGCCGACCACATAAGCCTCGGCCGGATTGGGGCCGCGCCTGATTACGAACAAGGCGGCCGCCAGCGCCCCGACCAGAAGCGCGCCATAGACGAGGATCAAATTTTCCGCCCCGATCACCGGAGCGAACCCGCGCACACCAAAGCCCGCCAGGATGCTGCCGGCAATTCCGCCGCTGCCGATGAGAGGCACCGTCTTCTTCGCCCGCCGCTGGTCAATGGCACTCGAAGCCAGCTGCCAGAAGCACATCAGCATCAGAAAGCTCACCGAATCGTAGCCGACATAGATCACTGGAAGCAGCCAGACCCGCCCCTGAGTCACTCCCACCCATGAAGCAAAAACCAGCAGCACCGCCACCGGAATGAAACCCCGGATCAGACGATCGATGCGCACCCGCGTCATCGCCTTCTGGATGAAAAACCCGGCCAGCACGAGCGCCGCCGCCTGCGGCAGATACATCCATGACAACTGCCGGGCCTCAAACTGGGAAAGGAAAAGGGTATCCGCCGCCGTCCGCCCGATGGTCGAAGCTGCCGTCAGGAAAAAGATATATGCCAGTAAACCGCCGACAACCGCCCCTTCGCTCCCCGCGGGAAAGAACCGGCTGCGTTGCTGGGCCCACCAAGTCGTCTTCATGCTTCTCAGAACGACATCAACGCGCAGGCCACCGGTCCATCCGCCGGCATCGGGGTAAAACTTCCAGCGCAGTGGTTTGATCGGCCCGCATGAAGCCGGCAGGAAATACAACTGTCGGCCGGTTGAAAATCGAAAACGCGCCTCGGTTGCAATATAGACCGTCCGCCCCGCCGGGCGGGGATCATTTGAACAGGTGGTCCGGGCCGGCCAGCTGACGCGCAACGGGGCCTGCGCGGCCCCCACCGCGATCAATTCAGCCTCCTCATCCGGCTTGCGTTGGTCTCGCCGGCCTCCACGCTGCCCCGCCGTGACCCACTCCCTTCGTCTGCGCAAAACCGCCCTCTGGCTCGCCCTTCGTGGCGCGTCCAGGCGTGTGTGCGCAGAAACCGGGAGCTGACTCCGATCCTCCAACCCGAATCTTCCCGCACCGCGCCTTCCCCGGCGCGGTTTTTATTTTTCCGCACCGGCCAAGCGCTCCCTCACCATGCGCCCGCCCACCTCCTCCCATCACCGCCGCGGCATCCTGCTGATGCTGCTCTCCACGCTGTGCTTCACCGCCAACGCCCTCATCATCCGCCTGCTCGGCACGGTGCAGTCCGTGGATGTCTGGCTGCTTTCCTGCATGCGTTTCCTGACCGGCTTTGCGCTGATCTTTCTGTTCTACCGGACAGGCAGTGAGGCCTTCCAACCGCGGCATCTCTACCGGCATCCCAAGCTGATCACCCGCGGTGTCGTCGGTGCCCTCGGGGTTTACGGCTACTATCTCACGATTGTGCATCTCGGCGTCGGTCGCGCCACCTTCATCAACAACACCTACGTGATTCTCGGCGCCCTCCTCGCCGTCGTCATGCTCGGCGAACGGTTCCGGAGCGCCACCGCCCTGGGAGGAATCATGGCACTGGCGGGGCTGGCGTTGCTCACCAATGTATTCGCCGGCGGACTCGGCATCGGTTTCTACGACGGCGTGGCCGTCATCACCGCCCTCGGTTCGGCCTACGTCATCGTGACCATCCGGCAGCTGCACACCGAGGGCGAACACACCCCGACCATCTTCGGCGCGCAATGCGCCTACGGGCTGCTGTTATGCGCGGTCCCGGCCATCATCGGCTGGTCCAATCCCTCGGGGACCGCCTGGTTGCTGATGCTGCTCGCCGCCGTCTGCTCCGGGGCCGGCCAGATCACCATGACCCGCGCATTCCGCGACCTGCCCGTGGGCGAAGGCTCGCTGCTGCAGATGCTGGTGCCGCTCGGCATCGGCGCCGGCGGCGTGCTTTTCTTCCACGAACACTTCGCGCCGCACGAACTCCTCGGTGCGGCGCTCATTCTGGGCGGCACGGCCTGGCCGGCCGTGCGCCGGTGATCCTATTTCAGGATTACTTGTCCTTCTGTGTGTTGGCCGCGGCCCTGGCCGCCTGCTGGCGCTCCTTCCATGGAAACCGGCGCGGCTCGGCGAGTTTGCGTTCATACGCCGATCCCATCGCGATGTAGGCGCGGCGATAGTCCTCGGAATTATTCGGCGGCGTGTAGTGCAATGTGCGGCCGTTGTGGAAGGTCGCCCCGCCGGGCGGCAGTTCGCAGGCCACCGCGGAGCTGAAGTCAAAAGCGCCCGGCTCGACCTCCAGGCCGGGGGTCAGCGGATTGTCGCCGATGGGCCGGTGCGGCACGATCTCGATCTTGTGCGAGCCCGGCACGAAATACATGCAGCCGTTCCGCGTCGTCGCCGGCTGGAGCGGGATCCACACGCTCAGGCTGGAGTATTCCTTGGCCGGATCCCAATAGGCTTCATCCTGATGCCAGGGAGTGGGCGCAGCATTGTGCGGCGGCTTGTTGATGGCGTGATCGCCCACCATCTTCGTCTCCGCACCGTGCAGCTGTTTCATCATGGCCTTCAGGTTGGCCACCATCTGCGTCTCCAGCAGATCCGGTGCGTATTTTCCCGGATTCAGGATCTGCGGGATGGAAATTTTTTTGCCAGCCTCACGGGCGCCGTTGAGATCATAGAGATCCCCATCCGCCCGCTGGCTGTCCTCCTGGAAGAGCCGGTCGTAGATACGACGGACCTCCGCCACCTCACCCTCCGGCATGATGGAATCGATGGCCAGGTAGCCGTGCTCTTGGTAGAAAGCGATCTGCTCGGGCGTCAGCAGCTTGGTCGGGGCGAGGGTGGCATCCAGCCCGTAGTTGGGCGTGGGCAGGGCGGTTGAGGGATTCATCACTCGACAGTCTGCCACGAACCGCCGAGCGTCGCGTCCGACAATGTCGCGCAGCACAAAATCAAACATGCCTGCCGGGGCCTTCCTCTCCCCGCATATCATGTCACCCGAGCAGCTCGCCCGCCGTTTCGAGCGCCACGCCCGCGCGATCGGCATTCCCGGCGTCAACCAGATCGGACGCTACCGCTACACCGCCGCCTACGAGCACATGCGCACCCAGTCGCACCCCGACGATCTTGAGATCTGCTTCCTGGCCCGGGGCCGCCAGACTTATCGCGTGAAGGACACGCTCTACGACCTGCGTGGTGGCGAGCAGTATCTGGTTTTTCCCGGCGAACCGCACGACTCCGCCGGCTTTCCCGAGGAAAAAGGCGAGCTCTACTGGATCGGCCTCAGGATCGGCCCGGCCGGCAAACCGTTTCTGCACCTGGATTCCGCCGCTTCCAAGGCCCTGCGCCAGGAATTGCTCACCCTGCCCTCCCGCCATTTTTCCGCCGAGCCCGGCACCCGCCGACTTTGGGAAGAAGTCATCCGCCATCTGGAAAACCCGCAGTCCAAAATCGAACGTCTCACCGCCGCCACGGGGATCCTGCAGCTCCTGCTTGCCACCATCCGGGCCTCGCGGCGCAACCAGCGCACCCAGCCGTCCCCGCGCATCCAGCGCTGCCTCGACCATATCGCCGCCCATGTCCATGAACCGGTTTATGTGCCCGCCCTGGCCCGCCTGATCGGCCTCTCGGAGTCCCGCCTCAAGGTTCGCTTCCGGCAGGAAGTCGGCCTGCCTCCGGGTGAATACATCCTGCGGGCCAAGATCACCGCCGCCCGCGCCGCGCTCGCCCAACCGGGAACCGCGGTCACGGAACTCGCCCACACCCTCGGCTTTTCCAGCTCGCAATACTTCGCCACCGTCTTCCGCCGCTTCACCGGCCTCACCCCCACCGCCTACCAGGCGCGCCATCAAGCCGGAAAGGCCGTTTGATTCAAAACCAGCCCCCCATCCCCACGCATAAAATTCTTGGCCACAGATTACACGGATTGCCACGGATATGATCCTTGGGAAGGAAATCCGCGGCCAAAAGGTTCGGACTTCTTATTCGGGTGGATTCGTGTCCATTCGTCGCTACCTCCTCCTCCGTGAAAAAATCCATTCTTCTCCTCTGGGATATCGACGGCACGCTGATCGTCTCGCATGGCGCGGGCGTTCGCGCCATGGAGCGTGCGCTCGTCCAGCGCTTTGGCGTCAGTTGCGATCTCGGCCAGATTGATTGGGCCGGCCGGACCGATCGCTGGATCAGCAACACTGTACTGCGCCACGTCGGACTCCCCGACACCCCTGAAAACGCCCGCGCCTATCTCGATACGTATCTGGAAATCCTGCCCGAAGAATTGCGCACCGGCCCGCAGGGACAGGTTCTCCCCGGCATCGGCACAATCCTCGACCTCTGCCAGCAGCACGACCGCATCGGCCAAGGCCTGCTCACCGGCAATCTCCGCGACGGCGCCGCCCGCAAGCTCACCCATTACGGCTTGTGGCGCTACTTTCCCTTCGGAGCCTTCGCCGATGACAGCGAGCGCCGCAACGACCTCGGCCCCCACGCCCTCCGCCGCGCCAATGAGCACCATGGGGTGGAATTTTCCCCGGAACGCACTTTCATCATCGGCGACACGCCGCACGACATCGAATGCGGCAAGGTCATCGGCGCGCAAACCATCGCCGTCGCCACCGGCAATTACCCGCTGGCCGAGTTGCAGGCCCATCGCCCCACCGTCGCCTTCGCCGACTTCAGCGACAGCGCGGCGTTTCTCCGCGCGATCGATGCCTGATTCATGCAGGCAGGCTTAGCCACGCAACCCACCCAAAACACGAAAGAGTCTATCGCGTCCACCCGTGATATAAAATGAATCCCTGAATTCAATTTCAGGGTATCTCGTGGTTCCAGGCTCCTACCTCGTGCGCTCTTCGACCGACGCCACCTGGCCATCCTCGAAGATCACCCGTACACGCTCGTCATCACCACCATAACGCGAGGTATCGTAAGCCACTCCCCCGCCATAGGCGCTTGAGCCGCGGCCCGCCCCCACACCCAGTCCGATGGAAAACCCGGAGCCCCGCGCCGCGTAGGCCCACACTTCGGCGCTGCCGCTCTCCGTGGTGCGCGTGTATTTTTTTTGCGGTTCGCCCAGCGCCACCCGCACCTGCTCCGGCGTGAAGCCGACATCAATCTGGCCGGCGCGAATCTTCTCCTGCACCGCCGCCGGCCAGGAGTCGAATTGCGACTGCGCCTTGCCGATGCGTGAATCCACCGTGCTGCAGCCGGCGACCAGCGCCAGCAACATCACCCATGCGATCAAAGGGAGGGTTTTCATCGTAGTGTGTTTTTGTTTGCGACCCGAACTCGGGCAGACGCTCAATGACAAGGCAAACCTCCAACGGTTCACCCCGCCCATGAAAACCTTCTCCATCGCCATCGGTTCCGACCACGCCGGCTTCACCTACAAGGAAGCCATCAAGGCCATGCTCCTTGCGGAAGGCCACACCGTGCGCGACTTCGGCACCCACTCCACGGATCGTTGCGACTACCCCGATTTCTGCTTCCCCGTGGCCCGCGCCGTCGCCAGCGGCGAATACGAACGCGGCATCGTGCTCGGCGGCTCCGGCAACGGCGAGGCCATGGCCGCCAATCGCGTCAGAGGCGTGCGCTGCGGCGTGTGCTGGACCGAACAGGTCGCCATCTGGAACCGCGCCCACAACGACGCCAACTGCCTCTCCCTCGGCGAACGCACCATCACCCTCGACGAAGCCCTCAAGATCGTCCGCATCTGGCTCGCCACCGAGTTCGAAGGCGACCGCCACATCCCCCGCATCCGCAAGCTGGATAGCATGGCGTAACCCGGAAGCGCGAGCACCCGCGCTCGTCCCTCACAGCGCGAGCGAGCCGCCCACGCCCCCCTTGCGCGAGCCACACCCGGTGCCGTTATCTCTTTCTCATGATCTTCCGGAAAATGACGCCAGCGGATCTGCCAGTGGCGTTCCACATCCGCACTGCCGCCAAGGAAAATCCATTCCCGATGGAGTCGCTGATCGCCATCGGCATCACCACAGAGTCCGTTGCCCAAATGATGGCCGCCACCCACCAAGGCTGGGTTTGCGAGATCAACGGTGCGGTTGCAGGTTTTGCCATGGGCGATCGCAGCACTGGAGAGTTTTGGGTCATCGCCGTGTTACAGGAGCACGAGGGCAAAGGAATCGGCCGGCAGCTCATGCAGCTCGTGCAAAACTGGTTATTCGACGCGGGTTGGCAGAAGCTCTGGCTCGTCACCGGCGTGGCGCCCAGCCGGGCATTTCACCTTTATTCCAAACTGGGCTGGCAAGACCTTGGCCCCGTTGATGACGGCGTTAATCGTCGCATGGAACTGAGTCGGCCGCAGTAGCAGACTCTTCCCTCACTCTTTACTTCGGACAGCCCCAGGGGTAGGCGGCAGGTCCCTCTGCCCGCCCGTCCGCTTCAATGCGCAGAGGGACCTGCGCATCCACCTCCGATCCTTCCCAATCCGAGCCATCCGCGAACCGCATGATTGGATCTCGGCTCAAAAATAGTTTGACATCGAAACAATTAATATTTCGATCTCGAAGTGTTATGGGGACACATTACCAAGGCACCAAGGCCGAAAGAGACGCACTCAACGCCTACATCAAGCTGATGCGGGCCGCTGACTCCGTCACCACCCGCGCCCATACCGTTCTGCCCAAGGGGCTTACACTGGCCCAGTTCGGTGTATTAGAAGCCTTGCTCCATCGCGGTCCTCTCTATCAGGGCGAGCTGGCCGGCAAGCTCCTCAAAAGCGGCGGCAACCTGACCCTGATCGTGGATAATCTGGAGAAATCCGGCCTGGTCACCCGTGAGCGTGACCCCAAGGACCGGCGCTTCATCACCGTCGCCCTGACCGACAAGGGCCGGACACTGATCAGCGAGCTCTTTCCTCAAGTCGCCGCCAGTATCACCCAGGAATTCGCCCCCCTCTCCTCCGCCGAGCAATTCACCCTCGGCTGGCTCTGCCGCAAGCTCGGGACCAGTGCCCGGCCCGCCCCCGCCGCAGATGCGGATGCAGGCTGATTTGGCCGCCATTCTTTTTAAGCATTATTTTGAGTTAAAAATAAATCCATTCACACCATGAACAACAAAATCCACACAATCCTCGCCACCTCGGCCTCAAACTGGGCTCCGGTCGCGCTCCGCCTCGTACTCGGTCTCGTCATGGCCGGACATGGCGCCCAAAAACTTTTCGGCTGGTTCGGCGGCCACGGCCTGCAGGCCACCGCCGGATTCTTCGCCGAAAACCTCGGCCTGAAACCGGGTCTATTCTGGGCCGCGCTCGCCGCCGGTGGTGAGTTTTTCGGCGGCCTCCTGCTCATCCTCGGCCTGGCCACCCGCCTCGCCGCCGTGAACACCGCCATCATCATGATCGTCGCGATCATCACGGTCCACCCGAGCGCTTTCTTCCTGCCCGCCGGCATGGAGTTCGCCCTCAGCCTGCTCGCCATGGCCATCGCCCTGACCCTCACCGGCGGCGGCGCCCTCTCCCTCGACGCTCGCCTCACCCGCACCCGCAACTGAACCCAAACCAAGCATCACGCATCGCGTGACGCTTACCCAAACACCCACTCATCATGAAACTCACTGGCCTCCATCACATCACCGCCATCGCGTCCAATCCGCGCACAAACCTGGATTTTTACACCCGCGTGCTCGGCCTGCGCTTCGTCAAGAAGTCCGTCAATCAGGACGATCCCGGCACCTATCATCTCTATTACGGCGACTACACCGGCTCGCCCGGCACCGTGCTCACCTTCTTCCCGTGGGCGGGGCTGCGCCGCGGTCGGCCCGGTCACGGTCAGGCCTACGCCACGGCCTACTCCGTGCCCGCCGCCTCGCTGGCTTACTGGCTGGAACGCTTCGCCAAGCTTAACGTCGCCGCACTGCCGGTGGAGGAACGCTTCGGCGATCAGGTGATCCCCTTCCTCGATCCCGACGGCCTGCGCCTTGAGCTCGTCGCCACCGCGGAAGCCGATACCCGCGCCCCTGCACCGTCCCAGGACGTCCCGACGGAATTCGCCATCCGCGGTTTCCACAGTTCGACCATCGCGCTGACCGATGCCACGGCCACCGCCAAGGTGCTCGTTGACCTGATGGGCTACCGCCACATCGCGCAATCCGACGGGGGCCACCGCGCCCGTTACACCGTTGCGGACGGCGGCCCCGGCACCTACGTGGACCTGCTCGTGGATCCTTCGCTCCCGCGCGGGCTCAACGGCGCCGGCACCATCCATCATGTCGCCTTCCGGGTCTCAACCGACGCCGATCATGCGCAGGCTCATCGCGAGGTCACGCAAAGCGGCCTCCACATCAGCCCGATCATTGATCGCGCCTACTTCAAATCGATCTACTACCGTGAGCCCGGCGGCGTGCTCTTCGAAATCGCCACCGACCAGCCCGGTTTCACGATCGACGAGCCGGCCGAGACCCTCGCCACCAAGCTGGGCCTGCCCCCGCACCTCGAGCCCCACCGGGCCGAGATCGAGGCCGCCTTGCCCAAGCTGGATTAAGTAACCCAGGGCAGGGGCCGGCCTCCGGGCGGGCCGCCCGGAGATCGGCCCCTACCCGCAACCAAATCACCACAACCATGAATCTCTCCTACCATCACCACTACGAACCCGGCGCCGATCCCACGGCCCCGCCGCTCCTGTTGCTCCACGGCACCGGCGGCAATGAGCGGGACCTCGTGCCGCTCGGCCGGCAGCTTTCCCCCGGCTCAGCCTTGCTGAGCCCGCGCGGAGACGTCAGCGAACACGGCGCCCGCCGCTTCTTCGCCCGTCTCGCCGAAGGGATCTTCGACCCGGCGGAAGTCACCCGGCGCACCCACGCGCTGGCGGACTTCATCACCGCGGCCACCGCTCACTACGGGTTGCCCCGCGGCCAACTGGTCGCCGTCGGTTTCTCCAATGGAGCCAACATCGCAGCCACCTTGCTGCAACTCCATCCGGAGACCCTCGCCGGCGGCGTCCTGCTGCGCCCGATGGTCGTGCTCGACCAACCGGCGGCGCCCCGCTCCCTCGCGGGCAAACACGTGCTCATCGCCAGCGGCACGCACGATCCCATCGTCACAACGGACCACCCGCCGCGACTCGCCGCGCTGCTGCAGGCGGGCGGGGCCGAAGTTTCCCTGCACACCGCGAACGCCGGCCACAATCTCACCTCCGGCGACCTCGCCGCCGCGCGAGATTTCCTCGCGCGCCGATAGACAAATCCACCCCGGGCCTGCATGCTCCCGAGATGAGCGTGTGTCTCACGTATTTCGGCCACTCGTGTTTCCGCCTGGAGGCCGGACAGGTCCGGATTGTCATCGATCCCTTCCTCAGTGGAAATCCGCACGGGGCCGTCGCTCCCGCCGGCGTGCCTTGCGATTACGTGCTCTGCACCCACGCGCACGCGGACCATTGTGGCGACGCCCTCGCCCTGGCCCGGCTGCATCACGCCACAATTGTCGCGCCCTTTGAACTGGCCGAGCATTTCGCCGCGCAAGGCGCGACCACGATTGATCTCATGCCCGGCGGCGGGATCAACCTGCCCTGGGGTCGCCTCCAAATGACTCCCGCCCTGCACAGCTCCTCCCTCGAACTCCCCGATGGAACCAATCAGGCCATGGGCGTGGCCAGCGGTTACCTGATCCAGCTCGCCGGCCGCACGCTCTACCACGCCGGCGACACCGCGCTTTTCGGGGACATGGCCCTCATCGGCCGGCACGGCCTCGACCTCGCCCTGCTGCCCATCGGCGACCATTACACCATGGGGCCGGACGATGCGCTCGAAGCCCTGAACCTGCTGCGCCCGCGCCTCGCTGTGCCGATGCACTACAACACCTTCGAAAAGATCCGCACCGATCCCCACGCCTTCGCCACGCGCGCCACCGCCCGCGGCCACCCCGTGCGGGTGCTGGCCGCCGGAGAGCATCTGGCCATTTGAGCGCCGTGGCCAAGCACGGGGACCACACCTGATTCCAACCGCATTTGGGTTTGGATTTTCAGCCACCGCCCGCCGTCCGCAAAGGCGCCCGCATAATTCGTGTTACCCGCGCAATCCGTGACCGATCAGGTGCATGCGATCCCCTGCAAAGGCTTCGCAAAACGAGCCTGCGCGCAGGCTTGCCCGCGACGATTTGCACGCCCAACTTCGAGGCTTGGACATGGCATTTCCCAAACCTCCCGCCATTCTCGAAGCACGTGATCTGCGCGGCTCCGAGCTGGATGAATCTCCCGTCGAAGCACTGGTGCGCATCTACGCGTGGATGCAGCTCGCCCGCACGGCCGACAACCGCATCCTCGATCTTTTCCGCCAGGGCCTGATCAAAGGCACGGTCACCGGCGGCATGGGCAACGAAGGCCTCATCGTGCCGTTGGCCCTGCTCGCCGACAAAAAGACGGACGTCGTCTGCTTCACCCACCGCGATTTCGGCGGACATCTCATCTGGGGCGACCACCTCTGCGACCACCTCAACCAGTATTTCGCCAACGCGCACAGCCCCACCAAGGCCCGCGAAGGCAACATCCACCACGGCGACACCCGGAATCATTCGCTGCCGATGATCAGTCATCTCGGCATCATGCTCTCCAATGTGGCCGGCGTGACGGATTCCCAGCGCCGGCTCGGGCACGAGGCCGTCGGCTTCGCCTTCTTCGGCGACGGCTCCTCCAGCACTGGCGACATCCACGAATCGCTCAACCTCGCCTCCCTGCTCTCGCTGCCCGTCATCTTCGTCATCGAGAACAACCGCTACGCCTACTCCACCCCCACCAACGAGCAATACACCGGGGCGGAGCTCTGGCAGCGCGCCGCCGGCTATGGCATCGAGGGATTTGCCGCCGATTCAACCGAGGTGGAGAGCTTTGCCCGCACCCTGTCCGCCACCATCGACAAAGTCCGCGCCACCTCCCGGCCGGTGCTGATCGAGGTCAACACCCTGCGCCTCCGGGGCCATGCCGCCTACGATACCTGCGACTACATGAAGCCGGGTGAAACCGAGGGCTTTTTCGCGCAGGATCCCCTCCCGCGCCTGCGCCACAAGCTCGTCGAAGCCGGCCAGGCGGACCGCCTCGACGCCATTGATCGCGAGCTCGCCGCCTTCCTGGAGGCCAGCGTCAAGGTCAGCCTTGCCGTGCCGCGCCCCAACCCGGCCGGCATGGAAAACGACGTGTTCGCTCCGCCGGCTCCACCCCGGCCATGGAAGCCCGAGCCGGCCGCCCCGCAATCACTCACCCTCGCCCAGGCGCTCACCGCCGCGCACCGCAAAATCCTCGCCGAACGGCCCGAGTCCCTGGTCCTCGGGCAGGACATCGGCGTTTACGGCGGCGCCTTCAAGGTGACCGAAGGGCTGTTGAAAGAGTTCGGCCGGGCGCGCGTGTTCAACACCCCGCTGGCCGAAAGCGCCTGCACCGGCTACGCCATCGGCATGGCCATCAACGGCCACCGCCCCATTGAGGAGTTCCAGTTCGCCGACTTCGCCACCGAGGCGGTGACGCAGATCACGCAAAACGCCGCCACCTACCATTTCCGCTCCGGCACGGCCTGCCCCATCGTCTTCCGCTTCCCCTGCGGCTCCGTGCAGCTCGGCTCCTTCCATTCGCAGGAACTCGAGTCCATGTTCCTCTCCCTCCCCGGCATCAAGGCCCTCTACCCGAGCACACCGCAGGACGCCTTCGACGCGCTCCTCGCCGCCTACGAGGACAACAACCCCGTCATCCTTTTCGAAAACAAGGCCCTTTACCGCCGCGGCCGGCAACCCGTGGCGTGGAACCCCGATTTCCGCAACGTCTGGCTGCCCCGCCAGCTGCGCTCCGGCGACTTCGGCACCTTCGTCACCTACGGCGAAACCGTGCATCAGGCGGCGGAAGTCTGCGATTACCTCGCCGGCGAATACGAAGTCTCCTTCGACCTCTTTGACCTGCGCGGGCTGGCCCCCCTGCGACTCGACGCCATCAAGGCCTCGCTTGCCCGCACCGGCCGCCTCGTCGTGCTTCATGAAGGCCGCCGCACCCACGGCTTCGGCGCCGAGCTCGTCGCCCGCCTGACCGAGGAGCACTTCTCCGCGCTCAAGGCCGCCCCCCTGCGCATCGGCGCGCTCGACATCCCCGTCCCCTTCGCCGCCGAGCTGGAGCAGGTTTATCGCCCGACCAAAGGTGCCGTGATCGAAAAAATCGTCACATGGATCGGGTAAGCGGCGTTGATCAACAATATGAACGAGCCTCTTTCATCGAAACCGTGGGTGACGATTTACGATAAATGGGGCGATCCAACCGGCGAAATCGCGGGCAGCCCAGAAGGCCTCCGCCGATTGCGGGAATTGATCGATGAAGCTCTTGTTAATGGATCGGTCGAAATTGCTCCCGATGTCGGTTTTGATTTTCGCTCAATCAAAGTGAGCGAGAAACTTGAAAACACACCGTCCATCGAAACCACAAAACAGAAGTTTTCTAATTTTGGTTGCCTCGCAGCTCTAGCAATTCTCGGTCTTCTCGTATTTATGGGTGGAATCAAAGCGTTTGAGATAATCTCCAGATAAAGCCACCTAAGCCGTCATGTGACAAATCAGGCTTATTACTTCTCATGCCGAAATTGAAAATCGAGAATCGGAGGTCAAAAATCAGCCGCTCGGCATGGGCGGCCATCCGTCTTTTCGCCATGGACGTGGACGGGGTGCTGACCGACGGCACGGTGCGCATCGCCTCGGACGGCACCGAATCCAAATCATTCTCCATTCTCGATGGCATGGGCATCGTCCGCCTGCACAAAGCCGGCATCGCGGTCGCCTGGATCAGCGGGCGTCCCTCCGGCGCCACCACCGCGCGCGCCCAGGAACTGCGGGTGCCGCACCTGATCCAAGGCCGCACCGACAAACTCGTGGCCCTCCAAGAACTCGCCACCCAGCTGGACCTGCCGGCCGGCGCCTGCGCCTACATGGGCGATGATGACATTGATGCCTCCGCGATTGCCTGGGCCGGCATCGGCCTCAGCGTCCCCGCCGCCATGCCCGCCGCCCGCAAGGCGGCCCGCCATATCACCCGCCGCGCCGCCGGCCACGGGGCGGTGAGGGAAATCTGCGAACTTATCCTCGCCGCCCGCGGTCACACCTCCTCGCTGTGAAATTTTTGCGCCTCCTGCCCCTGTTCGGCAGCCTGCTCCTCGCCTCCGCCGCCGCGCAGTCCCCTCTCGCCTCCACTCCCGTCAAAAATTTCCGGCTGCCCACTTTCACCAAGGAAGGCCACCGCTCCCTGCTCCTCCAGGGCACCGAGGCCCGCGTCTCCACCCGGCAGGTCGAGCTGAGCGAGATGACCCTCACGGTCTTCAGCGGCGACGCCACCAACCGCGTCGAAACCGTCATGCTCAGCCCGCTCGCCCGGATTGATCTTGAGGCGGAGCAGGTGCGGGGCGACGGACTCGTGCGTGTGATCCGCGACGACAGCGAGATCACCGGAACCGGCTGGAGCTACCACCACGCCGAGAAAAAAGTTTCCATCACCCGGAGCGCGCGGGTAGTTTTCCGCGCCCAGTTGCCAGACCTCCTCAAATGAAACGCCTCCCTCTTCTCCTGTCCGCCGCGCTGCTTCTCCTCCTGCCATTGGCGCTGCGGGCGGCGGTGCCCCCGCCCACGGTCATCGAGTGCGACGGGCTTGCCGAAGTCGTCAGCACCGACACCGAGACCACCGCCACGTTTCGCAACAAGGTCACCGTCACCGGCAACAACATCCGCCTTTACTGCGATTATCTTGAGGTGATCGCATTCCGCGAGGGCGACCCCGCCGCCACCCTCGGAGATTACGGCAGTTTCAAATCCCTCGTGGCCGTCGGCAATGTCCGCATCGTCCAGGGTGACCGCGAGGCCACCTGCGGGCGGGCCGAGGTATTCCCCGGTGAAAATCGCATCGTACTGACCGAGCAGCCGGTCGTGCGCAGCCTCGACAACCAGTATGTGGCCACCGGCCCCCGGCTCGAACTTCACCGCGGCCAACGCCGCGCCGTCATCGTCGGCGCGCCCGACGAGCGCGTCCGCATTACTCTGCCCGCGATCAAGGACCTCGGATTCGACGAGGAGGCCAAGGCCGGTCCCGCCCGCTGACCACCCATGACCGCCGCTGTCGCCCAGTCGGAAATCCGCACCCAAGGCCTGATCAAGACCTTTGGCAGCCGCACGGTCGTCAACGGCGTGGACCTCAACTTCGCCGCCGGCGAAGTCGTCGGCCTGCTCGGCCCCAACGGCGCGGGCAAGACCACCACCTTTTACATGATCGTCGGGCTTGTGCCCGCCACCAAGGGCCGGGTGGAGCTCGACGGCCACGACCTCACCCGCCTGCGCATGCACGAGCGCGCGCGCCATGGCATCGGCTACCTGCCGCAGGAAGCCTCCGTCTTCCGCAAGCTCACCGTCGCCGAGAACATCCTCGCCATCGCCGAGGCCATCAAGGTGCCCCGCCGGGAACGCGTCGCCGTCGTGCAGCATCATCTGGAGGAGCTCAGCCTCACCCACGTCGCGCAACAGAAGGCCTACACCCTTTCCGGTGGCGAGCGCCGCCGTCTTGAGATCGCGCGCGCCCTCGTCACCAAGCCGAAGTTTCTCCTGATGGACGAGCCCTTCGCCGCCATTGATCCCATCTCTGTCGCCGAGGTGCAGAAGATCATCCTCCAACTGCGCCAGCGCGGCATCGGCGTCGTCGTCTCCGACCACAACGTCCGCGAGACCCTGCGCATCGTGGACCGCGCCTACCTCATTCATCAGGGCAAGGTGCTCACCGAAGGCACCGGCAGCTTCCTCATCAACGACCCCGCCGCCCGCGAATTCTACCTCGGCAAGGAATTCAACCTCTGACCTCCCGCGTCATGCCCAAAGCCATCCACGGAATCACGGTCGCGCACTTCTTCCAGACCTACCGCGAGAAGCTCAAACTTGAGCTCCTCACCGGGGAAAACGGCCTGCACCGCCTCATCAAGGAAGGGTCCATCAACCGTCCGGCGCTCGCACTCACCGGGTTTTTCAAGTATTTCGCCAATAAGCGCGTCCAGGTCCTCGGCGCCGCCGAGATGACCTACCTCAAGACCCTCTCCACCCTCGGCCAGGCGGAAATCTTCCGCCAGATGGCGCAGCGCCAGGTGCCCTGCCTCGTCTTCACGCGCAACTACCACGGCACTCCCGCCATGCTGGAAGTCGCCCGCGAAGCCCGCCTGCCCGTCTTTCGCACGCCGATGATCACGATGAATTTCGTGAACCTCGCGACCCTCTGCGTGGACAACGAGTTCGCGCCCGCCACCACCGAGCACTCCACCACCCTCGACATCAAAGGCGTGGGCGTGCTCCTCCGCGGCTCCAGCGGCGTCGGCAAGAGCGAATGCGCGCTCGCCCTCATCGAGCGCGGCCACTCCCTCGTCGCCGACGATCTCACCGTCATCAAGCTGCTCGACGAACGCGAACTGATGGCCACCAGCCGCCCGCTCAGCCGCGGCTGGATGGAGTGCCGCGGCATCGGCATCATCAACGTCGCCGAGATGTTCGGCGTGAAATCCGTGCGTTTTGAGAAACGGCTCGACCTCGTCGTCTCCCTCCAGGAATGGACCCCCGAGGTCGTCGAAGAGCGCACCGGACTGGAGGAGAACTACTACGAAATCCTCGGCCGGAAACTGCCGCACATCGAACTCTTCGTCCGCCCCGGTCGCGACATGGCCCGCCTCGTCGAAGTCGCCGCGCTCACGCAGGCGCTGAAGAAAATGGGCCACGATCCCGCCAAGGAATTCAACGACCGCCTGATCGCCCACATGTCCGGCCAGGCCGAGGCCGTCCTCCCGCCCATCCACCCGCGGGAGCGCGAGGAGACCTTCCCCGAAGACCCCTGATTTTCATGTCCGAATCCACCACCCGTCCGGATGGTCGCAGCGCCGCCCAGCTCCGCCCCATCTCCTTCCAACCTGACATCGCGCCGCATGCCACCGGCTCCGTTCTGGTCTCGTTTGGCGCCACGCGCGTCATCTGCGCCGCCACCATCGAGCCCAAGGTGCCCTCCTGGATGCGCCAGCAGGGCGTCAAGGGCGGCTGGCTGACCGCCGAGTATTCCATGCTGCCCTACAGCACACTCGACCGGAAGCCGCGCGACATCTCCAAAGGCCGCCTCGACGGCCGCACGGTTGAGATCCAACGCCTCATCGGCCGTTCCCTGCGCGCCATCATCAACCTCGAAAAGCTGGGAGAAAACACGCTCTGGGTGGATTGCGACGTGCTCCAGGCCGACGGCGGCACCCGCACCGCCTCCATCACCGGCGCCTACCTCGCCGCCCGGCTCGCCATTCAGAAACTGCTCGATGAGAAAAAGCTCGCCGAGAATCCCCTCACCGACTCCATCGCCGCCGTCAGCGTCGGCGTGTTCAAAAACCGGGAACTCCTCGACCTCAACTACATCGAGGACAAGGACGCCGAGGTGGACTTCAACGTCGTCATGACCGGGCAGGGCCGTTTCGTCGAAGTGCAGGGTTCCGGTGAAGAAGCCACCTTCAGCCAGGAACAGCTCACCAGCCTCATCGCCCTCGCCCAGAAAGGCCTCAAGGAAATCGGCAGCTTGCAGACCGCCTTCCTCACCAAGCGCCTGCTCGCCGGGTTGGGCTCAGGGCTCTGAGTCCGGAGCCGCCGGCCTCGCCCCGAAATTGCCGCTTTCCGCGGCGTGCACGAAACGCTCGGTCACGCTCTTCAGATCCTCCCAGCGCCGCCGGATGGTCCTGGCCTCCGCAGACGTGATCGTGTTGTCCGCCGTCGCCTTGGAAATCGTCGCCAGCATATCGGCAAACTCCTGCACGATGTCGTTGGTCATCGGGATGAGCTGCCCGCCGTGCCGGAGCGACTCGGGATTGCGGATATAGAAGCCGCCCGCCTGCTCGCACACCCACTGGGCGATGCGCGGGTCGCCGGTGGAGCGCAGCAACTGGCCGAGACGGTCGAGGGGATTATTCGCCCCGCTCCCGCTGTCCCGCTCCGGGGGCTCGGTCCACTTGTAAATCAGGGAGAGCGACAGGCCCAGATCGGCCGCAATCTGCTTGGCGCTCGTCGTTTTCAGGACCTCCCGCAGAACCTCGTGCGATTGCATCGCCCCGGGGAATAAGCACGCATTAGCCGAACGCAATCCCCCGCATGCGGCTCCCTAACGATTTTGTGACCGCGGCTTTTTTTCGTGTCATCCCCCGGCACTCTCTGGCTAGATTACGGGCCTCCCCTCATGAATATCCACGAGTATCAGGCCAAAGCCCTTTTTGAGAAATTCGGTGTGCCCGTGCCCCAGGGCGCGGCCGCGACCACCGCCGCGGAATTCGCCACCGCGCTCGCCACCCTCCCCGAGGGGCCGACCATGGTGAAATCCCAGATCCATGCCGGCGGCCGGGGCAAAGGCACCTTCACCGACGGCTTCAAGGGCGGCGTGAAATTCTGCAAGACCAAGGCCGACGCCGCGGAGATCGCCGGCAAGATGCTCGGCAACACCCTCGTCACCCTCCAGACCGGCCCCGCCGGCCGCAAGGTGCAGACCGTTTACTTCACCGTCGCGAGCGACATTAAGAAAGAATACTACCTCGCCGTCCTCCTCGATCGCGCCACCTCCCGCCCCGTCATCGTCGCCTCCACCGAGGGCGGTGTCGAAATCGAGAAAGTCGCCCACGATACGCCCGAGAAGATCACCAAAGTCGTCATTGATCCCGCCTACGGCATCGCCGACTTCCAGCTCCGCCAGCTCATCGCCGCCCTCGAACTCACCGGCGCCGAGGCCAAGAACGCCGCCAAGCTCATCAAGAACCTCTACACGATGTTCTGGGAGACCGACGCCGCCATGGTCGAGGTCAACCCCCTCATCACCACCCCGACCGGCGAAGTCCTCGCCCTCGACGCCAAGGTCTCCTTCGACTCCAACGCCCTCTACCGCCACCCCGGGATCGTCGCCCTCCGCGACCTCAACGAGGAAGACCCGAAGGAAATCGAAGCCTCCAAATACGACCTGGCCTACATCGCGCTCGACGGCAACATCGCCTGCCTCGTCAACGGCGCCGGCCTCGCCATGTCCACCATGGACATCATCAAGCACTACGGCGGCAACCCCGCCAACTTCCTCGACGTCGGCGGCGGCGCCTCGAAGGAAAAGGTCGTCGCGGCCTTCAAGATCATCCTCGGCGACGCCAATGTGCAGGGCATCTTCGTTAACATTTTCGGCGGCATCATGGACTGCAACGTCATCGCCGAGGGCATCGTGGACGCCGTGAAGGAAGTCGGCCTGAAACTCCCCCTCGTCGTCCGCCTCGAAGGCAACAACGTCGCCAAGGGCAAGGCCACCCTCGCCAACTCCGGCCTCGCCCTCGTCAGCGGCGACACCATGGCCGACGCCGCCCAGAAGATCGTCCGGCTCGTGGCCTGAGCCACGAGCCGTTGAGAGTTTATAGCTGAGAGTTGAGAGACCCGACCAACCCAAGTCCTCCTCCGCTTTCCGACTCTCAACTCGCAACCCTCAACTCCCAACTCTTTCTCTCATGAGCATTCTCATCTCCGCCGAAACCAAAATCCTCGTCCAAGGCATCACCGGTGCCTTCGGTGGCAAGCACGCCCAGCTCTCGCTCGATTACGGCACGCAGGTCGTTGCCGGTGTCACCCCCGGCAAGGGCGGCCAGTTCTTCGAACACGGCGCCTACAAGGTGCCGATCTTCAACACCGTCGCCGAAGCCGCCCGGGCCACCGGTGCCACCGTCTCCGTCATCTTCGTGCCGCCGCCCTTCGCGGGCGATGCCATCCTTGAGTGCGTGGACGCCGGCCTCGACCTCGCCGTCTGCATCACCGAAGGCATTCCGATCAAGGATATGATCCGCGTGAAGCGCGCCATCGCCGGCCGGAAGACCCGCCTCATCGGCCCCAACTGCCCCGGCCTTGTCACGCCCGGCACCGGCCCCGACTCCACCGGCGGCTGCCGCATCGGCATCGCCCCCGGCTACATTCACAAAAAAGGCCACGTCGGCATCGTCTCCCGCTCCGGCACCCTCACCTACGAGGCCGTTTATTAGATCACCTCCAAGGGCCTCGGCCAGT
>CAYSBR010000052.1:0-22726 GCA_964429385.1 uncultured Opitutaceae bacterium
CTTCCATGAGAAGGCGTGTCGAGAGGATAGTATAAAAAGGTTCACCTTTTTTGTAGCAGGGATTGGGGCCGGGGGTTCCCGAGGGTCAGGCTTCCATAGGCACTCGTGGTGGTGAGGTCAATGTCACCGGTGCAGGGAGGAGTCCTAGATGTTCGGGGAGTGGTTGGCCCTGCCTACTGGTTATCGCATTGATTGCTCATGCTGGCGGCACATCGCAGTAGCCAAAGGACGGAACCTGGGAGGGAAAGATCATGCGGCGTGAGGGAGGGCTGCGTAGTCGGCACCGCTTTTCCAGAGTGCCAGCAGGGTGACGGCCAGCTTGCGGGCGGTGGCAATGACGGCGCGTTTCTTGGCCGACTTGCCGCCGCGCTGGGCGATGCGTGTCCCGGCCTCCCGCAGGTGCGAGGGCGGACCGAAGGGGCCGAGGATATAGTGGGCGCAGTTGACCAGCAGGCAGCGCAACTGGACGTTGCCGGCCTTGGTGATGGGCAGTTGTTTGTCGGTGGTGCCGGATTGGTCTCGTCGAGGCACCAGACCGAGGTAAGCACCAACCGCGCGGGTGTGCGGGAAGCGCGCCGGATCCTCGACGGTGAGCACGAAGCACAGCGCGGTCAGCGGACCGACACCGTCGACTTGGCGCAAATGCCGGGTCACCGGATAGCGTTCGTCGGCCAGTTGTTCGAGCCGGGCGTCGAGTTGCTTGATCTGGGCATTGAGGCCATCGATCGTCTGGAGCAGGGGCTCGACGAGCGCACAGGTGGCGGCGTCGGCCCGGGCCCGGAACTGGCGCACAAAGGCGGTGGCCTTGACGCCGCGGGCCACGGTGAGCCCGAGGCTTTTGACCAGGAAGCGCACGCTGTTCATCTGGTTGACGCGGGCGCGCACGAGGGCCTCGCGGACCTTCAACTGGACTAGGGCGCGTTGGGCGGACTCGCTGCGGTGCTGGACGGGGCTGAGCAGCTTGGGATCGGCCCGGCCGAGCCGGGCGAGCATGCGGGCGTCCTCAATGTCGTTCTTGGTGTGGCTGGAGGCGATGGCGCGCAGCTTGCGGGCGTTGGCCACGATCACGGGATGGCCGAGCGAGGCCAACAACCGTGAGACCCACGGGCTGTGCGTGCCGGTCTCCATCACGAAGGTGGCTCCGGGATATTGCCGGGCGCAGGCCGTCAGGCACTCGCGGGTGTTGGGGATGGATTCTTCGGCGAGGATCTCGCCGGCCGCCGAGAGGACACACACCGCATGCTGCCGGTCCCCGAGGTCGATGCCGATCGTGAGCTTTTCAACTGCAGGTATTGAGGTTTTCATAGGGCGGGAGATTATACACCCGCCTTCTCATTCCTACTGGATGGGCCGTCTTCTTCATCAGTAAATGCGGAGGTCGTAATCGTCGCGCTCCGCGGCGGTAAGAACTACCGCCCACTCCTCCATACTGTAATGGGTGTCGTCCTTGGCATAGTATGCGGTCGCTACTCGGAGGACTTGGCCACGATTCAGCCAATACTCCACTATCATCCCTCCGACTCTTCCTTTCTTCTCTCGGTCTGGAACCCAATCAACGAAAGACACAGGCAAGGGCTCAATCTGCTTGGGGAGCATCTTCACCAGGGTGTGCTCAGCCACGGGGAATGTGAGTTTAGCAATGGCAACTCGAAGGGCTTCGATCTCGGAGCGGGAACAATCTCCGAACTTCGGCGACTGACCATCAACTCCGATAACGGGTTCTTGGTGTGAGCAGCCCGCTAACGCCAGCGCTAAACAGAGAATGACGGTAATCCGCATGATTCTTCGCCCAGGCATTATAGCTGCGATGAAGCCGCAGAAGGGAAGAGGAGTGCTTGTCCTAGGGGGACGCGGGTTACTCTCGAGGAGAGCCTATCCGCAGAGGTGTGGCGTGTAACCAAAACAACCAAAACCAAGGACAAGCACATGAATCCGAAGCAAAGCTACGTGGGCCTGGATGTCCACAAAGATACGATCACGATCGCGGGTGGTCAGATGGGGGCAGGCCGTTGGATGTTAGACTTTAGAATCCGGGCGGCAGGGGGTGGGCTCCAGCGGCTTGGTTAGCAGCATTGTGCTCAATCCGGGGAGACGTTCTGAAAATTCGCTTTGTTCGGAGCTTTGGCGCAGGGCGCGCTGGACCATGCCCATCCTGGCATCGAGGTTGTCGATCATGGAGACGAAGACCGCCTCCGGTGTGGCGGCATAGACGGCGGCGCCCCATTCGGGTTCGCCCTGATGGCTGAGGACGATGTGTTCGAGGCGTTCCAGGCGGTCGGCATCGAGTCTGGCTTTGAGCCCGGCTTTACGCACGAGCTGGTAACCGAGCACGACGTGACCCTGCAAAATCCCGCGGCGGCTGCGTTTGGTCGCGAGGGTGCCTTCGTATTCGATGGTCTTGCCGGTGTCGTGCACCAAAATGCCGGCAAGGGCGAGGTCGGCATCCACTTCGGGATAAAGGGGGAGCAGAGCCTGACAGGCCCGGGCCATGTGGAGGGTGTGCTCCAGCAGGCCGTGCCGGTAGGCGTGGTGCATCGAGACGGCGGCGGGGCACCAGCGGAAGGTCTCCCCGATCTCCTCGAAGACGCCGCGCACGGTCATCCTGAGTTCGTCGTGCTTGATCGTGTCGATGAGGGTGTTGAACTCCGTCCACAGGGCCTCGGCATCCTCGGGGGCGGTTTCGACGAGGTTTTCAATCATGCCGGGTTGCGCGGCCAGTTCTTCCTCGGGGATGAGTTCGATCCGGGAGGGTTTGGGAGAAAACCGGGCTTGGTAAAAATCCACCTTGCCCTCGAAACGGATGACGGCGCCTTCCCCGGCGGTTTTCAGGGTTTCGAAGGCGGGGCTGTCGCCGAAGATGGTGCAGCCAAAAGAGCCGCCCCGGTCGCCAAACTCGGCGCTGAGGAAGGTATTGCCGTTGGTCGCGGTGCGGGGCTGGAGCTTTTTGACGACAAGCAGGCTGGCAAAGGGCCGGCCGTTGTCGGCGGGGTCGAAAGCCTTGAGTTCACGGACGGGCAGGAGGGGAAGATCAGGCATGGGTTTTCACGAGTTGGGTGTAGGCCTTGAAGAACGGATGCTGCACGCTTTGCAGCAGCGCGTAAAACACCGATTCAGAGGGGAGGACATGGGCGCCAGCGCGGATGAGGGCGGCCAGACAAACTTCGGCGTCTTCCGCCCGGCGGGCGGCGATGGCGTCACTGAGCAGGGTGACCTGCCAGCCGGCGGACAGGGCATCGAGCGTGGTTTGATAAACACAAACCGGGGTTTCCAGTCCGGCGAGGAGCAGATGTGGGGAGCCTTGCGCGACGAGGGCATCGCGCAACGGCTCATGGGCCAGGGCGGAAAAGGTATCCTTGGCGTAAACCGGCGCGGTGGGGGCGAGCGCGCGCAGCTCGGGCACTGTGTGGCCGAGTTTATGCGGCACCTGTTCGGTGAACGCCACCGGCAGGCCCAGTCCGGCCGCCGCGGCGAGGGCGAAGGCACAACGGCGCTGCATGCGTTCGCCGTCGGTCATGGCCCGCACAAACACGGGTTGGACATCAATGCAGAGCAGCAGGATTTCCGCGGGGGGAGGGGTGGTCATGGGAAGTAACGCTTGCGGGCCTTGACCTGCACGAAGCGGCGCTCGGGCAGGATGAAGGCGGTCAGGTGGCCGCCCATCACGCAGGCGGTGTCGATGCCGACCGACCACTTCAGTTTGTAAACCTCGGGGCGCGGGGTGTGGCCGTAAACCACGAAGGGCGGGCCGTTCCACAGATCGGCCCACGGCAGGGCGGCGGGCGCATCGGAGCGTTTGCGGGGTCTGCCGTTGCTGTCGATGACCTGAATGCGGGTGACGACTTGCGCGGGTTGTTTCTGCCACGGCTCGGCGGGGAGAAAACCGCCGTGGACAAACACCGTGTTTAGCTCGGGCACCTCATGGGTCAGGGGCATGGTCTCCAGATAAGTCCAGTCGGCGGGGCGCAGTCTGGCAAAAGTTTCCAGATCGGCCTCCTTCACGAAGGCGGCGTCCTTGGTGCGGCGATAATTGAGCAGGCGCAGTTCGTGATTGCCCAGCAGGGACAGCGCCTGGTGTTCACGGGCAAGGTCGATCACCTTGCCGCTGTCGGGGCCCCGGTTAACGAGATCTCCCAGCAGGATGAGTTTGTCTTCGGGGCGCAGGGCAAGCTGGGCGAGCAGGTCGGCGAATTCCTGGTGGCAGCCGTGAATGTCGCCAATGGCAATGATGCGTCCGTTCATGCTGGAGTGAAATTTGCTAGCGTCTGCCTCCTGCGAAAGTAAACAAGAAAGCCATGGATCTGAATCTGCAGCCGCTGACCGATGCCTGCTTTGTCTCGGGGCAGCCTTTTGCCGAAGGCGACCGGGTGGTCAGTTTTCTCGTACGCGGCGCCACCATGGAGATCGCGCGCCATGATGTGTTGGAAACCGCGGCCACCGGATTTCAACCGGAGGGGGTGCTGGCCTGCCGTTGGGTGCAGGTTTACAAGCTGCGCCACAAGGATGAGAATCCCGACCGGACGCTGAAGCTGACGGCGGAGAATCTGTTTCTTACCCTGGCGGATCCCGCGACTGAACAGACGCCCGAGAACACACGCCTGGTGCAATTCCTCGCCCTCATGCTGGAGCGCAAACGCCTGTTGAAACCGAAGGGGTTGTCCCCCGAGGGAGCGCGGCGGATTTATGAGCATGCACGCTCAAAGCAGCTCTATGAGGTGCCGCTGGGCGAGCTTGATCCGGCCTTCTTCATTGCCATCCAGGATCAGTTGAGCGTGCTGGTCGGGTCTCCGGCCAAGGCGGCCTCCGCCCCTGCTGAGCCGGCGTCTGCCGTGGGGCAAGCGTGAGCGCTCCATCGGGGGAGCTGGCCCCGGTTTCTGAAAATAAGATAATCCGTCGGCGATGAGTAGCGGGTGATGGGTTTTGGCGTGTCGTCTCTCATTGAATGGCTGATTGCGTTCCCTCAGTTCAATGCGGTCCGGGGTTTTCTTCGTTGGAAGGAACAACGGCGCCGAATTGCCGTCAGTTTTCCTGATGAGCGCGTCCCCGCATAACCAATCCGCCGACCGCGTGGAGCAGGAATTGAGCAAGACGTTGCGGCATTGCCCGCCGGCGACGATCAAGGCGGCCCGGCATTTCCGCCATACGCGCAATCCCGTGCACCTGCCCGCCATCATCCTCGGCGTGCTTGAACATTATGCGGAGCCGGACTTCCGGCCCAAACTGAGAAACGCCCACAACGGGTTGCGCCTGAGCGAGGATCTGGGGCTCGACTCATTGACCAGAATTGAAATGGCGCTGCTGCTGGAGGATGTGCTGGAGGTTCCGCTCAATGATTCCAGTCTGCGCGAAATGCAGACACTCGGTGAAATCCTGAAATACACCGAGTGTGCGGTGAGCAACCGGGCCGTGGCCTGATTGCTTGAGGGCGCCCTTGCCAGCAAGACGAGGGAGGCGCTTACCGGCGGACGGGCACGCCTTGCCCGGCCAGAAATTCCTTGGCCTGCGCGATGGTATAGGTCCCGTAGTGAAAGATACTGGCTGCGAGCACGGCGCTGGCGTGCCCGTGGTCCAGCACGTCGGCCAGATGTGCCAGCGTTCCGGCGCCGCCGGAGGCAATGACGGGCACCTCCACCGCGTCACTTACCGCGGCGGTCAGGGCGATGTCGTAGCCATCGCGGGTGCCATCCCGGTCCATGCTGGTCAGAAGGATTTCACCGGCGCCAAGGGCGACGGCTTTTTTTGCCCAGGCGACGGCGTCGAGTTCGGTGGGGTTGCGTCCGCCGTGCGTATAGACGCGCCAGCTGCGGCCGTCGGGCTCACGCTTGGCATCAATCGCCACGACGATGCACTGGTTGCCAAATTTGCGGGCCGCGTCGCGGATGAGCTCGGGGTTTTTGATCGCCGCGGTATTGAGGGAAACCTTGTCCGCCCCGGCGGTGAGCATGGCGCGAATGTCTTCGACGGACCGGAGTCCGCCGCCGACGGTGAGGGGCATGAAGCACTGTTCGGCCGTGGCGCGCACGACTTCGTGCATGATGCCGCGGTTGTCGCTGGACGCGGTGATGTCGAGGAACACCAGCTCGTCGGCCCCCTGCCGATCGTAGGCCTTGGCCGATTCAACCGGGTCGCCGGCATCACGGAGTTCCTGGAATTTCACGCCTTTGACCACGCGGCCGGCGTTGACGTCCAGACAGGGAATGATGCGGCGGCTGAGCATGCAGACGGGGCTTATGTCACGCGCGGCATCTGCATCCGGGTGGATGCCATGCTTCGCGCGTGATCGGGCTCAGATATGGGTGACGTCGGGCTCGAAGCTGACCGCAAGGCGGTAGATCTGACCGGGCCGCATGATGAGCGGATGATCGCGCACCAGATGCTGGAGGTAGTGAACCTTGCCGTAATTGGTCCGGTAGGTGGGGTCGCTGCTGACGACCTCGGTTTCGCCCCAGGTGGCCTGAAAATCATCCTTGAGCACGCTGCACCGGTGGCCCTGCTGGCCGAGAGCGAGCGCGCCGCCGACATGATAGCGCGAGTGCGGGGCGGCAATGGCCAGCACGTAGCGGAATTTGTCGAGCGTGAGCTGTTGCTTCACGGTGTAGGCGAATTCGCAGCTGATCTGGTTGCCGGAAAAATTCCATTGGACCTTCACGCTGCCCAAGCCTTTGAGGATTTCCTCCTTGGTGTTGATCAGGTCGGGCTGCTCGTAGCGGAAATAGAAGCTGTTGCGCAGACCGAGGCCGGTGACGCAGTTCTTCCCGTAGAAGGCGGGCAGGGTGACCTGATCGCCGAAGGTCAGCTCGGGCAGCATGACCGGCATATAGACATTGTTCGGCCAGTCGAAGATGCCCGGGCAGTGCGGGAAGGGCAGCGCGTCGCTGGTGAGCGTGGTGCCGGAGCTGATCAGGGGAATCTGCGCGTGGAGGCCGCTTTCGCCATCGCGGTAGAGGAAGAGGCCCTGCTCCTTGCGGCTGCTTTTGTCGAAGATGACGAAACGACCGCTGGTGCGGGCCGGCTCCGTCTTGGGCTGGCCGAAGGGGAGGGCGACAGCCTTGGCGAGGCGTGACCACTGGCAGAGGTAGCGGGCGGCGTCGAAGTTCGCCATGCGCGTGGTGTGATGCGCGTAGGCCGTGCGCTCTTCATCGCGCAGATCAAGGAAGCCATGTTCCTGATCCAGGTAGGTCTGGTAAAAGAACATGAACAGCCGGCGCAGGATGTCGTAATATTTGGCCTTCTGGTCGTCGGGAATCCAGCCGTCGCGCATGCCTTGCAGGATGAGGCTGATGCAATGCATCTGGCCATAGGCGCCGGCGGCGCGGCCAAAGGCCCAGCCCAAGCCGTCCGCGCGGACCAAGTCGGGCATCATCTTGATGTATTTCTCGGCGTAAGTGCGGAGCGTGGGCAGCTTGCGGTCGCGGACTCCAGAGTTGGCGTGGAGCTGCAGGGCGGAGCGGATGAACACGAAGTTCATCACGCCATAGAGATTGAAGTTTCCACCGAAACCGGAGGTGGAATCATCGAAGAAGCCGGTGGAGCTGGTCTCGTTGATGCGTTCGACCATGCGCTCGATGAGGCGGGAGGTCTCATCCTTCTTGGAGAGGCCGAAGGAGTAACGGGCGACGGCTTTGGCGATGTTGAAGGCCTGCCAGTGATTGTCGTAGTCGCTGCGGTGAAGGAGGGCCTTGTCGATGCGGAGCTTGGTTTCCTCGACGAGGCGCTCCCACACGGGGTTGCGCTCCTTGGAGGGGCCGAAGGCGAGGAGGCCGAGCGCGGCGTAGGCGAGCCCGTTTTCCGCGGCCGGCTCGGTGAAGATCTGCGCCGTGATGCAGCGGGCGGCCAGGTCGATGATGTCGTATCCCTTGAGGGTGGTCTCCCCGGTGGCACGGTAGAATTCGCCGAGGGCGAAAGCGACGTGGCCGGGCTCGTCCGGGCGGGAGGGCTCGCCATGGGCGGGCAGAATGGTGCCGTCAGGCTGGATGGAGTCCAAGTTGTGGCCCAGCATTGAGCGGGCCATATCCAGACATTGCTCGGAGAAGCTATGCATTCGATGTGAAGAGGAAGGAGGGTGCGTGGTTGCCGTCGCGGGCTGCAAGAGTGAAGTTGGCTCAGCGCGCGATGAGTTTAAGGAATTCGGCGTTGGTCTTGGTCTTGGAGAGGCGGGCGATCATGGTTTCCGTCGCCTCCTCGATCTTCTGCTGCACAAGGGCGCGGCGGAAGAAATGGATGCCTTCGAGGGTCTTGGCGTCGATGAGCAGCTCCTCCTTGCGGGTGCCGGAGGCCGCGATGTTGATGGCGGGCCAGAGCCGCATCTCGGCGGATTTGCGATCGAGGACGAGCTCCATGTTGCCGGTGCCCTTGAACTCCTGGAAGATCACATCGTCCATGCGGCTGCCGGTCTCGACGAGCACGGAGGCGATGATGGTGAGCGAGCCGGCCTCCTCGGTCTTGCGCGCCGACGCGAAAAGCTGGCGGGGTTTTTCCAGCGCGCGCACGTCCAGACCACCGGAGCCGGTGCGGCCGGAGTTGCGCGCGGTGTTGTGAGCGCGGGAGAGGCGGGTGAGCGAATCGACGAACAGCACGACATCTCGACCGGTCTCAACGAGGCGCTTGGCCCGCTCGATGCAGAGGTCGGCGATGCGGATGTGATTCTCGATCTGCTCGTCGTTGGAGGAGGCCCAGATTTCGGCGGGCACGCTGCGCTTGAAGTCGGTGACCTCCTCGGGCCGTTCGTCCACGAGCAGGATCATGACGTGGCACTCGGGGTTGTTTTCCAGCACGCCGAGCGCCATGTCGCGGAGCAGGGTCGTCTTGCCGGTGCGGGGCGGGGCGACGATGAGGCCGCGGGTGCCTTTGCCGATGGGGCAGAACAGATCCACCGCGCGGGTGGTCATGCGCCCATCCTTCATCTCCATCTTGAGGTGTTGCTCAGGCGAGACGGTCGTGAGCGTGGTGAATTCGAATTTGCCGCGACGTTCTTCCAGGGGAATGCCATCGACGGTTTCGATGAAGCGCATCTTGGGGTTGGAGAATCGGCCGTCGGGCGGGAAGGCGGTGCCGCCGATGAAATTGCCGCTGCGCAGCTTGAAACGGCGGATCAGCTCCTTCGGCACAAAGGGATCGGTGGGGCGACGCTTGCCGCCGCGTGTGAGGTCGAGCAGCTGGCCGTTGCCGCCGCGCTGCAGATCAATGTCGAGCACGCCTTCGACACGGATGGTGTTTTCAGCGGGGCGTTCCTCCGGGCCGGTTGCGGTCGCAGGCATGTTCGCCGGTGTTTCAGCAGTGGCGGCCGGAGGGGGAGTATCCGCCGAAGCGGACGAGGTTTTCTTTTCCATACAAAAATTAAGGACAGGACACGACCAGCGCTTGACGCTTAAAACTTCGGACAGGATAAGAGCCGCCGTCTTGCGTCCCCCAACCCCTTAAATCCGCCACCAACGTGACAGATCAAACGATTACCTCTGTGTCCCGAGAAAGTCGGGTGTTCAGGCCCTCGGCCGAGTTCAAAGCCCAAGCAAACCTTGGGAGTGAAGCCGCTTACAAAAAGCTGTATGCCGAGTCTGTCAACACCCCAGAAAAATTCTGGGGGCGACAGGCCAAGGAATTATTGCTGTGGCGGAAGCCCTTTAAACAAGTGCTGCAGTGGAAAGTGCCACACGCCAAGTGGTTCGTCGGCGGGCAGTTAAACGCGGCTGAAAACTGTCTTGATCGCCACCTTGGCACCGCAAGGGAGAACAAGGCCGCGATTATTTTCGAAGGTGAGCCGGGAGATATCCGGACCATCACTTATAAACAACTGCACCGCGAGGTTTGCCAGTTTGCCAATGCGCTCACGGCCTTGGGGCTGGCGAAAGGGGATAGGGTGGCCATTTACATGCCGATGGTGCCGGAGGCCGCGGTGGCGATGCTCGCCTGCGCCCGGCTGGGGGTCATCCACACCGTGATTTTTGGCGGTTTCAGCTCCGAGGCCATCAAGGACCGGGTGAATGACTGTCAGGCCAAGCTCATCATCACCGCCGACGGCGGCTGGCGCCGGGGCAAGGCGCTTGAGCTCAAGGCCAATGTGGACCGCGCGCTCGCCGGCACCCCGAGTGTTCAGCATGTCATCGTGCTCAAGCGCACCGGGACTCCCGTGACCATGATTGAGGGGCGCGATCGCTGGTATCACGATTTTATCGCGGAGGCGTCCGCGACGCACAAGCCGAAGGGCTTCGACAGTGAGAATCCCCTTTTCATTCTCTACACCAGCGGATCCACCGGCAAACCGAAGGGGGTGCTGCACACGACGGGCGGCTACCTGCTCGGCACCGCGATCACGACGAAATACGTCTTCGATCTCAAGGAGCACGACATCTATTTCTGCACGGCCGACATCGGCTGGATCACCGGGCACAGCTATGTGATTTACGGGCCGCTCGCCAATGGTGCCACGGTCCTCATGTATGAAGGTGCGCCCAACCATCCCGAGCCCGATCGTTTCTGGGATATCATTGATCGCCATGGCGTGACCGTTTTCTACACCGCGCCGACCGCCATCCGCGCGTTCATGCGCTGGGGCGATGATTACGTCAAAAAGCACAGCCTCGCGTCGTTGCGCCTGCTGGGGTCGGTGGGCGAGCCGATCAACCCCGAGGCGTGGATGTGGTATCATACCCGCATCGGCAAGAAGCGCTGCCCGATTGTGGATACCTGGTGGCAAACCGAGACAGGAGCCATCATGGTGACGCCGCTGCCCGGGATCACTGGCGCCAAGCCAGGCTCTTGTGCGCGGCCTTTCTTCGGCGTGGTGCCGAAGGTGCTTGATGAGCAGGGGCGGGAAGTGCCGAAGGGGGCCGGTGGGAAACTTTTCCTCACGCAACCGTGGCCTTCGATGTTGCGTACCCTGTGGGGGGATGACGCCCGCTTCAAAAAACAGTATTGGAGCGAGATTCCCGGCATTTACTTCGCCGGGGACGGCGCGCGTTTCGACAAGGACGGCTATTTGTGGGTGGTTGGTCGCATTGATGATGTTCTCAATGTATCCGGTCACCGGATCGGCACTGCCGAGGTGGAGAGTGCGCTGGTGGCGCATCCTTCCGTCGCCGAGGCTGCGGTGGTGGGCCGTCCTGATGATCTCAAAGGGCAGGCGCTAGTCTGCTTTGTCACCCTCAAGAATGGCCAGACCCCGTCACCTGCTTTGAAGGAGGAACTTCGCGCGCATGTGGCGAAGGAAATCGGATCGCTGGCGCGGCCTGATGATGTGCGGTTTGCCGCCGGGCTGCCCAAGACCCGCAGCGGAAAGATCATGCGCCGTATCCTCAAGGAAATCGCCACCGGAGGCACGGTTAAGGGCGATGTGACCACGCTGGAGGACTTCAACGTCGTGGCGGCCCTCCAGAGCGAGGAATAAGCCGGCTTCGAACGAACTTGCAGGCGGGCTGCTGGAAAGGCAGCCCGCCTGTTGCGTTTCACGGGGGCGGAGTCGCCCAGGTTTTGCATTTGCGGTTGGTCGGAAAGGTCTGTTTTCTTCGCCGCATGCCCAGCGGCAGTCGCACGATGCGAGTGGGCGGCCGGCCCATGCGTCCAGTGTGTGGTTTCACACTGATTGAGCTGCTTGCAGTGCTCGCGACCATCGCGGTCCTTTCCGCCTTCGTCTTTGGTTTGGGCCGGTATGTGAGTGAAAGCGGGCGCATCAGCCGCGCCCATGCGGAGCTGGCAGTGATGGTGGCGGCATTGGAAAATTATCAACGCCTGCGGGGTGATTATCCGCGTACGGACGATGCGGCACTGATGTTGCAGGCTCTCCTGGGACGAAGAGATCCGCAGATGCGGGTGAGCCGGGGGCGGGTGGTGTTGGAGCTGACGCATCTGACGATGGAGGGGGAGGGCGATCCGTATGCCGATGAAACGGTCCGCCTGGTGGATCCTTGGGGCAGACCTTACCGTTACGCCTACCGCAACATCACGCCCTGGAATAATCCGCGCTATGTGCTGTATTCAGCCGGTCCCGATGGCGTGGCCGACGAGCATCTGTCGCCGGGTGGTTTTCCCGATGCCAACACCGGGGAGAACCGTGACAACCTTCACGCCCACTTCTGACGGCCATGCGCGCATCCGGTCATCACATTCAGCGGGGGTTCACCCTGATCGAGTTGCTCACCGTGATGGCCATCATTGGCATTCTGGCCGGTATTTTGATCCCGACCGTCGGGGCGGTGCGGGGATCGGCGGACAAGGCGAAGACCCGGGCGCAATTTGCCCAATGGGCCGCGGCCATCGAATCGTTTCGCGGCGAATATGGGCATTATCCTGCGTTCGATGGCTCGGGTTTGGTGAATCCTCCGGGGCAAAGCAACGATCCGGGCGCCTTGCATCTTTTCCATGATGTCTTGGCGGGCAGGCGCCGCAATGGGGATGCGCTGCCGGCTTACACCGCCACCGCACCGCTGGCTCCCGAGGCGCAGAATCGCAAGCGCATCGGCTTTTACGCGTTTGCGGAATCCGATTTCACCGGAGCCGGAGCAGGGACTCCGTATCTGATCCGGGATGCCTTTGAAAACACGGCGATTGTCGTGCTGGTGGATCGCGATCTCGACGGGGTTATCCGGGTGGGCGCCGGAGGCGACTACGCCGAGTTGCCTCCGGTGAGAGGAATGACCCCGGAAGCGACGGACTTTCCTGCCATGGGCGTGCGGGCGGGGGTTTTGTTTTATGCTCCCGGGCCACGGGCAAATCAGCAGCAACCGGATTTCATCTTCAGTTGGAAATGAGACGCCGGCTTTCAGGTTTTACGTTGGTGGAACTGCTGGTGGTGATCGGTTTGGTCGCCGGGCTTTCGTTTTTTCTGCTCAGGGGATTTTCAGGGCCGGGGGCCGCGTTGCAATCGGGGCAGGCCGCGGTGGTGAATCTGCTGGCACTGGCGCGAACGCACGCGCTGGCTTCGGGCAATCAGACCCGCGTGCTGGTGCATCACGATCGTTCAGGTCCCGCGGCGGCGGAGCGCTACTTGCGACAGCTGGCGGTACAGGAGTTGCGGGGCGGCAGCTGGCAGACGTTGCAGATGATACAGCTGCCGTCGGGTGTTCATATCGTGCCGCATCGCAACCAATCGCCGGCGGGCCTGTTTGCCGGTGAGGGGCCATGGCTTGCGCGGGATGGGACGCCGCTGCATTCCTCCTGTCTGGAGAGGGCACCGGTCAGCCATGCGGTGAATGGCCCCGAAGCTGAAATGTGGGTGGAGTTGATTTTCACTGCGCTGGGCACCACGGGGAACTCGGGATTTCTTGTGCTCGCGACCGGCGGGCCGGTGGCACCGGATGTGGGTTCCGGCGAACCATCGCCCGTGCAGCTGCGCAATCCTCATGCCGTGCGCGGAGTGCAGCTGAGCGGTTATGGGTTGAGTGTGTTGATCGATGATTACGGAGGATTCTGATGCGGCGCTTCAAATTTGCGACGGGGTACTCGTTGATCGAGGTGGTGCTGGCCACGGGGATCGTCGCTGTCGGCGTCGTGACAATGCTTGGCCTGCTTGCCGGGATGTCCCGACAACTGGCCGAAGCGGATGAATGGCAGACGGCGGGACGAATGCCGGAAGCTGTGGCGGTGGAGCTTAACGGGTTGGCGCGGCAGATGGGCTTGGAGGGCCTGGCCGCGGCCATTCCTGTCATGACCACCGGGGAAACATCGGGCTTTTTGCTCGTGGCCGGCCGCGATGGAAGCGGGATCCATCCGCTTGTTTCCGGCGACACGGGCGAGCGGGATGCGTATTTTTTGATCGAGGTGAAACGATTCCCTGCCGGGGATCTGGCTTTTTCACCGGAATCGATGGTGCTGCCGGTCAATGTCCGGGTTTCGTGGCCCTATCGTGTGGGGCTGCCGGAGCCGCGCACGGTGTCGCCGGCGGAGCGACAGCATTTTTTCTTCAATCTGGCAGTTGTGCGATGAAGACCCGGGGCTTCACGGTGCTTGAACTGCTGGTGGCGGCCACCATCACCTTGCTGTTGGCGGGGCTGACGCTGGCCGTTAGTTCAGGTGCGCTCGACCTGTGGCGCAGGTCGCAGGGGGCTTTCACCGCCGCCACCGAAGCGGGGGTGGCGCTGGATCTGCTGGAACGCGACTTGCAGTCGGCACACTGGCGGCCCGATGGAAATACCTGGTTTGCGGTCACAGTGGGTAATCACAGCTCATCGCTGACCAACCGTGGCTGGCGCACGGCGGATGCGGTTCGCATGAAGCCGGCGACGGCGGACAGCCTGCGTGTGTGGCCCGATCCGGATGCGGAGGGGCATCGGAATTTGGCCGAGGCTCGTTTCGGGCTGACCGGTGCATGGCTGCGCTTCATCGCGGCGTCGGCGGAATCGGCCGTGGAACCGGCGCTCCCGAGGGCGATCGCGTATCAGATTGTGCGCCGACCGGTACGGGGTGGCATCGCGTCGGCCAATCCCGCGCCGGTGCGTTACACCTTTTATCGTTCCGCGGTGTCAGGAAGAAACACTTTCAACCTGGGGTATGACATCACCTCTTCCGCTTATGCCAGCAGGGGAAACAATCCTGGTGCGCAGCGCGCGCCTTCCACCATTGCCAACCCCGGTTCGCTCGATCTCCTGGCGAACAACGTGATCGATTTCGGGCTTTGGTTGTATGCGAAGGAGCCGGGGGGCGGTTTGCGGGTGATTTATCCGGCGCATGCGGGGGATATGGAGCATGTCGGCACCGGTTTTTCTGGCGCGGCGGATGACCAGCGCATGCCGGCGGTGGTGGATGTCATGTTGAGAGTGCTCACGGAGGAAGGGGCCTTGAAGCTGGAGGCGATGGAGTCTGGTCGGGTGGAGAGACCGGCGCATCATGAGAGCGACGCCGCGTGGTGGTGGGCGGTGGCCGAGACTCATTCACGGGTGTTTGTTCGTCGGATCGAGTTGAAGGGAGGAGGCCTCTGATGAGAGCGCGCCGTGCCGGAGGCTTCGCCCTTGTGCTCGTGCTTGGGCTGCTCGGGTTGCTGGTGCTGGCGACTTACGCCCTGTCCACGTTGGTACGGGTCAATGCCCGGATAGGGGCGGCGAAATCTTCTCAAGCCCAGGCGCGGCAGCATGCCTTGTTGGGCTTGAATCTCGCCCTCGACGAATTGCAGCGGCACGCCGGACGGGATGACCGGATCACGGGCATGGCCGGCCTCAGTGGTGTTTCGGCCGGGGCGGGGCGGCCCGCGCGGCACTGGTGCGGGGTGTGGGATGAGCATGGCGTGTTTGTCACTTGGCTGGTATCGGGAATCACGGATTTCAGCCTGCCCGATTTGAGAGGACAGAATGCGGTGACTTTGGTCGGGGCCGGTTCGTTGGGAGCGGACACAACGGACAAGGAACACGTCAGCGCCCTCCGGCAGGGCATCACCATTATCGCAGAGGGCGAAGCGAGGGAGTTGGGCGGTCATGCTTATTGGGTGGGAGATGAGGGCGTGAAACTCAGTGCGGTGCTGAATGCCGCCACGCCGGTTTCCGGCGGTCAGCATGCGGTGAATGAGTTGATCCCGGATTTGGATTTTTCTCTCCCTGATTACGGTCAAGTGCTGGCATATGCCCAGTTGGCCTATGTGCCGGCCACGGCACTGACGTCCGGGCAGTTGCAGTCGAACTTCCATTCAATGGGCGTGACGCATGTCAGGCAGATCGCGCCGGGCGGCGGGGCGGTGAGGACCGAGTCGGGATTGCTCAACATCAATTCGAGTTCAGCTCGTTATTGGCGAGGCGTGGCCGCCACCTATAACCATCTCACCTCCGGCCCTCAATTGAGTTTATCACCGACGGTTTTTGGCAACCGCATGAGTGGCGCCATTCCGGAAGAGGTCGGTCCGGGAAAGTCTTTGGGTGGCCCTTATACCGTGATGGAGGCTTTCTTCGCCGGCGCAGTCTTGGCGGATGCTTTGGCGGGGAGTGATGTATCCGTGTCCGACTTCAGGGAAACCATGGAGCCCTGGCTGACGACCCGCTCGGATACCTTTCGCCTTCGCGCCTATGGGGATGCGGTGAATCTGGTCGATCCCGACCGGGTGGAGGCGGTGGCGTATTGCGAAGCGATTGTACAGCGCGGGGCCGACGAACTGCCCGGTCATGGCCGGAGATTTCAAGTGATCTCCTTCCGCTGGCTGGGCCCGGACGATATCTAGAAAAATCTTGTGGATTTTTCCCCGATACTGTGGCTTTTACGCCCTTCCACGTATGCCAGGGTAGCTCAGTGGTAGAGCAGGGGACTCATAAGCCCTTGGTCGGCGGTTCAATCCCGCCCCCTGGCACCAATTTTCAAACCGCTTGATTGCGATGATGCTGACGGGCGGGCGCAGAGAGCGGGGCGGTCGGCTCAGAGTTGGTCAAGCAAGGTCTGGAGTTCTTCCGCCGGCTCTTCGTGAGCCTGATCAATGGCCAGCTGCAGGGCGGTTTCGAGCAAGGGCTTGGCTTCGGCCGCACGGCCTGAAGCGAGCAGATGCTTGCCGAGGAGAATGCGTGGCAGCATCCAGTCCGCTTTCTTCTCTACGCAAAAGGCATAATGAGGGGCGGCTTCCCCGGATCGTCCATCAGCCGTCAGCGCCTGCGCCAGGCTGAAGCGAAACAGTTCGTTCTCCGGCTGTGCCGAAACCAGCTTCTCGAAATGCGCAACGCGATCGACCATCGTCAATTGGTCGGATCGATGAAGGCCAGCACACCGGTGGCGTTGTCGGGGCCGCCGCGTTGGATGGCGAGGGTGACGATGGTGCGCAACAGGGTCTCCGGATCGCCCGGCTGACCCAGCAGTGCGCCGAGTTCGACGTCGCCGATGAGCCGGGTGATCCCATCGGTGCAAAAAAGCAAACGGTCGCCCGGGTGGAGGCGGCGCGAGGCCAGATCGACCTCGGGCGGTGTGGGCTGCCCCATGCAGCGCGTGAGAGCGTTGCGGTTGACCTCGTGGAAGAAGAAGCGCTCGCCGCGGGCCCGTCGCATGCGAGCCTCGTTTTCGACCGAATGGTCGTTGGTCAGGGGAATGAATTCGTCGTTGCGCCAGAGGTAGGCGCGCGAATCACCGACATGCGCGAGGTGCAGATGATCTTCGCGGATGACACCGAAGGTGAGGGTGGAGCCGATGCCGGTGTCGGGGCTGAGGCGGAGGCCGAGGTCCTGCACGGCGGCGTTGGCCTGATGGACGATCTCGATGAGATCGAGCGTCGTTGCCTGCTCCTGCCGGTTAAGCCCGGCGATGATTTCATCAAGGGTGCATTGGGCGGCTTCAGCCCCGCCCGGCAGGCCACCCACGCCATCGGCCACGCCCAGGTATCCCTTCGCCACATCCAGCAGGTAGCGGTCTTCGTTTTCACTCCGGACACGTCCGATGTCAGAAAGGGCGGCGGCGTGAAATTGTGTCATGGTTGTGGTTGGCGTCACTGCGCGTCAGCGCGGCGAAGCAAAAAGGGTGTCGCGATTTTCGACGGTCAGTCGAGAATGTTTTGCAACAGGCAGGCAGTCGAGGAAGAGCCGGCCGTAGGACTTGGCGAGCACCCGGGCGTCCAGCACGGTGATGACACCCCGGTCGTCCGAGGTGCGGATCAGGCGGCCGATGCCCTGCCGGAACTTGATGAGGGCATCGGGCAGGGTGAGTTCATTGAACGGATTGCCGCCCTGATCCCGGATATGTTCGCACTTGGCCTCGGTGATCGGGTGGGTGGGGGGATCGAAGGGCAGGCGGGTGATGATGACCTGGGCCAGCGCCTCGCCCGGTACATCCACGCCGGTCCAGAAGCTGTCGGTGCCAAACAGCACGGCGTTGCCTGTTTCGCGCATGCGATCGGCCAGCTCGGTGCGGGAAAATTCCTGGCCCTGCATGAGAAAGGGCCGACCGAGACCGCGGTAAACGGGCTCCAGTGCCACCGCCACCGCGCGCATGTCGCTGTAGCTGGTAAACAACACCAGGGAACCGCCGGAAACGTGTTCCGTGCAGAACCGCACATAGTCTGTCAGCATCTCGATCGCAAGCCGCGCTTCCCGCGGAGAGGGCAGGGGCATGTCCGCGGCGACGAAAACCCGCATGTGATTTTCGTAGTCGAACGGGGATTTGACGATCACGGAGCGTGCGTCATCGGCGCCGATGCGGGCGGCAAAAGGCGCGATTTCACCGCCCATGGCGAGCGTCGCGCTGGTGCAGACCACGCTGGTCCCGCAGCCGAACAGGTGCCGGCGCAGCTCGGGGGCCACGTCAATCGGCGCACTGCGCAGGGTGATGATGGTCTGTTTGCGGCCGCTGCGCTCGGCCCAGTAAACATGCCCTTTGTCGCCGAGCATGAGCCACTCGGTGAGGTTGGCCTGAATGCTCTTCATGCGATTGCGCTGTTCGAGCAGTTCGTCGCGTTCACGGCCTTCCTCAAGTTTGTCGGCAATCTTCCCGAGCAGGCGGTGCAGCGCGCCGAGCGGGCCGTCGAGCGTGGGCTCTGCGACACCGGGCTCGCGCACGCGCACAACGGCGCGCGGCGTCAGCAATTTCACGGCGATGAACTCGAAGAACTGGCGCGAGGCGTCGAGCGCATCAATCACGAGTTGCTGGCCTTCCGGTCCGCCGTGTTTGCGCATGAGGCCGCGTTTTGTGCGCGGATTGAAAAGGTATTTCAGGGCGCGATCGATTCCGTAGCTGGAGAGTGAGAGCCCGAAATTGTTGGTCGCGACTTCCGGCACGGTGTGCGCCTCGTCGAGCACCACAAAATCGTCGGGGAAAAGTATGCCGCGCGCGTCCCGCGCGGCCCCATGGGCCTGTGCTCCGCCCGCGTTGATCAGGGCGAAGAGCAGGGCGTGGTTGACGATGATGACCTGCGCGGTGCGCATTCGCGAACGCGCGCGCTGGTAAAAACATTTCTCGCAATCGCAGTATTTGCGCGAACAGGAGGATGAGTCGGCGTTGACGGCGTCCCATACTTCGGGCCGCGGCGGTGGTTGCAGATCGTGGCGCAACCCCGTGCTGGTCGTATCGGCCCAGGCGGCGATGCGTTGCAATTCGTCGTAGTCGGCGTCGGCGAACAGGGACGTGCGGTCGGCCAGGGTATGCGCGAGCCGTGTGGTGCAGAGATAGTTCGATTTGCCGACGAAAACCGCGGACTTGAACGCGGCATAAGGCGCGAGATCGGGCTGCGAGGCCAGCACGCGGCGGCAAAGCGGCAGATCCTTTTTTTCCAGTTGTTCCTGCAATGCGATCGTGTGCGTCGAGACGATGAGCTGACGTTGCTGATCGACCGCATGGATGATGCCGGGGAGCAGGTAGGCGAGCGATTTGCCGACGCCGGTGCCGGCTTCAAAGAGCAGTGGGGCGTCCTCGTCGAAGGCGGCGGCGGCGGCCCGGGCCATGAGTTCCTGCTGCGGCCGGTGTTCCAGTTGCAATCTGCTGTGCAGCCATCCGTTTTCGGCAAACAGACTTGCGGCCAGTTCCCGCGCGCGGCTGGGCGGCGGAGCGGGAGGAAGGGAGTCGTTGTCGTCGCGCAGGCTGATCACGGGCGCACCCACGCAAGGCACTGGACCGACGCCGCGCAATTGAAATTCCTGCCGCAGATCGGTCCCGCAGGGGAATCATTGCCGAACCCGTGCGGCGTATCGGGTCACCCCGCCGGGTTTCACGGCGCGCGGGCCTCGCCCAAGGCGAAACATTGTTCGCGGGCGATTTCGACCACAGCGGCGGTTTCCCGGGCGCGATCCGCGCCAAAGCCGATGAGATGTCCACTCAGGGAGTCTTCCAACGAGGTGGAGGAGATCGAAGGTTCCTCGCCGCGCAGGGTACGCACAAAATCGGCCATGAGACGCAGGTCGCCCCCTCCGTGGCCGCCTTGCGCGCCGGTCACATCACCGGTGATCTTCAGGTCCACCACCCGTTCGGAATACTCGTGGCCAGGTCGTGGATCAATCCGCCGGATGACGAAGCGCGAGTCTTCGAACACACCCTGAATCTCGCCGTGGGTGCCAACGAGATGCAATGAGCGCGAGGGTTTGGCGCTGCCACCGATCATGTTGAGCGTGGCGGTGCAGCCATCGGCAAACTCGATGGCGACGGATTGATGGTCCACGACATCGTTATCGCATTTCCAGACACAGCGGCCAAAGGGGTTGTCACCTTTGAGTGAGGTGATCTTGTCCTCGATGGTCGGGTTGGCCAGATGCTCGAGGTTGAACCAGGCATAAAACCCCCATCGCTCCGGGTGATCAATGTAGTGCTTGCGCGCCGAGTAGAGGCAATCCGGCTCGATGGGGCAGTCCACGAGGCAGCGCGTGCCCGCGCCACGGGGCGCTTTTTCCGGGCGGAATTGGTAATTGCCGCCCACGCTGGACACCCGCACCGGGACCACGCCGCTTTTCATCCACGCGATGAGGTCAAGGTCATGGCAGGATTTGGACATCAGCATGGATGAGCCGCAGGAGTTTTTGCTCCGCCATTTGCCCCGCACGAAGCCGACTGCCATGTGGTGGTAGGAGACGTGTTCCACGGCCTGCACATTGAGGATGTCGCCAATCGCACCACCGATGAGTTCCTGTCGGATGGCGGCGTAAAATGGCGCGTAGCGCAGCACATGGCAGATGCTGACCTTGCGTCCGTACCGGCGGGCGGCATGGGCCAGCTGGCGCAACTCGGCTTCGCTCGTGGCGATGGGTTTTTCCAGCAGCAGATCGTAGCCCGCGGCGAGCAGGGGCAGGGAGGTGGGCACATGGTGTTCGTCCATCGTGCCGTTGATGATGAAGTCCGCGCGCTTGGGTTGGGCGACGAGTTCTTCCACGCGGCGGTGGCACTGCGCATCTCCGAGGTTGAACAATCGGGCGGCCTGTGATCGTCGGGAGTCGGATGGGTCCACCACACCGGTGATCTCCAGCTCGTCGGGATGCCGCTGGGCATAGCCGGCGTAGCACAGGGAGCGGTGCCCGGCTCCGACGATGATGGCGGTCAGTTTTTTCTTCATGTGGGGTGGTTGCTACCGAAGTCCGCGGGTGCTGCTGCGGCAATTGAATTTGCGCACCCGGGCCGGCGGCCATCGCTGTCGGCTGGGTTGTCAGTCAACGATCAATACCCAGTCGCCCGCGCGGACTTCTTCATAGAGCCCAATGATGTCGAGGTTGCGCATCAAAACACAGCCGGAGCTTTGGGGCGCGCCAATCGAGTCTTCCCGGTTGGTGCCATGGATATAAACATAGCGGGCGTGGGTATCGACTTCGCCGCCTTGATTGATGCCGGGCTCAAGGCCGCGCAGCCAGAGGATGCGGCTGGTGATGAGATTGGGCTCCTCATTGGCGGAGGGAAGCTCGCTGAAGTGCCGCCCGGTGGGCACCCGGGCCTTGAACACCATGCCGGGCGGCTGACCGGTGCCGATGCGCTCGGCAATGGCATGCAGGCCGCGCGGGGTGCCGAGGGAGTCCTTCAGGTTGGACGGTGGGCGGCGCGAGGTGGATATGACATAGGAGCGGACAAGTTGTCTCTGCCGAAAGAATTGCATCGTCTGCGTGGCGATTCGCACGAACAGGAACCGGTCTGCGGGCTTGATATGCAGCCGCGCGCAGGCTTTGTTCACCCGTTCGACAGGACTCTCCATGGCTACATCCTCATTCACAGTTGGTATCGTCGGCGCAACGGGCGCGGTCGGTCAAGAGCTGCTCCGGCTCTTGCTGGAACGGAATTTCCCCATGGCCTCGCTGCGGCTTTTCGCCTCGGCGCGGTCGGCGGGCAAGGTGATCGAGAGAAATGGGAAAAAATATACGATCGAGGAGGCGAAGGCCGGCGTCTTCGGGGAGATTGACATTGTTTTCTTTGCGGCGGGGGGATCGGTCACGCGCGCGCTCGCGCCCGATGCGGTCAAGGCCGGATGTGTCGTCATCGACAAGAGCTCGGCCCTGCGCATGGAGCCGGATGTGCCGCTCGTCATTCCCGAGATCAACCCGCAGGAACTGCGGCGGCACAAGGGGATCATCGCCAATCCGAATTGCTCGACGGCGGTCATGCTCATGGGGCTGTGGCCGCTGCACCAAAAGTTCGGGCTGAAGCGGATCATTGTTTCCACCTATCAGTCGGTTTCCGGCACCGGCGCCGAGGCCGTGCGCGAGCTGGAGGAGCAGGTGCAGGCGCATGTTGCCGGCCAGCCGATCACCCACAAGGTTTACCCTTACCAGATCGCTTTCAACTGCCTGCCGCATATCGATTCTTTCGGCGCCGATGGCTACACCGGCGAGGAGACGAAGATGGCGCAGGAAACGCGCAAAATCATGGGTCTGCCCGATCTCAAGGTTTCTGCCACCACCGTTCGCGTACCGGTCGTGCGGGCCCACTCGATTTCCGTCTGTGCGGAGTTCGAGCGGCCTGTGGATCTGGCGGCGGCCCGGGAAGCGGTCGCCGCGTTTGAGGGGGTGGAGCTGGTGGACGACCCTGCGGCCAAGCGTTACCCGACGCCGCTGGATTTCGCCGAAAAGGTGAAGTGTGGCGTCGGTCGCCTGCGTGTGGACACGGCCTTCGAGAACGGCCTGTCATTCTGGGTTTCCGGTGACAATCTCTGGAAAGGGGCGGCGCTCAACGCCCTGCAAAACGCCGAACTCATGGCGCGGGAAGGCTGGCTGCGGCCGAAAGCGGCGGCGGCAGCCGTGTCATAAGGCGTGCGAACCTTGGGATTAAGTTCTTGTCACCCGGGAGGGCCGGACGCTTATCCTGCCCTTCGGCTTGGACGCCTAGCTCAGTTGGTTAGAGCATCTCGTTTACACCGAGGGACTCGAACCCCCGACCCCCTCGG
>CAYSBR010000053.1:0-22579 GCA_964429385.1 uncultured Opitutaceae bacterium
GGATAAAGATCCCGCTGAAAGGCATCCTGGATGTGGTGAGGGAGATCGAAAAGCTAAGGACGGTCTGATGTTCCAGAAAGCGCTGATGTTCTTCTTTGCGGCGAAGGTAGCCCTGGTCACCTGCCGGTATTAAGCGGTTAATTCCGGCCTGGAGAAACAAAAGATGAAGGTGCAGCGGGCCGCAACGCTCGATCGCGTTTTGTCGGAATGTTCCGGGCTGTGCCCTTCCCCCTGGTCAGATCACCTGCTGGCGCTGAACGATTCCGGCGGGAAAGCGGAAATATATGAGATCACCCGCGACGGTGAGCTGGTAGAAACCCACCCTGTTCCTGACGCCGTGAACCGCGACTGGGAGGAGATCACCACCGATCCACCCGGAAACGTGTACATCGGCGATTTTGGTAATAACAGCAACCGGCGGAAAGACCTCACTATTTATAAATATATAGGGGGCGGCACCTCTCCCAGCCGTACCTCGGCCGGCCACACCCAAAAAATTACTTTCCGTTATGCTGACCAGGATTTTTCCGCCGGTGAAAAGAGAGAATACGACTGCGAAGCCTTCTTCTGGGCCAACGACTCCCTGTACCTCTTTACCAAAAGCTGGGAAAAGGGCGTCAAAATATGCCGGATGTACGTGCTTCCCGACCGGCCCGGCGACTACGAGGCAACCCCGCGCGACGAAGTCTTCTTCAAGGCCCAGATCACCGGCGCGGCCATCAGTCCCGATAAAAATCGGTTTGCCCTGATCTCTTACGGTAAAATATTCCTGTTTGGCATTGAAAACGGAAAGGTCGACTTCCGTTCTCCCCTGGCATGTATCAAAATCGCCCGGAAGCAAACGGAAGCGATTATGTTCGAAGATGCAAATACACTACTTTTCACGAATGAGCAGCGGGGAATGTTTGTAATAAATGAAACCCTGAAAGTTGCGGTACAATAAGTAATTGAACCTATATTCATTTGGGCTGTCAGATTTCAGCCGCGCGGCAGATCGCCTGACGACACTTCGCTTTATTCATCGCGCGGTTTGGCTGATTATTTATGGCTATTTCATACGTAAAGCGTACTCTATAACTGTTCACTGTTAGCTTTTCACTATCACAACCACCCCACTTTTTCCTTCAGTTTGTCTTTCTGGGTTCTTGCCACCGGGATACTGCGGTTATCGTCCATAACCAGGTAATTTCCCGCGCCCCGTACAAACTTTTTGATGCGGTCTATATTCACCAGGTACTGGCGGTGAATACGTACAAAATCACGTTCCTCAAGAATTTCCTGAATTTCGCGCAGGGGTTTTAGCGCCAGATGTTGCATACCGTTTGCCATATAAAACCGGGTATAATTATTATCCGATTCGCAATACAGGATATCTTTTACAGGAGTAAAGATAACACCGTTCTGGTAAGGTAGTGCGATACGTTCGGGAAACGACTCCCAGGGCTTACTGTACTGTTGTTTCAGATGCTGTAGCCTGTAGGAGTCAATCGCCCTGTTTTCCTCCGCCCGTGCCACAGCCTTTACCAGCTCTTTAACATCCAGGGGTTTCAGAAGGTAATCCAGAGCACTGTAACGAAAAGCCCGAACCGCAAACTGGTCATAGGCCGTTACGAATATAAGGGTGAAATCTATCTCTTTCACCGCCTCCAAAACCTGGAAACCGTTCATATTAGGCATTTCGATGTCCAGGAAAACAAGATTGGGCCGGAGATTTGCTATGGCTTCAATACCTTGTACGCTTGAGGTGCAACCCGCCAGTATCTCCACCTGGGGGCAGTGTTGTACAAGTCTGAGGGATAGAAGTTCTACAGCTTTGGGCTCATCATCTATAATTACAGCTCGAAGTGTTGTCATTTTAGTTTTAAATTTGTATTTTCACTTTTACACGGGTGCCGGCCGGTTTTCCTTCCGAGTCTTCCAGGTCAGTCACTTTTACCTGCGCCCGGGTCTGATAGATCTGGTTAATCATAGCTATACGCTTATTAGTAACTTTTATACCAAACGACTTTCTTTTAACGGCAGACTTGCTCTTCAGTTCTCCTGCTTTCTGCCTGCCGATGCCATCATCGGTAATGACAATACAAAGCATTCCGTCGCTATTTTGCCAAACTTCCACCAAAACCCTGCCACCGTCTTCTTTGTGCATCAGTCCATGCCAGATAGCATTTTCTGCGAAAGGCTGTATCAGAAGAGGCGGCACCTCAATGGTCTCGGTATCAACATCCGGCGCAATGTCAATATGATAGGTCACTTTATCCTGAAAGCGCATTACCTCCATATCCAGGTAAAGACGCAGCGCCTCCAGCTCTTTATCCAGGCTTACCTTTTCCGAACGGGAATTTTCAAGTACCAGCCGGATCAATTGTGAAAAACTAGTGAGGTATTCCGATGCGATATCGGGCTCGTTACGGGCCATATAATACTGGATGGAATTCAGGCAGTTGAAAATAAAGTGCGGATTCATCTGTGCTCTGAGGGCGGCGATTTCGGTTTCGGCCACCTGGCGGCTAAGCTCGGCCTCCCGTTGGCGGTAACGGGCGGTTTCGGCTTCGAGGCGACTTTTGAGGGTCAGCTGGTGAAGCCTGTAGCGGTAAACGGTGTATAATATAGCAGTGAGCAACAGCACGGCCAGTGTACGGAACCACCAGGTTTGCCACCAGGGCGGGGTAATGACGATGTCAATAGCGCGTTCATCAGACCACACGCCGTCGGCATCGGCACCTTTCACCCGCAGGCGGTAGGTGTTTGGAGGCACATTGGTAAAAATAGCAACAGGCTCCTGGCTGGTGGAAATCCAGTCGGTATTGAACCCTTCCAGCTTATAGGCGTACCGGTGATTTTCAGGATGAAACCACGAAAGGAGTGAGAAGCCCACCGAAAAGAAATTCTGGTCATAGCTGAAATCAAGGCGACTTGTTTTATCTGCACCTCCGGGTAATTCCAATTCTTTGTCAAGCACTTTTACAAAGCTCAGGACTATTTCGGGCTTTGCTCCTTCATCGGGAATATCCCGAGGATAGAAACGGAACTTGTCGAAGTAGATTTCATCGTCATCGGCCCGGGTAAAGGCACCATATTGAAATTGGGTCATGTCGTATTCACGTCCCAGGCGCCGTAAGACGCCTTTATCAGGATTGAACTTGATAATATGATGATAGGTTTTCAGGAACAGCGTCCCGTCTAAAGTGACAACAAGGTTGATGACCGGTTCTTTTAATACCTGTTTCCAGGAATCGGCAACCGGGTTATACTGCCAGAGACCGTTATCATTGGCGGTCACCCAAATGACGTTCCGTATTTTGTCTTCCTGTATTTTTATAATGTTGGATACTGCTGGTCCCAGTGTCTTCCGAAAGACCACTTTTTCCGATACCGGATCGAACCAGGCGATGCTGCCATCATGATACCCTATCCAGATCAGCCCACGGCTGTCACAGAGGATGGTACGGATCCTCATACGAGCAGGCAGGCCATGGGCTCCTTCCAGGAAAGCTTTGAAGCGGCGTTTTCTGGCATCGTAGCGAATCAGGTGTCCCTGGTTTAGCAGGGTAATATCCATCATCCCGGTGGCAAACCATATATTGTGATCAGGAGTACGAACCAGCCCCTGTATTTCCCCGATCTGGTGTGTCATGAAGGAAGCTCCCTCTATTTTTTCCTTCACTATTTCGGGTTTTCCTCTTCCCTGACGCCTGCCAAACATTCCTCCGTAATAAGTACTCCCTCCGATCCACTCGTATTGATTGATGCTATCATATACCGTATGAGCCATGAAAAAGCCTACCAGACGGTTATAGGGCTCCACATACAGGATTTCGTTTTTTCCGGTAGCCTCATCGTATTCTGCCAGCCCCTGCTGTCGGGTATCCCGGAAAGTGTAGAGCAGCCGGGTATTCTTTTTGTAGATTGCGCGTTCCATGCCAAGAGCCCGCATGGCATCCGGTATCGAACGAAAATATTGCCGGTTGGTATCTAGGATGCTGAACGGATGGCCTACGGGCCCTCCGATCCATATCGCCGATTCTTCCTGTGCCATCTCGTGAGGGGGAGCCGGCGGAGGGGAATTGGAGTTATCCGGCAGGTGATTATAGACGCTGACAGATTCTTTCTTTTTGTCGAATACGTACATTCCTCCTTCACTCTGTATCAGGAAATGATCCCGGCCAAAGGGTAAAAAGCCCTCTGCCTTGTTGAATGGCAGATGGGCAAAGTAGTATTGGGTCCAAGTGAGGTTTTGCAGATTCAGTCTCAGAAGCCCTGTGTGCCACCAGCCACCTGTCCATACGTAGCTTCCTTCGGGCTCCATGTAAAGCCAAGACATATCGAGGGACTGGTGCGGGCGTTTCATGCCGATAAACTGCATGCAGCGGGCATCTTCCAGCGGGAACCATACCAGTTCATTTTGTTTGGGATTATAATAACCTAATGCAGACTCATTGTTGCAGGCTACCTGCCCCCAGATATTCCCCTCCTTGTCTGTTGTAAACAGTTTGTTCATATAAATTGAGCTGCCGGGTTCTGTATTTCGGGTAAAACCGTTTACCAGTCGCCCGGGGTTTAAGCGGCTGAATTGGCGGGTATCCAGGTCAAACTCAAAGAGAACTGACGACAACTTCGGGAGGATAGCGTGAAAGCTTGTGTAGATTTTTCCCTTGTATTCGCTGCATGATTTCCAATGGATCAGGCCGTCAATCCCGGGTGCTTCATAGGATTCAAATCGTTGTTTGACCTGATTGAAAATGGCAATTCCTTTCCCGGTAATGGCGTAAAGCGTGGTATCGGCTGCCTGCTGCAGACCAAGATACGGTTCAGCTGCAAACTCCCTGCTGTAATTTCCATCATAACGTACCAGCTTTTCGTCTCCCAGGAACCAAAGGTATCCTTCCTTATCACGGAGCACCATCTTCTTCTCAAAAGCCCGGGAGATCAAGCTGTCATTGACTGTAAAAGGGTCAAAGCGAAGGTAAGGACTGTTCACCGCGATTTTTGAGTGAGGAATAAAACGAGTCTCCAGCCGGGTTTTTCCCTGCTGTGCTGTAAGCAGAAGGGGCGCCAGCAGGGTGAACAGGCTTATTCTGAACAAATAATTCAAGTGATATGTTGGTCTAGGCATCTCAAATTAAGTAATTCTGGCGATCTACCCAAACTATACTCCTCCAATCCGTTAAAAAACGTTGCCCGGCGAGCGCCTTCCTGCTTAAGAGAATCACCAACCTCTCAAATTTACAGGATCCGGAAACCATTTCCATCCGGTTCAGGGCCAACAGCAGAAAATTGCGGGTGAACGGGAAGATATTCTTTACCGCAAAACAAAAGCTGACTCTTTCTTTGTGAAAAAACAGGCAGAAGAAGCCCCCGCCTCTGAGTCTTTCCACCATTCACCGGGAAGCCCGGGCCCTGAACCCCTTTTGACCCGAATTACCTCTCATAAGAATATATGCATCTCCCCCGCTATTTTCTACCATTGACCACCGCACACCACTCAGTTCTCGCCTTTACCTGTTAGGTTTATCTCCATATTATCGGGAAAAACAGGCATCGCGACACCCTATAAACTGTTTGATCCCTCTTTAACAAAACATAAGAAGTAAACTGTTTATGATGTTACGATTGATGACTTTCCTGGCTGCTTTTTCTTTGAGCACATTATTTTCGACATCAGTATTTGCCCAGAACATCACCGGCCGCTGGCAACTACGGGGTACCTATCTGAAAATTGATTATTCCCTGAAGTGGAAGATCATAAAGATGTCTACACCTGCAACAGGTTATCTCGCCACTCCGCAACCGCTCACTATGGAACTTTACGACGACGGGCGGGTAAGATTCGGAAACGAAACCGATACCTACACCCTGCGGGGTAACCGCCTGATCATGGGAATAGGCGGGTCAGACTCCGACGGGTTTGACTATGAGCTCCATAACAATGAACTCACGCTCTGGATGAGCAACCTGGTGGCGCGCTCACCGAAACAAAATGCCAAAGCAGAAGCTATTGCACTGGCTAAGCAAATGAAGATGTATGAACAGTTCCCTAACCTGAATGAGGCGGAAGATGTGACCCGGGTTCAGCTTGGGATGGTGTTTGATTTCGTAGATTCTCCCCGGCATACTGCCCGTCGAAAGCCTGTACCCAACCGGCCCTATAACATGGGGCGGAATGAAGTGGTAACAGAAAGGGAATGCATCATAACCGAAAGTGAAATGAGCAACATTCTTCAAAAAGCGAAAGATTTAACCTTTGATGATGAAATTAAAAACTATCTCACTTCGGCCGTAAAAAGTAAGAAGTGTTTTAATAGTTCTCAGGTTCTTGAAATGCTGAAGCTACTGACCTTTGACAAAGATAAGCTCCCGCTGGCCCGAACAGCTTATCCATTTGTTACAGATCCGGAGAATTACTTTGAACTCGAGGAAGTTTTCGATTTTACCGATTCAAAAAGACAATTCAGGGCGATGCTAAAATGACAATTCCTATTGGTTAAGGCCTGTCTCACCAATATTGGGGATTTACCGACTTTCATATCTTTCTGAATTTTGTCTCATCACTAAATTTTCAAAACATTGAAAAAAGTACTTCTCCTTGCTAACGCGCTCCTGATAACAACTCATTTAAATCCGAATGATGCAGAACCTTTTAAACAGTTTATCTAAACTCCCTGACCCATGAAACTCCGCTATTGCATCCTCCTCCTGTTTTTTCTGCCGGAGGCCCACGGACAGGACCTGGGAACGCTCGGGAAGCAAAAACCCTTTGAGATACGGGGTTCGATATCCGTGGGTACCTGGTATTACCACGCTAACGGTATCAACAACCGCCGGGCTCCTTTCGGGTGGATGCTGTCTGGCGCACCCGTAATCAAACTCTACGGAATCTCCTTTCCGTTTATGGTTACATTAAGTGACCAGGACAGGAGCTTTTCACAACCCTTTAACCGTTACGGAGTAAGCCCGCAGTATAAATGGATAAAGCTGCATGCCGGTTACCGGAACATCCACCTATCCAACTATACCCTGGCGGGGGCCAATATGCTGGGAGGAGGGTTTGAACTCACTCCGGGGAAATTCCGGACCGCCTTTATGTACGGCCGCCTGCAGCGGGCCATCGGGGAAGACAGCGTGAATTACAACGGCCGCCTGACTTACCTGCGGCCTACATTTGAGCGACGGGGCTACGGCGGGAAAGTAGGCTGGGGCACCCAAAGAAACTACTTCGACCTTACGTTCTTCCGGGGTTGGGATGTACTTAACTCTATAGCCATCCCCACGGTCAGGTCGCGGGTGTTACCCAAAGAGAACCTGGCCGTAGGGATCAAAAACCACTATAGCTTCCTAAAAAACAGCCTTCAGTTTGAACTGGAGGCTGCGGCTTCAGTGGTAAACACCAACCTGTTTGACACCGCCTCCGTAGATCTCAAAGGGGTAATGGCACACACGGAAGCGTTTTTAAAACCCAACACCTCCACACTCTGGTCTACCGCCGGAAACCTGTGGGGCAGCTATAGCTTCAGACATGGGTCGCTAAGGGTGGAGTATAAACGCACCGACCCCAATTACGAGTCACTGGGAGCTTATTATTTTATGACAGACATTGAACAGATTACGGTTAACCCCGGTGTTCGTCTTTTCAGATCAAAGCTCATGCTTAACGGGTCGGTGGGTAAAATGCGTGACAACCTCTCGGGCTTAAAGGAAACTACAAACAGACGTACGGTAATCGCCAGCCAGGCAAGCATTCGTGTGGTTAAAAATCTAAATATCCTCCTCAGTTATAACAACTTCGGTATGGCCATGTCACGCGGATTCAAAGATGAATTCAATGATACTCTGGCCGTAAGCATGATCAACAGCTCTTACGGAGGCACCATCTCCCATAATTCCTCGTCCAAAACGGTCTCCCGATCAGTGATGTTGATGACGATGTATCAGAATACCAATGACCAGAACCGCTTTAACCGGCAGCTTACTCAAAACAACTCCCTGATCAGCAATCTCAACTTCAACTACACCTGGCTCGACAAGAAGCTGACAACCAATGCATCGGTCAATTATCTAAAAAATAACAGCGCTGCAGCATCGCAAAATAATGTAGGACTGATGGTGGGAGCCAATAAGCAGATGGATAAACTGAGAGCAGGGATGACGGTCTCCAGCCAATGGCTGAAACAAAGTATGGGTTTGCCGGCGAACAACCTCATCACCACCGCCAACCTGGGCTATCGCCTGGGGAAGAACAACATCTCTATGAACAGTTCATACATGATCAATAATGTCAGCGGAGCAGACCCGGCCACCGAGGCCGTCACCCAACGCTCTTTCCGCGAATTCCGAACATCTCTTAATTACAGTATCTCATTTTAAAGTTATACCGCTATGCCAAGCTTTCGTATCATTTTGTTACTTCTTCTGGGTACAATTCATGTCGCCAAAGGCCAGGATGAGGGTCGGGTGGCGGTTCAACTGCAGCTTAATGAACTGGAGATCCGGAACACCCTTCCGGAGGTCAATTCGCTTTTAAACACCAGCATCGTTTATTTAAACCACAACGGTACGCCCCGAAATGTGCGGATTCATGCGAGTATGGAAATACAGGGTACAGGCGGAGCCTATTTCGGGGTAGAAACCGACCCCCATAATCTCTATACACAACAGCTCAGTAACTCCCGCAGAGACGCAATAACGGGCGCTGCAATCCGTGCCAGCGAGTACACCAGCCTGGTGGGAATGAACGGAACCAACCCCGATGCCTACATCACTTCTACGGGCATGGCCCTCCCCACAGGTGTTATGCGGGTTTGCATCAAAGTATTTGACGAGTTCGGGTTGAATGATATTACGGATTACGGAAACGACGCCAACACCAACTGTGTTGAAATACCGGTAAATATATATCAGCCGCCGCAGGTGGTACACGTGCAGGGCGTGCATTGCGGCTCGGCCACACCCCTGCTTTCGGCAGACGGCACAAACCGCCCGCCCATTACGGTTAATTTTTTACCAACGGGCATGAATAACATGTCGGGCAGTATTCCGGCCGACTGGAGCTACGAAATGGTTTTGCTTCATCTGGGAGAGGAAGATAACCTGATGGATCCGAACCAGGCATTTCAGGCGGTGTCTGTCATGCACGATATCAGTTATGACCACCCCCTGGTGATTGCCTCTAACGGCGGGCCGGCCAATGCTATCGGTATGCAGCTCACCCTCAATACGAGTCACTATAACGAAGAAATGATACCCGGCCATCACTACGCGGTTTTTGTGCGGGTAAAAGACAATAGCGGCGCGCCTTTATCAACGGTTGAAAACGGGGGGCTCGGCCAGCCCTGTACTTTTGTGTACGGGGGGAGCAGCCTCCCCCCAACCGGCGGCCTTTCTTTGGAGGGCTTCCCCACTAACGGCTCATACATGCCGTATATGGGCATGGCGGTGATGGTCAGATTTGAGCCCTATGACAATCGTTATTCCGGAGCTGACTATGACCTTTCCCTTAGCGGGCCGGGAATCAGCGGCCTTAACTATATCCGAAACCCTTCTGTCAACTGGGGTACTACCGGCCCGCGTAACGCGCAGTCACGGGCATTGGGCTATGATGTGGCTGACGGTTCGGTGATTAGCCAGGAACATGCCCAACACCTGGTTCTGAGCCCCACCGATCCCCGTGATGTCAACTGGAATAGTGCCCTGCAAACCCTCACCCGTGGTGAAACTTACGATTATAAGGTAAATTTTACTATGAAACACCGCGACAGAACTATCCCGCCTGCCGCGTTAGAAAACCACTTTAAAGCAGGAATGCCCCCCTCAGAACTGATGTTTCCGGAAGCCACCCATGCAGCGGGAACTGTCCGGTTTAAGTTTCGGCCGGCAAACACCGATAAAATCTCCAGGCTGCCTTTTGACCAGATGTTCAGGGCTACTTTCCAGAACAGGTGGAACAGCACCTATATGACCAAAGTAACGGAGGCGCTGGTCTTGGAAATATCTAAAGAAGAAGACTTTAAAAATATTTTTTTAAGAGATACGGTCAATTTCTATCATAACATCGGTATGAGCTATACCGACCCTTTCTATGCTGATATTACCCGCAGCCGGGAATTTGAGCACCATTTAGACGCCGGGACCTACTACTGGCGAACCCGCTGGATCAAAAACCAGCAGGTGATTGACCGCTTCCTGGCAGGAACAGCCACCGGCTTTCCACCCAATGACCTTGACTACTACTCCGTATCGGAGATCAGAAAACTGGTGATAGGAGATCCGTCTAGCGAACCCGTGGCCACGGCGCCGGAGCCCGAATTGCAGGAGTGCGACTGCGACCTTCAATTTGAGCGGGGACAAGCCAGCCCCGTTACCCTTGCCATTAATCAGACGGTAAATATAGGCCGGTTCGAGCTGAAGATCGCTCGCATTACCGGAGGGGATGCCGCGGCAGGATATACCGGTGACGGTACCATTGAAAACTTTAGCCTGTACGGGTTCAGCCCCAAAGTGGCCGTGTCTTTTTCCGGACTTAAAGCCGTTACCGGAACGGGCGGACGGGCCCGGGCTTTTGAAGGAACCGCTATCAGCAGGAGCCGCACGGGTATCCCCGCATTAGAGGGCTCATCGCCGATGTCGTGGTTTGATGATATTTTACGGGCTTCGCTGGATATAGGCAGCGGCGAGCTTCATACCCCTTTCGGCCTGAACAGCGAGGTAGATCATACCAAAATCATGCTGGTGATGGAGGAAATAAAATTTACTCCTCAAAAGGCGGAAGTCAAAGCCAAAGCCGGCTATAAGATGCCGGGCGAGTTTCTGGGCAGCGCAGTGGTGTTCCAGGTCAGCGAAGCCTGTATTGTGCCGGCCGGCAATAACAATCCCGGTGGGTTTGCCCAGGCAGTCACTTTCTCCCTGGCAGAAAACCTGTCGTTGGGCAATACCAACAACCAGCAGGAGTATAGTGTAAGACTTAAAGGCGGAAGTGAGGGGGAAATTACCTCCTTAAAGTTTGACTGCAATGGCTTTAGCAGCCTTGTTATAGCGGGTGAGGTGCTATTTTCCCGCGAGAGCCTGGTACCGGAAGATAATACGGGTAAGCGAACAGAAGGGCAGGTCACGGCCTCTTTTGCGGCAAAAGTGCAAAAGGGCGAAAGCGGCAGTCATGGCCTGATTGCAGAACTGAACTTCCCTAAATCGTTCCAGTTTACGGCGCTGGAAGGTTTCGGGGTTACCGTAAGTAATGCTATTCTGGATCTTTCGGAAGCCGCTAATGATGATGCTATGGCCCAACTCCCCGATACGCTTTTCACCGATGCTGCCTCAAGACGAATCTGGACAGGCTTCTATCTCAAACAAATGAGTTTCCGGCTGCCGTCTGAATTCAAAAACGGTCCTGATCCCTTTGAGGTAGGCATTAAAGATATCCTGATCGACAATAACGGCCTCAGCGGTACGGCTTTTGCCGGGAACCTGGTGCATACCAGTGGCGGTAAGGTCGATGTCTTTTACTTTACACTGGATGAAATCTCCATAAGTTTCAGACATAATACCTGTCAATCCGGCAAAATGAAGGGTAAGCTGGGTCTCCCCATCTTTGAAAAAAACGAAGAGCAGTATTTTGAATACCACAGCACCCTGGCCTTTGAACCGGGCAAGTCCCCTCAATTTAATTTTGCCATTACTCCCCCCACTACCGGTGACAAGAAGCTGGAAATATCCATGTGGAAAATTGCCAGGATAGAGTTGAATGAAGGAACCAAAGCAAGCCTGTACATCGGGGAAAAATCAGGAGTGGAATTTGAATTAAACGGGAAGCTGGCATTTGAGGGCAAGTATGACGACTGGCCGGTAGAGGTCAGGATACCGGACATTGAGGTACAGGGCCTCCGGTTTTCTACTCTGCCTCAGCCCGAAGGGCAAAAGCAGGCCGGTCTTCGCGACATAAAAATCGACGGAAAATCGGTAATGGCTTTCTCTAATACTTCTTCCGGTTCCTCTTCGGGCGGTACAGGAGAAACATCCGGCCGGCAAAATGCATCGAACCAAAGTTCAGCCGGGGGCTTTTCAATGGGCATAAACAAAATAGATTTTGATACAGGCGCAGGGGATATCCTTCATGGGGCAATATATCCGAAGCTAACGGTTTCCTTCCAGATATCACTGGCCGATGTGATTACGATTGAAGAGATCGATCTCGGCATCAAGACTAAAGTGGCCATTGTCAATACAAATGGCGGCAGCGAAATGAAGTTTGATTTTGAGGAGGTCGTAGGTCCGCAAACCATAAAAGTGAAAGGTGAAATAGGAGGAGTGGAGCTGGACGGCTGCCTGAAATTTATAGATGAAGCGGATAATAAAGGGGCGTCAGGCAGTATTAAAGCGAAGATTCCGATGCTGGGGCAAATCGGAGTAGCGGCCACCTTTGGAGAGAAAAAAGATCATCTGGGGAGCTTCAACTACTTTAATATTCAGGCCATGTATAAATCAGATGTCGGTATTACGCTGTTTGCCGGGGTAAATCTGTATGGGCTGAGCGGAGGTGTCTGGCATCATATGCGGATAAAGTCGCCCTCTGAAGGGCTGGTTAATTCTCTTGGTACAGTTGCTAACGGTACGGGAGCGGCGTTTGGAAGGGAATCGAACGAATCAGAACCGAACGGATCAGCATCGAATGGTGCCGGTGAAACCTTATGCGGTCTGACTCTTGAAGGAGGCAACATGGAATTTGAAGCTGACAGGAGCATTGTACTGGGTTTGACTTTCGGAGCATATTTCGGATGCACGGGCTCTCCCACCACGTATAATTTTGATGTGCACCTCACCGCTACTGCGATGCAGCAGCCCCCGGAAGCAGGGGGAGGCCTGGGTATTAATTATATAGCCATTCAGGGTAACCTGAATGTGATGAATAATTTTGGCCCTCCCAATGTAGATGCCCCCCTTGTAGTCAATGCAGGAGTTACTTTTGCCTGGGAGAAAACCTATAATGCGGATCTGACAACCACCGAAAAAGTGGATATTCAGTTTAAGTTAAAAGTTCTTCTAAAGGCTGGACCAGTGACTGTTCTTAAAGGGCAAGGAACTGATAACGAAGCGCTGGAAGCAAGATTTCATGCCAATTCCTCTACCGGTGAGTGGTACTTTACCATGGGAAACCCCAAAGCAAAAGACAGAACGGGTGAAGGGCTAATATTCTCATTGTTAGGCGACACTAAAATGAGCGCCTACTTTTTTGCCGGGGCTAATACGGATATGATCCCTACCGAATTACCGGATATTCCCAGTGACCTTGCCTGGATAATGGCCGGCAACAAGGTGGCGGATAATTCGGGTACAAGCGTAGATACCGGGGAGATGAGTACAATCAGTAACCCCCGGCCCGAAACAGCAAGACCCGGCGTTAAAGCCGGAGTAGGTTTCGGATTTTACGTAGGTGCCGGAATCGACCTCAACTTTTTAATTTTCTACGCCGATATCAGGATTCAGATCGGATTTGATGTGGCGATGGCTGAATACGCAGGAGGGCCCTGCCGGGACCTACCGGAGAGTCAGTCAGAGTGGTACGCCAAAGGGCAGGCATACGCCGGTATAAAAGGGGAGTTCGGAATAGGGGTAGATCTTATTTTTATAAAGGGAAAATTCCCGATCGTTGAGCTGGAGGCAGGTTTGATACTACAGGCCGGCCTACCCAATCCGGCGTATTTCAGAGGTAATGTAGGCTTGCGCTATTCTATTTTAGGAGGTATGGTTTCAGGGCAATGCAACTTTAAGCTGGATATAGGAGACAAATGTCAGAACACTGACCTCTTAGGTGGTATTCAGTTTATTGATGACTTTACACCGGCCAATAATAAACGTGATGTTAGTGTCTATTCCAGCGCCCGGGCCTCTTTTTCTTATCCCATTGAGAAAACATTCGCAATCATTGATGATGAGGGAACAACCCACCATTTCAGGCCCTATATCAAACAAATGCATATAAAAGATGAGCAGGGAAATATCCTCACCCAGCCCTATCAATTATCCGAAGAAAATTATGTAGCAACAGCCCGGATCAGCGAGAAGCTGGGAGTAAGGAAAAATTTAACCGCCTATTGTGAGGTAGGAGTAAGACATGCTTTAGGCAATAACCGTTGGGAGGAATATAACTTCCAGGAAGACAGGACGAATACATTTACCACAGAAGCGGTTACTCCACTCCTGTTTTCGGACGATCTCATTGCCTACACCTGGCCTATCAAAGGGCAACGACACTTCCTCAAAAATGAAGCCCGGCCGGATATACCTTCCACTGCGGGCAAAGGGATTATAAGGTTCAAATATAAGGAAGATAAATTTCGGGCCTCAAGCTCGTCCAGACCTATGGACCCTGGCGCTATCTCCTACACCTATTTTATACGGTTTGCCGGGCCAAACGGAAAAATATCCGAACAGCAGCTCACTGATTTCGGCAATGCGGTGGAGCAGGTCAATTTTGACATCCCCCGGAATCTCCAGAACAATACTCATTACACGATTATACTTACCAGGAGAGCTACCGGAGGCTTACTGGCCGCCGGATTGGACAGCACGCTTAAATCCGCCAACCTGAACGGAAATGGCCAGCTGAGTCAAAAGGATACAGATGATAATAAAACGCTGATAAGACAATACAAATTACCCCGGGAAACCCTACCCCCTGATGAGAAAATCATGTATATGTACAGTTTCAGAACCAGCAGATATAACACAGCGGCCGAAAAGCTGGCAGGCATCAGCATGGAAGGAGGCAGCCGCATAAGTACCGGGGAACGATTTGATATTTATGAAGTACGAAAGATGGAAAACAATCCCCTGACACCTCTTTTTACGGTAAATCTTTTGCCTTCCTCGCAGTTAAGAAGCCATGTATATAATGTAACCAATAAATTTTTAGACCGGTTCGGCAGCGGGCAGATTGTAACCGACCACTCGCATAACAGGGGCGAGTTCCAAAGATTTGTTACCAAAATGCAGGACCCCATCTTCCTGGAAGCATTTGGCGTGAATGATCCGGAAAATCAAATCGAGAGCGTGATTATTCCGTGGACCGGGCCTAACAGGGACGGCCACTCAGGAGTATTTCATAATAGTCCGTTCATGAGTGTAAGCCGTGCAGACAGATATTGGTGGAGGTCAGGATTTATGGATTTGGATGAAAACTCCCGGTTTGAAGTATATACGAAGTATAAAATTCCCGGAGCCGATTTAGATCCGATATTTAACAGTAGTGTAGTGATTGAAAACCCTGCTGCCGCCCTTTCTAATGAAGAAGTAAACAATAGTGTCAACATATTAGAAAACATGAGCAGAGGGGCTACCACAGATCAGGGCATTCCGCCTGTCTTGTCACAAAGCGCTCTTACCATGACCGCTAATTCCGGCGCCCAGATAATTGCACAAAAAAGAACCGCCACCGCCACCCGTCCTGTGGTCTCAGTGCCCCCTAATATCTGGGGAGTTACTCTGATATCAGCGCCCACCGCCCATATCGTGAGTTCTGCTGCCCTCCAGCGCAAAATTCCTCCTGCCCCAGCCACCCCGTCGGTAACCCCCGGCTCCTCCCGTCCGGGTGCCATCCCTCCTGCACCGGCTCCTAATTCGCCGCAGGTGACTACTACAGGGATGGTGAGCGCCGGCCTCGCCAACACGGCTTTTGCAGTAAACCTGATCGTTACTCCCAACGCCAGCTTTAGTTTAAATCAGGCACTTGGTGAGCCCCAACAGATTACAGGCAATTTAATAACACTTGGCGGCGCTTCTCACCGGGTTTCGGATCATGTGCTGTCACTTACAGAAGAGGCTTATGACTCCAATAAAAATAAGATAATGCGTATGAGTCCTTTAATCACCCCAGGATCCGGGTTCCTGAGCCGGGTTATGCCGAATCTCACTACCCCTTCCGGCATTTTTGATGAACTGGGTTATTACCTGATGAGAACCAGGCATGAAATCAACAATTCACTGATCAGCGGCCTGAAATCCTTCCAGATAGGATATGGGGTCAGTCCTTCGGGAGTTAACCGAAAAACATTGAGTATAGGTCAATAAGATTTTAATCATTGAGAAAAATGAAAAAGATAATTACAGGGATCTTGTTTTGCTTAACAGGAGGGCTACTTCAGGCGCAGGATGTTTTACCGGAAAAAGAACCGAACCGCATAATGCTGGTGGGTAAATACTTGGGAGACTCACTGGTGCTGCGCTTTGCCCCCACCACTGCAATAGCCTGGCACAGAGGGAACACAGACGGGTACCAGATCGAACGCCGGGAGTTTTCTGCGGAATCCCTTAAAGACTCCGGACCCTTTCAAAAAGTCAATCAAACACCGTTTAAACCCTTACCTCTGGAGGATTGGGAAGGTCTGGTAGGTGACCCGGTTAACCCGGACCGTAATGCGGCCATCGCTGCACAAAGCATATATGGAAAGCCGAATACCCCACCCGGTTCTATTTTTGAGCAGGCCGATCTCCTGCAGAATAACTATGCTATGGCCCTGTTGGCTGCGGAGTTTTCACCAAAAGTAGCTGAGGCCTCAGGTTTACGATGGGTAGATAAAGATATAAAACCCAATACAGGATATATATACAGGGTGTATGCTCTTTCTAACCAGGATAAAATAGATACCGCCTACGTGGTGGTCAGTACCCGCGAAGTAGTACCCACTCCAAGGCCAGAATTACTTGAGGTGGTTTCTCTCGAAGACCGGATCATTCTCCACTGGAGTGTGCTCAGACATCAAAGCCTGTTTTCCGCCTATTACATTGAGCGATCGGAAGACCAGGGAGCCACCTATAAGCGGCTCAATGCTATTCCTTACATCGGCATGGGTACAAAAGACCATCCGGTAGAAACGAATTTTAGCTATACAGACTCCGTAAAAACATTGTACAAGCCCTATCTGTACCGTTTGGTAGGTTTAACAACGTATGGTGAAATAAGCTCGCCTTCAGAACCCGTGGCAGGTATGGCCAAAGATATGACGCCACCAAATCGCCCCTCTGATGTTGTGGCAAAACACCTGGGAGGAAGTCACATTGAAATATCGTGGGAATCCGATAATGTACCCGACTTAAAGGGATTTATGATTGGTAAATCGGGTCGGACAGATATCCAGTACCAACCCATTTCAACGGTGCTAAGCCCGGATACAAGATCTTTTATCGATACGGCCGCTAATGTAACCGGCACCAACTATTACATTGTGGTGGCCGTAGATACCGCCAATAACGGTTCGGCCTCCCTGTATGCGTTCAGTACCGTGAGAGATACCATTCCCCCTTCCATCCCCAAAGGCCTTCACGGTAAAATAGATACCAACGGAATAGTTACCCTACGGTGGAACCACTCGCCTGAACGGGATGTAAAAGGCTACAAAGTGGTCTATGCCAACAGCACTACCGACCGCTATATCCTGGCTTCCAAAGACCTGGTGCGCGATTCGGTCTGGCGTGACACCATCCACCTACAGACCCTTACCAAAGATATCTATTACAAAGTGATGGCCATAGATCTGGTCGATAACTATTCCGATTTCAGCGAGCCCGTCAGGCTCACAAAACCGGATATTGTACCGCCTGTAAGTCCTATTTTCAAAGATTTTTTTGTTAGTGCCGAAGGTATTCGCCTCAACTGGGTCACCTCGGTAAGTACAGATGTTGCCTTTCACCGCCTGGAACGCAAAAAAACCGCCGAAGAAAAATGGAATACGGTAACCCGACTCCCCTTCAAAGGCAACCGGAAAGAAGAATTCCTGGATAAAACCGTAGAACCGGCCAACAGCTACGAATACCGCGTGATCGCCATAGATGACAGCGGACTGGAATCGGAACCCTCACCAACGCTCTATCTCAAGAGCGGGGACTTTCGTGCACTGGAAACCGTAAAAAACCTCAAAGCAAGGTATAATGAAACAACCCGGTCAATAGAAATCAGTTGGGACAAAGGAAATTACGAAGTACTCCTCTACAAAGCAGACACCGGAGGGAATTTCGCTACACTAAGTAAACTTCCGGGCAGCACCATTCTATATACCGACAAACAGGTTAACGGAGGAAAAACCTATCGCTACATCGCAAAAGTCATGTATCCGAACGGCAGAACATCTGCTTTCAGCCCGGAAGTAACCGTCATAACCAACTAATCTTTAACTACTATGAATCGTATTTTAGAAAAATGGATATCTGTTTTATGTATCAGCCTGCTGATTTTTAGCGGAGCGCACGGGCAGGCCTCGTCAGCCGCTTATGTGCACACTACCAATACCTGTAACCTCTTCACCTCCTCCACCCGGCTTGATCATCAGGATCTCAACGGAATCTCCGATGCCCACATACAGGTTACTCCCGTCTACCCCGCCTCCCTAAACGGCCAGACACGCCCGGTAGGGGTGCATTATGACGGCCGTTACTGGAATATTGTCAATGAGGATAATACCACCATGGCATCGGGTATAAGTTTTAACGTAGTAGTGGTCAGAGACGCCCTTCCGGCCGCAAGTATCATAAAGAAGATGGTGCACCGTATCACCGGAAACAGCGGATCAAGTACCATAGAAGATAACACGGTTAATAATAATCAGAGCAACAAATTGTTTATTACCAATTTACGAACAGCCTCTAACGGGAGTCAGTTGGCCAATAATAAGCGGACAATGATCATATGGAATCACAGTACGAAAAAATTTACAATGAACAATGATATGGTGTCAGCCGGTGCCTACCAGCCACTTACTCAAAATGCCCGATACAATGTTCTGGCCCTCGAAAATAATGATAATACCGTCAAATCTGCCTGGGCGAACCTCGGAATCCGCGGAGCAGCTTCCGATATTGTTATCGTCCAAAGGATTGATGGAGGAGAATTTGACACGCCTGCTTTAAGTACCCCATTAAGTGTGAGATACAACAGTGCTTCCGGCATGTGGTTTGTTTATGAAGGAAATACTATAGTGTCAGCCGAAAGGAGGGTTAACATCGCAGTATTTTCCAAAACCCGGGAAGGCCTGATCGCAGCTACTCCCGGCGTGCCGCGGGAAGTAAAAGCGACGGCAGGCTCACCCAGCCAGATCACGGTTTCGTGGCAGGCTCCGGCCGGCAATAGTGAAGGATATATTATTCAAAGCTCCCTGCAGTCTAACTTCAGCACTATTGCGCAAACAGTGACAAAAGCCTCATCCGACCGGAATCACACTTTTACGGGTCTTAACGCATCCACTACTTACTATATCCGGGTCAAGACCTTTATCACCAATCATCCTACTTTGCCCAATTGTCAATCGTCTTATGTGTCTGTCAATGCGAAAACGCAGGACCCTCCCCTTGTCACACCTTCGGCTCCCGATAACTTATCAGCCACTGCACTGAACAGTAGTGAAATCCGCTTAAACTGGAATGATGTGGCGGGTGAAACCACCTATGTAATAGAACGTAGTACGAACGGCACCACCTTCACCAAAGTGGGCAATGACCTCCCTGCCAATACCACCACCTTTACAGACAAGGGTTTAAGAGAGTCAACCCGATACTATTACAGGATCTATGCGAAAAACCCTGCCGGTAATTCAGGCTATTCCAGGATTGTGAATACCACTACTTTGGCCACCGTGCCTGCAGCGCCTGCCAATCTGAAAGCCACGGCCGTCAGCAGCAGTGAGATTCAGCTCACCTGGAGCGATACCGGAAATGAAACTGCTTATGTACTCGAGCGAAGTACCAACGGCACCACCTTCACGAAGCTGGGTAGCGACCTCCCCGCCAACACCACTACGTATTCAGACAAGGGTTTACAGGAATTCACCCGGTACTACTACCGTATCTCCGCAAAAAATACGGCCGGCAACTCCCCTTATTCCCAAATCGTGAACGCCACCACAACAGCCACCGTGCCCGTGGCACCTGCCAATCTGAAAGCTATGGCCGTCAGCAGCAGTGAGATACAGCTCACCTGGAACGATACCGGGAACGAAACCGCTTATGTACTTGAGAGAAGCACCAACGGTACCGCCTTCACCAGGGTGGGCAATGACCTCCCCGCCAATACCACTACCTATTCGGATAAGGGGTTGCAGCCTATAACCCGCTATTACTACCGGATTCTTGCTAAAAACTCGGCCGGAAATTCTCCGTATTCTGCTGTGGTTAACATCACCACCCAAAATGCCGCTCCTCCGGTTCCCGGAGGCCTGGCGGTGACTGCCGTTAGTAGCAGTGAACTACGACTTACCTGGACAGACGTAGCCCGTGAAACCGCTTATGTGATAGAACGCAGTACAAACGGAACCACCTTTTCCAAACTGGGGAATGATCTTGCCGCCAATACCACCTCCTTCTCCGACAGAGGTCTGCATCCCTCCACACGCTATTACTACCGGATATACGCCAAGAATGCCGAAGGGAATTCGGGGCGATCAGGTGTGGCCTCTGCCACTACCCGACCCATAGACCCGGCAGCTACCCAACCGGGCAATCTTCAGATCACTTCCACGGCTCTGCACTTACAGGAATTAAGCTGGACCGATAACAGCAGCAATGAGCTGGGCTTTGAAATCAGCCGTGCGGCCGGCGACAGCACACATTACGTGGTAATCGACTCGGTAGGAGCCGGGATAACTGCTTACTCGAGCGAAGGTCTCCGACCCGCAACAAAATATTATTACAAAGTACGAGCCTACTTCAGAGGAGCAACTTCAAATTATTCCAATACAGCATCGGCCATTACAGATGTAATCAACGCCTCCGAACCTCCAGCAAACTTAAGTATTTACCCTAATCCCTCTTCTGACTATATAACTATTAAATATCCCGGCCAGGAAAAGATATCAGCCTGCACAATCTACAACACCGGTGGCAAGGCAGTTATGCATAGCGACAGAACGGAGCACATTTCTCTTGCCCCCTTACCCTCCGGGAGATACACCGTTCGGGTGGTGGCGGGCAGCCGTATTTTCACTATTCCTTTAATCAAAATCTGAAATGAAACGACTATCCCTATTTCTATTGGTGGTAAGCCTGGGAGCCTGTGCACCCTCTAATGAACCTGATTGCATGGAATGCCGGAACTGGAAAGTGATACAGGTGAAAGAGAATGACCTTGTGGTATACTCCACGAACGGACCCAGCCTGTATCCTGCTTACGCAGATTTTAAATTTAATCTTTTAAATGATGACCGGAAAGTAATTTACCGCGACATCATAGGAGCTGAGTTTACAGGAAATTGGGGGATAAACCCCGAAAAAACAAAGCTGATGATCAACAATCTCGAACCGCTGCTCTATGGCGCTCAGACAGAACTGATTTTTGATATTATTTCCATGACGGAAAACTTGCTGGTACTTAAAAATACAACCACCAATCCGAAAACGGGGGATACCATCAATGAATATACACTTACACCAATCTGAAAAAGTCGTACAGGGAATAACCGTCCGCTGAAGAGATCTATTATTGTTTTACATTTAACTATTTTGATAATGCTTCTTTCAAATTTCAAAACCATCAAGTCTATAACGAGAGCCATGGCTGTCATTTTATCAGGAATACTGTTTAGCGCCTGCCCGGGCAGCAAAAATGAGATTCCCGAACCTATCATCATCGCTTCTGTAGAAATAAGCCCACAAGACACGTATCGGGCTCCGGCCGTACTTAACTTTAGCACTTCTGACAATACCTCTGGAGCAACTTACAAATGGGATTTTGGAGATGGGAGTACCCAGACCGGTAAAAATGTGAGCTTCACCTACACCAGCGGAGGCACACGTGACGTCAGGCTGACCATAACGAAAGACGGCAAGGAAACGACCGGAACCCGCCAGGTGACTATTGACAGACCCTATACAAAGGTGAGAGTAAGTTCTGCAAAAGTTTTGAACTACAGGCTAACCAAAGAAGATGGCAGCGGCTGGGATGTGGCTACCACAGGCCATGATTACATCACAAAAGGGCCTGATATTGTCATTAAAGCAGGGGTAGCATCCCTGGTGCAGGCCGAAGGGGGATGGCCGCTTCACTCCGATTTCCGGTTCCGGAATGCTCTGCCCGAAGACCTGAGGACCGGAAAAATTACCTGGCAGACGGCTGGTAACGGAGGACTCACCTCCAAAGTCTTTTCGGACGATCACCTGACAAGTAACTTTAGTACCATACTGATCGACTGGGACCGTAATGATTATTTTCTGAATGAACCGCTATCCCCGTTATTCGGGGGACAATCGATGGGCGAACTAGTGTTTAAATTTTCGGATTACATGACCGTAGAACAGAAATACCCTGAAAAAATAAAGGTAAAAGGAAACCCCTCTTCCACCTACGTCGCCACCAGAGAGCTAGAGATGGAGTTCAGTCTTGTATGGGAAGAATAAAGATTGCTTCCGGCAATCCGCAGAAAAGTAAGAAGGGAGTATATAAAATATACTAAACACAGCCATCCTGAACAGGTCGGGACACATCATATCGTTACTTTGACGAGGCCACCTTGTTTTATAATTTAATACTCCCTTAACATACTTAAGGCCGATACCCTGTAATTTTGTACCCGAAAATGTCCAATATGTATGAACGGTAAGATCCTGGTAATTG
>CAYSBR010000054.1:0-6345 GCA_964429385.1 uncultured Opitutaceae bacterium
CCTTGGTGATCAACCTGGGCGCGGGCGGAGACGACTTTACGATTGCGAGCACGCATATCGGTGTAACCACCCTCCATGCGAATGCGGGAGATGATACGGTCTTGGTCCAGACGGTTGTGGGTGAGACAACGGTGTTGGCCGGGGCTGGGGACGACGTGGTGCGTGTTGGCAGTCCGTTGAATACGTTGAATGGCATCCTGGCCCTGCTCACGCTTGATGGTGCCGATGGCACGAATGAGCTCTTGGTGGACGACACGGGTGACACCGCCGATAATACGGGGATTTTGACCGCAACGATGCTGACCGGCCTTGGTATGACGGCTGGCTTCATCTACACAAATTTTGCCCACCTGGAAATCGCTTTGGGGAGTGGCCATGACACTTTCACGATTGAAAGCACCCACGCCGGCACGACTGAGTTTGATGCCGGGCTGGGTGATGATGAGGTGGAGGTTGTGAGTCTCGCTGGTGAGACCTGGGTGCGGGGCAACGCCGGTGACGATCATATTACAGTCAATCCGGCCCACGTGACCGGGCTAAATCCGGTCGGCGCCGTGCTCCATCTCGATGGTAACGAGGGGTCGGACTACTATCGTATCAAGCTGACCGGCGCCGGCTCGTCCCTCGTCAATGTGCTGGATACCGGAGCGGCCGGAAACGACCACCTGGAGATCGATGGAACCTTGGGCAGCGACACCTTCCTCCTGCGCAAGGATTACATCGCTTTACTCCAGTATGTCGATGTGTCGCGTGAACAACAGCTGCCGGACTATGAGCGTATCAACTACAATGCCAACACGGAGCAGTTGACCGTCAACGCGGTGGCTGGCGCCAATTACTTTGCCATCGATGACAACAGCACCCTGACGACGATCAATGGTGCGGGCGAAGGCGATACTTACCAGATCGGTCAGATCTTTGGTCCTGACTTTGCTGGGGACGGATTTGCCCTCGGGGACCTGTTGGAAAGCACCCGGGGCTGGCTCAGCCGCGGTATCAGCCGAGCCCTCTCCATCAACGGCGGCGATGGTAACGACACCTTCATGGTGTATCACAACCAAGCCCAGCTGAATCTTAGCGGCGGCGAGGGCAACGACAGCTTTGTTATCCGCACCTTTGCCTTTGTCGGGTCGTCGGAGGGTTCCGAGATTTACGATCCGAACCGCGGGACGACCAGCGTGGACACGGGGGGCGGCAGCAACCATGTGGCCTATGCCGTCAATGCCCCTGTAGCCATCAGCGCCGGCAGTGGGTTCAACACCGTCGTAATTATCGGCACCGAGTTCAGCGACAGTCTCGTGATCACACAGACGGGTGTCTATGGAGCGGGCCGCTCGGTCGAGTTCTCCGGAGTCAGCGAACTGATTGTTTATCTGGCTGAGGGGAATGACCGCGTCTGGGTGCTCGGCACTCCGGCGGGTACGTCGGTGCGAATCATGGCCGGTTTGGGTTCCGATACGGTTTACCTTGGCGGCACCCCTGATCCGGTGGAGGTGGCGGTGCTGGACGGTGCCGGCAATGTCGTTGGCACGGAGATCCGGACCTTTCCTCCCATCATGGATGTCACCGGCCTGCTGGGTCCGCTGTTCATTGATGGTGGCGATGCGGAGGGGGTGGCGCCGCTGGAGGCCGGTATCGGCCTGCCCGGTGAAAACACCGGCCCGCTTACCCCGGTGGATAATCCGAATCTGCTGGTTACCGAGGCGGAGCAGATCGACCAGCTCATCGTTCACAATACAGGCAGCGGTGCGAATGATGTCGGAGTGCTGACCTCCGACCGTCTCCAAGGCTTGGGCATGGCGGGCGACACCGTGATTGCGGGCACCGCTTTCCTGGGTGGCGTCCACTTCATGGGGCTCGAGGAAGTCATCGTGAACCTCGGTTCAGGAAACGATACCTTCACGATCGAAAGCACCCACCAGGGCCGCACAGTGATCCACGGCAACGGTGGCGACGACGTCATCAATGTCCGTTCGATCTCCGGGCATACCGCAATTTATGGCGGCAATGATGACGATATCATCAACGTCGGCTCGATCGCCCCGGTCACCGGCGGCGTGCTCACGGGCATCAATGCGCTGCTGACCGTGGACGGCGGGTCGGGCAACGATGTGCTCAATGTTGACCACCGCGGAGACGTGGCGGGCGGCACCGGCTGGCTGACCCAGACCACGCTCACCGGCCTGGAGATGACCTCAGATCTGGCGACGGTGAACGACACGATCACTTTCCGGGTCACTGCGACCAGCGGGTCTTACACGCTCACCCATGGAACGGCGACGGAGACACTGGCTTGGAATGCCACGGCTGACGATCTCACCGCTGCGCTCTGGCGCCTTCTGGGCAACCGTAATGCTTTTGCCCTGAAGGTGGGTGATGAGTTCCTGATCAACTTCCAAGGGGCGCTCCGGAGTCAGGACGTGATTCTCGGAGTGGCGGGTGATGTTACCGTGACGCACCGGATCGAGGGCCTGAACTACTACGGCATCGACACCTTCAACATTGACCTCGGCTCCGGTGACGACGTCTTCAACGTCCGTGGCACCGTGGACGGCACGGTTACCAACGTGAACACCCACGCCGGCGACGATCGTCTCTATGTTTCCTCCGCCGCGGATCTCACGACCGCGACCGCCACGGACTTCCTCGCCGGCCATCTTGATCTGATCGTCGGCCAGCTGAACCTCCATGCCGGCACCGGGCGCAATCTGCTCATGGTGAGCGATGAGGCCGCTACCGCAGGCGATGGCACGACCGCCGCGCCGGTGCTGCTCGCCGCCGATCTTATCCGCGGCCTTGCGCCTGCCGACATCACCTACCGCGCCGACGCGGCTGCCGGCGACTTCACCCAAGGCATCACCCTCTGGGCTGGCAGCGGCCACGATGTGATCCGGGTGGAAGGCACCGATGAGCGGGCTGGCGTCCGCACCCCCACGACCCTGAACACCGGGGCTGGCGATGATCACGTAACCGTGGTGCTCGACGCGGCGCTGCACGGCTTCTTCGTTCTCAACACCCAGGATGGCGACGATACCGTTGACGCCTCAACTTCCAGCCTCCCGCTGATTATCTTTGGTGGCGCCGGTGCTGACACGATCATCGGCGGCGCCGGTGGTGACTTTATCTTTGGTGACCATGGGCGGGTGCACTATCTGGATGAAAACGGTGATGTGGTCGCCGTCCTCGGCGGCGGTGGCCCGGGCGACTTCACCGATGGTGTGATTCGCGATGACCTGTACGCTTTCACGGTCGATGCGTCGATCGGTGGCGCTGACACGATCACGGGTGGCAGCGGTGACGACCTCATCTTTGGTGGCTTCGGCGCCGATGTCATTGATGCTGGCGAGGGTGACAATGCCGTGGCCGGCGACCATGCCGGGCTCACCATGGTGGATGGGCTCATCACGCGGTTTGAGTCCGATCTCTCCGGCGGCGGTGACGATACGATCACCACCGGAGCCGGTCGCGATCTGGTCATTGGCGGTACTGGCCGCGACAGCATTCATGCCGGTGCGGGGGACAATGTTGTCCTCGGCGACCATGGTACGATCACTCTGACCGGCGACTTCGTCATCGGCATTGGCTCGACCATTTCGGCGGACGGCGATGCCGATACCATCACCACACTGGGCGGTCGCGATTTCATCCTCGGCGGCGAGGCGGGTGACACGATCAATGCCGGCGACGGCCACAATGCCGTCGCGGGTGACCATGGGACCTTCACCATCACCTCGACGACGGTTTTCACGTTTACCGCCACGGACTTCACGATCGGGGGTGATGATACGATTACTGCCGGATCGGGTGACGACACCCTTGTGGGTGGCTTCGGTGCCGATACGATCACAGCCGGCGAGGGCCGCAACGTCGTGCTGGGTGACCAGGGTGATGTGGCCCGCGACCTCGTGGCTCAGGATATCACCGCCACCGCCACGGCCGAAGCTGTCGGTGGTGACGACATCATCACTACCGGGGCGGGCAACGACGTGATCCTCGGCGGCTCGGGTGCCGACACGATTCGCGGCGGCGACGGTGCAAACCAGATCTTTGGCGACTCGGGCACGATCACTTTGGTTGCCGGCCTGCCGGTTTCCCTTGCGACCACGGCACCCACGCTGGGTGGTGACGACGACATTCTCGCGGGCGATGGCGACAATGTGATCTTCGGCGGTGCCGGCGCCGATGTCATTGTCGCAGGTCACGGTCGGAATGTGGTCTTCGGCGATACCGGAAGTGCTGCATTTGCCGGCATGCTTACGGTCAGTCTCGTGGCGACCGCGGATGCGGGGGCGGCGGACGAGATCAGCGCCGGCAATGGCGACAATTTTGTGTTTGGTGGTCGCGGGGCCGATGTGATTACGGCTGGCGATGGCGCCAATGTTGTTTTCGGTGACCAAGGTGAGGTGACATTCACCGCCGGTCTTGCGACGAACCTGGCCAATACTCCTGCGACCGATGACGGCGATGACAGCATCACCACTGGTGCGGGCGACGATGTGGTGCTCGGCGGCGGTGGTGCGGATGAAATCAACGCCGGTGCGGGCAACAACACCGTCGCCGGTGACCACGCCACGATTTTCCGGGCGGTGAATGGCTCCGTCCTCACCACCACCAGCGTGACTTCAGCGGCTCTCGGTATCGGCGGTGACGATGTGATCACAACCGGGGCTGGTCGCGACCTGATCATCGGTGGTGCGGGTCGCGACACCATCATGGCGGGCGATGGCGACAACGTCATCCTCGGCGACGAAGGTCGCATCGAAACCATCGGCTTCCTTCTCAGCGTCGTGGAGTCCGACACCGGTGCCTATGCCGATAGCATCACGACCGGCGCCGGCACGGATTATATCGCGGGCGGCGGCGCGGACGATGTCATCCAGGCCGGCGGTGGCATCAATGTTATCCTCGGCGATCACGGCACGATCACCTTTACGGCGGGCATCCTGACCCGCGTTGTCTCCATCACCAGCACGGGTGCCGACGATATCATTTCCGCCGGTGCCGGCCACAACCTGATCATCGGCGGGTTCGGTGCCGATACCATCACGACACTTGGCGGCACCAACGTCATCCTCGGCGATCAGGGCGAGATCGATGTGCACGGCACGACCCTGATCAACGTGACCACGGTCGATGCGGAGACCGGTGCCGGCGACACCATCACCACGGGCGATGGCACCCATTGGATTCTGGGCGGCGACGGCGGCGATGTCATCACCACGGGCGACGGCTTCGCCATTGTCTTCGGCGACCACGGCAGCGTCGCCCTCAGCGCCGGGGGCACCTACACGGTGCTTTCCCGCGATTTCGCCAGCGGCGGCGCCGACACCATCACCACCGGTGCCGGTGACGACCTGATCATCGGCGGTTTGGATTCCGACACCATCAATGCCGGTGAAGGTAACAACGTTGTCCTCGGTGATCATGGGCAGATCATCAAGACCGTTGCCGGGCTCGATTTCGTGGAGAGCCTGGCGCCGACGGAAGGTGCGGCCGACATCATCCGCACGGGTGCGGGCAATGACGTGATCCTCGGCGGCGCGGGTGCGGATGACATCAATGCCGGCGCGGGCCGCAACCTGGTGTTTGGCGATCACGGCAACTTCGACTTTGAAGCTGGTGACCTCCGCACCGCAACTTCGTTCGATTACCTCATCGGCGGTGATGATCTCATCATCACCGGCAGTGGCGACGACCTCATTTTCGGTGGCTTCGGCGCCGATACGATTATCGCCGGCGACGGCCACAACGTCGTGCTGGGCGACCAGGGCACGGTGACGCTCCATACCGGCGTGCTGATCACCGTTTACAGCGAGCAGCCGACAGTGGGGGCGGTTGACGTTATCAGCACCGGCTCCGGCCACGATGTGATCCTCGGCGGTCTCGCCGCCGATGAGATCAACGCTGGCGACGGCGACAATCTTGTCATCGGTGACCATGGTGAGATTCATTGGATCGCTGGCGTTCTGGCGCGGATGCTCTCCACCGATTTCGGTGCGGGCGCTGGTGATGTGATCTTCACCGGCAGTGGCAACGACGTCATTCTCGCCGGTCCGGCTGAAGACACGATTGATGCCGGCGACGGTGATAATATTATCTTCGGCGACAACGGTTCGCTGATCTGGACCGCGGGTATGCTCAGTCAGGCTTTGAGCTTGGCCTCGGATATCGGCGCGGCCGATGCAATCACCACGGGCTCCGGCAACGACATCATCTTCGGTGGCACGGGTGATGACCTGATGGTGGCGGGTGACGGCAATAACCTGGTGTTTGGCGACAACGGCGAAGCCCGGTGGCTGGCGGGTGTGCCGGTGTTCTTCGGCAGCTTCGATCCGGCGTCGGCGG
>CAYSBR010000054.1:6445-22310 GCA_964429385.1 uncultured Opitutaceae bacterium
CGTCGGCGGGTGATGACACGATCACGACGGGCTCCGGCGATGACACGATCGTGGCGGGTGCGGGTGCGGATGTGGTCAACGCCGGTGAGGGCGACAACGTGGTCTTTGGCGATGAGGGCGAACTACACTATGATGTTGCTGGTGTGTTGGCGGAGGCGTGGTCGCTTGCTCCCGATCAGGGGGCGGATGATGCGATCACGACCGGCTCCGGCCATGATTTGATCATCGGTGGCTTTGGGCAGGACGAGATCCGCGCTGGCGACGGCCACAACGTGATCTTCGGCGACAACGGTAACGCGGTTTATAGCGGCGGTCTCGCCATACTCTTCCAGTCTCTGACCCCGGAAAATTCGGATAACGACGTCATCGTTGCCGGTTCCGGCGATGACACCATCATCGCCGGTCACGGCGCGGACACGATTGAAGCCGGCGACGGCAATAACATCGTTCTTGGCGATGAAGGCGTGATTACGCTTCTTGGCGGCGTGGCGGTGGAGATCGTTGCCGAGGCGTTCGACGAAGGCATGGCGGATAGCATCACGACCGGCTCCGGCCATGACCTGATCATCGGCGGCCACGGTGCCGACACAATCAACGCGGGCGACGGCAACAATATCGTGATCGGCGATAATGGCGTGGTGCTCTTGTCCGGTGGCGTGATTGAGCGTCTGGAGTCGTTGGCTCCTGTTATTGGTGGAGCCGACACAATCACGACCGGCTCCGGTGACGACGTCATCATGGGCGGAGCGGCCGGCGATGACATCCGCGCGGGTGACGGCAATAATGTCATCATCGGTGACCATGCCACGATCACCTTCCAGAGTGGCGCCTTTGCCTCACTCACGCCGACCACCCCGGAACTCGGCGGTGCGGATAGCATCCGTGCCGGCTCCGGCCATGATCGGATCGTAGGCGGCGCGGGTGCCGACTGGATCGATGCCGGCGACGGAAACAATGTGGTCGTGGGCGATCACGCCATCATCCTCCAGCCCAACGGTCAGTTGGCCACCGTCGAGTCCGTTGCTCCGGCTGAAGGCGATGCGGACCTCATCTTCACCGGTGCGGGCAACGACCTGATCATCGGCGGCACGGGCGGCGACACGATTCACGCCGGCGCGGGCAATGACCTCGTGTTTGGCGATCACGCGCTGGTCACCGGCGCGATCCAGCTGGAGCTGCTGCCGCTGGCCATGCCGGTCCATCCCTTTACCTTTGTCTCCCACTTCACCCAAAATCTCGACGCCGCAGGCCGTCCGATGGGCGGTGACGACGTGATCTTCGCCGGCGCGGGCGATGACATTGTCTTCGGCCAGCAGGGTGACGACATCCTCTTCGGTGAGGATGGCGACGACGACCTGATCGGCGGCCACAATGTGGCGGGTGGCCAGGATGGGGATGACATCATCTACGGTGGCGCGGGTTTTGACGTGATTGCCGGCGACAACGCCTCGGTCCTTCGCACGGGTGACAACCTCAGCGCCCGCATCCGCGTTCTGGCCGGCACCGCGTTGTTCGATTCCGAGGGCAAGCTCCTCGTCCTCGACGCTCCGCAGAGCTGGCCCTTCGACATGCAGGAGCGCGCGATCCTCATCCTTGATCATGCCTTTGACACGGATGCGGGCCTCCATGGCGTGGATCATCTCGTGGGGGGTGCGGGCGACGACATGCTCTTCGGCCAGCTCGGGGATGACTTCATCCATGGTGACGCGACGCTGCCAGTGGACATCGCCGCCGATGGCACAATTGATCGCACCGCCGTGCGGGCCGCAGTTACGGCTCTCTTCACCACCCACTTCTGGGCGGGGGCGGATTCCGATGGCGACGACTACATCGAAGGTGGCGGCGGCAACGACCTCATCTTTGGCGGGCTAGGCCAGGACGATATCGTCGGCGGCAGTTCCTCTCTGTTCGGGCTCACGGACCGCACCTTGCGGCCGGACGGTGACGATACAATCTATGGCGGCAACGGCACTGCGGCCGCCTCGGATGATTTTGGCGACCTTTCACCGAACGGCCGGGCCCGGGATGCCGACGTGATCCTCGGCGACAACGGCAACATCCTTCGTCTGGTCGGGATCAACGGCGTGAATGCCGGGGCCTTCCTGACTTTCAGTTACGACACCACGGGCACCCTCCGCATCATTGTGCGCGGCTTTGAACTGCTCGATTACACCGTGCCGGAATCGGCCGACGATATCGGCGGCAACGACTCGATCTATGGCGAGGCCGGCGACGATACGATCCACGGCATGGGCGGTGAGGACGTCCTCTACGGCAACGGCCAGGACGACAATCTCTACGGCGGCAACGACGACGACCACATTGATGGCGGTCTTGGTGACGATGCGATCTCCCATAGCGATGAACTCGCAGGCGAGGTCAATCAAGGTGCCCGCGGAGCTGCCGAAGCCGGGTCCGGCCCGATTCTGGAAACGGGTGGGGATCCGGAAGAAGCTGAGGTCACATTTGTGCCGCTGCCTTCCAATGTGCCCGCCGGGCTTGTCTTTATCCCGGGAGGTCGTCCGGTGGTTGCCACGTTCGCTGAGCTCCTGTTCAACCTTGGCGGCGGTCGCCCGTGGCTGCCCACCGGCAGCGACACCGTGCTGACCAATGGGGGCAGTGAGTGGCGTATTTTTGATGCCGGTATCTATTCCTGGTCCCGCTACGGTGCCCCCTCCAGCTTCCTGGGCGCTCCCTCTGTCGTCGCGACATTTGACGAGTTGATCGAAGAGGAGACTGAGACCCCTGAAACAGAAGAAGACGCGCCGCTGCCGCCAACCCCGGAGCAGGCATCTGTGGAAGGTTCCGAGCCGGAGGCCGGGGAGACACTGCCTTCCTCCGGTGAAGTGGTGCCGGAGATTGTTGAGGAGACGGGTGAAGAAGAGCCGCCGGCGGAGTAAATTGTGATTCGGGTCAGCGTGGACTCGGTGCGATCAAATAACCGAGGCCGGCGAGAAACGCAGGGATTGAAAATTGCAGATGCTGCGTTGCTCCAGTCAGTGCCCCGGCTTGCAGATCCGCGCCAAGTTCTGCAACCTGCGCGCCTGTTTTCCGGTCCTCGTAGCTCAACTGGATAGAGCAGCGGTTTCCTAAACCGCCTATCCCGGTTCAAGTCCGGGCGAGGGCACCAAACCTTTCCGGGATGACGCACTCGTCGTCCGGGATTTGCCGCTTGCGGGGGGAAATACGCCGGCCAACGTTGGGCGGCAGATGCCCAATTGTTTCGGCAAACTCTTCACCATTTCAACCTGGGGCGAAAGCCATGGCCCGGCCGTGGGCGTCGTGGTGGATGGCTGTCCGCCCAACCTGCCATTGTCGGCCGAGGAGATTCAAGTGGAGCTCGACCGGCGCCGGCCGGGCCAAAGTGACATTGTGACGCCGCGCAAGGAGGCCGATGCCGTGGAGATTCTCTCCGGAGTGCATGAAGGCCGGACCACCGGGGTGCCCATTTCCCTGCTGGTGCGCAATGCCGACGCGCGGTCCTCGGCCTATGACGAGATGAAGGAGAAGTTCCGACCTTCGCATGCGGACTACACCTATCAGGCGAAATATGGTCATCGTGATCCCCGGGGCGGCGGGCGCAGTTCGGCCCGCGAGACCATCGGGCGTGTGGCGGCCGGGGCGATTGCCCGGAAAATTCTCGCGCAGGCCGGAGCGGTGGAGATCCGCGCATTTCTCACTCAAGTGCACGATATCGTGATGCCGCCGCAGGCCGATCTGCCCACCTTGGCGGAGATTGAGGCCACGCCGGTGCGCTGCCCGCATCCTGAAACGGCGGCCCGTATGATCGAGCGCATCAAGACGGTGCGCAGCGAAGGCGACTCCGTGGGGGGCGTGATCGAGTGCCGCGTGCGCGGTCTGCCGGTGGGGCTGGGGGCGCCGGTGTTTGATCGGCTGGAAGCGGATTTGGCCAAGGCGATGCTCTCGCTCCCGGCGACGAAGGGCTTCGAGGTGGGCAGCGGCTTTGACGGAGCCGGGCTCAAGGGCTCCGAGCACAATGATATTTTCCGGATGCAGGCTGGCCGGGTGCGCACGGCGACCAACTGTTCCGGCGGTGTTCAGGGTGGCATCAGCAACGGCGAGGATCTGGTGTTCCGGGTGGCGTTCAAACCCACGGCGACGATCCTGCAGTCCCAGCCGACCGTGGACATCCATGGTCAGGATACGGAGCTCAGAGCCCGTGGTCGGCACGATCCCTGCGTGGTGCCGCGGGCGGTGCCGATTGTGGAGGCGATGGCCGCATTGGTGATCGTGGACCATTGGATGCGGCATCATGCCCAGAACCGTTTATTTCAATTCTGATGTCCGCGGAACCCCCATTGCTCTATCTGGTTCTCGGGGCGGCCGGCGCAGGTCGCCGCGAGCTGCTCGGTGATTTGATCGCCGATGGGCTCGATGAAGCCGATCGCGGGCTGGTGCTGCTGGCGGAAACGGAACCCTCCGATCCGGCCGAGGCAAAACTTCCCCCCGTGGCGCGTTGGTCGTGGAACGAGGATCGCAGTCTCAGTCTGCCTGGGACCGGAGACGCCACGCATATCTTCCTCGTGGCGGAGGGGCGGGGCAACCCCGTGGACTTTATCGAGGCGGCGAAGCAGTGGCTGGAAGGGACAAAGGCCGCGGAGCTGGCCCGCATCCTCTGTGTGGTGCACTGCCAGTTGGTGGTCCAGCATCCGCCGTTGCTGGCGTGGTATGAGGCCTGCGCGCATTTTTCCGATGTGTTGCTGCTCAGCCGGCGTGAGGGTGTGGACAACAAGTGGCTCTCGGATTTTCAGGCGCGTTTCCGCGATCAATTCTATCCGTTTCTTATCGAGACGGTGAAGGCAGGGCGGGTGAAAAATCCGGCCATGATCCTTGAGCCGCAGGCGCGTCGCATGTCGCATGCCTTCGACGAGGAACCGAACTGGGTGATCGAGGCCGACGAAGAAATGGAAGAGGGCACCGAGGAGATCGAGGCCGCTCCCGAGGAAGATCCGTATCTGGCCCGCTGGGCGGGCGGGCGGCGTGTAAAGGAATTGCCGGACATCCGGCAATTCCTCGACCAGCCGGCGGAGTGAACCGCCTTGCGTTTTATTTGGCGGCGGCGACCGCGGCGACGAAGGCCTTGGCCTTGGCGGTGATGGCGCCCCAGTTCTTTTCCTTGAGCGCCTTGGCCTCGACGAGGGAACTCCCGGCGGCGGTGGCGAACGCCCCGGCCTTGAGGAAGTCGCCCACGTTGCCCTCATTCACGCCACCGGTGGGGAGGAGCTCGATGTGGGGCAGCGGAGCCTTGACGGACTTGATGTAAGCCGGGCCGAAAAACTCGGCGGGGAATACTTTGGCCGCATCGGCACCCGCTTCCCAGGCGTTGACGATTTCCGTCGGGGTAAACGCGCCGCTGAAGATCGGCACGCTGTAGCGTTTGCACAGGGTGATGACATCGGGCCGCAGGGCGGGAGTGACGATGAACTTCGCCCCGGCGAGGATGCCGGCGCGCGCGGTTTCCGCGTCGAGCACGGTGCCGAGGCCGAAAAGGAAGTCGGGGAGCTCGGCCGAGGCTTTCTCCAGCATGCGAATGGCCCCCGGGGTTGTCATCGTGAGCTCGATGCTGGTGAGTCCGCCGTCAGCGAGCGCCTTGGCGCAGTCGAGCAGGCCGTCGGGATTGTCGGCGCGGATGAGGGCAACGACTTTTTCGGTGCGGATTTTGGAAAGAATGGCTTCCTTTTTCATGGGGACGGGCAGTGTGGCCGGGCCGGGCATCAAGGGAAATCAATTTTCTTGCACAGGGAGCGGGGGCCCTATGTCCTGCCCTCTCCTTCACGCCCAGGTGGTGGAATTGGCAGACACGCAGGTCTCAGAAGCCTGTGCCTTAACAGCATGGGGGTTCGAGTCCCCCCCTGGGCACCATGTGCGGGGAAGAAGGTAGAAAGTGCGCCTTCCTTGAAGGCCCGCGTTAAACGCGGGCGACGGTCAGTTTCAGCTGGGCTCCCGTCCGGGTGAGCCGGACTTCGCGACTGAAGAGGGTGGAAAGAGTCTGGCTGCTGAGTGTTTTGGCGCACGGGCCGGCGGCGACCACCCGGCCGGCCTTGAGCAGCAGCGCGTGGGTGAATGCGGGGACGATCTCCTCGACGTGGTGCGTCACGAGGACGAGGGCCGGCCCGTGCCGGCGGACGGCGAGGCGATTGATCAAGGTAAGGAAATCCTCGCGGGCCACGGGGTCGAGTCCCGCGCAGGGTTCATCGAGGATGAGCAGCTTGGGTCGGGCCATGAGGGCGCGGGCGATGAGCACCCGCTGGCGTTCCCCTTGGGAAAGGTGCTGCCATTCGCGGCGGGCGAGAGGGGTGGCGCCGACCAGTCGGAGCAGCCGGCGCGCCGCGACGCGATCAGCCGGTGCCACGCGAGCCCAGAGATCAAGCTGGGCGAATTTGCCGCTCACCACGGTATCAAGGGCGGTCTCGCAGACGGGGATGAGGGTGGAGAAGGAATTGGTCACCACGCCGATGTGCAGACGCAGTTCCCGCCAGTCGCTTTCGCCAAATCGCTCGCCGAGCAGGCGGATGTCGCCGGCGGTGGGCGCAAGGTAGCCGGTGAGGGCGCGGAGCAAGGAGGTCTTGCCGGAACCGTTGGCGCCGAGAATAACCCAGTGTTCTCCGCGGTTCACCCGCCAGTTGATATCGTGGAGGATGGGGATGCGGCCACGGCGTATGCGAAGGGACTCGGTCTCAAGGATGGCGGTCATCGGGGAAGCAGCGTGCGACGGTGGATGCCGGGGTCAATCAGCCAAGCCGGGCCATCGGGGCCGGGACCCGCTGGAATGTAACGGGACGTCCGGTGTTTTCCCTTTTACTCGGTGAGGTTTGCCGGCAGCGTGCGGCCATGCGTTTTCTGCGCTTTTTCTGTCTGCTGCTGGCGGTGCCGGTCCTGCTGGCGGCGCGGCCGTTCATGGTGATGGTGTATAACGTCGAGAATCTGTTCGATGCCGACGGCGTGGCGCTCTTTGAGGATTACCAGCCGGAAAACTATACGCCTGCGCATGTCCTGACGAAGCTGCGCAACATCACACAGGTGCTGCGCCATTTTGAGGCGGGCCGCGGGCCGGACATCATTCTGTTTCAGGAGATCGAGGTGGATCTGACCAATGGGGAGCCGCCGCCCGACTATGCGGAAATCCTGCGACGTTACGAAGGGTTGCGGGTGGCCGAGATGCTCGGTGAAGCCTTCAGCCCGGAGATTGCCGATCTGCCGGCCGAGGCGCTGCTCTTGAAAGCACTGCATGATGCCGGGATGACCGGTTACACCGTGGTGCGCCCGGAGAGCGTGAAGTCGCCGGACAGCCCGGGCCCGCTGGCGCAGCGTTGCGTGGTGTTCACGCGCTTTCCGGTGAAACACAGCCGGGTTTATCCGACGCTCGATGCGCGTCCGATCCATGAGGTGCTGGTCGAGGTGGAGGGGGCGCCGCTGTATCTGTTCAACAACCATTGGAAATCCGGCGCGGGAAATCCCGCGACGGAGCCGGCGCGCGTCGCCAATGCCCGCACGCTGCGCAACCGGCTGGATGAGATTCTCAAGGAGGAGCCGAATGCCGACATCATCCTGGGGGGCGACTTCAATTCGCAATACAACCAGAATCGTCGCTATCCGGAGATGAAGGTGACGGGGCTTAACGACGCGCTCGGTTCACAGGGCAACGAGCTGGCGATCCGCGGGCGGCAGCGCGATTTGTACAACCTGTGGTTCGAACTGCCGCCGGAGGAGCGTGGCAGTGACACTTATCAGGGCGAGTGGGGCACGCTCATGCAGATGATTATCACGCGCGGGCTCTACGATTTTCGCGGCGTGCAGTATGTGGACAATTCCTTTGGCGTGGCCCGGATCCCGGGGCTCAACAGCGATGCCGCCGGTTTGCCGGTCCGCTGGTCTGCGGCGGGTCCGGCTGGTCACGGGTTCTCGGACCATTTCCCGATTTACGCCCGGTTCACGACGGTGGCGGCCAACCGGCCGGATCGCTACCTGCCGCTGCCCAATGCCTCGGTGGACAAGGGGAAGGACGCGGTGGTCAAGGTGGATTACAGCGGACTGGACCTGGCCAAGCTGGCGGTGGTCCTTTCCAGTCTGCCGGAGAGCGTCAACTTGCGTGATGGTGGACACACGGGGCGGATCTTCCTGGTTGAAGGCACCGTGGGCGCCGGGACGCGCTTTTCTGTGGATGTGCGCGGCGAGAGCTATGATCTCTGGGTTCCTGTGCCGGCGCAGCGGGAGCAACTGCGCGCCGCCTATGCGGCAGACGCGCCCATCCGCTTTTACGGCGAACTCGGCCAGCATCGCGGACGCTGGCAATTTGTCATCCATGACGAAAGCTGGGTGCGATGAAACGATTCAAGATTTACACTTACGCCAATTGCGACACCTGCCGCCGTGCAGTGAAATGGCTGCGCGCGCAAAATCTCGCCTTCGATGAGCATCCGATCCGGGAGACCCCGCCCACGTTGGCTGAGTTGCGCCTGATGCTGGCGGCAAATGGAGGGGAGCTGCGCCGGCTTTTCAACACCTCGGGGCGCGATTACCGGGAGCAAAAGCTCGGGGAGAAGCTGCCCGGTTTGGACGAGCGTGCGGCGCTGGATCTGCTGGTGCGAAACGGAAACCTGGTGAAACGGCCTTTTCTGCTGGGGGCGGGGGTGGCGCTGGTCGGTTTCGATTCCGAAGTCTGGTCGGCGGCGATGCCCGGAAAATGAGCCCGCCTGATCGCACGCGCATTGAGCTGAGACTGCGCGAGCTGGCACAGTTGTTCAATCTGCTCGACCCTTCGCCGTTCCATGAGCGCGACCTTGATGCGGCGGCGGAGGAGTTCATCGTGGAATGGGCGCGTGAGTCCCCGGCGGGGCGGGAATACGAACTGGTTGTCCATCTCACCGGCCCGCCGTCGCCGGAGCTGGCCGCGGGGTTGGAGGATGCTGTGCGCAACTATTTCCGGACCCGGGCAAACTCGACCCGCAGCCAGTTGCGACGGTTGTTCCGCCGGGGGCGTTGGAGCTTGCTCATCGCGCTGCTGTTTCTTGGAGCGTGTTTTGGGTTGAGCCAGCTGCTAGGGCGGATTGGCGACAGTCGCTTTTGGGAGACGCTCCGACTGGTGCTTGATATTGCCGGCTGGGTGGCGCTGTGGCGGCCTTTTGAGATTTTTCTCTACGACTGGTGGCCGGTGCGCGACGACCTGCGCATGTATGAACGGCTGGCCAGGATGCCGGTGCGGCTGGTCTTGCGGGAGGCCGCCGGTGGAAAGGTGTAACTTTTGACGGCCGCCGGGGTTCTAAGAACCAATCACCATGAAACCCTCCTCCTTCCTTCTCGCCGCCGGTCTGGCGGCCCTCCTGCCTCTGGCCGCACAAGCCCGGATCGAACGCTTCGTTGAACAAACCTTCACCGTCGGTTCCGACACGACTTTGCAAGTGGAGACACAGGGGGGAGACATCACCCTGAAGCCGGGGACTGCGGGCCGTATCCGCGTGGTGGCGAAGCAAAAAATCCGGACCAAAGACGAGTCGGAGGTTGATGCGCTGCTGGAGGAAATGACGTTCAGGTTGGAGCAGGCGGAGGGCAAGGTTGTGGCCGTGGCCAAGCACGAGCGCAAAGGCTCCTGGTTCTTTTGGCGCGGGTCGCCGGTGGAAGTGGATTTCGATGTGTATGTGCCGGAAGCACTGGCTGCGGTGCGATTGGTCACCTCGGGCGGGGATATCAAGGTTGAGCGGCTCAAGGGTGAACTGAATGCCCGGACCAGTGGTGGTGACATTGAGCTGGGCCGGATTGACGGTCCGGTGGATGCCCGCACCAGCGGGGGAGATATTGATGTCGAGGAATTGACCGGCCGGGCCTCGCTGGCCACCTCCGGCGGTGATATCGAGGTGGAGCGAGCATTGCACATCTTGCGGGCCGCGACGAGCGGCGGCGATATCGAGGTGCGGTTCGTCGGTCCTTTGCAGGGGGATTCTTCGTTGAAAACAAGCGGCGGTGATGTGGAGGTGAAGGTGGATACCGCTGCCGCCTTGCGGCTGGATGCCGTCGCGAACGGTGGTCGGGTCAATGTCAGAAACCTGTCCGTCGCAGGGACGGATAGCTCCCGCAAGAATCAGCTGTCCGGCACGGTGAATGGCGGTGGACCGCGGCTGGAGTTGCGCACAAGCGGCGGCAGCATCGAGGTGGAAGGCGTGAAGTCGTCCACTTGGTGATCCAGGTCATCGGACTGTCCGGCAGTAATACTACGTAGAGGCGAAGGCTTGCGGGTCGTGGCGGCGCACCGCGACGATGGCAGGGTCATGTCTGAACGTAGTTTTATCCGTTACTTTCTTGGGTTTGTGCTCACCAGCATCAGCCTGCTGGGATTCCAGCGGGTGGAGCAGGAATCATTTCCGTTGCCGCCGGGCGGCATGGTGAAGATCGATGCCTATCGCGGGGAGATCAATGTCGTGGCGGGGGCGGCTGACCGGGTGCGGGTGATCGTCAACGTGAGCGTGCCGGCGGAGACCGCCGAGGCCGGGCGTCAGGTGTTGGAAGGATTTGCCCTGACGGGGGCGGTGAACGACGGGGTGGTCACGATTTCCACACGGAACCCGCGCGACGGTTCGGTGCGGTTTGTCTGGTCGAAGGACCCGCGGCCCGAAATCACCCTGACGGTGGAAGTGCCGGAACGGGTGGATCTCGACCTGCAGACGGGCGAGGGCGGGATCAATGTGGAGAGCCTGACCGGGCGGATGCGCGCGCGGGCGGAGCACGGCACGATTTTCTTCCGTCAGATTGACGGCGATGTGGAAGCTCGCACCGGAACGGGGGACATCCTCGTGTCGCGTTGCACCGGCTCGGTTACATTGCGCGCGGTGCAGGGCAGTGTGCGCATCGGCGCGGTGGGTGGTCGGGCATCGCTGGAGACCGTGAGCGGAGACATCGAACTGCAGTCCGCGCATGGCATCGTGACGGCGGTGACGAAGGCGGGGGATATCGAGGCGGGTTTTGCCGAGGTAACCGGTGGCGCGCAGCTTGAGACGGCTTTGGGCAACATCCACGCCCGGGTAAATCCGGCCGCGGCCTTTTCCTTGCGAGCGGTTTCGGGTTGGGGGCCGGTGGAATCCCGGTTGTCCCTGGAAGGGGAAGGCAACGCTCGCGGCAGTCGTTTGAGCGGCTTGCACAATGGGGGCGGCCCGTTGCTGGAGCTCAAGGCCGGGGGGGGGCGTGTGAGTATCGCGCCGGGCGAAGACTGGGTGTCGCCCTGAAAGCGGCGGCGGCTTGCCAGCGCCGGGCTCAAGACTGAGAGTGGCGGCATGTCCAATGATGCCGCCTACACCGAATTGACCGGACGCCTGCGCCACCAACATCTGCTTGATACGATTGGGCAGGTGCTGGGCTGGGATGAGCAGGTCAACCTGCCGCCGGACAGCGCCGATTTGAGAGCCGGGCAACAGGCGGCCTTGGCGCAGGTCCTGCACGAGACCGGCACTGATCCGCGGGTGGGGGAGTTGCTCACGCTTTTGGAGCCGAATCTGGAGGCGGAATCGGAGGACCGGCGGGCGGTGGTCCGGCTGGCCCGGAAGGACTATGATCGCGCCGTCCGGCTACCGGAGGAGTTTGTGAAGGAAAAGGCCGTGCAATCCAGCCGGGGTTACCACGCCTGGGCCAAGGCGCGGGCGGAGAATGATTTTGCCGGCTATGCGCCGGTGCTGGCCAGGAACCTGGAACTGGCGAAGCGTGAGGCGGCGTACCTCGGCTGGTCCGGGCGGGAATACGATTACATGATCGACCTGCACGATCCGGGCATGACGGCGGAGGCCATTGCGGCGCTTTTCGCGGAGTTGAAGGCCGGGCTGGTGCCCTTGGTCCGCGAGATCACGGCTTCGCCGGTTCGGCCGCGCGCGGATCTGCTGCGCGGGTTTCCCGTGGAAGCGCAGCGCTCCTTTCTCAAGGAGGTCACGGAAAAACTGGGCTTCGACTACCGGCGCGGGCGGATCGATGTTTCCTTGCATCCGTTTTGTTCCGGCAGCGGGGCGGATGTCCGCATGACCACGCGGTTCAATCCCGACGAACCGCTCGATTCGCTGTTCAGCTCCATCCATGAGACGGGGCACGGGCTTTATGAACAGGGGCTGCCGGAAGCGCATCACGGCACCGCTCTCGGCACCAATGCGGGGATGGGCGTGCACGAGTCGCAAAGCCGGCTCTGGGAAAACCAGGTCGGCCGCAGCCGGGGGTTCTGGCGCCACTTTGAGCCGCGTTTCCGCGAGCTGTTTCCGGCCCAGACGGCGGGAGTGACGGCGGACGAGCTGTATCTCGCGATCAATGCCGTGGCGCCGACGCTTATCCGGGTGGATGCCGACGAGGTCACTTACAACCTGCACATCATCCTCCGTTTCGAGATCGAGCAACGGCTCTTTGCCGGGACGCTGGAGGTGCGCGATCTGCCGGCGGCATGGAACGCCGCCGCGCGGGAATTGCTGGGCCTGACGCCCGACAGCGATCGCACCGGCGTGTTGCAGGACGTGCATTGGAGCGGAGGGGCTTTCGGTTATTTTCCGAGTTACTGCCTCGGCAACATGATGGCGGCGCAGCTGTGGTATCGCGCGCTGGCCTTGCGTCCGGAGCTGGCCGCGGATTTCGCCCGGGGCGATTTCTCCTGGCTGCTGGGTTGGCTGCGCCGGGAGGTGCATGCGGCGGGCCGGAAATACACCATGCCCGAACTCGTGCAGCGCGTGACCGGTGAACCGCTTTCTCCGCGGTCCCTGTTGTGTTACTTGCGGGAGCGTTACGGCGCCCTTTATCTCAAGTGAGCGGACGATGGAGTTGATTGATACCCATACCCACTTGGAGAGCTTTCTGCGGCGGGGCGAATTGCCGGCGGTGCTGCAGCGTGCGCAGGCGGCCGGGGTGGGGGCGATGATCGCGGTCGGCACGGATACGGACGACTGGAGTTTGTATCGCGACCTCGCCGGCGCGCAGCCGGGGCGCGTGTATTACACGGCCGGGCTGCATCCGTGCTCGGTCGAGACGGATTGGGAACATGTGCTCGCGCAACTGGAGATTTTTTTTGCGGCAGACCGGGCTCTTCCTGTGGCGCTCGGCGAGTGTGGCCTGGACCGGTTTCATCTGCCGAAGGATGACGTAAGGAAGGCCGAAGAAGTGTTTGCCTGGCAGTGCGCGGCGTTTGCCGTGCAGCTGTCGCTCGCAAAACGGCTGGGCTGTCCGGTTGTGGTGCATTCCCGGGGGGCGTTCCGCGAGTGCGTGGAGATGATTGATGCGAGCGGAGTGGACTGGTCGCGGGTGGTGTTTCACTGTTTCACCGAAGGTGAGGCCGAGATGGAGGAACTGGTGCGCCGGGGTGGTTATGGTTCCTTTACCGGTATCGCCACTTACCGGAGCGCGGGCACCGTGCGGGCGGCGGCGAAGGCACAGGGGTTGGACCGGTTGATGCTGGAAACCGATGCGCCCTATCTCACGCCTGAGCCGCATCGTGGAAAGCCCAACGAGCCGGCGTTTGTGCGTCACACCGCCGAATATCTGGCGCGAGAAGTGTTCGGCGTGAGTTGCGAGCACCTGGCGGAAGTCACCACACGGAACGCGCGGTGTTTTTACGGGATTCAGTGACCGTGAAATACACGAAGCACACGGAAGGCGGGAAAAAGAAAGGCCGGTCCATGACCGGCCGGTTTCATTTTCGCGTATTTCGTGATGACCTCACGCTTCGTCGAACTTCTTGGTGAAGAGCGCCTCCAGCTCGGCGAGCATCAGCTCGGCGTCGGCGCCGGTGGCGAGGAACTTCACTTTTGAGCCCCGGCCGGCGGCCAGCATCATGAGGCCCATGATGCTTTTGCCGTTCACCTGTTCGCCGTCCTTTTCCACAAAAACCTCGGCTTTGAATTTGTTGGTGATGCGCACGATCATGGCGGCAGGACGGGCGTGAATGCCCATCTTGTTCTGCACCAACAACTCTTTTACGAGTGGGGCGCCGGCCGCGGAGTCGCTTTTATCCATATACCTGTGGAGTTAGGCCCGGAAATCTTGGGATGAGTGCCCGGCTTGCAACTTAAAATCCTGACCTCACGATGACGGCCTAAAATGGGTCAGATCGCCATCATTGTTCCCTGTCGGCTCGAATCCACCCGCTTCCCGCGCAAGTTGCTGCACCCGATCAAGGGGCGGCCTTTGCTGCTTTGGGTGGCGGAGCGCATCCGGCGCGAGGTCCCGGAACTGCCGCTCCACTTCGCGGTGGATCATGCGCTGCTGCGCGAGTGCGTGGAGGCGGCGGGGTTCCGCGCTCTCATGACGGATCCGGCGCACCAGAGCGGGACCGACCGTCTTGCGGAAGCCAATCGGACGGTGGGGGCCGAGCACATCATCAACGTGCAGGCCGATGAGCCGCTGGTCAGTGCGGCGCAGATCCGCGCGCTGGCGGACCTGATCGTCGGGGGCGCGCCTATGGCGACTCTGGCGACGCCCTTCACCACGGCGGCGGATTTTCTCAACCCCAACCAGGTGAAGGTCGTGCTCGCCCCGACGGCGCGTCGGGCGCTGTTTTTCTCGCGTTCGCCGCTGCCCTACGCCCGGGACCGGCAGGGGGGGGTGGACGATGCCTGGGTGCGGGCCAATCCCTGCTACCGCCATCTCGGGCTCTACGCCTACCGGGCGGACCTGCTGGAAAAGTTCGCCACGCTGCCGCCCGGCCGGCTGGAGCAGATCGAAAAACTCGAGCAGCTGCGTGTGTTGGAGAGCGGCTACGAAATCGCCTGCGCCCTCACCAACGATCCGACGATCGGCGTGGACACGCTGGAGGACGCGGTGAAGTTTGAGGCGCTGCTGAGTTAAGGCGCCCGGCGGTTCACGCCGGTCACCCACAGGACCTCACAGGCGCGGGCGCCGGTGTCTTCGCGGGTGAGGGACGAACGCCAGCGGTAACCATCGGGCCCGTTCACCTCCACGAGGTAGCCTTCCAGCGTGACGAGTTCATGGCGTTTCACCGCCAGCAGGCTGGCTCGCACTTCCTCATCGGCGGGCAGGCAGTGCGTGTTGGCCGAGTGAGTGGCGATCTGGCCGGGGTCGAGTGGGGGCTCGTTGGACCAACGGTATTCATACCAGCGGCCCGACTGGCTGATTTTCAGGTCGTTGATGACCGGGGCAACCGACATGGGGCCCCAGCCGAGGGCGAGATCCACCGGGGCCAGTTCCGCCTCGCGGTCATGGCGGTAGCGCTCGCGCCCGAGCACGATTGCTGTCACGGCATAGCGCGCGAGGGGGGTGACGGTGTAGTCGCCGTGCGCGAAAGGGGGAGGGAGATGGGTTGCCGATTGCACCGGGTCCTTCGCGGCGGGAATCCCGCGCCATTTGGCGGCCGGTTCCGGATAGAAATACCACGCGAGCAGCGCCAGCAGGGCGAGTGTGAGGAACTTCTTCACCGGCGGAGGCTCCCGGCAAACCCTGCGGGATGCAAGTCCGGCTGGGCGCTGTGGCCGATGTATGCGTGCGGCCTGCTACGCGACCTTGGTCGGCCAGGCCGATCATGCGGACCTGGCACGAATGGCGGGCAAAGAATGAGCCTCAGATCTTCCCTGCCTTGCGCTGCTCGATGAGCTTGTAGAAATCCACGAAGAGCGGGTCGGCGTCGTTGGGGCCGGGGGCTGCTGCGGGGTGGTATGGCACGGAGAAGACGGGCAGTTCCTTGTGGCGCAGGCCTTCGACGGTGTTGTCGTTGAGATTGATCTCGGTGACGAGGGCGCCGCCTTTTTCGAGGCTCTTCGGATCGGTCGCGAAACCGTGGTTCTGCGCGGTGATGGAGACGCGGCCGGTCTCAAGGTTCTTCACCGGCTGGTTGCCGCCGCGGTGGCCGAACTTGAGCTTGAAGGTGGTGCCGCCGAGAGCG
>CAYSBR010000055.1:0-21671 GCA_964429385.1 uncultured Opitutaceae bacterium
CGTGGGCGCGATCCACGACGCGCTTGGTGATGGCGACGTTCTGGTCAAAGGGATCGTGGGAGGCGTCGATCATCACCGAGCTGAAGAAGCCCGAATCAATGCAATCGTAGCAGGTCTGCTCGTCCCCATGATCGAGGTGGACGGCAAAAATGGCCTCGGGGAAAATCTCGCCGGCGGCGCGGATGACAGCCTCCAGCATGCGCTTGTCGGTGTATTTGCGCGCACCCTTGGAAATTTGGATGATGAAGGGGGCCTGCGAGTCGATGCAGCCCCGGAACAGGCCCATCGCCTGCTCGGCATTGTTGATGTTGTAGGCACCGACGGCGTATTTGCCATAGGCGTGCTTGAAGAGCTGGGCGGTGGTGACGATCATAAGTGGGAGGCGAGAATTAGCGCTGCGAATAATCACCGACAAGAATATTGTCGGGAAACCGTGGCATAGCCGGATTTAGGGAAGGCAGATCTGCGGCGCGCCGCGAATTTGGTCGTGCCTGTGCCGAATGTGGGTGCTTGCCCCGCCCGGGGCCGAGCGGCGGACGGCTACCTAGGCGGAAACTCAAAGTCGGCCTTGTCCTTCTTGGGGGCGAGGACGAGGTAGGCGCTGAAGGCCGCGCCTCGTTTGGAGATGAAGCCTTCGATCAGGTTGGTCTTACCCTCTTCGACGAGCTTGCGGATTTCCTCGGCGGGGAGGTCCTTCTGGCAAAGGTTGCGGGTGAGCTTGAAAACGATGCGGTTGTCCTGATCGGGCTTGCGCACATAATAAGCGTCCTCGGTTTGGACGAGTTCGCCGCCATGGAGCTTGCTTTCACCCAGCACGACAGCCTTGGAGAGGTCCGGTGGCGGCTTGGCTTTACGGGTGATGGGTTTGCCATCCTTGCCGACCTTGGGCGCGCGGGGCGGGAATTCCCAGGCGATGCGGGCGTCCTGCCGCTTGAGAAACGCATCGAAGGGGCGGCCTTTTTTGGAAATGAAACCCTGGATGAGATCGGTCTTGCCGTCGGTGACGAGCTTGACGGCCGCCTCGCGCGGAATCGGTTTCTGGCACATCAGGCGCCCGACGCGGAAGGCCTGTTTCCAGCTGTCGCCGTCGCGCTCGCGCAGGACATAGCTGGAACCGACTTCGCACAACTGGGCGCCGGTGGCGGGATCTGTCCAGAAGGGCTCAACCGTGCCAAGGTCCACTTTGTCGCCAAAGTCGAACTCGGCCTTCCATTTGCCTTTCTCCTCATCCTTGACGAGGCGGAGCGTGGCGGCGAAGCGGCTGCGGGTCTTGGCCGAAATGAAGCCATCCAGCGGACCGACGACCCGTTTCTCCACGAGCTCGCGGATCTCGGCTTCCTCCATTTTGCGGCCGCCGATGACCTTGTAGAGCATCAGTTCACCGTCCTGGGACTTGTAGCCGCGGAGGGTTTCGCGGAGGGGCTTCCCATCGGTGGGGGAAACGATGTCGGTTTCGCGGGCGGTGGAGTCGTCTTCTTCAAATCCTTTTACGCGTTCGACGATGCCTTTCGTCTGCTCGACGACCTCCTCCATGAATTTTTCCCGGGAAAATTTGCTCTGCTCCATCTGGCGGAGCTTGAATTCCCATTCGCCGGTCATGGCGGGACTGGTGAGCGCCTCCGCCTTCACCGCGCTGAGGAATTGCAACAGCTGCTCGGCCTTGGCGGTCGGCACCAGCTCGCGCTGGTTGCGGTCCATGTATTTCTGGTTGATGAGACCGTCGATGGTATCGGCGCGCGTGGCCGGCGTGCCGAGGCCGCGTTCCTTCATGGCTTCGGCGAGTTCGTCGTCGTCCACGAGTTTGCCGGCGCCTTCCATGGCGGAAAGCAGGGTGGCTTCGGTGTAGCGCGGCGGCGGCTTGGTGGCCTCGGCGTGCAAGGTGGCTTCGCGTGTCTTTGCCTTGCCAGCATCCGCGGCTGAGAGGGCGGGGAGAGCTTTGGAGTTGGGGTCGTTGTCGTCCACGGTGGTCTTGCCGTAAACGGCGAGCCAGCCGGGGGCGGTCAGAACCTTGCCTTCGGTTTTGAAGATGTGGACGCTGGCGACGGTGCTGAGACGGGTGGTGACGTCGAACTCGGCGGCGGGATGAAAGGCGGCGACGAAGCGCCGGGCGATCATGTCGAAGACCTTGGCCTCCATCTCGTCGAGGTTCTTGGGCTCCTGCGAGGTGGGGATGATGGCGAAGTGGTCGGAGATTTGCGCGTTGTTGAAGATGCGCTTGTTGGGCCGCAGCCAGCCCTGGTCGAGCACCCGGGCCGCATGCGGAGCGAGGTCGCCCTGCAGGGTTTGCAGGGTTTCGCGGCAGGTCGGGATATAGTCCTCCGGCAGAGCGCGCGAATCGGTGCGCGGGTAGGTGATCATCTTGTGCCGCTCGTAGAGCGCCTGGGCGATCTGGAGGGTGCGGCGGGCGGACAGGCCGTAACGGTTGTTGGCCTCGCGCTGCAAAGTGGTGAGATCGTAGAGCCGGGGGGAGGCCTGGGTGCTGGCCTTCTTTTCCTCGGTGACGGTGGCCGCGGGGTGCCCGGAGCAGGCGGCGTGGACCGATTCCGCGAGCGCCTTGTCCCAAATGCGGTCAACCCGGTCGTGATCGTCACCGGTGGTCTTCTTGAAATCAGCGCGCTGATAGACGCCTTCGTAAGCGCCCTGGGCGATTTCGAACTTGGCGGTGACCCGCCAGTAGTCGCGCGGTTTGAAATTCCGGATTTCCAGTTCGCGGGCGTAAACAATGGCCAGCGTGGGGGTCTGCACCCGGCCGACGGAAGCGACATTGCCGGCGCGCGAGCCGAACATGCGCTTGGTGAGCGCACGGGTGCCGTTGATGCCGATGAGCCAGTCGCTCTCACTGCGGCAGCGCGCGGCGGCGGAGAGGCCGGACATTTCCTCACTCGATCTGAGGTTGCCGAAGGCCGTGCGGATGCCTTCGGGCGTCATGGTTTGCATCCATGCGCGCTTGAAGGGCAGTTTGCACTTCGTGAGCTGGTAGATGTAGGTGAAGATGAGTTCGCCTTCGCGACCGGCGTCACAGGCGTTGATAACGAGATCGATGTCCTTCCGGGCGAGCAGCTTTTTCAGCAGGGCGAAGCGGTCCTTGGAGTCGGCGATGGGCTTGAGTCCGAATTTCTCCGGGATGATGGGGAGCGTCTCAAGCCGCCAGAAACCGTATTTCTTCTTATCAATGTCCTCGGGCATCTCGAGTTCGACCAAGTGGCCGACGGCCGACGAGATGACGTATTCGTCATTCTCGTAGCAGTCGCCTTTCTTGGGAACCTTGCCGAGGGCGCGCGCGAGATCCGCCGCCACGGACGGTTTCTCGGCGATGATAAGTGACTTCATGAGGCGGCGAGGCGTTAGGCGTCGCCGCCGCCGATTTCAAGGCTTTGTTTTTTCAGGGGACCCGGCTTAGGAGGCGAGCCGGGGTGTCTCCGCGAGGGCGGAGTCCAGCGCGGCGAGCAGGACGGCGATGGTCTCGTCGGTCTCGTCGCCCATGTTGGAGATGCGGAAGGTCGCTCCCTTGAGTTTGCCGTAACCGCCATCGATCACGAGTCCGTGCTTCGATTTGAGGGTCTTGTTCAGCGCGGCGAGGTCCACGTTGAGGGTGTTGGCGAAGCAATTGAGCGAGAGCGAGCCATAGCCTTGCTTGGGGAAGAGCTTGAAGCCCTTGGCGAAGGCCCAGTCGCGGACGGTCTGGTTGAGGCGGGCGTGACGGGCGAAGCGGGCTTCGAGGCCTTCGGCCCTGATGTCCTCGAGCTTGGATTTGAGCGCGTAGATGAGCGGGATGACGGGCGTGCTCGGGGTCATGCCCTTCTCGTGGTTGGCCTGGAATTCGAGCAGGTCGAAGTAGTAGCCCCGGTCGGGCAACTGGGCGGCGCGCTCAAGCGCCTTCTTCGAGGCGGAGATGAATGACAGTCCGGGGGGGAGGGCGAAGGCCTTTTGCGAGCCGGTGATAAGCACATCGATGCCGAGTTCATCCTTCTTGATCGGCAGGGCGCTGAACGAGCTGACGGTATCCACGATGCTGACGACTTCCGGGAACTCGCGCACGACAGCCATGACGGCGGCGAGGTCGGTCATGCAGCCGCAGGAGGTTTCGTTATGGATGAGGGTGATCGCGTCGTAGGCCCCGGTGGCGAGTTCCTTGCGGACGGCCTCGGGATCAACCGGCTGGCCCCAGTCGAATTTGAGTCCGGTGGTTTCCTTGCCGCAGCGCTTGGCGACGTCGTTCCACTTGTCGGAGAACGCGCCGTTCATGCAGGCGAGGAGCTTCTTTTTGACGAGATTGCGGATGGCGCCCTCCATCGAGCCAAACGCGCTGCTGGTGGAGAGGTAAACCGGGTCCCGGGTGTAGGCGAGCGCCTGCAGGTCGGGCTGCACGGACTGGTAGAGCGCGACAAAATCGGTGCTGCGATGGCCGATCATCGGCTGGGTCATCGCCCGCAGGGTTTTCTCTGAGACCGCGATGGGTCCGGGAATGAAGAGCTTGTAGTTCATATGCGGGAGGAAAATGACGTAAGTTCTTACGAAAGCGGCTTCCCAAAACGCGCGTCAACCTTCATTCCTGTCAGCATCGATGTCCCAACCCTGGCTGAAGAAAAAGATCAACGCGCTCGAGCTCTATACCGTGGACGTGATCCTGGGGCGGCGCGCGGACACGGGGGCGGCGGTGTATGCCTCTTTCCTGCATCTGCTTTCGTTCATCTTCAGCGGCCTCGCGCAGTTGCGCTTCTGGCTCTACAAACACCGGATCCTGCATGACCAGCCGCTCGGCTGCCTTGTGGTGGTGGTGGGGAATCTGACGGTGGGCGGCACGGGCAAGACCCCGGTGGTGGAGAAATTCGCGCGGGCGCTGCAGGAGCGGGGGCGAAAGGTCGCCATCCTGTCGCGGGGTTACCGGAGCAAGGCGCCGCCGGTTTGGAAACGGTGGTGGCGGGCGCTTTCGCATGCCGCCGAGCCGCCGCCGCGCGTGGTGAGCGACGGGGAACGCGTCTTGCTCGACAGCGAGCAGGCCGGCGATGAGCCCTACATGCTCGCGCGAAATCTGCCCGGGGTGATTGTCCTGGTGGACAAGAACCGCGTGAAGGCCGGAGCCTACGCGATCAAGCGCTTCGGCTGCGATACGCTGGTGCTCGACGACGGGTTCCAATACCTGCCGCTCAAGGGCCGGCTGAACCTCCTGCTGGTGGACAAGACCAACCCCTTCGGCAACGGTCACCTGCTGCCGCGCGGCATCCTGCGCGAGCCGGTGAAACATCTCAGGCGGGCCTCCTATGTTTTCCTCACCAAGTCCAACGGGGAGCGCGACCCGGAACTGGAAGCGCTCATTCAAAAACATAATCCGGGGGTGGATCTGATTGAGTGCGCCCACCGCCCGCAATATTTGCAGCGCCTCGGCTCGGCGGAGCGGCAGCCGCTCAGCTTCCTGAAAGACCGCCGGGTGGCGGCGTTCTCCGGCATCGCGACACCGGAAAGCTTTGAAAAATTTCTCCGCGACCTCGGTGCAAAGATCGTCACTCGGGAACGCTTCCTCGATCACTACCGCTACGATGAGGAGGACATTGTCAGGTTGTATGACCTCGCGGAGAAGGAGGGCGCAGAGTGCCTGCTTACGACGGAAAAAGACGCGGTGCGCATTCCCGAGGGACGGCTGGGGGCGATGCCGCTCTATTATCTGCGGCTCGAGGTGGAAATCCTGCACGGTGCGGCGGATTTTGACGAAGCGGTGGGCCGCATCTGTTTCCCGAGGAATGGCGAACGCGCGGTGACGGGAGAGTAGGCCGGTTCCGGTTTCCCCTTGCCGGGCGCAAGGCGGGTCGGGTTAGCTGCGGCATGATTATTGATCCCCGCTTCAATGAACTGGCCGATGGGCTTACCGGATTTTCGACTTCGCTCAAAAAGGGTGAGCATGTGCTCATCGATGCGTTTGATGTGCCGGATGCGATGGTGATCGCCCTCGTCCGGGCGGCGAAGCGTCGCGGTGCGCATCCCCATGTGCAGCTGCATCGCGCGCGGGTCACACGCGAGCTCGCCCTGGGAGCGGAGGAGGCGCAATACGCCCATCATGCGGGGGTCGAACTGGCGCGTATGCAGAAGATGAACGCCTATATCGCCCTCCGCGGTTCCGAAAACATCTTCGAGGCGGCGGACGTGCCCGCCAACCGTGTGCAACTGGTCTCGCGACTGATGAAGCCGGTGCTCGATCATCGCGTGGGCAAGACAAAGTGGGTGGTGCTGCGCTGGCCGACCTCGGCGATGGCCCAGCAGGCCGGAATGAGCACGGAGGCTTTCGAGGATTTTTATTTCCGCGTCTGCACGCTGGATTACGCCCGGCTGACCCCCGGCATGAAGGTGCTGGCCGATCTCATGGGCAAGACCGACCGCGTGCATATCAAGGGACCGGGCACGGATCTGCGCTTTTCGATCAAGGGCATCGGCGCGCAGCCTTGCGGCGGGTTGCGCAACATTCCTGACGGCGAGGTGTTCTCCTGCCCGGTGCGCGACTCGGTCGAAGGTGTCATCCAATACAACGCGCCCACGGTTTACCTCGGCACCTCGTTCGACCACATCCGTCTGGTTTTCAAGCAGGGTCGGATCGTGGAGGCCACATCGAGCAACACGAAGCGGCTGAACGAGATTCTCGATAGCGATGCCGGCGCCCGTTACATCGGCGAATTCGCCATCGGCTTCAATCCGCACATCCTTGAGCCGATGCGGGACATCCTCTTCGACGAGAAGATTGCGGGCTCCTTCCACTTCACCCCGGGGCAGGCCTACGAAGGTGTGGGCAATGGCAACAAGTCGCAGGTGCATTGGGACATGGTCTGCATCCAGCGGCCCGAATATGGCGGCGGCGAAATCTGGTTTGATGGCAAGCTCATCCGCCAGGACGGCCTCTTCGTGCCGAAGGCGCTACACAAGCTGAATCCGGATTATCTCTTGAAGAAGGGTTGAGCGCCAGTCTCCACGCCTGATGACGCACCAATCAGCGCTGCAACCATGACCGACCTCCGCACCTTCATCCGGTCGCTCCCGAAGACGGAGACGCATCTGCACATCGAGGGGGCGCTGCCGTTGGAGTTGCTGCAGCGCGTGCGGCCGGAATTCTCAGTGCCGCCGGCTTCGTGGGCGCCGGATTTCAAGTTCCGTGACTTCGCGCATTTCGAAGCGGAGTTGCTCGACATGGCGTTTTCCTGGTACACCTCGCCCGAGCGTTATCATGAAGCGGCGAAGCTCATCTTCGCCCGGCATGTCGCGCAAAACGTCAGATATGTGGAAACGAGTTTCGCCTCCGGCGTGGTGGAGTTTGGCGGCCTGGACGGGAAGGAAGTGCTGGCCGCGATCCGCGCGGCGGTGCCCGCGGGACTGGAGGTGCGCGTTTTCCTGGGCATCCATCACAATGGGGCGGGACCGGCCATGAAGCCGGTGCTCGACGCTGCACTGGGCTGGCCGGATCTTGCCGGCGTGGACCTGCACGGAACCGAGAGTTTTCCACTGGAGCCGTGGTCGGCCGAGTATTGGGCGGCGGCGCGGCGGGCCGGCAAATACACGAAGGCGCATGCCGGTGAATTCCTGGGCGCGGATTTTGTCCGGCGCGTGCTGGAGGAACTTCAGCCGCAGCGGATCGAGCATGGCGTGCGCGCGGTGGAGGAGCCGGCGTTGCTGGCGGAGCTCAAGCGGCGCGGGGTGGCGCTGGATGTCTGTCCGATCAGCAATCACAAACTCATGCCCGGTGTGACGCTTGCCGCGCACCCGGTCCGGCAGCTGCTTGATGCGGGCGTGACGGTCACGATCAGCACGGACGATCCCATTTCCTTCGGCAACACGCTGACCGATGACTATGCGGCGCTGGTGGAGCAATGTGGTTTTACCCGGCGCGAGCTGGTGCGGCTGGCCCGCAACGGCTTCGAGGTGGCGTTGCTGACCGAGGCGCAGAAGCGACCGCTGTTGGCGGAACTGAATGGGCTGATGGCCGGCTTGCCGGATTGATTGTCGAGACGGTCGGCAGATTGCTCTGGATTCCTGAATAGGCTCCGGCACACATGCGGGCAGCGTGAAAACGTCCTACTTCATTCCTGCGGACAGCGGCCGGGAGCGTGCCGACAAGGTGCTGGCCACGGCATTTCCCGACCATAGCCGGGCGGCCATCCAGCGGGCTTTTGACGCCGGGTTGGTGACGCTCGCGGGGCGGTCGATCAAGCGCAACCAAGGCGTGCAGGGCGGGGACGAACTGGTGTTTTCGCTGCCTGAGACGCAACCCGCGGAGCTGCGGGCGGTGGAGATTCCGCTTGAGGTGATTTTTGAGGACAAGCATCTGCTGGCCGTGAACAAGCCCGCGGGGATGATTGTGCATCCCGGCGCGGGGACGGGCGAGGATACGCTGGTGCATGCCCTGCTGGCCCATTGCAAGGGGAGCCTGAGTGGCATTGGCGGAGTGGAGCGTCCCGGTATTGTGCATCGGTTGGACCGTGAGACCTCGGGGATCATCCTGGTGGCCAAGTCGGACAAAGCGCATCGCGGCCTGGCGACGCAATTTGCGGAGCGGACCCTGGAGAAGGAATACCTCGCGCTGGTCAACGGGGTGCCGGCGCTGATGAGCGGAGCGATTCGCAAGCCGATCGGGCGCAACAAATATCAGCGGCACAAAATGGCGGTGGTGGAGGTGTCGCAAGGAGGGCGTGAGGCGCACACCGACTGGGAGGTGGTGGAGAAGTATCCCGATCTGGCGACCTTGGTGCGCTGTGTGATCCATACCGGCCGCACGCACCAGATTCGCGTGCACCTGAAGTCGCTCGGGCATGTGCTGCTCGGGGATGAAACCTATGGTTGGAAAGAGGAACCGCGGTTGCCGGCCCAGCCACCGCGCGTGATGTTGCATGCGGAGCATCTTTGCCTGACGCATCCGGTGACGGGCCGGACTTTGGATTTACGGGCACCCTTGCCGAAGGATTTTGAAAAAATGCTGAAGGCGCTGCGCAGGATCACTGCTCAGAAGGAGGTCAGCAGTTCCACCGCCAAGCCGAAACGCAAGTTGTAGAAGGAGTGCCGGAAGGCGGTGAGATGGGCGTGTTCGGCGAGCGCCACCAAGGTGGCGAGTGCGGCGGGAAAGACATCGGCCCGCGCAGGAGGAAGGCCGGGGATCAGCCGGCGCTCGGCCAGGGGCTGCGCGCCGGTCTGTTCCAGCAATTCATGCAGCTGGCGCAGGGTGATGAGCGGAGAGGTTTCTTCGATGGAAGCCCCGGCGCGCGCGGCGCGAATCGCTCGAATATTGGCCAGGGTGCCGCCGGTGGCGACGGCGATTGGATACGGAAGATCAAAATGGACTCCGCTGGCCCGCAACGTGGCCTCGACGTGATGAATGATTGCATCCCGGGCCGACGGATCAAGGGGAGCGGCGGGGTCTGACACGAAGCGTTCGGTCAGTCGGACGCAGCCGAGTTGCAGGCTGAGGCTCTGGGTGACACGCCGATCGTGGAAGGTGAGGCATTCGAGGCTGCCACCGCCCAGGTCGAATACATAAAAATCCTGCAGGTCGGCGAGCGCGGGATCGCAGGTGAGGCCGCGCCCGATGGCGTTGGCTTCCTCTTCGCCGGAGAGGATGCGCAGCTCGAATCCGGTCGCCTGGGTCACGCGGCGGCGGAATTCATCTCCATTGGCCGCGTCGCGCACCGCGCTGGTGGCGACCAGTTGGGCGCGTTCCGGAGCATGGGGTGCGGCGGCGGCCAACAGCTGCCGGATGGCTTCCACGCCTCGCTGCATGCCTTCCTCACTGAGGACCGGCCGGGTGGCATTGATGCCAGCACTGATGCGAGCCTCGATGGTTTGCTGAAAGAGTGGGGCGAGCCGGCCCGGTCCGCTGGGGGCGGCGACGAGGATCTTGATCGAGTTGCTTCCGATATCGAGGACGGCGACCGTGGGCATAACGGAAGCGTTTCAGTAGAACAGGTGCCGGTCGAGGCTGCGGTATTGAATCGCCTCGAGCAGATGCGGGGAGGCGATCTGATCCGCCCCGGCCAGGTCGGCGATGGTGCGGGCCACCTTGAGGATGCGGTCGTAGGCCCGGGCGGAGAGGGAGAGTTGCTCCATGGCCTGCTGAAGCAGATCACCGAGGGTGGAATCAATTGTGCAGTGCCGGCGGATCTGGGCATGGGTCATGCGGGCGTTGACCGTGGCGCGGGTACCGGCGAAGCGGGCCTGCTGGCGCACTCGTGCGTCGGCGACCCGCTGGCGGATGGCGGCCGAGGACTCGCCCGGCTGCGTCGCCCGCAGATCGGTGATCGAGAGGGCGGGGGCGTCAATATGCAGATCAATGCGATCGAGCAGTGGTCCGCTGATGCGGGAGCGGTAGCGTTGGATTTGGGCGGGTGTGCAGCGGCATTCCCGTTTCGTGTCCCCGAGGTAGCCGCATGGGCACGGATTCATGGCTCCGACGAGCATGAAGGCGCAGGGGAGCGTGACCTTGCCGGCGCTGCGGGAGATGGTGACCTCGCCGTCTTCCAGCGGTTGCCGGAGAACCTCCAGGGTGGAGCGTTTGAACTCGGGCAATTCATCCAAGAAAAGGACGCCGTGATGGGCGAGGGAGATTTCGCCTGGCCCGGGAATGGCGCCGCCTCCGAGCAGGCCGATATCGGAAATCGTATGATGCGGACTGCGGAAAGGCCGGTAGCCCCAGCCGGTCTCCCCGCTGATGGTCCGGCCGGCGGCCGAGTGGATGCTGAGGATTTCCAGATGCTCTTCGAGCGCGGGAGCGGGGATGATGGTCGGGATGCGTTTGGCCACCATGGATTTTCCAGCGCCGGGCGGGCCGATCATGAGCAGGTTGTGGCCGCCGGCCACGGCCACTTCAACGGCGCGCCGCAGGGCGTGCTGGCCCTTGATCTCTGCGAAATCCAACCCCGGCTCATCCTTGGTGACGGTCAGCGACTGGCGTGCGTTCTGGGCGTTGATCGGCTCCAGCGGACGCTCGCCGCTGAGGAAGCGGCAGGCCTGATCCAGCGAGTCCACGCGGTGAATGACCACTCCTTCGACCAGGGCGGCTTCTTCCGCGGACCGGGCGGGAAGGAGAAGCCCCTTCCTGCCCATCGCGCGCGCGAGCCGGGCCATGGCCAGCGCCCCGCGCACGGGGCGGGTGGCGCCGGAGAGCCCCAGTTCCCCGGCGATGAGCCAGTCGTTGAGGGAGGGGGCGTTGAGCTGGCCGGTGGCGACGAGGATGCCGAGGGCGATGGGCAGGTCGTAGATGGGGCCTTCCTTGCGAATGTCGGCCGGCGCAAGATTGATCGTGGTGCGCGTGCGCGGCATCTTGAAGCCGCTGTTGCTGAGCGCGGAGCAGACACGGTCGTCGGACTCCTTCACCGCGGCATCGGGTAATCCGACGAGGATCAGCTTGGGCTCACCGGCTTCCCCTGTATTGACCTCCACCTGGACCAAGGCGGCATGAATACCTTGCAGAGCCGCTGAAGTGATCGTGGCCAGCATGGCCTGGGGACAGGCGGCAAAGCGGGGACGTCAGCCCCGTTTGATTCTGTCGAGGTTGGCCTCGACTGCGTCGAGGTAGGGGTTGGGGCCGTCGGGCTGGGCGAGGAAGCGATAAACCCCCTCGAAGTCCTTCTTGAGTTTGGGCAGGACCAGTTTGGTCCAGAAAACCGGCGTATAGGCGATCAGATCGCGCACCGATTTGGCGTAGCGCTGGGCGCGCGGCGTGCCGAAGAAATCGTAGGACTCCTGGAACTCGGCGTGGAGACTGGGAAGTTTCTCGATGTAATCCGGCGCGGACATCTGTGCGAGGTAGTCGGCGGTCGCGATCGCACAGGCGATGGTCCGGGAGAGCGCATCAGGGAAATCAATGCGCCGGATGTCGCTTTTGGGGCCGGTGCAGCTGATGGCCTTGGTCACAAGCTGGACTTCGCTCTCCGTGGTCTTGATGACAGGCAGGTAGGAGGCGGCGTAGGCGTTGCTGCGCAACTCATGGATGAAGGTGTATTTGGCTCCGGTGCCGGCGCGGTCCGAGCGCAGCCGGATATAACCGCTGTCGTGAAGGAGCGCGGCGGACACGGCCAAGTCGAAGTGCCGGGCCGTAAGCCGGGGGGCAATTCCCGCGCGGTGTCGGCCTTCCAGAATGAGAACGAGGCATACCGTGGCTTGCAGGGTGTGCTCGAAATCATGGTAGGTCAGATCGACCGCTGCGTAATCGGGATTCTTTCCGCCAAAGAGGTCCACCGTATCCTGAAACACGCGGGGCAGCCAGGACGAGCGGCTCCGGCCAAACATTCGCGTCCGCTTTTGTTGCACAAAGCGGGCCACCGCCCTGGCGTTTTTGGTGTCAACCGGTGGAATCATGCGTTTTGTGACGGAATGGTGAAGTAGGCGAACCCGCCCAAGGAATGAAGCTTATTATAAATAATTTGCGGAAAAAATCAGCCCGGCCAGATTTGGCCGAAAGAAAGTCATGATCATAGGTCTTACGGGAGGTATCGGTTGCGGCAAATCGAGCGCAGTGAGGATGTTTGCATCGGCGGGTTTCGATTTCATTGATTCGGACGCCGTGGTCCGGGAGCGCGTCCTGACGGATGAAGCCGTGCAGGCGGCACTGCGCGCCCGCTGGGGCGACTTGGTTTTTTGTACGGAGGGCGCGGTGGATCGAGGGCGGGTGGCGGAGAAGGTGTTTGCGTCGGAAGAAGAACGACAGTGGCTGGAAGCACTGGTTCATCCCAGAGTCTATGCGGTGTGGCGTGAGCGGCTGGCCGAAGCGCCGCGAGCCCGCTGGGTGGTTGAGGTACCATTGCTCTTTGAACAGCGTTTGGAAAATTGGTTTGATTTCATCGTATGCGTGGCCTGTGCTCCGGCCCAACAACTTGCCCGGCTGGAGCAACGAGGTCTGCCGAGACCGCTCGCCGAGCAGCGAATCAACCAGCAACTGCCCTTGGCGCATAAAATTGAGCATTCTGATTTCGTTCTCTGGAACGACGGCACCCCCGGATTTCTGCAAAAGCAGGTGGTGCGGTTGATTGCTGCCACGGCTCCGGCTGCCTGAGATTTCCGGCCCTGTGCGGCCGCCTTTTTTCAATACATGTCCATTCCTCCCAAGCCCGATGACGGCGCGGTCGACAAGCCGAAGAAGGCTGTGCGCCGCCGCACCCCTGCACGCACTGCCAAGCCCAAGGCCAAAAAAGCCAAGGACGCCGCGCAAACCGAACTGGCGATGACCGCCGCCCCGGCCCCTGCGCCGGTGGTGCACGAACCGCCGCCGCCTCCTCCTCCGGAGCCGCCCGCCCCTCAGCCCGTGGCGGAGGATCCCGTGCCCGCCCGCATGGAAGCGGAACGCGCCCCGTCCTCTGCCGAAGGCGAGCCCCGGGGAGGCGGCCAGCCGCATCAAGGCGGAGGTCACCAGCAGGAGCGTGGTTTTTGGAAACGCAACAAACGCGGCAAACGCGGTCGTCAATGGCAGCAGGGTGGCTTCCAGCCCCGAGAACAACACCCCTCGCAACCGCCGCCGCCAAGTGCCCCGGTCGTGACGGGCGACGTGCCCAGCCCGGATCGTTTCGCCGACTTGGTGGCGCTCGATGCATTGGCGGACGAAATTTCCTCCGGCGGTGGCGCACCAATCTGGCTCGACGAACTCTATGCGTTGAATCTGGCGGATCTCACGGCGTTTGCCCGGCAGTCCGGAGTCGAATTCGAGGGAGTGCCGAATCGCCGGCAGTTGCTGGCTCGGATCTTTGAAGAGGCTGCGGCCAAGAAGACTCCGATTCGTGATCGCGGCCATATTGATGTCACGGACCGGGGTGCTTTCATCGTGCACACGCACGTCAATTACCGGCTTTATCCGGATGACGCCTGCCTGCCCGAAAGCCTCATTAAACGCTACGGGCTCAAGCGCGGTCATGCCGTGGAAGTGCTGGTGCAGTCACCGCAGTCCGGTGACCGCTGCCCCGCGGTCGTGCGGGTGGATCGCGTGATGGGCGGGGCTCCGGACGCCATCTCGCGGGTGACGCCTTTCGAGGAGTTGGTGCCGTATTATCCGTTGCAACGCATCCTGCTGGAGTCGGAGGCCACGCAGAAGGATGTTTCCATGCGCGCAGTGGATATTCTGACCCCGATCGGCTTCGGTCAGCGCGCCCTCATCGTGGCGCCGCCGCGCACGGGCAAGACGGTGCTGCTGCAAAACATCGCCAACTCCATTTCCGCGAACTCGCCGCATGCGAAGCTCATCCTCCTTCTGATTGACGAGCGCCCCGAGGAGGTGACGGATTTCAAGCGGCACACCAAGGGCGAGGTGGTTTCCTCGACCTTTGACGAAACGCCGGAGAGCCACGTGCATTGCGCGGAGATGGTGATCGAAAACGCGCGCCGTCGCGTGGAGCAGGGGGAGCATGTGGTCATCCTGCTCGATTCCATCACGCGCCTTGCGCGCGCCTACAACGCGCTCGCGGGCAACCAGGGCAAGACGATGTCGGGTGGCCTTGAGTCCAACGCGCTGCAGAAGCCCAAGCGCTTTTTCGGTTCGGCCCGCAACATTGAGGGCGGCGGCAGTCTGACGATCATCGCCAGCGCGCTGGTCGATACCGGCAGCCGCATGGATGAGATCATCTTCGAGGAGTTCAAGGGCACGGGTAACTGCGAGCTCCATCTCGACCGCGGCCTGGTGGAGCGCCGGATTTTCCCGGCGATCAACATTGATCGCTCGGGCACCCGCAAGGAGGAGCTGATCTACCATCCCGACGAGCTGCAGCGCATCTACGGTCTGCGCCGCGCGATGCAGGGCCTGGGCCCCATCGAATCGATGGAAATGCTCATCACCCGGTTGCGCAAGACGAAGACAAACACCGAGTTCCTGCTGGCCTTGCGCTGACGGACGAACGCCCCGCCGATCATGTCTGCCCCCGCCACCGAAGACGAAGAGTTGCGGTGGTTGGGGGAGCAGGGCCGGCGGTTCGGCTTGCCGGTTGTGGACCTCACGCGTCTGCGGATTTCCGACGAGGTGCGCGGATTGGTTTCCCCGGAGTTTGCGCGCCGGTACGGCTTGATCCCTCTCGGGTTCTCCGGCGCCTTGCTCAGGGTGGCCGTGAGCGATCCGCTGGCCAGTGAAGGCCCGGACAGCCTGGCGCATCTGCTTCGGCGCGGACTGGAGCTTGTGCTGGCTCCAGCCGTGCAGATTGAGGCGACGATTGCCCGTGTTTACGGTCCGGGCGCACCGATGGTCGAAACGCCGGTCGCACCGGTCAGCGAGGACGCGGAGGTGGGCGAAGCGGACGGCCCGATCATCCAACTCGTGCAAGCCGTCATTGCGGAAGGAGTGCAACGCCGGGCTTCCGACATTCATTTTGAGCCGCTGGAGCAAAGGTTGCGGGTGCGGTATCGTATCGACGGTGTATTGGCCGAGGCGGAGAACCCGCCGAAACGGTTGCAGCCGGCGATCATCTCAAGATTGAAAATCATGGCCGGCATCAGCATTGCGGAGAAACGGCTCCCGCAGGATGGCCGGATCCAGCTCAAGGTGGAGGGCCGGTCCTTGGATTTGCGCGTGTCCTCGCTGCCCACGACCCATGGGGAGAGCATCGTCATGCGGGTGCTCGATCAGGAGGGATTGAAGCGCGGGTTGCCGGAGCTGGGGCTGCTTCCTGATGATCAGGAGACGTTCGCACAGCTGATCGCACAACCGGATGGCATCGTGCTGGTGACAGGGCCGACCGGATCGGGCAAGACGACGACGCTTTACGGGTGCCTGCATCACCTGAACCAGTCGGACAGGAAAATCATCACGGTCGAGGATCCCGTGGAATATCAGATGAGCGGCATCAATCAGGTGCCGGTGCGCCCGGATGTGGGCATGACCTTCGCCGCGGCCTTGCGGGCGATGCTTCGGCAGGCGCCGGACATTGTGATGGTGGGTGAAATTCGCGACCGGGAAACGGCGGAGATCTCCATCAATGCCTCGCTGACGGGCCATCTTGTGCTCTCCACGTTGCACACCAACGACGCCCCGGGCGCCGTGACGCGGCTGGTTGATATCGGGGTGAAACCTTTCCTTGTGTCCGCCGCGTTGCGCGGGGTGGTGGCCCAACGACTCGCGCGACGAGTATGCCCGGAATGTCGCCGCCCGCACAGGCTTTCGCCCTCGGAATTACAGTCGCTGCAGATTTCGCCCGCGGTGGCGGCGGGTGCGAGTTTCTTCCGGGGGGAGGGCTGTCCGGCCTGCCGGGGAAGCGGCTATCGCGGTCGCATCGGTATTTTTGAGATTCTGGTGCTTTCGGACCCGCTGCGTGAAATGATCCATGCCGGGGCGGGGCTTGCCCGGTTGCGCCAGGAGGCGAGGCGGGAGGGCTGGCGCACCCTCCGCGAGGATGGGGTCCGAAAGCTCACAGCTGGTTTGACCACGGTGGAGGAAATTGCTTCGCTTACCGTCGGCGACGCCAGCTAACCTTATTTATACCCATGAGCTACGAAATGAACGATCTGCTCGATCTCGTCGTCGAGCAAAACGCCTCGGATCTTCACCTGCAGGTCGGCCAGCCGCCGACGCTGCGGATCAGCGGCAGCATGATGCCGATTGACGGTGAAAATCTCACGGCGGCGGATACCGAACGGCTCATGCTTTCCATCACGCCGGACACACACCTCAGCAACGTGAAGTTGAACGGCGGAGCGGACTTCGGTTTCGCCTTCGGGGAAAAGGCGCGTTTCCGCGTGAGCGTGCTGAAGGCGAAGGGCAATTACGGCATGGTGCTGCGCCAGATTCCCTACAAAATGTTCGGTCTGCGCGATATCGGCCTGCCGGACAAGGTGCGGGAGCTGCTTTACCGGCCGCGTGGGCTGATTCTGGTCACCGGTCCGACCGGCTCCGGCAAGTCAACGACGCTCGCCTCGATGATCAATTACGTGAATGAGAACCGCGACGGGCACATCATCACGATCGAGGACCCGATCGAGTATTACCACAACCACAAGCGTTGCGTGGTGACCCAGCGCGAAATTGGCTCGGATGTGCCGAGTTTTGCCGAGGCCATCCGTCGCGCCCTCCGTCAGGATCCGGATATCATCCTCGTCGGTGAAATGCGCGACTTGGAAACCATCGAAGCGGCCATCAGCGCGGCGGAGACCGGTCACCTGGTGTTCGGCACACTCCACACCAACAGCGCGGCCAAGACGATTGATCGCATCGTGGATGCCTTCCCTGCCACCATGAAGGAGATGATCCGGACGCAGCTGGCTTCCTCCGTCCAGGCGGTCATCTCCCAGGTGCTTTGCAAGAAGGTCGGCGGAGGCCGGATCGCCGGCTACGAGATCATGATCACGACGACCTCGATCGCCTCGCTGATCCGGGAAAACAAAACCTTCCGCATTCCGTCCGACATCCAGACCGGGGCCAACCTCGGCATGATCACGATGGATACGCACCTGATGAGCTTGTTCAACCGCGAGCTGATCACCGCCGACGAGTGTGTGGAGAAAGCGCAGGATCCTGTGATCATGCGCGAGAAACTCCTGGCGATGGGCGCCCAGCTGAAGGCCCTCTAGCCAAAAACGCCGAAGCGTCTTGCTGTCATGTTTTCGAACCACAGCCAGACGCTCCACACCATTCTCCGGGAAGCCCTCCCGGCGGCGGATTTTGCCGCAATCGTCTCCGCGCAGCCCGCGCCGGATCGGTCTCTGGCCGATGTGGCGATCGAACGGGGCGTGCTTACGCGGGAGCAAGTGCTCGCGCGGGTGGCCCGTCATTTGCAATGGGAATGGCTGCCGGTGGTGCCCGATGCGGTGGAGGCGGAAACCCTGTCCTTGCTCACCGCGGCGCAGGCCCGGACTTATGGAGTCTTCCCCTGGCGGGCGGAGGGGCGGCGGGTGGATTTGCTTGCGGTTGATCCCTTCGGTGAGCGGGCGGTGGAGGATCTGGCTTTTACCTTGAGGAAGGACGTCCGTCTGGTGGTGGCGGATCCGGATAAGATCCGGCGGCTCATCGGGCGCCACTACGGCGCGGATGGGACGGAGCAGGCGGCGGATTTGCGCGGTGCCGGGAAGGATGCGCAAGCCGAGGCCGCGCTGGCGCCGCAGGATATCGAGGCGATGGCCAGGCAGGCGCCGATCATCCGGTTTGTGGATCTCGTGCTGGCCCAGGCGGTGCGGGATCATGCCTCGGATGTTCACTTCGAACCTTTCGAGCAGGAATTCAAAATCCGGTATCGCATTGATGGCGTGCTTCATGAAATGGCTCCGCCGGCCCGGGAGCTGGCCCTGCCGATCACTTCACGGCTGAAAGTGCTGGCCAACCTGAATATCGCGGAGCGCCGCGTGCCGCAGGATGGACGCCTCAAGCTGACGATCGGTGGCCGTGATGTGGATTTGCGGATTTCCACGCTGCCCACCCAGTTTGGCGAAAGCGTGGTGCTGCGGGTGCTGGATCAGGCCAATGTGCGACTTGACCTGCCTGAGCTTGGTCTGCCGACGGAGATCCGGGCGGAGTTGGAGAAAATCATCCGCCGGCCCAACGGGATTTTCATCGTCACAGGACCGACAGGCTCAGGGAAAACGACCACGCTCTACAGTGGTTTGCGAGCGATCAATACCCCGGAGCACAAGCTGCTGACGGCCGAGGATCCGGTGGAGTATGAGATTGAGGGCATCATGCAGTTGCCGGTCAACCCGGGCATCGGTCTCAGCTTTGCCACCGCGTTGCGGGCTTTTCTGCGCCAGGATCCGGATGTGATCATGGTGGGGGAAATCCGGGATCTGGAGACAGCGCAGGTGGCGGTGCAGGCATCGCTCACCGGTCATCTGGTTTTTTCCACACTTCACACCAACGATGCGGCGGGTACGGTCACGCGGCTCATGGATATGGGCGTGGAACCGTTTCTCATCGCGGCCACCTTGGAAGCGGTGCTGGCCCAACGGCTGGTGCGGCGGATTTGTCCGGCTTGCCGGACTGCTTACACCCCGTCCGCGGGGTTGCTGGCCCAATGTGGATTGAACCATGCGGCCGTGCAGGCGCGGCCGTTTTACAGAGGGACGGGATGTGGGCGGTGCGATCATACCGGTTACCAGGGCCGCCGCGGGATTTTTGAATGGTTGCGCATGAGCGATTCGATCCGGGCGCTCGTTATGCAACAGGCCGCTACGCTGGATATCCGGCGGCAGGCCGTGGCGGAGGGGATGCGCACCCTGCGGGAGGATGGTTTGCGGGCGGTGCTGGCGGGCGAGACCACCGTGGAGGAAATCGGCCGGTATCTTTGATGTGCCATGGCGCGCTTTACTTATCAGGCGATCGAGCTGGCCACCGGGCGGTATCGCAATGGGGTGATCGAGGGCGGCGACAACGCGGCCGCGGCGTCCAGCCTGAAGGCGCGAGGGCTGGTGCCAACCCGGCTGACGCCCGAGACCGGGTCCGCCTCAGGGGTGACCGGAGGATACCGGCCGCAGCGGGCGGGGGATCGGGCGCGGGCCTTCTCGCGCTCTCCGTCGCGCAGGCAGCTGGCCGAGTTCACCCGGCAGCTTGCGATGCTCGTCAAGGCGGGGCTTCCGCTGGTCCGTGCCCTGGAGGTGGTGGCGCGACAGGAGCGGAGCCCGGCTTTTGCGGAGGTGCTCGCGAATCTGGTGGAAGCGATTCGGGCCGGCGGCACCTTTTCGGACGGGCTGGAACGCTATCCGCGCATTTTTGACCGCCTCTACATCAACATGATTCGGGCGGGTGAATCCGGAGGCGTGCTCGACGTGGTGCTGCTGCGGTTGGCGCAATTCCAGGAGAAAAACATACAGGTGCGCGGCCGCATCAAGGCCGCGCTGACCTATCCCGCGATCATTATCATCGTGGCCGGACTCATCGTGCTGGCGCTGATGACATTTGTGGTGCCGAAGTTTGAGGTGATCTTCGCGGGGGCGCTCAAAGGACAGGCTTTGCCCGCCCTGACACAGCTCGTGCTGGCGGGCAGCAATCTGATAAAAACCCAAGCCCTGCCGCTGGCCGGTGCGATGCTGGTGCTCGGGGGTGTGCTCAAATTCGCGATCCGATCAACCCGGGTACAACGCTGGCTGGACTGGGCTAAACTGCGTCTCCCTCTTTTCGGTGACCTGTGGCGGAAGGCGGCCATTGCCCGCTTTGCGCGGACCCTCGGTACCCTGCTGGCCAGCGGTGTCCCCATTCTGCAATCGTTGGTTATCGCGCGGGACACCAGCGGCAATGCCCACCTGAGTGAAGGGATCCAGACCGTGCATGACCGGGTGAAAGCCGGGGAGGGCGTGGCGGGACCGCTGCGGGCGACAGGGATCTTTCCCGACATGGTGCCGAGCATGATCGAAGTGGGGGAGGAAACCGGCGGCTTGCCCGACATGCTGGCTCGTGTCGCCGACAATTATGATGAAGAAGTGGATCAGGCGGTGACTGCGCTGACTTCCCTGATCGAGCCGCTGATGATCGTGATGATGGCCGTGATGGTCGGCACCATTGTGCTCGCCCTTTTCCTCCCCATCATCCGTATCGTGCAGAACCTGGGGTAGCGCGCTTCCCCAAGCGATACCCCATAGTCAGATCAAGGCGACCCGGTCTCCGTGATCCACTCGCTGCCCAAGCACCTATAGGAGCAGAGAGCGTGGAGCGCAGACATTTGAAGCCATGTTCTAAACGAAGCGCTATTCCGCGATGGGCACAAAAGCGAACGAGTGGAAACCCTCTTGAGCCGCCTCCGCGGTGGGCCGTACGCTCCGCGCGCGGCGAGGCCACATAGGTGCCTCGGCTTCCGCACTCCGCATGAGGTGTATCACAACCTGCCGGTTCCTCCCGGCCTTGGGTTGCGCCCTGCGGCAAGCTCTTCGGCTCCTGTCCTCGGGAGAGACCCAAGGCCTGCCGCTCAGGCACACGCACCTACTTCAAACGCCGCGACCGCTTCACTTCTGTCGCACTTCAAACCTGAAACTATTCGTCTTTCATGCGAGAGACGAGCGGGCTGGAAACCAGATCCACACCGCGGCTGCTACGAGGGCGATCCAGAATACTCCAGAAAACACCAGGCACGCCTTTCCCTTCCACCCGCTGCGCCACTCGTGGCGAATCTTCTCTCTGTGCACGGGCGAAACGATCGCACGGATCGCAACGTAGAGACCGACGGCTGCCCAAACCGTGATTTCAAAAAGCAGGGTTCCGATAGCGAGCAAGATTTGAGCAATGCCTTCGATCATCTTTCTTCCGCCGATCAACATCACAGCTCAGACACGAAGGGGAGCGCAGCTCCCCGGAGTTGTCTGTGGCGGTTGGTTCGGCTTTTTGTTCATCGATGTCCGAGGCTTCCGATTGTCCCGAGAAGCACTACGACGGAGGTCCAGAAAACAATCTTCGTGCGTGAGCGTGCATTTCTGAACCGTGCACTGATTGAAAACAGCAAAGCCACGATTACGGGCATGACAAACTGTGCGGTCGAAGCGCCAAGCGCCTCGGAAACATTCCCGCTCTCGCGCATGGTCTTCGCAAAACCAAGCCACATATTTAGCAACACAAGGAGCGTGGTGCCGACCAGAAGGAATAGACCTGGTTTTGGCTTGGGCACGTTCGCGAGCGGCGGGGGCGTAATTACTGGTGGGGTGTTCATGGTTTTGCCAAACGATTGAGGTTAGGCACGACGGGGCGAAGCCCGGGCGTTGTCTGTGCCGGCTTCCATGAGAAGGCGTGTCGAGAGGATAGTATAAAAAGGTTCACCTTTTTTGTA
>CAYSBR010000056.1:0-20165 GCA_964429385.1 uncultured Opitutaceae bacterium
AGTGATTCGCGGCAGCCGTAGAGGTTGTCGAACTTCGACTTGGTGACGGAGTCGTTGACGTTGATGGCGGGGACGAGGAGCTTGCCCTGCTCGTGGAGCTGGTAGAGGCGGTGCACGCCGGTGGTGGTCTCCTCGGAGACACCACGCCACTCCTTCACCATGGCGGCGAAGATGCCCTTCTGGGCGCGGCCGATTTTCTTGAGGAGGTTCTTGATGACCTGCTCTTCCTCGGAGGCGGACGGGGTCTTCACCCAGTCGCTGCCCTGCTCCATCTCCAGGCCCTTGTGCAGGAGGAGCGTGGCGTCGCCGCCGTCATCCACGATGAGCTGCGGGCCTTTGCCACCGGGGAAGCTGAGCGCCTTCCAGGTGAGTTCCCAATACTCTTCGAGGGTCTCGCCCTTCCAGGCGAAGACGGGCACGCCGGTCTTGGCGATGGCCGCGGCGGCGTGGTCCTGCGTCGAGAAGATGTTGCAGGAGGCCCAGCGGACGTCGGCCCCGAGCTCGGTGAGGGTCTCGATGAGCACGGCGGTCTGGATCGTCATGTGCAGGGAGCCCATGATGCGAACGCCCTTGAGCGGCTTGGTCTTGCCGAACTTTTTGCGCAGCGAGACGAGGCCGGGCATTTCGTGCTCGGCGACGTCGAGCTCCTTGCGGCCCCAGTCGGCGAGCTTGATATCGCGAACGATGTAGTCCTGCCCCTTGGGCGCGGTCTTGAGAAGTGAAGGCATGGTGGTGGTGTTTCCTTGTTTGAGCTGAGGGTGCGCGCTTCGCCTGATGGGCGTCAGCGTTTGGCGAGTTTGGCGACGGCGGACTTGAGCGCGGCGGCCTTGCCGGTCTGTTCCCAGGGGAGACCGGACTTGCCGAAGTGGCCATAGTTGGTGGTTTCGCGGTAGATCGGGCGGAGCAGATTGAGCTGCTTGACGATGTCGGCGGGCTTGAAGCTGAAGACCTGCGAGACGGCGGCGGTGATCACTTCGTCCGAGACGGTGCCGGTGCCGAAGGTCTCAACGCGGAGGGAAACCGGGCGCGGGTGGCCGATGGCGTAGGCGACCTGCAGTTCGACGCGCGAGGCGAGCCCGGCGGCGACGATGTTTTTCGCGACCCAGCGGCCCATGTAGGCGGCCGAACGGTCCACCTTCGACGGATCCTTGCCGGAGAAGGCGCCGCCGCCGTGGCGGCCCCAACCGCCGTAGGTGTCCACGATGATCTTGCGGCCGGTGAGACCGGAGTCACCGGTCGGCCCGCCGATCACGAACTTGCCGGTCGGGTTGATGAGATACTCGGTCTTCTTATTGAGCATCCGCGCGGGGATGACCTTCTTGATGACGTTCTCGATGAGAAATTTCTCGATCTTGGCGTGCGGGACGCCTTCGGCATGCTGGGTGGAGATAACGACGTTCACGACCTCGACGGGGACGTCGTTTTCATAGCGGACGGAGACCTGCGACTTGGCGTCGGGACGGAGCCACGGCGCCTGGCCGGACTTGCGGATCTTCGTGAGCTCGCGGCCAAGACGGTGCGCAAACATGATCGGCGTCGGCATGAGCTCGGGGGTCTCGTTGCAGGCGTAACCGAACATGATGCCCTGGTCACCGGCGCCCTGCTCGGCGGTCTTCTTGCCGTCGGCCTTTTTGGCGTCCACACCCTGCGCGATGTCGGCCGACTGCGCGGTGAGGTAGTTGTTGATGAAAACGGTGTCGGCGTGGAAGACGTCGTCGTTGTTCACGTAGCCGATCTCGCGGATGGCGTCGCGGATGATCTTGTCGATGTTGATCGCCTCATCGAGGGGCTTGGTCTTGCCGGTCTTTTTATCCTGCAGCTTCGGGATGGTGATCTCGCCGGCGAGGATGACCATGTTGGACTTGACCATGGTCTCGCAGGCGACGCGGGAGGTTTTGTCAACCGCCAGGCAGGCGTCGAGGATGCTGTCGGAGATCAGATCGGCGACTTTGTCGGGGTGGCCTTCGCCGACCGACTCGGAGGAAAACACGAATGAGTTGGACATGATGAAAGGGTGCAGGAAGGCAGGGAGCGTGTTGCTGGGCAAGAGAAGAAATCAACGCATGTTAATCATCTGATGTATTTTTGAAGCGGCGCCCACCCTGCCCGCGCGGCCTCCGCTTTGGGCTTCGCCTTCACGCAAAAATGGCTTTCATTCAGAACCATGCCCAACCCGTCAGTGATCGACCCCGCCGCCATCGCCAACCTCCGTTCCCTCAATCCCGGCGATGGCGACGAGTTCCTGCGCGAGATCACCGGAATTTTTCTTGAGGACACGCCCAAGCGGATCGCCGAGCTCGGCACGAGCCACGCCGCCAGCGACACCGGCACCTTCGTCCGCGCCGCGCACAGCATCAAGGGCAGCGCCGCCAATATGGGGGCGACGGCATTGCGGGAGGTGGCGGAAAAACTGGAGAAGCAGTCGCGCGACGAGGGGCTGGCCGATGTGGTCGGCTTGATCGGCCGGATAAAGACTGAATTCGATCAGGCCAGCGCAGAGCTGAAGCGCCTCACCGGTCTGGCGTAAAGGCTGCCGCCCCGCCGCGAATCAGGCGGTGAAGTAGGCCCGCTGCTTGTCCGACACCGGCAGACCGGAGCGCTCCATCACCTGGAGCAGGTCTTCCCAGATCATGCGCTTTGAGCGGTTGGACTGGTTGCGCAGGATATAGCTCGGGTGATACGTGACCATGAGCGGCTTGCCGGCGAATTCCTTCCAGCGACCGCGCACCTCGCCCAGCGTCCGGAAGGCGCCGAAACCGAGCAGACCCTGGGCCGCCGTGGAGCCAAGCGCGACCAGCACCTCAGGATTCACGATCTCAATCTGCTTCATGAGATACGGCAGGCAGTAGCGCATCTCCTCCTCGGTTGGCGGGCGGTTCCCATACTGGACACCCCCGGCATTGACCGGCAGCTCGGGGCGCCAGTTCATGATGTTGCCGATGTAAACGTCCTCGCGCCGCAGGCCCATGGCCGCGATCATGCGCGTGAGCAACTGGCCCGCCGGACCCACAAACGGTTCGCCCTGCACCTCCTCCTCCGCCCCGGGCGCCTCGCCAACAAACATGATTTTGGCCTCCAGGTTGCCGACGCCAAAGACCACCTGCTTGTTGGGCCGCACATGGGCGCGACAGGTGGTGTCGTTGAGCACGATTTCGCGCAAGGCCGCCCAACGCGTCGCCTTGTCGCCCTCCGGGAGCACAAAGGCGGGCAGCGGCGGCAGAGAGGATTCCGCGGGCTTCGGTGCGGCCAGCTTTTCCGGCGGCGTTCTGACCACCGAAGAATAGGAGGACTCGGAGGACTCCGCGACCACGGCCACCGGCGCCGCGGGCTCTTCCCTGCTTACCTGAACGGCGGCGTGCGCCGTAGCGACCGCCCGCAGCCGCCGGAGACTTTCCTCCGACACCGCCACGGAGCGCACCCCCGCGGCCTTCAGCCGGCGCAGCTCCTCGGTGATCGCATTCAGGGCCGTTTGCATGACACGTCCTCAGCCTCGCGGCGTCGCCAGGATTTTTTCAACATACTTGCCCAGCAAATCGAATTCGAGATTCACCGCCTCGCCGGACTTCCGGGAGCCGAGGTTCGTCACACTGAGGGTCGTCGGGATCAACCAGACGGCAAAGTGATCCCCCTCCACCTCGGCGACCGTGAGCGAGACTCCATCAATAGCCACGCTCCCCTTATGCACGAGGTAACGACCACTGCCCGCGGGGGCGGCCACGCGCAGGTAGTGATCCTGGCCGCGCGCCTCAAAAACTTCCACGCGGCCGCAGCCGTCAATGTGGCCGCTGACGAAATGCCCGCCCACCCGGCCATCGAAGCGCAGGCTCCGTTCGAGGTTCACCTCCATGCCCGGCTGCAAGGCGGAGAAATTCGTCAGCCGCCGCGTCTCCTCCAGCACATCGAAATCGAGCACCCCCTCCGGGGACTGCCGCGCGAGGGTGAGGCAGCAGCCGTTGACAGCAATGCTGTCACCCAGGGCCAAACCGGGCAGGATGGCCTTCGCGGCGAGGCGCAGGAGCCAGCCCTCGCGCCCCGGGGAGAACGCGACCACGCGGCCCTTTTCTTCAACGATTCCGGTAAACATGATGTGCAGGCGCGATTACTACCGGCGCGGCCCTGGCGTTGACCAGCAAAACCCTGCGCCCGGCGGGATTGACCAGCGGGGTGAATCGCCCACAGTCGTTTGTTTTCACTCATGGCCACGCCCTGCAACGAATACGACTTCAGCCAGATCGAACCGCACTGGCAGCAAACTTGGGAGCAAAACCGCACTTTTCGCGCGGAAAACGCCTCCGCCAAACCCAAGTATTACCTGCTCGACATGTTCCCCTACCCCTCCGGGGCCGGCCTGCACCTGGGACATTGCGAGAACTACACGATTACCGACATCATGGCGCGCTACAAACGCGCCCGTGGCTTCAACGTGCTCTACCCCATCGGCTGGGACGCCTTCGGCCTGCCGACGGAAAATTATGCCGTCAAAACCGGCCGTCATCCGGCGGAGGTCACGGAAGAGAACATCAACACCTTCCGCCGCCAGCTGAAGACCATCGGCGTCTCGTATGATTTCGAGCGCGAGGTGAACACCACCGCGCCGGGTTACTTCCGCTGGACGCAGTGGATCTGGCTGCAGTTGTTCAAGCGCGGTCTGGCCTACGTGGAGGAAAAGCCCGTGTGGTGGTGCCCCGCCCTCGGCACGGTTCTCGCCAATGAAGAGGTGATCGACGGCCTCTCCGAAGTCGGCAAACACCCCGTCGAACGCCGGCCCATGCGCCAGTGGGTGCTGCGCATCACCGCCTACGCCGACCGGTTGCTGGCCGATCTGGAAAAGCTCGACTGGCCGGACTCCACCAAGCGCATGCAAGCGGCGTGGATCGGACGCAGCGAAGGCAGCGAAGTCGAATTCGACATCGCCGGCCTGCCGGGCGAGCGACTGAAGATTTTCACGACCCGCGTGGACACGATCCACGGTGCCACCTACATGGTGATCGCGCCCGAGCACCGGCTCGTTGCCGCGCTGACGACTCCCGGGCAACAGGAGGCCGTGGCCGCCTACGTGAAGGCCGCCGCCAACAAAAGCGATCTGGAGCGCACCGATCTCGCCAAGGACAAGTCCGGCGTGTTCTCCGGCTCGCATGCGATCAACCCCGCCACCGGGGAACGGGTGCCGATCTGGATCGCCGACTACGTCCTCGCCAGCTACGGTACCGGCGCGATCATGGCCGTGCCCGCGCACGATGAACGCGACTTCGAGTTCGCCGAGAAATTCAACCTGCCCATCCCGCAGGTCATCGCGCCCGCCGACGGCGCCGCCGTCACCCTGCCTTTCTGCGACAAGGGTGGCGATGTCCGTCTGATCAACTCGGGGGAGTGCACCGGGCTCACCCCGGCGCAGGCCAAGGCCCAACTCGATGCCCGCTTCCAAGCCGACGGCCGCGGCCGGGCCACCGTGCAGTTCAAGCTGCGCGACTGGCTGTTCTCCCGGCAACGCTACTGGGGCGAACCCTTCCCCGTCGCCTGGGTCGGCGAGGCCGATTATCAGCAGGCCGCTGCCCAGCATGGCGCGACGCTCGCGCTGCCGCCCGATCCGGTCACCTGTTTCATTGAAGGCCAACTGCGCTTCGCCCTGCCCCTGCCCGACCGGGCGCTGCCCCTGAGTCTGCCCGAAGTAAAGAGCTACCAGCCCACGGGCACCGGCGAGAGCCCGCTCGCCGCCATCACCGACTGGCTCGAAATCTGGTATCAGCCAGCCACCGGCGAAAGCGTGCCCGCCTCGGCCGCCCGACCCGGCGAAGAGTGGATTCGCGCGCGTCGCGAAACCAATACGATGCCCCAATGGGCCGGCTCCTGCTGGTATTACCTGCGCTATCCGGACCCGCAGAACCCGGCGGCCCTCGCCGCGCCCGAAGCGCTCCGTTATTGGGGCACGCCGGATCTCTACGTCGGCGGCGCCGAACATGCCGTGCTGCACCTGCTTTACGCGCGATTCTGGCACAAGGTGCTCTTCGATCTGGGCGTCGTGCCCACCGACGAGCCGTTCACCCGCCTGTTTCACCAAGGGATCATCCTCGGGGAGGACGGCGAAAAGATGTCCAAAAGCCGGGGCAATGTCGCCAATCCCGACGACATCATCCGCAGTTACGGCAGCGACACCCTGCGTCTCTACCTGATGTTCCTCGGTCCGCTTGAGGCCATGAAACCCTGGAGCCCGAAGGGCATCGAAGGCGTTCACCGCTTCCTCCACAAGGTCTGGCGCGAATGCATCGGCGAGGATGGCGCGCTCAACCCGAAGGTGTCCGACTCCACTCAGGACACCCCTGAGCTGGAACGCCTGTTGCACGAAACCCTCAAGAAGGTCGGTGACGATATCGAAGGGCTGCGCTACAACACCTCGATTTCGCAAATGATGATCTTCATGAACGCCGTGCAAAAGCAGGCGTCGGTCAACCGGCAAACCCTGCTCGCCTTCATTCAGGTGCTCGCCCCTTTCGCCCCCCACCTTTGCAATGAACTTTGGGCCCGACTGGGGGGAAGCGGCGACCTCACCACCGCGCCATGGCCAGCCTACGACCCCGCCAAATTGGTCAGCAGCGAGGTCAAACTGGTGTTCCAGATCAACGGCAAGCACCGTGGCGACCAACTGGTGCCCGCCGATATTACGCAAGATGCTGCCATGCAGTTGGCTAGATCTCACGAAAGAGTGGCACCCTATCTTCAGGACCGGGTCATTAAGCGCATCATTTTCGTCCCCAAAAAAATCCTCAACGTCGTGGTGGAATAGACGCCGGTTTTTATGCTCTTGCTAAACTAGGGTTAAACCCCTAGTTTTCTGGCTCAATATCCGCCTCCTCCCATCACTCAGCCAGCCCTCACCATGAGCTCCTCCCTCCGTCTCCTCCGCGCGAGCGCCCTCGGTGCCCTCATCGCCGCCCTCGCATTCGCCAGCCCTCTCCATGCCCAGAGCCGGAAAAAGAATCCGACCAGCAAAATCTACATTGCCGACGTGAGCGGCACGGCCCAGATCGACACCGGCGAGACCATCGACGACCTCACCAAACGTTCGGTCTATTCCGCCCAGGGCACTGTGATCGAGACCAAGGAAGATTCCACCAACGCCATGGTCTGGTCCAATGGCACCGGCATTTATTTTGACTCATCCACCCGTCTTGAGGTGAAGCGTTTCGTCCAGGAACCCTTCATTCCCAACCGCAACGACATGGAGATCGAGCCCTCCATCTCGCGGACCGAAGCCTATCTCGTCCGCGGCGTGATCGGCCTGTGCACCAGCAAGCTGGTTCCTGGCAGCACCATGCAGTACAGCACGCCCCACGCCTCCATCCGGCTGAAGGGGCGCAAGGCCACGATCGAAACCAACCACGAAATGACCAAGGTGTCGCTCCTCGAAGGCGACATCACCGTCCACGCGGGCGACCGCGATGGCGGCGGCCATGTGCTCCACCCCGGCCAGCAGATCATCATTCGGGCCGATGGCTCGGTGGAAGTTAAGGATATCCCCGACGACGAGTTGAAGGGCATCGAAGACAAAGTCACCATGGCCTGCATGGCGCGACGGACCGTTTATTTCGACATGAAGGACAAGGATGACAGTCTCTCCGCCTTCGATGAAACCGGCGACGGCAGCGAGATCGAGGTCATCGAAGTCGTCCCGCCCAAACTGCCGCCCACCGTCACCGTGAGCGCCGCCTCCATCCCCGCTGAATAAGCCCGCAGGATGGCCACTCCCCCCTTCATGTCCCGTCTCGTCACCCTTCTCCTGCTGGTCCAGATTCTGAGTCTGCCCGCGCGCGCCCTGATCAACATCAACGAGGGCCGCAACCAGATCTTCCTCGTCGGCAACGTCGGCATCACCCACGACTCCAATATCTTTTCCCAAAACGGCGGCGATGGGGATTTCATCTACTCCGCCAGCGTGGGTGTTGAATACCTGCGGCGCGCCGGGTTGATCACCTTCAGCGGCAGCCTCTTTCTCGACGCCTCCCGTTTCGGAGAATACGAGGGCGAGAATTTTGAGAACCCGCGCCTGCGCGGGGAGTTCACCAAACAATCCGGTCGCACCACCGGCGCCCTGACCTTGGGCGCCCAGCGGCAAAACCGGGCGGACAGTGCCGCCAACATCCGCAGCGAATCCTGGCTCTACGATGCCGGCCTCAACCTGAAATACCCGGTCATCGAGCGCTACACCCTTTCCGGCGGACTGAACTACAGCTATCTCGATTTCATCGATAACGCGCTGCTGGTCGATCTGCGCACCTACGAGGCGACCGCCGACCTGTTTTATGTCTATACCTCCGAACGCGATTTGATCGGCGGCTATCGTATCCGCTGGGGTGAAACCTCGGCCAACACCTCTTTCGTGGATCACGCGTTCACCGCCGGCATCTCCGGCAAGATTCTGCCCAAGGTCTCCGGCAATCTGCGCGCCGGCTACCAGGTGCGTATCCCCAGCGGCTACGGGGAGGACTCCTACGAAGCCTTCACCGCTTCCGTCGCGGCCAGCTGGAATGCCACCCGCCGCACCAACGTCACGGCCCAGGCCGGCAAGGATTTCTCCATCTCCTCCACCAACATCAATATCGACAGCACCTCCTTCGACCTCGACGTGCAACATGCGCTCAGGGCCAAGCTGTCGCTTATCGGTGGCATCGGCTACGGAGAGAACCGCTTCCTCGGCTCCGCCGGCGGCGGCCGGCGCGATCGCTATTTCACCTGGAATGCCGGGGTCAGCTATACGCTCAACGAGCATTTCAAGGCTTCCCTCATCTATTCCTATTACCGCAACTGGTCCAACGTCGCATTTGCTGACTTCCAGCGAAACTCCTTCAGTCTCAACCTGTCGGCCCGATTCTGATCATGCGCCCCGCCCCTTACCCCATCTTCCGCCTGTTCACCGTGCTCGCGGTGTTCCTCGGGATCGCTTCCACCGCGCGGCTGCAGCCCGCGGAAAACGCCACCCAGGGCGGATCCGCCGCCCTCACCTACCGCATCGCCACCAATGACCGCATCCGCATCGGCGTCTTTCAGGAGCCCAATCTGGACATCATCGGACGCGTGGATGCCAAGGGCACGATCAATCTCCATCTCCTCGGCGCCACAAAACTGGCCGGCATGAGCATTCCCGAGGCGGAACGCACCATCGAAGCCGCCTACCGCGACAACCGGTTTCTGCGCAACCCGCAGGTGACCATCACCGTCGAGGAATACGCCCCGCGCGAAGTCTCCATCCAGGGGCAGGTCAAGAATCCCGGACGTTACGTCCTGCCGATTGAACAGGCCATGAATGTCCTTGAGCTGGTGACGCGGGCGGGCGGTTTCACCGACACCGCCCGCGGCACCGCCGTGAACATCACCCGCATCGGCGAGGATGGTTCCAAGCAGGTCTTCACCGTGGATGTCGAAAGCATGATCCGGGGCCGCACCCGCGCCCGCACGGATGACAGCACCTTCATGCTCGTGCCCGGCGATATTGTGTTCGTGCCCGAACGCCTGTTCTGATAAACCCCTTCCCCATGGCAGAACATCCCGGAAAAGCCTCCGATCCCGCCGCCCACCCCGGAGACAAAGAGGACCAGCTGGTCGAGCGCCGCACGCTGCGGGACTATTATATTATTCTGCGCGAACGTTCCTGGATCGCCCTCCCCCTCGCCCTGCTCGTCGCCATCGTCGTGGGCTACATCCAGGCGCGCGAGACCCCGATGTATGCCAGCTCCGCCACGATGCAGTTCGAGCGGCCCGACACCATCGTCACCTCCCAGGCCGTGGTGGACTCCTCCGTGCGGTCCGACATGGACCTCAACACCTACCTGCAGGTGCTCAACAGCAACCGGCTCCGGGCCAAGGTCGTCGAATCCCTCACGCCCGACGAAATCCGCATTCTGCAACGCCCCTACCTCAAGGAGGCCACCCCCGGCGCCACCCTGCCCCCCCCGTCAGCCCTGCTCGGCTCGGTCAGCGTGGATTCCATCCGCAACAGTTTCCTGATTGTCATCACCGCCCGCAACCGCGACCCCGAGGCCGCCGCCATCATCGCCCAGCGCTATGTGGACCAGTTCATTCTCTACCTCCTCGACAATCTGAGCGGGCGCAACGAAGTCGCCGTCGATTTTCTCCAGCAACGCGCCGAGCAGCTCCGGCTCGAGTCCGAGGAAAAGGCCCAGCGCCTGCAGGCCTACATGCAGCAGCACAACCTCGTCTCGCTCGACAGCAGCATGAGCATCATTGACGACCGTCTGCGCAGCGTGAACGCCGCCCTCACCTCCGCGCGACTGCGCCGCATCGAGCTGGAGACGCTGGTCTCCCAGATCGATAGTCACCGCCGCGCGGGCGGCAACCCGCTTGAAGTTTCCTTCATCGCCGCGCACGGCACGGTGCCCACGCTCAAGAACCAGCTTGCCACCCTGCGCCAGGACCAGGCCCGGCTCGCCGAGCGCTACCTCGAACGGCATCCCCAGATGATCGACGTGGCCAATGCCATCGCCGTCACCGAGGATCAGCTGAACAACGCCATCAACCTTGCCACCGCCGACCTCGCCACCAGCCTGAACGACGCCCGGGAAAGCGAACGCAGCCTTCAGTCCGAATACGCCGAGCATGAGCGGAAGGCCCTCAACCTGCGCGAACTGCGCGTGGACTTTGAAAGCCTCAAGAGCGAAGCCGACGTCGCCCGCAACAACTACATGCAGATTCTCGACCGGCTCAACCAGACCAGCACCACCCGCTATCTGGACAAGGTGCCCGTCCGCCCGCTCGACCGCGCCCAAGTATCCGGAGCCCCCTACTCGCCCAACATGCAGCGCATCATCCGCACCTGCGTTCTGCTTGGGTTGCTCGTTTTCCTGGGGGTCGCGATCGGGCTGAGCTTCATTGACGACCGCATCAAGAGCTCGTGGGACGTCGAATCCTTCATCGGCGTCAACCTCCTCGGTATCATCCCCGACCTGTCGGACCTCAAGGACAGGGAAAAGTATTCCCTCATGCGGTCCGAGCAGCAGGCCCCGGGAGTGGAGGCGTTTCTCAGCGTTTACAGCGCGGCCAAGATCCAGTCCAAACTCGACTTCCCGAAGTCCATCCTCGTCACCAGCACCATCCCCGGCGAAGGCAAGACGCTCATTTCAAGCAACCTTGCCGGCAGCTTCGCCCGCCACAACCGCCGGACACTGCTGATTGATTGCGATCTCCGCCGCCCCATGCTGCACCGCCACTTTGAGCAGGAGAACAAGCACGGTCTCATCCCCTGGTTCGAGGCCGGCGCCAGTGTCGAGGGCGATCTCCCCAACGATCCCCACCTCGGCATCATCAAGCTCGGCGAAAACTTCTCCCTTCTCTGCTCCGGCGGACGCTCCAAGAGCCCCACCGAACTGCTGGAAACCCCCGCCTTCGGCCAGCTGCTCCAGCAGTTCAAAAAGCATTACGATCTGATCGTGGTGGACTCCCCGCCGCTGGGCGCGGTCACCGACAGCCTCCTGATTGCCGAGCGGACCGATGAAGTCATTTACGTCTGCCGCTTCAACCGCGCCTACCGCAAGCACATCAAGCTCTACATCCGCGCGCTGCGTAACGCGCGCAACGAGATCCTCGGCATCGTGCTCAACGGCCTCTCCCCGCGGCGCATCGAGTATTACTCGAATTACCGCTACTACCGCAGCTACAAGAAATACTACGGCACGCAGAGCTGAGGCGCCCCGCGTGCGTCCACCGGCAAGCGCGCGGGCGTGACGATTGTGTTTAGGCTTTCGTCCGGCGCACTTCCGTCTTTCAGTCCCCGCCTATCGCCGTGCCTTCCGCCTTCCTCCCTCCCGATCACAACCCGCAGCGCCCGCTCGCGCTGATTGCCGGCCAGGGACTCTACCCCCTGCTCATCGCGCGGGCCGCCCGGCAGGCCGGCATCCCCGTGAGACTGATCGGATTTGAGGAGGAAACCTCGCCGGAGCTTATCGCCAGTTTTCCCGAGTCCGAACGCCGCATCCTCCTGGTCGGCCAGCTTGGCCGGATGCTCAAGGCCCTCCGCGAATTCGACGCCGGCTACGCCTTGATGGCCGGACAGATCACCCCGCGCCGTCTCTTCAAAGGACTCCACCCCGACTTCAAGGCAGCCCAGATTCTTTTTTCGCTCAAACGCCGCAACGCCGAGACGATCTTCGGCGCCATCGCCCGGGAGATCGAAGCCGCCGGGGTCACCCTCCTTGATGCGCGCGCCTTCATTGACGACCAGCTGGCCGTGCCCGGCTGCATGACCGGACGCAGTTTCCCCATTGACGAGGAGTATCTCCGCCACGGCATCCACATCGCCCGGGAATGCGCCCGGCTCGACATCGGCCAGGGCTGCGTCGTCCGCAAAGGCACGGTCCTCGCCGTGGAGGCCTTCGAGGGCACCGACGAGATGCTCCGGCGGGCAGGGGCATTCAAGACCGACAACGCCCTCTTTGTGAAAACCGTCAAAGCCGCGCAGGACTACCGCTTTGATGTGCCCTGCTTCGGGCTTCGCACCTTGGAGAACATGCGCGAAGCCGGCCTCGCCGCCGCCGCGCTGGAAGCCGGTCGCGTCATCATGCTCGACCGGACCGCCGTGCAGGCGCAGGCCCGCACCTGGGGCATCAGCCTGTTCGGGTTCGAGTGAGCAGGCGCCTTGCCTCCGCGCCGCCGGCCGCTACCCTTGCAATCATGTCCAAGGACACCGTCATCGTCACCGCGCGTGGGGTCATGCCCACGACGAACGGCTGCGCCATTTTCCTGGGCGACGAGAGCAAGACCTTCCACATCTATGTGGACCATGCCGTGGGCAACGCCATCCAGATGTCGCTGGAAGGCGTCCGGAAAGCGCGCCCGCTCACCCATGACCTCATCGGCAGTATCCTGCTCGGCCTCGGGGCCAGTCTGGACCACGTGGTCATCAACGAAGAGCGCGAACGCACCTTCTACGCGCGTATCATCCTCCGCATGGAAAACGAACTCGGCAAAAAGATCGTCGAGCTCGACGCGCGCCCCAGTGATTCCATCGTGCTCGCCCTCCAGCACCAGCGGCCGATCTATGTCGCCCGCGCCGTCTTTGACGCCGCCGACGACATGACCGAACTTTTCGAGCGCTTCCTGAAACAGCAGGCCGGCGAAACGGACCCGGAAGAGTCCGCCTGAGCCCGCCGTGATTTCACCCGCCTCCACCGCTCCTCTGCCCGCGGCCATCGTCCCCGGGCAGCCCCTGACAGCCCTCGCTCCGATGCAGGACGTCACCGACCTCGCCTTCATGCGTGTCATCGCGCACTACGGAGCACCCGACTATTTTTTTACCGAATTCATCCGCGTCCACGCCCATTCCCGTCCGGAGAAACATATCCTTCGTTCCATTGATGAGAACACCACCGGACGGCCGGTTTTCGCCCAGTTGATCGGCGAGGAAATCGTCCATCTCGAACGCACGGTCGCCGACCTGCGCAGCCATCCCGTGGCCGGGATCGATCTCAACCTGGGCTGCCCCGCTCCGAAGGTTTACAAGAAGAACGTCGGCGGCGGGTTGCTGCGCGATCCCGCCCGCATTGACGAAATCCTGTCCGCGCTGCGCGCCGCCGTGCCGGGCCTTTTTACGGTAAAAATGCGTATCGGCTTTGATTCGACGGAGCATTACACTCGGCTGCTTGATCTGATGAACCGCCATCGAGTGGACCTGCTCAGCGTCCACGGGCGTACCGTGAAAGAGATGTATCGCAGCGACGTGCACTACGATTTCATCGCCACGGCCGCACGCAACGTGCGCTGCCCGGTGCTGGCCAACGGCAACGTGACCTCCGCGGCGCGGGCCGCCGCCATTGTGGCCGAAACGGGGGCCGCCGGGGTCATGATCGGCCGACACGCCATCCGCAACCCGTGGATTTTCCGCCAGTGCCGGGAGCAGTTTGCCGGCCAGCTCCCCGCCCCCGTCGTCCTCGCCCAGGTACGCGACTATGTGGAGCGCCTTTACGAGGCGACGCGCACCGCGACCATTCCTGAACGAGCCCACGTCAACAAGATGAAGAAATACCTCAACTTCGTCGGGCAGAGCGTGGATCCCCAAGGGGCCTTCCTGCACGCCATGCGCCGCGCCGAGACGGCGGAGCAGCTGTTTGCCATCTGCGACCATCATTTGCTCGCCGAGCCGGACCAGCCCTTCGCGCCCGAGCCTTATGCGGGAGTCATTGCCCGACCCAACTGCGAAACCCCGATGGCTGACGGCTGCTCGCTGGAAACCGTCACGGCCTGAAGCGCGCCATTTCTGCGCAGCCTCATCCGGCCCTGTGACCCAGGCTCACTCGATCCCCAGCGCCTTGCGGCCGCTTGCGGAAATCATCTGCGGCGTCCAGACCGGGTCCCACACGATGTGCACCTTGGCTGATTCAACGGTGGGCAACGCTGCGATTTTTTGCCGTGCGTCCTCGGCGATGACCGGCCCCATACCGCAGCCGGGAGCCGTCAGGGTCATCTTGACCTCCACCTCGTGCCGGGAGTCCGGCTTCTTCTCGATCGCCAGATCATAGACCAGGCCGAGATCCACAATATTGACCGGGATCTCAGGGTCAAAGCAGGTTCGCAGCGCCGCCCATACGGCTTCTTCACTGAATTCCCCCCCCGCCCCGGCAGCCTGCACCTCGCCCGGCTTATACCCGTCTATGGCCTCCGCATCCTCCCGCGCGATGCGGAAGAGACCGCGGTCCGTCCGCACGGTCACATTGCCGCCCAAACTCTGGGTGATCACCACTTCAGTGCCGGCGGGTAAAGTCAGCTTGTCGCCGGCAGGGATTACCGTGGCCGGACAGTCTCGGGTCAGCTTGGCATTCATGAGGATTCTTACTGGAGCGTGAGATCGAACGGCACGCGAGCATAGATGCCGCGCGGATCATTGAAAGACCGCAACGTCCGCAATTCCGCGCCGACGCGGGCCGTCACCTTTTCCACCGCACCACCCCGCGCGCGGACTGTCCCCAAGCCATCCAACATCTCGGCCACCGCCTCGGTCAGCTCCTTTTTTCGCGGAAACTCCGTGATCCGGTAATGTCCTTCCAGTCCCGATCTTTCCGCCGCGTGGGCCAGCGCGGCCTCCAGCCCGCCGAGCTCATCCACCAACCCGAGTGTTTTCGCCTCGGTACCCGACCATACCCGGCCTTGCGCAATCTCCTCGACGAACTGCCGGTCGAGTCCGCGCCCCTCCGCCACCTTATCAATGAACTCATCATAAACCCAGTCCACGGAGTGCTGGATCAGCTTCATTTCCTCCCCGGTCTTGGGCCGGCTCAGGGTGAACGTATCGGCATACCGGCCCGTCTTCACCCGATCGAAAGTCACGCCAAAATCGCCCGCGAGTTTCTGCACGTCGAAGAAGATGCCGATCACCCCAATCGATCCGGTGATCGTTGTCGGCTCCGCGAAAATCCGGTCACCATAAGCGGAAATCCAGTAGCCGCCCGAGGTGGCGCTGGTGCCCATGGAGATCACGACCGGCTTCACGTCGGCCGCCAGCCGCATCTCGCGCTGGATGGCCTCGGAGGCCGAGGCGCTGCCGCCGGGGCTGTTCACCCGGAGCACGATCGCCTTCACGTCGTCATCCTGGCGCAAGCGCCTCAGCTCCCGGGCAAAACTGACTCCGCCCACCTGCCCGGGCTCGCCTTCACCATCCACGATATCGCCCTCGGCATAAACCACCGCGATCTGGCCGCGGCGCCCCTTGCCTGACGCACCCGTCGCTTCCGGCGTCACGCGCGCGTAGCTGGCCAGATCAATCTGCGCAAAGCTTTCATCCGCCCCGGTGCGCCCGGTCTCTTCCTTCAGTGAGGTGAGAATTTCGTCGCGATAGGCGATCCGGTCCACCAAGCCCGCGTCCTTCGCCACTTCCGCCCGAAGGATGCCCTCGGTGTCAACGACCGCCTGCAACGCCGGCACCTCCAGACCGCGGGCCGCCGCGATCTCCGTCCGCAGTGTGCCCCAAAGATCGTCCAGCAGCTTTTGCATCTGCTCGCGATTCTCCGGGCTCAGGGCCTTGTGCGTGAAGGGTTCGCTGAAAGATTTGTATTTCCCGACCCGCGTCACCTGCACCCCGACCCCGTATTTCTCAAAGGCCCCGGCCAGGAACATCGGCTCGCTCGCCAACCCCGGCAGCACCACAGCCCCGAAAGGGTCCAACGCCACTTCGTCCGCCACGGAGGCCAGGTAGTAGTCGCGGGACATCGCATACGTCAGGTAGGCCTTCACCGGCTTGCCCGCATCGCGAAATTCCATCAACGCCTCGCGCACCTCGCGCAGCGCCGCATAACCCGCACCGTAGCCACGCGGCTGCAGGGAGCCCAGCAGCAGGATGCCGCTGATGCGCTCATCCTGCGCCGCCGCCCGGATGGACCGGGTCACCGTGCGCAGTTGCAGCGTCTGATCCTTCCGCCCCAGCAGCGCGCTGAAATCCACCTGCGGCGGGGCATCCGTGATATTGGTCGAAAGATCCACCACAAGATAGGCCCCCTGCTCCACCACGACCGGCTTTTCCCCCAGGGCCGCGATACCGACCAGCAGGAGAAAACAAAAAAAGAGTATCGCTCCCGCGAACACCACCAAGGCCGCCAGCGAACCCAGCATCGAGGACAGGAAATTTTTCATGTGCGGGCAAGGTAGGCGATTTCCCCGTTTCCTCCAGTGAAAACCTGACAGGCGGTCCCAGTTCCCCGGCGAACGGTTCCCGCAGGGTATTCGTCGCCGGAACGTCACTTCCCGCATTCACGAACAGATTGCGGTTTTGGCCAGCCTCCTGCTATGCAGTGGCCATGAGCGAGGAAAAAGCCCTACTCACCACCCACCGCAAGGCCCTGAACATCAATCTTGATGATTCCATCTACGGCACGTTCGCCGAGATCGGCGCCGGCCAGGAGGTGGCCCGGATTTTCTTTCAGGCCGGCGGCGCCTCCGGAACCGTCGCCAAGACGATCTCCGCCTACGACATGGCGTTCAGCGATGCCATCTACGGCAAGGCCCCCCGCTACGTCTCCCGCGAACGGCTCGATCTCATGCTCGATCATGAATACCGGCTCCTGATCGAGCGACTGGCCGCCACGCGCGGCACGGGGTCCACCTTCTTTGTTTTTGCCGACACGGTGGCCGCCAAAAGCTTTCGCGGTTCCAACGAAGCCCACGGCTGGATGGGCATCCGTTTTCAAACCGAGCCCGGCGCCGAGCCCAGCGAAATCGTCCTGCATGTCCGCATGTGGGATAAGGAAAACGTCCTCCAGCAGGAAGCCCTCGGCATCACCGGCACCAACCTCATCTACGGCGCCTTCTACTATCGCGACGACCTCGCCAAGTTCATCCAATCCCTCCTCGACAACGTCGGAGCCGAGCGCATCGAGGTGGACATGCTGCGCTTCAGCGGCCCCGCCTTCCGGCATGTGGACAACCGGCTCATGTCGCTCTATCTGGTGCAGTTCGGCCTCACCAATGCCGTGATGTTCGGCACCCACGGCGAAGTACTCCAGCCCTCGGAAGTCCTCTACAAGAAAGCGATCCTCGTCGAGCGCGGCAGTTTCCGCCCCGTCACTCACGTCAACGTGGACATGCTTAACTGCGCCACCGCGCAGTTCGTCCAGGAGCCGCTGGTCAAAGGCAAGGACGTCATCGTGCTCATGGAAATCACCATGAACAACCTCCTCGCCGAAGGTTCGCTCGACGCCCAGGATTTTCTTTCCCGGGTCGATCTGCTCGCCGATATCGGCTTCACCATCCTCATCTCCAACTATTCGGAGTATTACCGCCTCACCTCCTATTTCCGCCGCTACACGAAGGAGATGATCGGCGTCGCGATGGGCATCAACAACCTCCTGGAGATATTCAACGAGAAGTATTACGAGAATCTTGAAGGTGGCATCCTTGAGTCCTTCGGCCGGCTCTTCCGCCACTCGGTCAAACTCTACATCTATCCGATGAGGCAGGAAGCCTACGACCGCTATCTCACCGCGGGCCAGCCCGCCGCCCCCGGCTCGGTCGCCGGTCATGCCTTCGCCTCCAGCGTGCTGATCAACGCCCGCAACGTTCAAATCACCAGCCATCTGCGCAACCTCTACGCCCACCTCATCGAGAATCACTACATCGAGTGCATCGTCGGCTTTGATGAGGCCATTCTCCATATCTTCTCCCGCGACGTCCTCCGCCGTATCAAGGAGCACGATGACTCCTGGGAAAAGATGGTGCCCGCTCCGGTCGTCGCCGCGATCAAGAAGCGCGGATTGTTCGGCTGCCCGCCCGCGCTCTCCTGATCGCCCCGCGCCTCACATGCGCTTTCATAAATACCACGCCCTGGGCAACGACTACCTCGTCCTTGATCCGGCCGATTTTCCGGCCGAACCGCCCGTCTCCACGTCTGCAAAAATCCGCCTCCTCTGCCACCGCAACTTCGGCCTCGGCTCCGATGGCATTCTCTGGGGGCCCCTCCCCACGCCGCGCGGGGATTTCGGCCTGCGCATCTTCAATCCCGACGGCTCCGAAGCTGAAAAATCCGGCAATGGGCTGCGCATTTTCGCCCGCTACCTTTACGACCAGAAAAAGGTCGCGCAGGCCCCTTTCACGGTGGACACGCCCGGCGGGGTCGTCGGGGTCGTGATTCATCCCGAAGGCCGGCTCATCACCGTGGAAATGGGCACGGTGAGCTTTCGCAGCGACCTGATTCCTGTTGCGGGTCCGACCCGGGAGGTCATCGGTGAGAAAATCACGGTGGACGGACGCGACTTCACCTTTTGCGCCGCCACCATCGGCAACCCCCACTGCGTGCTGCCACTCCCCGAAGTCTCCGCCGGGCTGGCCCATCGCTATGGGCCGTTGCTCGAGACGCATCCGACGTTTCCCAACCGGACCAATGTGCAGTTCCTCCAAGTAATTGATCGCGCCCACATCCGCATTGAAATCTGGGAACGCGGCGCCGGCTACACGCTCGCCTCCGGCAGCAGTTCCAGCGCGGCCGCCGCCGTCGCCCGCCGGCTCGGCTTGGTGGACGATAAGGTGACCGTCCACATGCCCGGTGGACAAATCGGCATCACCTTGAACGAGGATTACACCATCCGCATGGCCGGCCCCGTCACCCGAGTCGCCGAAGGTATCATCCATCCGGAGCTGCTCGAAGAGCCCCCCGCTTTGTAAGCGACACTTGGACACCCCCGTCCGTATCACCGGGACGGACCGGCGAAACAACCCAAAGGTCGCACGGATGAGCAAACCCGGCGCATCATTGGTCCAAAAGAAAACCCCGCCCACTTGATCTCATGGGCGGGGTCTCTGGCAGGCGGCGGTTGGCCGTCGTTCAGGGCGCCACGCCCGTGGTGGCCGGCGGCGTCTTTTGTTTGAAGATGAGCTTCTCCCCCTCGCGGTCCACGATCACGGGCTCGCCATCCTTCACGTCGCCGCGCAGCAGCGCCTCCGCGAGAGGATCCTCAAGATAATGCTCGACCGCGCGCCGCAACGGCCGCGCGCCGTATTTCTCGTCGTAGCCCTTTTCGATGAGGAGATCCTTCGCCTCTTGCGTGAACTCGAGCGTGATCTTCCGCTCGTCCAGCCGGTGGGAGAACTTCACCAGCTCGATGTCCACGATCTTGATGAGATCCTTCTTCTCCAGGGGGCGGAAGAAGACGATGTCGGAAATGCGGTTAAGGAACTCGGGCTTGAAGACGCGCTTCGCCTCCTCGAGGACCTTTTCACGCATGTTCTCCGCATCATTGAAGCTCGCGGCCGCGGCGGCGAACCCCATCGAGGTCTGGCGCTGCAGGAGCTGCGCACCGACATTCGAGGTCATGATGATGATCGTATTGCGGAAGTCCACGGTACGCCCGAGCGAATCGGTCAGACGCCCGTCCTCCAACACCTGCAACAGCAGCTGGATGACATCGGGGTGAGCCTTCTCCACCTCGTCGAAAAGGACCACGGCATAGGGCTTGCGCCGCACCGCCTCGGTAAGCTGGCCACCCTCGTCATAACCCACATAACCCGGAGGGGAACCGACGAGACGGGAGACGGCGAATTTCTCCATGTATTCGGACATGTCGATCTGGATGATCGCGTCCTGGTTGCCGAACATCTGCGCGGCCAGCTGCTTGGCGGTCTCGGTCTTGCCGACACCGGTCGGACCGACAAACATGAAGGAGCCGATGGGCCGGCGCGGA
>CAYSBR010000057.1:0-20008 GCA_964429385.1 uncultured Opitutaceae bacterium
CGACTGCAGGAGGCGCGTCTTGCCGCCGGAGTTCGGACCGGTGACGACGACGAGGCCTTCCTTGAGATGGCAGAGTTTCTTCAGGGCCTCGGGCAGCTTGAGGTCATCGAAGGAGAGGATCTTGGCGGGGATCTGGCGGAAGACGGCGGCCTGGCCCCAGTGGTTGCAGAGGTAGTTGCCGCGGAAGCGGGCGACCCCGGGGATCTCATGCGCGAGGTCGAGATCCTTGCGTTCGAGGAATTCGGCCCAGCGCCGCTCGGGGCAGATTTCCTTGAGGAGGCGCTCCATGGTCTTGGCGTCGAGCGGGGTGTCGTTGAGCGGCACGAGCGAGCCGGAGGCGCGAATCTTGGGGGGGAGGCCGACGGTGAGGTGCAGGTCGGAACCGCCTTTGTCGAGCATGGCGGTCAGGAAGGAATCAAGGGCGGCCATGGTCAGGAGATCTTGTTGCGGAGCACGCGGTTGTTGATGTTGGCGAGGGCGGTCTCGGCGGAGATGACGCCGTCCTGCCAGAGGGCGAAGACGACATTGTCCATGAGGCACATGCCTTCCTTGACGCCCGTCTCCATGGTGTTGCGCAGTCCGGTGGATTTGCCTTCCTTGATGAGATTCTGGATGGCGGTGTTGCTGATGAGGATCTCGCAGGCGAGGGCGAGGCCGCCGTCGGTGTCGGGCAGGAGTCGCTGGCAGACGATGCCGCGCAGCGACTCGGCGACGCTGGCGCGGATCTGGGTCTGCTGCGCGGGAGGGAAGACGTCGAGGAGACGGTTGAGCGTGGTGGTGGCATCGCTCGTGTGCATGGTGCCGATGACGAGGTGCCCGGTCTCGGAGGCACTGATGGCCATCTCGATGGTTTCAAGATCGCGGAGCTCGCCGATCACGATGACATCGGGATCCTCGCGGAGGGCGCCCTTGAGCGCGGTGAAGAAGGATTGGGTGTGGGGGCCGACCTCACGTTGGGTGACATTGCAGCCTTTGGAGGGCTGCACGACCTCGATGGGATCTTCGACGGTGATGATGTGATCCTGCCGCGTTTCGTTAAGATAGGCGACCATCGAGGCGAGCGTGGTGGTCTTGCCTGAGCCGACAGGGCCGGTGACCAGGATGAGGCCGTTGTGGTAGGAGAGCAGCCGCTTGAGGGTCTCAAGGTGCGAGGCGTAGCCGAGCTCGGCGAGGGTGCGGACTTTTTCCGGTACCATGCGGTAGGCGCCGGCGGCCCCGTTCTTGTGGAACATGAGGTTGACGCGGTAGCGGTCGCTGGCGCTGAGCGCGAGGGCGTAGTCGTAGTCCTTGCGCGCGAGGTAGGTCTGTTTCTGGCCACCGCTGAGGAGGACGGTGTTGAGCCGGAGCGAGTCCTCGGCGGAGAGTGGCTGGCTGGAAATGTATTCGAACTCGCGGTGTTTGCGAAGAAAGGGCCGGGCGCCGGTGGAGAGGTGCAGGTCGCTCGCTCCGTAACGGGCGGTGGCGGTGAGCAGTTCGCGAAACCCATCGGCCAGGGCCTGATCGGTCATCGTGGCCAGCTGGTCGAAGGGGAACTGTGGAGCCGGGCCGGCACTGGCCTTCTTGGCGGATGAGGGGGCGGCGAGGGTCTGCTCAGGCTCAGGTTCGGGTTCGCTTTCGTCGAAGGGATCACCCGCCGGGGCGGATTTTTGGCCTTTGGTTTGGGCGAGGTTGGCGAGTTTTTCGAGGGTCTCCAGATCCTCGACAACAGCGTCGTCAATGAGCTTTTGGGCGAAGTCCATCAGGCTCGCGTCGTCGCCGACGGCCTGGCGCACGGCGACGGCCTGGGCGCGGGTGAAAAGGCGTTGATCGATGCCGAGGCGGACCAGCCAGAGGATTGCGTTGTGCATGCGGCGGGAGCGGGTTGGCGGTGATTGACGGGGTTTTTGCGGGAAGGGTCGAGCCCGGAAACTGAAATAGCGGGATGGTTGCTTGACGCGGCCAGCGGTGGAACCCACCCAAGGAGGGTTCGTTTGCGATGGGCGCGGACCTGCGGAGTGACCACACCATGAACACCTCGGATGAAACAGACGACGGCCGGAGCCGCCAGGGCGGAGAGGATACCTCTGCGTGGCACGCAATGGACACAGGGGCGGTGATGGAACGGATCAGCAGTGGTCGGGAGGGCCTCTCACTGGAGGAGGCACGCACGCGGCTGGTGACGCATGGGCGCAATGAACTGCCGGCCCCGCCGCGCCGGCATCCGGTGTGGCGGTTTCTCGCGCAGTTCAACAATGCGCTGATTCTGTTTCTGCTGTCAGCGGCCGTGCTGGCGGGCGCATTGGGCCACTGGATCGATGCGGCGGTGATCGCGGCGGTGGTGACGGTCAACGCGATCGTGGGTTTTGTACAGGAGGGGAAGGCGGAACAGGCGCTGGCCGCCTTGCGGAAGATGCTCACGCCGACGGCGCGGGTGCGCCGAGGCGACCGGGTGCAAAGTCTGCCGGTGGGGGAGCTTGTCCCGGGGGATCTGGTTTTGCTCGAGGCCGGGGACCGCGTGCCGGCGGATCTGCGACTGTGGCGGGCGCGCGGGATGTTGATTGATGAAGCAATCCTCACCGGGGAATCGATTGCCGCGGAGAAAAGCGAAGGGCCGGTGGAGGCCGTGGCCGATCTGGGTGACCGGAGTTCGATGGCGTATTCCGGCACTTTGGTGGCGGCCGGGCAGGGGGAAGGCGTTGTCGTGGCCACGGGAGTCCGCACGGAGATCGGGCGCATCAGTGCGCTGCTGGGATCGGTTGAGGCGTTAACGACGCCGCTGCTGAGGCAGATCAATCAATTTGGGCGGCGGTTCACGGTGTTGGCCATCGGGCTGGCGGCGGTGCTGTTTGTCTTTGCGGTGTATGGGCGCGATTACGCTTGGCTGGATGCGTTGATGGTGGTGGTGGCACTGGCGGTGGGAGTGGTGCCGGAGGGCTTGCCCGCCGTGATCACGATCACACTGGCCATCGGGGTGCAGCGCATGGCGGTGCGACAGGCGATCGTGCGGCGGTTGCCGGCGGTGGAAACGCTCGGGGCGACGACGGTGATCTGCTCGGACAAGACAGGAACGCTGACGCGCAACGAGATGACGGCCTGCCGGGTGGTGACCACCGAGGGGGAGATCAAAGTAAGCGGTTCCGGCTATGAGCCGCAGGGGGCCTTTGCGCAGTCGCCGGGACCGGTGGCGCGGCAGTTGGTCGAGACAGGCTGTCTGTGCAATGACGCGCAGTTGCGCGAGGTCGAGGGGCACTGGCGGGTGGAGGGCGACCCGATGGAGGGAGCATTGGTGACGCTGGCGTTGAAGGCGGGGGTGGACCCCGCGGCCTTGCGTGAGGCGCAAGCGCGGGTGGATGTGGTGCCGTTTGACGCGCAACACCGGTTCATGGCGACGTTGAATCGCAGTGAGGCTGGCGCGATGCTGCTGGTGAAGGGCGCGCCGGAACGCGTATTGGCGATGTGCCGGAGTCAGTGGACGGCAGAGAGTGCGGAGGCGCCGCTGGATGAGGCGGGTTGGCAAAAGGCCATCGAGCAGGCGGCCTCGGCGGGGGAGCGTGTCCTGGGCTTTGCCTGGAAGCGGGTGGAGGGGGCTCCCTCTGCGCTGGGCTTTGATGAAGTGCGCGAGCTCGTCTTTCTCGGCGTGGTGGGCTTCATTGATCCGCCGCGCGATGAGGCGGTCGTGGCGGTGGCGGACTGCCGCTCGGCAGGTATCGGGGTAAAAATGATCACCGGTGATCATGCGACCACGGCCGCGGCGATCGCCAGCCAGCTGGGCCTGGCTGCGAACCCCGAGGTGGCGACGGGACAGATGCTCGATGGCGTGGCGGAAGCGGATTTGCCGGCGCTGGCGGAGCGGGTGAGTGTTTTTGCCCGAACCAGCCCGGAGCACAAATTGCGCGTCGTCCGCGCGCTGCAATCAAGAGGGCAGGTTGTGGCGATGACGGGCGACGGGGTAAACGATGCGCCTTCGCTCAAGCAGGCGGATGTGGGCATCGCGATGGGGCGGAAGGGGACAGAGGCGGCGAAGGAGGCTTCGGAGATGGTGCTGGCGGACGACAACTTCGCCTCGATCGTGGCGGCGGTGCATGAGGGGCGCACGGTTTACGACAACATCCGCAAGGTGATCGCCTGGACACTGCCGACGAACATCGGTGAGACCGGCGCCATCGTGGCGGCGATCGCCCTCGGGATGACACTGCCCATGACGCCGGCGCAGATCCTGTGGATCAATATGATCCTCACCATCACACTGGGGCTTGTCCTCGCTTTTGAGCCGTCGGAACCGGGGGTGATGCGCCGGCCACCGCGCCGGTCGGACCAGCCGCTGTTGTCACCTTTCATGATCTGGCGGATCTTTTTCGTTTCGTGCCTGTTTATGGCGGGCGCGTTCGGCATCTTTGCCTGGGCGATGCACCGCGGCTTTGATGTGGCGATGGGCCGCACGATGGTGGTGAACATGCTGTGCGTGCTGGAGATATTCTATCTCTTCAATGTGCGTTATCTCCACATGACCTCGCTCAGCTGGCGGGCGGTGCGGGGCACCCCCGCGGTCCTGTGGGCGGTGGGCGGCGTGGTGGTGGCGCAGCTTCTGTTCACCTACGCTCCGTGGATGCAGGCGCTTTTTGATACGCGGGCCGTCCCGTTTTGGGACGGCGTGCTGATTGTGGGCTTGGGCGTCGGGTTGCTCGGGGTGCTTGAGCTGGAGAAAGTTGCGCTGCGACGCCTGCGGCTGTTCGACGAGCTGCGTTGAGCGAGGGTGGGGCGTCGCACCAACCGGGCTTGCGGCGGCGCGGGCAAATGGTTGTGTCTCGGCGCATGAGCCGGCCCGAAGCCCCCAAGATTATTTTCTCGATGATCGGCGTCTCGAAGAAGATCGAGCGCAAGGAAATCCTCCGTGATATCTCGCTGTCGTTTTTCTACGGCGCGAAGATCGGCGTGCTGGGCCTGAATGGCTCCGGCAAGTCGTCGCTGATGCGCATCCTGGCGGGCCGGGACAAGGAGTTCGACGGGCAGGTGGCGTTTGAGCCGGGTTACCGTGTCGGCCTGCTGGAGCAGGAGCCGGCCCTGACGGCCGGCGCCACGGTGAAGGCCTGCGTGGAGGAAGGCGTGAAGCATCTTGCCGACCTGACCGCGGCCTACGATGCCTCATGGGATGAGCTGGCGGAGGCGGAAGACGATGCGGCGCGCGAGGCGATTGCGGAGAAGCAGGCGAAATTGCAGGAGCAGATCGAGGCCGCGGGCGCGTGGGACACCGCGCCGCTCGTGGAGCAGGCGATGGATGCGCTGCGTTGCCCACCCTCCGATGCGGTGGTGGATCACCTGTCCGGTGGCGAACGCCGGCGGGTGGCGCTGGCCCGGTTGCTTTTGCAGAAGCCGGACATCCTGCTGCTCGACGAACCGACCAATCACCTGGATGCGGAGAGTGTCCATTGGCTTGAACAGCATCTCGCCCGCTATGCGGGCACGGTCATCGCGGTGACGCACGACCGTTACTTTCTGGACAATGTGGCCGGCTGGATCCTTGAGCTGGATCGCGGTCATGGCATCCCGTGGAAGGGCAATTATTCCGGCTGGCTGGAGCAGAAGCAGCGGCGGCTGGCCATCGAGCAGCGCACGGAGGACCGGCGGCAAAAGGCGATGGCGCGTGAGCTGGAGTGGATCCGCTCCTCGGCCAAGGCGCGGCAGTCCAAGGGGCAGGCGCGCATCAACGCCTATGAGCAGATGCTCAAGCAGGACGTGGCGGAGCAGGAGAAAAAATTTGAGATCATCATCCCGCCTGGTCCGCGGCTGGGCACCCTGGTGGTCGAGGCGCAGGGCGTGACCAAGGGCTATGGGGAAAAACTGCTGTTCGAGAATCTTTCGTTTTCCCTGCCGCCAGGCGGCATCGTGGGCGTCATCGGTCCCAATGGCGCGGGCAAGACCACTCTGTTCAAGCTCATCACCGGTCTGGAGCAGCCGGATGCGGGGTCATTCCGCGTGGGGGAGACGGTGAAATCGGCCTATGTCGAGCAATCGCGTGACTCATTGCAGGATGACAAAACGATCTGGGAAGTGATCAGCGACGGACAGGAGATGATGCCGCTGGGTGCCCGCACGGTGAACAGCCGGGCGTATTGCGCCCAGTTCGGCTTTGTCGGGGCGGACCAGCAGAAAAAAGTCGGCATCCTTTCAGGTGGGGAGCGCAACCGCGTGCTGCTGGCACGTGTGCTCAAGAGCGGCGCCAACCTCATCCTGCTCGACGAACCGACGAACGACCTCGACGTGAACTCGATCCGGGCGTTGGAGGAGGGGCTGGAGAATTTCGCCGGGTGCGCGGTGATCATCTCCCACGACCGCTGGTTCCTCGACCGCATCGCGACCCACATCATGGCCTTCGAGGGCGACAGCCATGTGCACGTGTTCGCGGGCAACTATTCCAGCTACCTGGAGGACTATCGTCGTCGGAAGGGCAAGGAGGCGGATCAGCCGCACCGGATCAAATACCGCAAGCTCACACGGTGACCCCGGCGCCTCGGAACAATCGAATGTTGGTTTTTATACCCGTATGAAACGTCTCGCTTTGCTTCTGGGCGGATTGGTCTTTCCCTTGGTGGGCATGAGCGCGACGGAAACGAAGTCCCTGGTTTTGGGTGGTGGCTGCTTTTGGTGCACGGAGGCGGCCTATGAGCTCCTGCCCGGGGTGACGGCGGTGACCAGCGGCTATGCCGGTGGTCAGACCGAGCGGCCTACCTACGAGCAGATTGGGACGGGGCGCACGGGTCATGCCGAGGTTATCCGCATCGATTACGATCCGGCGAAGATCACCCTGGAGGCGCTGCTGGATTTCTTCTGGCTTGCGCACGATCCCACGACGCCGAACCGGCAGGGGGCTGACGTCGGGCCGCAATACCGTTCGATCATCCTGTATGCGGATGAGGAGCAGCGGGTGGCGGCGGACAAATCACGGGCGGCGGCGCAAGCGGAGTTTGTCCGGCCCATCGTCACAGAGATCGTGCCTTTGACGCGGTTCTGGCCGGCGGAGGGCTATCATCAGGACTATTTTCGTCTCAATCCGGAGCAGGGTTACTGTCGGGTGGTGATCGCGCCGAAAGTCCGGAAGCTGGAAGAGACGATCAAGGACGGGCCGCAAAGGTAAGGCGCCGGGAAGGCGACGGCGGGATTCGCCGCTCCGCGCTTGAGATTGGCGCGGACTGCGACTCCTTAGGCGGCATGTCCGCTTCCACGCCCGTCAATCCTGCCGCCTCCGGTCTTGAAGTGCGCACGTCTTTCGTGCGCGGTCGCAACACTTTGCTGGCGCAGGCGGATTTCGGCGATCTCTTTGTGGATTACTATCTGCATCTGGCGGAGCAGGGGATGCGTCCGGACCCCGCGCATGATGCGATGTTCAAGCGCGCGCTGGCGGGCTTCGTCCTGCATCAGGCTTCGCGGCCGTGGAATGAGCTGACGGCGTGGACGATCAATTTTCAGGAGCCGAAGCTGAATCTGTTTCTGACCGGGGATAATGAAACCGGAGTGGTGACGGGACGAAGCTTCGCGGAGAATGTGAAGGAGCTGCCGCAGAATTTGTTTTATGCGGATGTGATTCGCGGAGGTCAGCCAAAGCGCCGCAGCACGGTGGCGTTTGCGGGGGACGATCCGCTGGTCGCGGCGGAGGCGTTCTATGCCCAAAGCGAGCAGCGCGGGGCGCGCTTCTTCCAGTTGGAAGAGGAAACCTTTGCGCTGCTGACGGAGCATCCGGATTGCGATCTGGAGTGGTTTCGCGCGCTCACGATGGAGCAGGTGAAGACACTGGCGACGGACGAGACCGTGGTGCCGATGGAGCGGCGCGTTTGCCGCTGGCATTGCGGCTGCAACCAGCGGCGTATGATGGAGGTGCTCGCACCGGTCATGCGCACGGATCCCGAGGGACTCTTCGCCGGTGAGGCCAAGGTGGAGATTCGCTGCCCGCGCTGCGGGGCTCGGCATCATGTGACGCACGAGGCGCTGGAGGCCTTCGTGGCCGAACAATCCGCCTGAGGTGCGCAAGCCGGCTTGCCTCGATGGGCGTCCGGCCGGTAAGCGGCCAACCATGCCGGTCCGGAGCCCTGGCCGCGGAGGGAGGTGTCGTCGCGGTGCCGGATGCCGGTGAGGCGTTCGATCAAGGTTTCGAGGCGGGTCCAGAACGAGATTTTTTCCAGGACTGGATTCACAAAATTTGTGATGGGGCAGTAGTAGGTGTTTTTCGGGTCGGTGTGGTGGAGACCGTGATGGCGCGGCGTTTGCAGGATGCGCCAGTCCTGCAGCCAGGTGATGAGAGGGCCATTCTCCCGGCGCGTGCGATGCGACCACTTGTGGATCTGGTTGGCGTTGGTGGTCAGCAGGGCAAACAGCACGACTTGCCAGCCGAAAAACCCGAGGGGGATCGAGATGACGACGAGGAGCAGGCTGACCAGCAGCAGGTCGCGGGAGCTCTGCACCAGGTCAGGCGCGTGAAGTAGCGCGGCAGGTGATGATGCACGATGTTGGGCCGGATGACCCGGGGCCCGATGAGGGGGGTGTTCTCGTCGAAGTAGGCGTCTTCCAGCCAGTGGATCACGCCGGCCAGGAAGTCGGCGCACGCGATGATGAGAATGGCCTGCGCGGCGAGCAGGGCGAATTCGATGATCAGATGCATGGTTTGAGCGGAATGGCGTCCGGCGGATTGGGCGCGGACGGGTTCCAGCATAGCGGAAACCGTGCGGAGGCGTGATTTGATAAGCGTGATGCGGGCCATTGATTTTTTTGATGTCCCGAACCGAGCTGCAAAATGCGTTGCGACCGCCGGTGGGTGAGGCTTTCTGTCCGCCATGAATGTGCACCACCTCGAGCTGTTCTATTACGTGGCCAGGCATGGTGGAATCAGCGCGGCGGTGCGGGCGATCCCCTATGGAATCCAGCAGCCGGCGGTCAGCGGCCAGATGGGCAAACTGGAGCAGGAGCTGGGGGTGAAGCTGTTTGCGCGGATGCCGTTCCGGCTGACGCCGGCAGGAGAGAAACTCTATGCGCATGTGCGGCCATTTTTCGAAGCGTTGCCGGGATTGCCCGGACAGTTGCGCGAAGCAGAGTTGCCCGAGTTGAGGATTGGCGGCGCGGAACTGGTGTTGCGCGATCACCTCCCGGAAGTGATGAAACGAGTGCGTGAGCAGTATCCCCGGCTGAAGTTCAGCCTGCGCAGCACGGGGTTTCAGTCCCAGGTGGAGGAGTGGCTGCGGGAGGGACAGGTGGACGTGGCCTTTGCCCCGGTCTATGCGCGCGCTCCGGCGGGGTTGCGTATCACAAGGCTGGCGAAGCTACCGTTGGTGCTCGAAGTGCCGGCGAAGTCCTCCATCCGCTCGGCGGATGAACTGTGGCGGCAGCGAGCCATCACCGAGCCGTTGATCTCTCTGCCGCATGATACCGGCATCGTGCGGGGGTTTATGCGCGAGCTCGGGAAGCGTGGCGTTACCTGGCCCGGGATGATCGAGGTGACCTCGCTTGATCTGGTCGCGCGCTATGTGGCGGCGGGCAATGGCATCGGGCTGACTGTGCTGGTGGATCCGAAGGCCCGACCGCGCGGTGTGCGCGTGCTTGATCTGGCGGGATTCCCTCCGGTGGTGATGGGGGCATTATGGCGCGGCGAGTTGAGCGAGCACGCCCGTGCGGCGGTCAACGGGGTCACGAATTATGCGAAGGCGCGCTGGCCGGAGTGGGTCTGCGCGGAGTAGGGCGCCGTTCAGGCGGTTGCCTGCCGTTGCGCAAAATTTCTGATGGCGGCCCGCACTGCAGTGAGCCCGTTTTGGCGGGTGGGCGACAGATTTTTCAACAGATCGAGCGCGGCGAGCGGATCGGTGTCATCGACCAGAATTTCGGAGGGGGTGGCGTTGTCGAAATAAGCGCAAAGAAAGGCGACGAGTCCCTTCACCAGCGGGCCGTCGGCATCGCAGCGGAAGTGGCAGTGTCCGTCGCGGAGGGTGCCGATGACCCAGACTTGGGAAATGCAACCATGGACACGGTGGGAGTCGGTGCGATCTTCCTCGGGCAGCGGTGGCAGCCGCCGCGCGCGGTCCACGACGGCCGCGAGACGCTCCTGCAGGTTTTCGATCAGCAGGAAGTCCTCCACCAGCGTCTGTCCGTTTTCCGAAGCCATGGCGGTTTGGATTCAAACGGGGATCAGCCGCACCTGCACGACAAGGGCGTGGGGATCGCCCCACAGGGTCTTGGCGGTGGGCGGACGGATCTTGTCGAGGCGCAGGCGCAATTTGAGCTCTCCGGCCCGGGCCAGGGTGATGCGGCCCATGCGGGTGATGATGCGGGGGAAATAGGCTTTCTGGGTGTAATCGAGCTCGGCGTCGCGGGTGATTTTCTTGCGCAGGGTCTGGCCGGCGACCTCGACCCGGGCGGTGTGCCCGCCGCTCCACGTTTCGAGGTGCTGGTGGGTGGTGACGACTTCGACGGTGAAGTCTCTCGGCGTGAGAGCAGTGCCTTGCCATTCCAGCCAGTCGGATGTCCGGCCCCAGCGGGCGGTGAACCCGATCGGGGTGACCTGGAGTTCGGGCCGGCCGCGATCGGCTCCGATCCGGGCTTCGCTGGTGAGAAGGGAAAGCGTGCCATCCGGTTCCTGAATCGGCCCGGATGTGACCTTGGGCGCGGTGGTCAGTTGCAAGGCGACGACGGTGACCGGGGCGGCGAAGCGCAGCCGGGCAAGATCAAGGCGCAACCGCGGGATGCCGGTGGCGGCATCCTTATCCTGAGTGAGGGGCAGCAACTGCTTCGGCGCCAGGAGCGGGGAGGCGGAGCAAACCCGGGTTTGCAGACCGCGCAGCTCGAAGTGGCGGGCGGGTTTTTTGAAGAAATGCAGGTAGAGGGTGCGACCTTTGGTCGTGATCCGGCCCCAGGGGAAATCGTGGGTAAAGGGTGAGGGGGCGGTGCCGTAGATGCTGTCGCCATTGGCTTTCAGCCAGCGGCCCACGGCGCGCAGGCGCGAGGCGCTGGCGGCGGGCACGCGGCCGGTCGCGTCGGGACCGATGTTCAGAAGGTAGTTGGCATTCTTGCTCGCGGACTCAACGAGGGTGCGGATGAGGTTGGCCGCAGACTTCCACTCGTGGTCGTGTTGCTTATAGCCCCAGGTGTGGTTGAGGGTGGCGCAGACTTCCCAGTCTCCGGTGAGACGGCCGGGAGGCATCTGGTTGTCGCGGGGGATGCCGTAGTCGCCGAGGCCGTGACCGATGCGGCCGGAGACGAGGCAGCCGGGCTGTATTTTCTGCACGAACCGCCGGATGGCGGCGGACTGGGCCTTGGTAATGGTCAGGGGAGTATCGAACCAGATCAGGCCGACGGGTCCGTATTGGGTGAGCAGTTCGCGGAGCTGGGGATAGACTTTTTCGCGCAGGTAGCGGTTGGGATCCTTCTTTTTGGCTTCGTAATCCCAGGTGTTCCACGCGCCGTCGGGGTGGTGCCAATCGAGATCTTGCGAATAGTAGAAGCCGAGCATGATCCCCTGCTTTTTGCATTCCCTGGCCAGATCGCGCATCGGGTCGTGGGCCCAAGGGGTGGCGGCGACGACATTGTAGGGATCGGAGGGGGAGTCATACATCGCAAAGCCGTCGTGATGCTTGGCTGTGATGACGAGGTAGCGCTGGCCGGCTTCGCGCGCGAGGCGCACGATGGCCGCGGGGTCAAACCGGCGGGGATGAAAGCGGGTGGCGAGCTGGGCGTAGGTGGCCACGGGGATCTGCTCGCGATACATCATCCACTCGCCGATGTAGGGGACGCGTTTGCCCTGCCAGACGCCGGCGGGGATGGCGTAGAGCCCCCAGTGGATGAAAAGGCCGAAGCGATCCGCCCGCCAGCGGGCGAGCGTGGCTTGAGCGGCGGCGCCACCGCGGGCGGTTTGTTTGGAGGTGGAGGGGTCGATCGGCATAAATGGGGCTCTCAGACATGCTGCAGGGGAATTGGCGCCTGCGCCATGCGCTCCGCCAGTGGGGCGGAGCAAGGTCAGGCCGCGCCCAACATGGGGACGGGGCAATCAAGCGTGACCGCAATCGCGCGGAAGAGTTCACCTTCCTCCACGGTCACGGATCCATCGCCTCCGATGACGGAGGCGGCGGCTTGCAGGAGGCGCTTCTTGATGGGGAGCGAACTGACGGAAAGGCGTTCAAGGGCGCGATCCAAGGAGTCGAGTCCGGCCTGGGCGGGTGGAAGAAGGGCGAGCGAATCCTTGAGCATGGGCAGTTCGCGAATCCCGTGGGCAAAAGTGGCGAAGGCGCCGGCCTCATCCTTGGTGCCGACCCGGGCGAGGGTGGACAGGACGACGGCGATGTCGCCGGATACGGCTTGGAAGGAGTGGTAATCAACCCGGGCCTGCGGAGCGCCCGCGAGCTTGAGCTGGTGCAACAGCATTTTTTGGAGCGCGAATTCGAAAGGGGTTACCTGCTCATCGGCGTGAACCAGTTCATCAAGGGTGGTGACGAAGCGCTGGCGTGCTGCGGCGTCGAGCGTGCTCAGGACAGGGAAGGCGAGCTGCAGGAGGGGCAGGCGCGCGGCATCGGGCAACCCGGCTACCGGGGGCCGCAGTTTTGCGGCGTGTTCCGCCGCGACGGAACCATCGTGCTGGGTGACCAGTTCAGGAGCCCGCGCGTGCTCCAGCAGCAGCGAGTAAACCAGGGCCGGTGCGCGCGCGGCGTCGTGGGCGGCATCGCGCAGCTCGGCGGGAATTGTCTCAAGCAGCGTTTGCGCCTGCGAGAAATGGGTGGCGGAGAGTGCGCCGATTTCGGCCACTGCCGCGGCGGCGGCAAAGGGGATGTTGCCCGTCGGGATGGGCAGGATGGGGGGCAGGCCGCCTCCGCTTTGCCTGGGTGCGGGTTTGGGCGCGCCGCCGAGACCGGTTTCGGCGAAGGATTGGTTTGCCACGTCCACGACCTGCTCGGGCTTGTAGAACTGGCCATCCCAACGCGGTTCGATCGCCCGGATGCGTTCGGCGAGGGGGGGATGGGTGGCCCAGGCACCGCCGAAGTGGGAACGAAATCCCTGCGCGAAAAAGAAGTGGCCGATCTCGCCGCTCTTCGGGCCGATCATGCGCGAACCGAGGGCATAACCGCCGATTTTCTTGAGGACGCCGGCGATGCCGTCGGGGTTGCGGGTGAACTGTACGGCGGAGGCATCCGCGAGATACTCGCGCTGGCGCGACACGGCGGCCTGAATGAGCCGGCCGAAGAAATAGCCGACGTAGCCGATGATGAGGAGGGCGAAGCCGATGGCGAGAAGCAGGAGAACCCCGTTGCCCTTATCCTTGCCGCCACCGCTGCGACGGGCCGATCCGCGCCCGAGGCTGAAAATCAGTCCCCGGCCGATGATGCCGAGAAAGAGGATGCCGAAGACGATGGCGGACAGCTTCACGTTGAGCCGCATGTCTCCGTTGAGGATGTGGCTGAACTCGTGGGCGACCACGCCCTGCAGTTCATCGCGGGTGAGTTTTTCGAGCGTGCCCTTGGTGACGGCGACCACGGCATCCGCCGTGGTGAGTCCCGCGGCGAAGGCATTGATGCCCGGTTCCTGGTCGAGGATGAAGACGGCGGGGACGGGCACGCCGGAGGCGATGGCCATTTCCTCGACGACGTTGAGTAGGCGGCGTTCGGCGAGATCGGTCGTGTCGGGCGCGACCCGCCGACCGCCGACCATGGCGGCGACGGCCGCCCCGCCGGTGCGCATCTGCGCCCATTTGAAGAGCGACGCGAAGCCCACGACCAGGAGGGTGGAGCCGGCCACCCACCCGAAAATCACCGGATCCCAGTAGCGGGCCGGAGCGTCGGCGTCATAGTAGAATTCATCCCCGCGTTTTTCGAGCTGGCCGAATAGCACCATGGCCGTCGTGTAACCGGCGATGATGGTGCCGAGCACCGCGAGGGAAAAAAGAACAACGAGGCGCGTTGAGCGCTTTTTGGCGAGGGCCTGGGCCTCGAAGAAATCCATGGGCTGGCGGGAGCGAGGAGCGGGTGGCTAGAGGCAGAGGATGAAGGCGGACGGCACGACTGCACACTCCGGCCGCCCGCCGCTTTGCTTAGCTGAACTTGACCTGGGGCGCGTTGCGCTCGGAGGGATCCTCGACCTTGAACAGTTCGGCGGGGAGGAAGCTGAACATGCCGGCGAAGATGTTGTTCGGGAAGGTTTCGCGCTTGGTGTTATAAACCATCACGCTGTCATTGTAGGCCTGCCGGGCGAAGGAGATCTTGTTTTCCGTGGAGGTGAGCTCCTCGGTGAGCTGCTTCATGTTCTGGTTGGCCTTCAGGTCGGGATACTGTTCGGACACCATCATCAGGCGGGAGAGGACGCCGCCGAGACCGGCTTCGGCGGTCATGAGGCCTTTGACGGCGTTGCCGTCGGCGGGATTGGCGGCGGCGGCCTGCGAGGCGGCGAGGGCGATGTTGCGGGCCTTGATGACGGCCTCGAGGGTTTCGCGCTCATGCTTGAGGTAGCCTTTGGCGACTTCGACGAGGTTGGGGATCAGATCGTAACGGCGCTTGAGTTGCACGTCGATCTGCGCGAAGGCGTTTTTGAAGCGGTTGCGCAGAGTGACGAGGGCGTTGTAGATGCCGACCACCCAGAGGACGAGGATGACGGCGATGGCGAGGAGGATACCAAGAATGATGAGCAGGCTCATGGGTGATATGGGTTGTGGATGGGGAAATTGATGGCAAGAAATACCGACGCAATCCCCTCGCGCGATAAAGAACTGTTTACAACGCGGTTGATTGTTTCCGCGCAGCGGAGCAAATTGACCTGTGCGCATGCGCCTTTTGTTCATCCCGGTGTTTTTTGTGACGTTCCTGCTGCCTGCGCAGGAGCCGCTCAACCCGCCTTCCCCGTTGGTGGCCAACCAGGAAGGCGTTGTTTTGTCCGCAGGGGAGCAAGTGGTGTCCCTGGCCGCTGCGCAGCGAGCCCAAGCACTGGGTTTTCCCGCGGTGGCGGCGGAGCTTTACCGGCGCTTGCTTGAACAGTCGGAGGGTAATCGGGCTGCGCTGACGATTGCGCTGGTCACGGCGTTGCTCGATGAGGGGCGGATCGAGGAGGCGGATCAGGCTTTGCGGGGGATGGACGGGGGGCGCGATGCTGCCTGGCGATTGCGGTCCGCGCTGATCGCCGCTCATCGGCGGGAATATGACGTGGTGCGTGAGGGGATCGCAGACTTGAAACCGGAGGACTTTGTCCCCGCGGATCGGAGCTGGTTCTTTTTTTTGCAGGGCGTGCTGGCGGATGCCGCCGGAGATCTCAACCGATCCAGAGGGTATTATGAACAGGCTGAATCGGCCGCCGTTTCGGAGATGGCCCGGGTGAGGTTCCTGCTGGCCCGGGAGGAGACGCGGTTGCGGGCCGGAGCCGCGGACAACGCCCTGTTGGAAGAAGCGCGTCGGAATATGGAGCGCATGCAGGGGCGCAAAGCCGGTTACGGGTTTGCCCGTACGTATGCAGTCATGCTTGATACGCTGGGGCGCAAGGGGGATGCGGTGGCAGAGTTGCAGCGTCAGTTGCTGGCTTTGCCGCCGGAGGAAAAAGCCGAGGCGGATGATTTTCGGATGTTACTCGGGCTGATTGCCGGCCCGGAAAGCGGGGCGGGGCGCCATGCCTTGCAGACGCTGCTCACCCATGGGGCGGATCGCAACAAGCAGCGAATAGCGCTGCTGGCGCTGACCCGGGCGCTCGGGCAGGAATCGGCCCGGGATGCGTTTTTCAGAGAGTTGGATCTGCTCATCGGCAGAGTGGAACCGCATCCGATTCGCGAAGAACTGTTGCTGGTGCGGGCACAGCTGGCGCTGGCGGGAAAGAATTATGAGCAGGCGGAGAAAGATGCGCGGGATCTGATCGACGAGTTTCCGGGATCCCAGTTGAAGAGTCACGCCCTCGGGGTGCTGACGAGCTCGGCTTGGGAGCAGCGTCGCTATCGCAACGCGGCAGACCAGGCCGCGAGGGCGGCGGCGGAAGCGCCGGCCGGGCAGTTTCGCGCGGAACTGAGGTTGTTGGTGGCGGAATCGTGGTTTCGCGCGCGTGATTACCAGAGTGCCGCCGCCGCTTATGCGGCGGCATTGCGCGAGGTGCCGGCGGGCGTTGCTCCGGGCGGCCTGATGTTCCAGAGTGTGCTGGCGGAGATTCGGGCGAACCGGCTGGACGAGGCGCAGCGCCGGCTTGATGAGTACTCCGCGGATCCGGCGTTTGATGCGATCAATCGCTGGCAGACGGAGTGGAATCTGGCGCGAGCACTGCAGGTTGCCGGACAAACGGCAGCCGCCTACACGCGCATCAATAATTTGCTGGGAGGGGCGAGCGGCGTGGCCGGTGCGTTGGCACCTGATTTGCGCGCCCGCATGGCTTGGTTGCAGGCCCGGTTATCCTACGAGGCCGGACAACCGGAACGTACGTTGGAGCTGGTGGAGGCGCTGGCCGGACAAGTGGCGGGGGTGGAGGCGGGGGTGGAGGCTGAGATCTTGAGCTCGGGTATGTTGCTGCGAGCGGAGGCGAATTTTGCATTGGGGCGCGATGAGGCGGCGCTGACGGCCTTGAAGCAGCTGCGTGAACAGCACCCGCGGAGCAACGCCGCGGTTTATTCCTACATCGTGGAGGCGGATCACCATGCTCAGCGCGACCAGATGGTGGTGGCGCAACGTTTGCTGACTGAGCTGGCGGACACGTTCCCCGGTAATACCTATGCCCCGTATTCCCTTTATCAGGCGGCCTTGCTGGCCGAGCGACGGGGGCAGGATGCCAACCTGGAAGAGGCGAACAAACTCATCGAGAAACTGGTCAGGGATTATCCGCGCAGCGAATATGTCTTTTACGCGCGACTGAAACAGGGCGACCTGTTGCGCAAGCTCAACCAGTTCCCTCAGGCCCAGCAGGTCTATGAGTCGTTGCTGAACAACTTTCCCCGGCATGAAGACGTGGTGCTGGCCCAGCTGGCGCTGGCGGCGTGCCATCATGCGCAAGCTCTGCGGGATGATAGTCACGCGGAGCGGGCGCTGACGCTGTTCGAGCAGCTGCGGGATCGCGTGGATGCGCCCATTGATGTCCGGGTGGAGGCGGGTTTTAACCTCGGGCATCTGTATGCGCGCCGCGGTCAACCCGGTCAGGCCGAGGTGGTCTGGTGGCGCGACGTGGTGACCGAGTTTCTTCTGGATGAGGTTCGCGCGGCCCAACTTGGGGCCAACGGTCGTTATTGGATGGCGCGCACGTTGCTGGAATTGGGCGGCCTGTATGAGCAGCAGGCTAAGTTGGACCAGGCGCAAGAGGCCTGGCGACTGGTGTTGAAGACGGGGCTCCCGGGGGCGGCTCTGGCCAGGCAAAGTCTGGGGCGGTATAATCCGGATGAAGCAAAACCTTGATGTCGTGCCGCGGCCTGTGAATTTGCCTGTATCGCTCAGGGAGCCCAACCGCCTTTAAGAACATGTCCATTTTTGACTTCAATCTCTTCGCCAAGGGCGGGCCCATGATGTGGGTGTTGCTTGCGATGGGCTTCGTTGCCCTCGGGCTTTTTGTCGAGCGGACGCTTTACCTGCATCGCGGGCAGATCCGGTCCACGGAGTTCATCAACGGCATCAAGAATATCCTGTCAAAGCGGCGCATCGTTGAGGCGCTGACCGTGTGTGAGGAAACCCCCGGTCCGGTGGCCGCGGTGGTGAAGGCGGCGTTGTTGCATGCCGAGGATGCGCCGGAACAGATGCGATTTCATGTGCAGGAAGCGGCACTGGTGGAGATTCCCTCGTTGGAGCGTCGCTTGGGGTCGATCGCCGCAATTGCCCAGGTCGCCCCTTTGGTGGGGTTGTTGGGGACGCTGCTGGGGATGATCACCACATTTCTGGCTTTTGAGCGCGATTATGCGACCGCCAGCGCCCTCTCGGCGGGTATGTGGCAGGCTCTGCTCAGCACCGCGGGCAGTCTGATGTTGGCGATCCCGGCGCATCTCGCCCATCACTTCCTCGGCGGACGGGTCCGGGCGATTGTTCGTGATGTGGAGTGGGCTGGGAACGAGATCATGAGATACTTGGCCACTGAATACCGGGTGGCTGGGGATGAGGGGACGGGTGGATCAAAGACGGCTGGAATTCCTGCCAAAGCCTCATGATTACGCGTCCGCTGGATCTTGCATCGAAGCTGCGTTCGCAGCCTAGAAATCTGGATTTTCTGTTCCTCGTGAACGGTGTGCTGATCGTGTTGTTTTTCCTCCTGTTCGGGTCCCGTTTTGTGCTCGCTCCCGGACTGGGCGTGGACTTTGTGATGCCGGAAATGGCAGGCGCGGCCGCCGGGGCGGCGCGGACCACGCATGTGATCAGTGTGGTCAGACCCGGTTTGGTATTCGTGGATGATGGGGCGATCAACTTTGAGCAACTGCGGGAGTGGTTGAAAATCCAGGCAGCACAGACCCGGGAACCCTCGCTCTTGGTCCGGGCGAATTCAGGCCAGGTGCCGGTGGCGGCGCTGACAGAGGTTTCCAGCGCGGCGTTTGAAGCCGGGTTTGCGCGGGTAGTCGTGGGGGCCTTGGAACCGAGGGGGGCCGACGAGTGAACATGGCGGGCCGCGAACAGTTCAAAATCTGGATTTTGACATCATCTGCGGCTCTGCTGGCTGCGGCAGTTTATCTTTGGTTGGTCCCTCCTTTACAGAAGGAGGGGGGCGAGGAAAAGGGCGGGCCCGGCGCGGGTGTGGTGACGGGCAGACAGGTGAAAAAAACAGCCATTGAGTTGACCCGGCTGGGGCCGGAGTCGATGGACGCGCTATTCGTGGATGAGGCCACACTTTTGGATCCGACGCCCCTGTTTCTGCCGACCAGATGGAACTCGGGGCAAAACCCATTGCCCGCCAGTTTGATAAGGGATTTGACCGGCAGCTTTGCGGATTACCCGGCGCAGGTGTTTCACATCGAGACATCGTTGGCGTTGAGTTTTCCGCCAAACGGACAGCTGCCCGGTGACAGCGTGGGGTTATTGGGGGTGTTGGAATCGAGGACGCCTTTCATCGGCATGGGTCGGAGCGAAGGAGCGGTCCCTGTTTTAGTGGCTCGAGAAGCGGTCGTGGAGGTGGTCGAGGCTGGCAGTGGGCGCCGGGTATGGTCTGAAACGGTCAGGGAAGAGCGGTTTCCTGTGACCAACTGGCAACCAATGGAATTCCTTCTGGCGGTTGATGTGATGGGGTTGGTGGGCCCGCCTGTGGTCGTGCAGCGTTCGGGGAGTGAGCGGATCGATGCTTTTTTTAAGGATTATCTCGCCAGGACATTGCGGGTGGGGGAGCGTTTGTCCCCCGGGAGTTACCGGGTGAGGGTCGGGCCGTAGAAATTTTGACCCAACCTGCAAGTTTGCAGTTGACGGGTAAAAACGCGCCATGCACTTTCTGCCCTCTTTCGCGTTTTTTGGCACTCCCTTGGTCTGCCCAGATAGCTCAGTTGGCAGAGCACGTCCTTGGTAAGGACGAGGTCGCCGGTTCAAATCCGGTTCTGGGCTCCAGTGCAAAAAAACCACGTCGGATGGCTTCTAAGACGTTAAACCAGAGGTCACTTTCACATATCCAACCAAATAACGTCCCAACCACATGGCTAAAGGCACATTCGAACGCAAGAAACCGCACGTAAACGTCGGCACCATCGGCCACGTTGACCACGGTAAAACCACCACGACGACCGCCATCCTCGCCGTTCAGGCGCGCAAGGGCCTCGCCGAGGTCAAGACCTATGCGGATATCGCAAAGGGCGGCACAGTGCGTGATGCCTCCAAGATTGTGACGATCTCGGTTGCCCACGTGGAATACGAGACCGAGAACCGCCACTACGCGCATGTGGATTGCCCCGGTCACGCTGACTTCGTCAAGAACATGATCACCGGTGCGGCGCAGATGGATGGCGCCATCCTCGTGGTCTCCGCAGCTGACGGCCCGATGCCCCAGACCCGCGAGCACATTCTTCTCGCCCGTCAGGTCGGTGTGCCGAAGATCGTTGTTTTCCTCAACAAGGTGGACTTGATTGATGACGCCGAGCTGCTCGACCTCGTCGAGATGGAAA
>CAYSBR010000058.1:0-16795 GCA_964429385.1 uncultured Opitutaceae bacterium
AGCTCCCGGGAACGTTCATTCAGAATAAACACCAGGAACTTATCGGCATCTGAGGTAGCGCCCAGGATATCGTAGAATTCCGTGGTGGAATTGAAGATCGCATTTACCGAACCCAGCTGCAGGTGGTCTTTGGTGCTGGCCGTGGTTACCGCCATGTCATTGTTAGACTCATAATACGTGTTGGTTTCCGAATAGGCTGCAAATGCATTGCCGCTACCGCTTCCGGCCGGGTTGGTCTTATACGCCACACCCCCGTCGATATTCACGCTGCGGTCTTCCCCCTGGGCATATCCGGCCCTTTCGCGAAGCTTGTTAATATATGGGAGGGCTTCTGCATATTTACCCTGCCGCCCGAGCGCCTCGGCTACGATCAGGTAATCTTCGGCCGAACGGGCCAGGATACCGTCACGGGTACCGAACTGATCGGCCACTGTGGTACGTGACCCGTCTCTGAATTTGCTCAATGCCACATACCGGCTTTTGTTCTTATACGTTCCATTGTTTCCGTGTTCTCCGATATACATTTTGGTTTCTCCCTGAAAATACCTCACGAACATGTGCGGTGCACGGTAGTTCAGGTTCTCCGGGGTATAGCGATTGTCTCCTGCATCATTTACCACATAGCGGATTCCTTCTTCTCCGCCCAAAAATTTAAAATCGTTGGCTGTTTTTCCTTCCGGTGCGTATTCCCCCCATCGTGGAGCAGCACCGGGGTTATTAGAACGATACGACGTAATGAAGCTCTTCCAGAACCGGGAGTCATTCACCCGGTCATACACATCTATGGCATATTCAGTGGTTCTCAACCGTGAAAACTCTCTGTCGCCGGAAATATCCCTTTTCAGCCCGTTCATGTTTTGATAGAGTGACGGATAGTAAAGATGTATCTGGTTTCCGTAACGCCCTCTGGAAGGCACGTCATTGGAGAACTGGGCTGCCAGCACTACTTCTGTTGACCTTTCATTGGGACCATTCGGGGTAGTAAAATTCCAAAGATCCACAAAGTTAACCGCCAGCGGATGTGCTGTAATTACCTCGTTGGCATATTTTACGGCATTTTCCAGGTCCTGGGTTTTGGTAGATCCGTTCCAGTCGTTATACAATTCGCTTGCCCTGAACAGGGATGCTTTGGCCAGGAAGTGGGCCGCAGCCCATTTGGTAAGCCGGCCGCGCTCGGTCACTGTTGACGGCAGCAGGTCATATGCATTTTTCAGATCATTTATTACCAGTTCATAGGTCTCCTGGATGGTATTCCGGGAGAAGTCGGTAGACGCACCCACCACCGGTTCGGTAATCAGCGGCACGCCTCCGAATTGCTGAACCAGCCGGAAATAGTTAAATCCGCGCATAAAATACCCTTCCCCCAGGCGGGTGTTGTAATTTGCATTGCTCTCCCCGTAGTGCAGGGGCACATTTTGTATCAGGGTATTGGCGGAGGCAATTCCGGAATACATATTATCCCATAATTCCGGCATGCCCTGCCCCCTGGCCGGCTCAAACGCAGAAGTGTAGCTGTTATACGGTTCCTGGGCTCCGTCATTGGCTACGGCCATTTCGTCTGTTCCATACTGCCATATCGTATAGGCCCATTCATAGTTAAAGTGAAACTCCAGGTTCCGGTACATCCCTACCGAAAGCTTGTCAAGACCTTCCCTGGTTTTAAATGATTCGGTACTTACGGAAGTAATCAGCTTCTCATCCAGGAAGTCGGGGTTACACGAAGAAACAGCTGTCAGAACGGCCAACCCCAGATAGATATGTTTTATATTATTCTTCATAAAAGTACTTTTTTAAAATCCTACATTAAGACCGAAAACGAAGCTCCTGTTAAAGGTAGAGCCTCCCAGGTCCGGATCGATAAAATCTATTTTCGAATAAACCAGGCCCGGGTTCATGCACTGAACGTAGAGTTTAAGGTTTTGCATGCCCAGGGTTCTGAGCTGATTTGCCTTGAAATTATACCCAAGTGACACGTTCCGTAATTTCACGAAAGACCCGTCTCTGTAGCCCTGGGCTGCTCTGAAAGTATCGCCGTTCTCCCCTCCCACACCCGGGGCATAGTATTCGGCATCCTCATTGATGCCTTCTATCCAGTAGTCCAGCTTACGCATGGCAAACCTTCCTGACAGCGTTTCAGCGCCGGTTCTCAGGGTAAACCCGAACCTTCCGTAGAGGAAAGCCGACAGCTCCCAGTTTTTGTAGTTCAGCGTATTCAGGAATCCGCCTGACCAGTCGGGGCGCGATTTTCCTACAATTTCCCGGTCGTTATTGCCATCAATCTTCCCGTCGCCGTTCAGATCCCTGATTTTGATCATCCCCGGTTCACGGCCATATCTGGCGGCCTCTTCTTTTTCACTGGTCTTCCATACCCCGTCATAAACATAATCATAATAAGAGCCTATAGACTGCCCTACAAACCAGCCGTTGGCAATGTCTTCGATCTTGCCATCTGAAAGCTCTGCAATCGTGCTCCTGTCGGCTGAATAAGTAAGGGTGGATGCCCACGAGAAATCTTTGGTTCTTACGTTAACGGTATTCAGTGAGATATCTATCCCTTTGTTATCTGTTTTACCGATATTATCCCATGTCCTCAGGTAACCTGTAAGAGCCGGCAGAGATTTTTCCAGCAGGAGGTCGTTGGTTTTCGATTTGTACAGGTCGATGGTTCCGTCGATCCGGCCTTTCAGCAGAGCGAAATCAATCCCCAGGTTATATTGTGTTGTCTTTTCCCAACCCAGAGCCGTATTGGCCATGACCACAGGTGTAGCCGCCGACGGGTCAGAAGCTACCATACCCGGTGCAACGATTTCCCCCCAATGATAGAAGTTGTTGGTGACGGCACCTTTTGTGCCATAGGCTCCGATACCCGCGTTACCGGTCACCCCTACCCCCAGGCGGACTTTCAGCTGGGTCACCCAGTTCACTTCTTCCAGGAAACTTTCCTGATCAACCCTCCATGCCACGGCGGCAGACGGGAAGAAGTCCCATTTATATCCTTCAGCCAGCTGTGAAGCTCCATCCCAGCGCCCCGAAACCGTCAAAAGGTATCTTTCGTTGAAGCCATAGTTTACCCTGGCCATATACGAGGTCAGCTGCGTTTCGGTCAGGTAAGATCCATAGCCCTGAATGCTGGCCAGTGAGCCTACGTTATACCACAGTTCATCAGGGGTATTCACAAAAGAGCGCATATTGCTTCCCTCCGACTTGTAGGCCGAAGCACTCTGGAGCAAAGTAACTCCGAGCGAGTTCTTCCCGATATTTTTATTATAGTAGACCAGGTTATCCAGCGTCCAGGAGTTCCGGATATCCGTGTTATACTGTACCAGGTTATTGCCGTCTCCGTTAATGGAAGCCGCCTGATCCGCAATACCGTTCCGGTTAAACCGGAAGTCGGGTCCGAACTGGAAGCGGTACTTCAGGCCGTCGAGGAAACCGAAGATCTTACCCATGTTTACCTCGGAGTAAAGGCTGGCCATGGTACGCAGATTGATCCGCTGGTTTCTGCTGTAATCCACTTCACGGATAGGGTTAATGATGTTTACGTCACCCCCGGGATTCCGGATATATTCTCCATCCGGAGTATAAGGTACCGCCCACGGCAGCATTCCCTGGAGGGCAAAGTAAAGATTGGAAGCCCCGGTAGTACTTCTGCGGAAATTATACCCGTATTCCTGATCGCCCCAGGTCACGTTGATATTTCCGCCCAGCTTCAGCCACGAGGTGGCATTGAAGTCTGCACTGAATTTCCCGGTGTAGCGCTTGTATCCCTGGCCGGGCTGGGTGCCCTGCTGATCCATGTATCCGAACGAACCGTAAGACTGCAGCTTTTCGCTGCCGCCACTGGCACTTAGCGTATGGATCTGTGTCAGCGCGGTTTGCAGACCGGCGTCTGTCCAGTCATACGTGGGAACGAGGTTTCCGTTCCAGGTACCACCCTGCCAGCCCTGCTCAATCTGGGCAAAGGCATACGGATCTGTGCCGTACACCCGCCGGTCATTTTCCAGCGAAACGGTAGTTGATCCATAGGTACCTGCTTTTATCTTAGCGGCACGGCTGAAATCCAACCACTCGGCAGAGTTCATCATCTGCAATCTGTCATGCATTTTTTCGGAAGAGAATGTCCCTGAATAGTTGACAGACATCTTCCCGCTTTTTCCTCTTTTGGTGGTCACGAGGATAACTCCGTTAGCCCCACGTGACCCAAAAATGGCGGTAGAAGACGCATCTTTCAATACTTCGATCGATTCAATATCGCCGGGGTTCAGGTTTTCAATACCTGTGCCCTGAAGCGGAATGCCGTCTACCACATACAGGGGGGCGTTAGTTGCATTCAGCGATCTTTCGCCCCGGATACGGATAGATCCTATCTCTCCCGGCCGTTCATTGGAGGTAATGTCTACCCCGGCTGTTTTTCCCTGCATGGCCTGCAAGGCATTCTGAACCGGCATGGCTTCCATTTCCTTCTGGCCTATTTTGGCAATAGCACCGGTTACATCGCTTTTCTTTACTACGCCGTAACCTACCACCACCACTTCTTCCAGCGCCTGGATGTCTTCCGTCATTGAGACATTAATGACAGTCTGGCCTCCTACGGTTTTCTCTACCGGTGTGTATCCCACCTGCCTGAAAACCAGTACGGCGTTTCCGTCGGCTACAGCGATCGTGTACCGGCCTTCCTGATCTGTTAAAGTACCCCGGCTTGTGCCTTTAACTGTAACGGATACCCCCGGAACAGCCGCCCCGTCCGCATCGGTGACCTGCCCTTTGACCTCGGTATCAAATACTCCTGCAAGAGCTGTGATACCACTACTCAGGATCCATAGGATAATGAGTATTCTTGTAAAACTTCTTTTCATACGTTTACTTAAGAGTTGAACATTTGGTTATTGATTTTTCTATTGTGTTATGGCCATATCTTCTTTGATTAAAATAAAGCGCAACACCATTAATCATTGGAATAGTGCAAAATTAAGGGGCTTTATCCGGTTGGAGAGGGGTAAAATTCGTCAATCAGAATTGCAGAATTCGTCTCAACACTCCATAAAAAAGGTATTGGGTAGCCCCTGCCCGGTTTTTAGGGTGTATGTGCTTGCTACTTTCTGCTTTTTTACCGAATTTTCAGGTTTCAACCTTAACTGATCACGGCCGGGGCATCCGGTCACCCGGCGGAAACCGCCATTCTCCAGGGCAAAATGACATCAAGAATATTTTTATATTTCCTGTTACTGGTTTTCCGGATCCCTGGAAATGCACAGAATATTTTTAAGTTCGAACATATTACGGTCAATGACGGGCTGTCGCACAGCGATGCCATGGCCGTAATACAGGATAAGGACGGGTTTATCTGGGTAGGCACCAATAAGGGCCTGGACCGGTACGACGGCTATACGCTCAAAAACTACCGCCTGCCCTACCGGAACGTCAACGGACAATACACCAACCGGGTGCTCGACCTCCATCTTTCCCAGGATAAAACCCTCTGGGTGGTTCCGGAAACCCAAGGCATATTTTATTATGATCCGAAGTCGGATGGCTTTAAAAACCTGGCAGGAAAAGCCAGGAACCCTAAAGACGCCGAGATTCTGCAAAACCTGACGGCCCGGTCTCTCAGCACTTCGCCTGACGGCGATCTGTTTATCGGCACCAGTACGGAAGGGCTTTACGTGGTCTCTTTTGATCCGGATAATTCCGTTAAACGGCTTCAGCGGATCTCCTTCCCTCTCCATGGAGAGAATGCCCTGATCTTTGCCATAAGCCCTGACCGGAACGGGAGAGTTTGGGTGGGTACCGTGGGCCTCGGGCTTTGGTGCCTGACAAAAACGAAAGACGGTTACATTCCCCGTGAATTCACACAGTGGGCGGCGAAAACCATTCGCGCCATCACGGTCAGTCACGATTCCGACATTTGGGTAGCCTCCGAAGAAGAGGTCATCCGGATCCATGCGAAAGACGGCCAGACCTTCCGCTATCTCGATAACCGGTTCAGTTATATCACTTCCCTCCTGGAAGATTCCTACCAGCGGCTCTGGATCGGCAGCCGGACCGGGCTGTACCTGATCAGCCAGATCGGGCAGGAGCCGGGATCCGCCCCCCTGAAATGTAAGACGAACCATTTCACCCCGGATGACTCCCAGCCTTCCGGCCTGAATTATCACCTCATCCATAATATGGTGGAGGATAGCTTCAATAACCTCTGGATAGCCGCCTCCGCAGGCGGGCTGAATAAGGTCAACCTGCTGCCAAAACCTTTCTTCCGGCTGTTTAAAGAAGCCGGCGGACTTCCCAATGACTATACCAATACCATCTGCCGCGACAAAGACGAAGAGGTGATCTGGATCGGCACAAGAAGCGGTTTTGCCCGGTATCATATCCCTACGGGAAAGGTCACCAGCTTCCTGGATGAAAAGAACCTCCGCACCACCCCCACGATGGATATCACTTCCATTTATGATGCGGGAAACGGCTTTCTGTGGATAGCCACCCGGGTTCACGGCGTCTACCTTTTTAACAAGAAAAGCCGGCTTCTTACCCGGCTTCCTGAAATTCCGGGACAGAAAGAGTGGAAAGCGGCCGAGCCCATTTCGATTACTTCTGACCGAAACGGCCTGATCTGGATCGCCTGCTTTTACGACGGCCTGCACATTTATGATCCATCGGGAAAGCACATCCGCTCTTTCAGCAGAGCCGACGGCTCCCTTATCTCCGGTAAGCTGACCTTCCTGCTCAGTGAGCCGGAGCGCGACGCCATGTGGCTGAGCACCCGCGACGCCGGCCTGATGCTGCTGAAGCTGCAGGGCGACCGCCTGGTGATCGACAAACGTTTTTCTTTCCATCCTCAGGGACTGAAAACCGATTATATCTGGCCCCTGACCAAAAGCCGGAACGGCGACCTCTGGGTAGGGACCATCGGTGGCGGGCTGCACCGGATCGACGGCAAAAGCAACCGGGTGGAACGGTACGACGAGTGGCTGCCCGAGACCGACGTGGAATCTATCCTGGAAGACGAAAACGGTCAGCTCTGGATCGGTGGGAACGGCCTGTACCGGCTGGATCCTGAAAGTAAAACTTACCTGCATTTTGATGTGGCCGACGGGCTGCAAAGCAATTCGTTTAAGGTAGCCTCAGCTGCCCGGGGTAGGGATGGAATCCTTTATTTCGGCGGGATCGGCGGGGTGACCTACTTCCATCCTAAAAATGTTTCCACCAATCCTCATCCGCCGAAAATGCAGATCACCCAGGTCCGTATCCTGAATTATGCCTTTTCGCCCGAAAATAAAAATGATCCGAGAGCGCTGATCTCCGGCCCGTTTTCTCCAGACGATGAGATCACCATCAAGGCCTTTGAGAATGATTTCTCCATAGAGTTTGTCGGCCTGAATTACATTAACCCCGGTAAGCAGCATTATGAATACAAGCTGGAGGGCTATCATAAAAACTGGATCTCCCTGCCCCAGGGACAGCGGGTGATGGGATTCTCCAACCTTCCTTCCGGGAATTATACTTTCCTGGTCAAGGCCGATAACGGTGACGGTGTATGGAGCGACCAGCCGGCCACCCTGAAGCTCCGCATACTGCCCCCCTGGTACAGAGCCTGGTGGGCTTACCTTTTCTATTCTATCCTCGTCACTTCCACTGTGGTCTGGTACAAACGGGTGACCGGTAAACAGCGGGAGCTGAAAAACAAGATCGCCATAGAACAGGTGGCGAAGGAAAAAGAAAAGGAGCTGGCCGATCTTAAGCTGAACTTCTTCACCAATGTGTCGCATGAGCTCCGGACCCCGCTCACCCTGATCATGAGTCCGTCGGAATACCTGATCCAGTCTTCGGAAGCCGGTAGCGAGGCCCGGCAAAAGGCTGAGCTGGTGCATAAGCAGGCTCATAAGCTTCTCGACCTGGTAAACCAACTCATGAATTTCCGGAAAGTGGAAACCGGCAACGTGGCTCTTCAGATGCAAACGCTCGACATCGTACCGTTCATCACCGAGATTTTCCTGATTTTCAAGCTCAAAGCCGACGAGCAGGAGACCCGTTATACCCTCAGCATTCCCGACCACCCCGTTTGGGTCAACTTTGACCCGGAGAAACTGGAGATCGTATTGACCAACCTTCTCTCCAATGCCTTTAAGTATACACCGGAGAACGGGAGCATTGAGGTTCACGCCGAATGCCCGGGGGATACAGCTTCAGACGGTTATATTTCTATCAGCGTGAAAGATTCAGGCTCGGGTATTCATGAAGACGAGCTCAGCCATATTTTCGAACCTTTCTACCAGGCTTATAAAACCCGGAATATCAAGACCGCCGGAACGGGTATCGGGCTGTCGCTGGTTTATGAGCTGGTCAAAAAGCACAAGGGCGAAATAGCGGTGACCAGCACTCCGGGTAAGGGTTCGGTCTTTACCGTGAAACTGCCTTTGAGAGAAAACAGGAACCTCCTCTCCGAAAGCCGGGAGGGAAGAGCTGCCGAGCCGGAGGCGGTTCAGGAGCCGAAAAAAGAAGTTCTCCTCCCCGACAGCACCCTCGAATACAAGCTGCTGATCGTGGAAGATAACGATGACCTGCGGGCCTACCTGGTCAGCCTGTTCCATACGCATTTCGAGACCCATGCCGCCGCTAATGGCCGCGAGGGCCTGGAGAAGGTGAGCCTTGTTCATCCCGATATTATCCTGAGCGATGTGATGATGCCGGTCATGAACGGCCTGGAGTTCTGCGAAAAGGTCAAAAACAATCCGCGTACTGCTCATATTCCCCTGGTGCTTCTTACGGCACGAGCCGCGGCGCTGCACGAGCTGGAGGGGCTCGAAACCGGTGCCGACGATTATATAGTTAAGCCTTTTAATCCCAGGATCCTGTACTCCAAGATCATTTCCCTGCTGAACAACCGGAAAAAGGCGCAGGAGTATTTTCACCGCCAGATCCTGGTAGAACCCTCCGAGGCGGTCATTCCCGATGCCGACCGGATTTTCATTCAGAAAAGCATGCAGATCATCGAAGAAAACCTGACCAACGAAAACTTCAGCGTGCAAACCCTTGTTCGGGAATCAGGCATGAGCCAGTCGGCCTTCTACCGCCGGCTCAAGAACCTCACCGGGCAGTCGGTGATCGAGTTCATCAAGGATGTGCGGCTGAAGCGGGCGGCGCAGCTCCTGTCGGCCAGGCAATTTCGCGTACAGGAAGTGGCCATGATGGTGGGCATGGAGGACCTCAAGAACTTCCGGGCTTCCTTTCAGAAGCTTTTTGGGGTGAGCCCGTCGGAGTATGGAAAGAGGGAATAAAATGGACAAAAGCATACGCTACATGCTGATCGCCGGGTTGAGCTTCGCGGTCATGAATGTCTTCGTGAAACGGGTATCGCATCTCCCTACCGTGGAAGTCGTTTTTTTCAGGGCCGTTTTCAGCTTTTTTGCATCGTACCTTATCCTTAAAAAACTCCGCATTCCGGTTTTAGGAAATAACAAAAAAATGCTCTTTTACCGGGGTGCGGCCGGATGCCTGGGCCTGGTAGGCTCGTATTACACTTTGCAGCATATTCCCCTGGCTTCCGCCGTAACTTTAAATTACCTGTCTCCGCTTTTTACAGCGGTGATGGGCATTTTCCTGGTTAAACAAAGACTTCGGCCCGTTCAGTTTTTGTTTTTCGGGCTGGCTTTGGCGGGCGTGGTACTGATCCGGGGTTTTGACCCGAGAGTGACCTTCTTAGATGTAGGCGTGGGATTAGGCGCCGCCTTTTTTGCCGGTTTGGCGTATAACATTATCGCCATGCTTAAAACCACTGAGCATCCCTTGGTCATTATGTTTTACTTTCCCATGGTGACACTGCCCGTAGCCGGGATCTACTGTTTGTTTCATTGGGAAATGCCGCAAGACACCGACTGGATCTATCTTCTCTGTATAGGCATCATGACCCAGATAGCCCAGTATTACATGACCCGATCTTATCAGACCGCCAACCTGGCCAAAGTATCTATCCTGAATTACCTGGGTGTGGTATATGCCCTGGTGGCCGGGTATTTCCTTTTTGATGAAACGTATACTATGCTGAGCCTGCTGGGGATAGGGGTGATTATCGGGGCGGTGGTATTGAATGTGTTTTTTACAAGAGCTAAGATTTAATCTTACGTTTGCAGATAGATAGCCCGGAATTATGGTATATGAAATCCGTATTTATTTTCGGGAAATAACATTCAGGAATCTTTTGGTCATATCAATTACCTCCAATGCTTCCTTTTTAAGCGACAAAGGAGCATCGAGGTAGTTTTCAATCCACCCTTCAAGGAGAATAGTATCGAAGTGGTTGTCTCTGACAAACTCTCCGTTCTTCAGAAGATCTGAAAACCTGGTTCTCATTCTTTCGGAATCATTCCCCAGCAGGATGTTAGCAATTAACTCATAGCAGTAAATGCGGGCTTTTTTATTGTTCATATCTCTAAATTCTTTCAGTAAATCCGAACATTTTCTTAACGCTTCTTCATATTTCCCTGAAATAAGCAGTACCCTTATCTGGCCATCGACATCCTTCGCTAAAGTATGAAAATGCAACGCCTTATCATAATCTCCTAAAACTGTATAATGATATGCAAAGTATTGAGGCCGGAGAGATTCTTCTCCATGCTCTTTTAAGTAATCTTCCAGCTTCTTAAATTCTTCGTCATTTTTCAGCCTGTTTTTTTCTCCTGATGCAGCTTCTTTGTCATTTAAGTAAACAAGGCATTCATAGGGGATGTATTTGACCGGTTCAAAAATATAAGGTTCATTAATCCTGCCTGCCCGAAAAACAGATTCAAAAAAATTATCCACAAAATGCCCCTTCTTTACTTCAGACATGATTTCATCAAAATAGCCCAAATGAAACTTGCATTTCCACCAAAAACTTTCGATGCTGTATCCTCCGAATGCCCGCTGATTATTTAAACCGGTTTTAACCAGGATATCATACACCTTTTGGTATTCTTCCTCCTGATACCAGTAATTTAATTTTTGGGGAAACAAGTTCGGGTTCCACCAAATCCTTTTTTCAATTGCCTGAAACCTGTCTTCACCATAATGTTCCCAGAAAAACCACTTGTGGCTTGCAGCCCTCTTGTCAGAGTATATTATATGCGGTTCAAAAACAGTCCTCTCGTTTTCTTTTGACAATTTCTCGTTGCTGGAAAGTCTCTTATCAAAAGATTTTATAGCATCTGCTTCTCTTCGATTTATCCTCTTCCATTTCTTTGAAATACGACTTGAGGAATACCATAAAGCTTTTGTCCAGCATCTCATTGCTTTCAAGATAGAAAATCACCGGGCTTCCCTTAATAAATCTTACCTCCAACTGAAAAGCCGCTCTCAAATCCGTTGTATCACCCCAAAAATAGGTTCGGACGAAGCTCTCATTGTTTTTGTTTATCGGCTTGTCAATTTTCCATCCGGGCATAGCATCTTCCGGCCATCTGAAATCCGTTAACTGCGTTCTGTCTTCTGTCTCCAGCGCTTCTCTTGCTTTCTTTATTTTTTGCTCATCAGCAGAAATAAGTACATCAATTTTTTTTATGTAGGAGTATTTACAGAAAAAAGTTGTATCGGAATAAAACCACGGTACAGTATCATGCCTGCTGCGCACATTAATATCCTTTATGGAATGCTGACCATATGCAGTAAATCCACTGACAATCACAGCAACTAGACTTCTGAGTAAGTGTTCTCTCATGGTTGAGGTTTGTGCAAATCAAATATACAAAAAAAATCAAGGCTGTGTACGGCTTGAAATTCCCGGTGGCTATCTCAGTGTAATAAGAAATTGCGTCTCCCCGCCCTCCGACCCCAGCTCAAACCCCAACCCGTGATTATGCAGGATCTCCCGCACCATGGTCAGACCCGCGCCCTGCCCTGTAGGTTTGGTAGAGAAAAATGGCGTGAAGAGGCCGGCACGGATCTCTTCGGAAATACCGGATCCGGTGTCCGTAACGATCAATTGGTGCGGAGTTAGGGTTATCTCCACTTTTCCCTCACCGTCGATAGCTTCAAAAGCATTCAAAACGATATTAATCAGCGCCTGCTCCATCTGCTCCTGGCTTCCTTTGAGCATGACGGGTTCTTCCGGGAGGGTATACAAAAATTCTACCGGCTTATCCTGAAATCTCAGCTTCATCAGGTGATACACCGAACGCACGGTTTCCGAAAGGTTGAAAGCCTGATTCCCGGGCAATGGAAGCCGCACCACCCGGGCAAAGTTTTCCATGAATGTATTCAGCCGCGTATTTCGGTCGATCACTATCCGCAGGTATTCCGCTCTTTCTTCTGCCCTTAGCCCACCGGCCGTTTCCAGGGTTTCCAGGATACTGTTGATGGCACCTACCGAGTTTTTTACTTCGTGGGCCATCATGCGGATCACCTTTCCGTACGACTGCTTTTCTACCTTCAGAATCTCCTCACCGGCCTCCTCCAGGATCACAAATTTCTGGTAAAACCCGCGGTTCCGGAAGCGGTCAACATACACCCGGATATAGCGCGTGCCGCCGATCTTGTAGGTTTGCGGATGCCGGATCTCCTGGCCCTGGATCTCACTCCGCAGAAGAAGTGACGAATCTGCCAGCTTCCGGCCTTTATCTTCCTTGTGAATGCCGAGAATTTCACCGGCCACCGGGTTGTACTCTTTCAGCTGATCATCAAAATCCAGGATGATCAGACCTACGGGAAGCGCCTCGATCAGGTTTTGAAGGAAGAAATGCTGCTCCTGCTGAAAGAGCCGCTCTTTGCGGATGTTATCCAGCATTTTGTTATATACCTCCACCAGTAGGTTGATCTCTTTCGATCCGGTGGGCCGCATGTATCCGGAAAAATCCTGATCCCTGAGCGAGTCCAGTCCCAATACGATCTGCTCCAGGGGGCGGGTGATCTTTACCAGCAGGATGTAGAATAAAACCACCAGGATGATCAGAACTATCTCAGAGGCGAAAAGCAGTACCGGCTTTTCCCTGAAAAACAGGAAAACCAGTACGGCCAGCGCAGTAAACAACAGGCCGAAAATTAACAGTAACTGTCCTCTAACTCTCATCTGTATGGGGATTAGAAATACCGAATTTACTCATTCTCCGATATAAAGAGCTACGGGTGACACCCAATTTCTTCGCTACTTCCGACATATTCCCTTTTTTAGCGGCAATGGCCTTCTGAATCATGACTTTTTCCATTTCTTCCAGGGTCATATCGGCTTCTCCACCACCCGCATGATTCTTTTTAAGTTCTTTGATCGTTACGGCCGGTTTTTCTGAAAGTAACCAGCTCTTTTCTATCAGGTACTGAAGCTGAGTGATGTTTCCGGGGAAGTCCTGCGTGGATAACCACTCCAAAGCCGATGGTTCGATTTTCTTTCTGCGCACGTCGGTATTCAGCTTGTCTATAAAATACCGGGCCAGCTCCGGGATATCTTCCCGGCGTGCGGAAAGCGAAGGAACCTCAATATGAACGATCCCGATCTTGTAAAGGAGGTCTTCCCGGAATAACCCGCTTCCGGTTTTCTTTTTGATCTCCGTTGAAGCAGCGCTAATGAGACGTGCCCTGAACCGGGACTCCGTTTCGCTGCCCAGGGGTATAAAGGTTCTTTCCTGGAGAACGCGGAGAAGCTTGCTTTGCATGACCGGAGAAAGCTGATCGATCTCATCCCAGAAGAGTGTTCCTTCTCCGGATTTCGCTAACAGTCCGATAGAGTCGTGAGCGAATACCCCCTTTCTGTAACCAAACACTTCTTTTTCCAGCTGATCTTCCGGTATTCCCCAAAGCCCCGCTTTTATGAAAGGTTTCCCTTTTCTCGGGCTCAGATCATGCAACGTTTCTGCCAGGAGTTCCCTGCCGGTTCCTCTTTCGCCAGAAATAAGCACGGCAGCTTCGGTCTCCGCTACCTGCAGAAGTGTAGATTTGATGGACCGGATAGCCTGTGAGCTTCCGATGATACCAGCCAGGCCGCTTTCGGCCGCTTCCCGGTGGCCCTGCTTTAAGTGTAGTTGTGTTTGCACCGCCGAAACCACCTCTTCATTGTTCCAGGGTTTGGTCATAAAATCCACGGCGCCCGATTTCATTCCGGCCACGGCAAGCTCTAAAGTGCCCCAGGCAGTGATCAAAAGAACAGGAAGGTCGGGGAAAGAAGCGCGGAGCTTCTTTAATAGTGCCAGTCCTTCATCCCCCGAGGCCTCCAGTGTAAAGTTCATGTCGAGGATCACGGCATCGGGCCGGAAGGCTTCCGTAAACTCCAGGAGATTCAGCGGGTTTATAATGTACTGAACCTCGAAGCCATTCGTACTGAATAACAACTTTAGCGACTGGCACACTGTGCGGTCGTCATCGATGATCAGTATCCGGGGTTTCGGTTCTTGCATTTCTTTTGAATCTATTATGGATAAGGAAGTTAAAAGTTAAAAACTAAAAACTAAAAGTTGCGGTACATTCTATTATATGAAAAACTAACGTACCGAAACTTTTAGCTTTTAACTTTTAGTTTTTAACTTCGTTCACTCATCCCGCAACGCTTCTGCCGGTAAAACCTGCGCCGCCTGCTGGCTCGGGGCAAGAGTACATAAATACACCATCCCGAAGATTAATAGTGCGCCCAGGCCGATGCCCGTAAAATATGCCTCTTTTTCCACCGGCAAAGGAGTAATAAACGGGATCTGTGCCGCAAAAATAAACGCAATCACAAATGCCACAAAGGTCAGTGCCATCATTTCACCGGTAAACTGCTGACGGATAGCTCCGGAAGTAGCTCCTACGGCTTTCCTCAAGCCAACCTCCGGTACTCTACGGGCTATGTTGTAGCGAAGTATGCCGAATAACCCCAATATGATATTGATGATCAGGAAAAGGGCCAGGAAACCCAGGATGCCCAAAGGAATCAGCGTGAGACTATTGCGGAAGGCTCGTTGTTCCTCTACCTTTACGATCTCAAAGTCACTGCTTTTCGTAACGCTTTCCACCAGCTCGCTGACTTTCTTTTGCACCTCAGGGCCCGTGCCTTTTACCACTTTGAAGTTTAACACCTCCGACTGCTTCCAATCCCGGATCGGGATGAAGGTAAAGGGGCTTTCATCCGAGAAGTCGCCCTGGTATTTAAAGTTCTCCACCACACCCACGATCTGCGCTTCGCTCCCCATGTATTTAAATGTGAACCCCACTGGCGGTTTCCCCTTCATAAAGTCACGAACAAATTTTTCATTCACCACCATGGGAATGTATTTTCCGCCTTCATCATTCTTTGTAAAGAATCGTCCCTGCCTGATTTTAAGGTCCCATACCCGGGCATAGTCTTCATCTGCCGACAGAAAATGAGTCTGGAAGCTAACAGATTCTTCCTCGTTATTCCCCCCGTTCATCCACATGCTTCCCAGATAAGGCGCAATATACACACTGTACGAAGCGGCAGAAACCTCCGGAAATGCCTCCAGCTCTTTTTTAAGCGTATGAATATTATTTTCCAGCGTGACGGAATCGGTATTCCCATCAGAGTTCAGGTTGATCCGGTAGACATCCCGCCACTCAAAACCCAGCGGTGTCCGGTAACTTTTTATTTTCACGATTGCAAAGGAAAAACTGGCAAAGATCACCCAAAAAACAAGGATGAACTGAAAAATCAGAAAAGCATTCTGCTTTCTTCTTTTCCACAATAGTTTAAAATATTGACGTATCATAAATTTCCTGATTTTAATGCCTTAGCTACTTCTGTTTTTGATACCCGCCATGCCGGAATAAGGCCCGACAGCACCCCGAAAATGAAGGTCACTACTACGCTTATGAAGAGTACGGAAAGGTTAAAGCCAAAGTGCGTATTTCCGAATATTTCAGAACGATTGATATATTGCAAAACCAAAAAGGCCAATAGTCCTCCCAGCAGACCCCCGATGAATGTAATGATCAGGTTTTCAAACAAAAACTGTCCGAGCAGATCGGTGGTTTTTGCCCCGAAGGCTTTTCTGACACCTATTTCGGAGGAACGTTCGAAGGTCCGGGTCACGTTAAGGTTGACGAGGTTTAATGTGGGAATAAGAATAAATAAGCCCAGAACCGAGAAAATGATCGTGAGAAATCTTTTGCCATCCCTGGTCATCTGTGAACCTATAAAATTCCAGGCATAAATATCCTTCACGTCTTTTTCCCTGATGCTGTACCGATCAAAGCCGCCTCTTTTTTCGATGTTATTTTCCAGGATCCGCAGTTCTTCCTCTACCTGCCGAACAGCGGCCACATCGGGCGCCAGAATGGCGGAAACACAGCTTCCGAAGTACTCATCTCTCCCTTCGCCCAATTCGCCGCTCAGCGCCCAGGTAAAGGGCAAAAAGAAATCGGCCCGTACCGAACGGTTCGTGGAAACAATATCTTTTACGATTCCGGTCACTTTGAAAGTACTATTTACACCCCGGATCACCTCTTTCCCCAGATAGGAGTCCTGCTTGCCGAAGTATTTCTCCGCCACACTTTCCCGCAAGATGATGGCATTGGCCTGGTTTTCCACGGCAGCTTTATTGAACGGTCCGCCTTCCACAAAGTGAAAATCAAATATTTTCCAGTAGTTTTCGTCGGTCATATTGCCGCGCAGGGCCAGCTTTTCTCCCCCCGGGTACACATTGAGGGGCGTATAGTCAATGAATATGCTGGTGAGCTCCGGCACTTTCATTTTACGGATTTTCTCTTTGTAGAAATTATAGCCGATGCTTGAACTGGAAGTATTTTCCACCACTCCTTCGTGAATCTTTACAGAACGTACACTGTCTGTTTTCATTACCCCGTCCACCACGGTAGTATCATAGGTCGTAACCGTCTCTTTTTT
>CAYSBR010000059.1:0-12179 GCA_964429385.1 uncultured Opitutaceae bacterium
ATCATCAAAATCAACGATAACTGTCCTTAACTTAGTGCCATTCCAGTCTGACCCCTTTTTGCTTCCCGACCCCTTTTTGCTTCCCCTTTTTGCTTACCCGGCAAAGAATGAAGTCTGCAATCATCGCTGTGATAGCCGTTGCGTTCGCGGGCTGCGCGAGCCGCACGACGGAAGAGAAGATTCTGGCGCTCGATAGTCGAATTATCGCTCTCGAAAACGCGGTTTCTTCGCTAGAAGGAAAAGCAAGCGCCAAAGATGGAAATTATACAGTGCGAGCGGGCGACACTGCTTGGAATATTTCCCGAATGTTTGGACTTCAGATGAAGGAGTTATTGGACCTGAATCCGGAAGTCGATTTCAGAAAGATGAAGGTAGGGCAGATTATCGTTATATCAAAAGAGCCGAACCAGTAGGAATGAGAAGGCGGGTGTATAATCTCCCGCCTTATGAAAACCGATAATCATACCACGATTGGATTGGATCTCGGGGACCACCGGCATCACGTGCGCGTCCTCTCGGCCTCGGGCGAGGTGATCGCCGAAGAATCCATCCCGAACACGCACGCAGTCCTCACCGCCCTCGCTGGTGAGTTCGAACGGCAGAGGATTGAGCTGCCAATCCCCACAGAGGCAGTAGTGCGGGTTCAGACCGAGTGCTTATCCACGTAGGCGCGCACGGCGGCGGGCGTGGCGGGCAGGCGGTGTTTGACCACGGGGCGGGACTTCAGCGCCTCCAGGCCGGGATGCGTCGGCTCGATGCCGATAGCCGTCTTGATCGTATCTGGAAACTTCGCGGGGCTCGCCGTGGCCAGGACCACGCTCGGACGGTCGGGCGACAGATCCTTGAAGCCGCAGGCCGTGTGCGGATCGGCCACATAACCGTGGTCCGCATAAATGCGGCGGATGATCTCCGGAATTTCCTCATCCTCGCAACGGGAGGCGGAAAAACCGTCGGTCTTGAAATTCGCGAAACGCCACTCCCCTGTCGCCTTGAAGGTCTCCATGATCCGGCGGACCTGCGCGCTGTCGCCCTCCACGCTGTAGGCGATGAAGCGTTCGAAGTTCGATGCCACCTGGATGTCCATCGAGGGCGCGAGGCTCGGCTGCACCGCCCCGACGCGATATTCGCCCGTGGTGAAGAGGCGGAAGAGAATGTCGTTCCGGTTGGTCGCCACCTTGAAACCATGGAGCGGCACGCCCATGCGGCGCAGCATCCAGCCGGCCAGCACGTTGCCGAAATTGCCCGTGGGGACGACAAACTCGGTCTCCGTGCGCCGCCCTTCCGGCAGGCGCAGCCAAGCGTAAAGATAATAGACGCACTGGGCCAGCACGCGCGCGAGGTTGATGGAATTCACCGCCGACAGGCGGTGCTGCCGACGGAAGGCCTGATCGCCAAAAAGCTCCTTCAAGATCGTCTGCGCCTCGTCGAAGGTGCCGTCGATCGCCAGCACATGGACGTTGTCCGCGCCCGTGCAGGTCATCTGCCGCTCCTGCAGCGGCGAGACCCGGCCGTCCGGATAAAGGATGAAGATGGCCGTGCCCGGGCGGCCGATCAGCCCGTGGATCGCCGCCGCGCCCGTGTCGCCGGAGGTGGCGCCCAGCACATTGATGGACTCACCGCGCACACGGCACTGGCGCTCGTAGAGCTGGCCGAGCAGCTGCAGGGCGAAATCCTTGAACGCCAGCGTGGGACCGTGGAACAGCTCCAGCACATGCGTGTGTTCATCCAGCCGGACCAGGGGCGCGATCTCGGGATGCGTAAATCCTGCATAGGCGCGCGTCACAATCGCCCGCAGCTCATCCGCGGGAATATCGGTCGCAAACACCCGCATGAACTCGAAGCAAAGATCCGCGTAGCCGAGCCCGGCAAAGCGCGCGAGATCGCCCGAGAAATCGGGCAGCGTCGCCGGCAGGTAGAGACCGCCATCCGGCGCCAGGCCGGTGGCCACGGCGGCGGAAAAGCCCAAGGGCTCGGTCTGTCCGCGGGTGGAGAGGTAACGCATGGGATTGGCAGAGGTCAGGGGCCAGAGGTCAGAAGTTAGACGTCAGAAGTCGGACGCTTCGCGATGAAAGAGGCCGGACGGTTGATCATGGCACCAAGCATGCGGCCTACCTCGGAGAGTTGAGCACGCAGATCGGCCAATTTCGCACGGGTGATGTAACCGTGCGATTCTGCACAGATCAGCCAGTGCTCCGTCTCGTGTGCCTCGCCGTCGGCATCAACCAGCTTGGCGACAAAAGCTGCCTCATAGCGGCGCTTTCCCCACCCTTCGGCAATGTTTGCGCCGACGGATCGGGATGAGCGGCGGATTTGATCCGTCAGCGCGTAACGCTCATCTGAAGGCCATGACTTGGACAGACGAAAAACCTCCAGCGCAACGCCCTGGGCCTTCTGCCAGACGATCAAATCCGTAAAATGGCGAATCGGCGCAGGAGTTCTGCGTCCATCTTCGCCGGTCTTAGATCTGACCTCTGGCATCTGACTTCTGGCCTCTGGTTTCTCCTAAACCCCGAGCTGGTTGAGCCCGAAGGCCTCGTGGGTCACGCGGGCGGCTTCGTCGGCGCGGTCGAGGTCGATGACGATGGAGATTTTGATCTCCGAGGTCGTGATCAGCTCGATGTTGATGTCCACGTTGGCCAGGGCCTGGAAGAGCGTGGCGGCGACCCCGGAGTGGGTCTTCATGCCGACGCCGACCACCGAGAGCTTGGCCACGTGCTCGTGGATGCTCACCTGCCCGCCGCCAATCGCGGCCAGCACGGGCTCCAGCACCTTCTGGGCGCGATGGGAATCGCCCTGCGGGACGGTGAAGGTGAGATTGGCCACGCCGTGACGCGGCACGTTCTGCACGATCATGTCCACGATCACGTTGGCGTCCGCCAGCGCCCGGAAGACCTGCGCGGCCGAACCGGGCTTGTCCACGATGTTGCTGACGATGACCTTGGCCTGGTCCTTGTCCACGGCCACACCACGCACGACGACCTTTTCCATGTAGGCGACTTCTTCTTTCACGATGGTTCCTGGGTTGTGATTAAAACTGGAGCGAACGGCGAACACGACGCCGTATTTCTTGGCAAATTCAACGGAGCGCGACTGCATGACCTTGGAGCCGGACGACGCCAGCTCGAGCATCTCGTCGTAGGAGATTTCCGCGAGCTTCCGCGCATCCTTCACCACGCGGGGATCGGCGGTGTAAACGCCATCCACATCGGTGTAGATTTCGCAGAGGTCGGCCTTGACCGCCGCCGCCAGGGCGATGGCGGTGAGATCCGAGCCACCGCGGCCGAGCGTGGTGATGTGGCCTTCATCGTTGATACCCTGGAAGCCGGCGACGATGATCACCTTGCCCTGCTGCAGGTCCTTCTCGAGGGCCTTGGCATTGATGGTCTGGATCTTCGCCTTGGTGTGCACCTTGTCGGTGAAAATGCCGGCCTGGGCGCCGGTGTAGCTCACCGCATCCACGCCCACGCCGTGCAGGGCCATGGCGGTGAGCGCGATGGTCTCCTGCTCACCCACCGCGAGGAGCATGTCCATTTCGCGTTCGCTGGGGTTGTCGCACACGGCTTTGGCGCGGGCGATCAGTTCGTTGGTCACGCCGGCACGGGCCGAGACGACGACAACCAGTTCGTTGCCTTCGTCGCGGACGGCCTTGATGCGCTCGGCGACCTTCTTGATGCGTTCGACGTCACCCACGGAGGTGCCGCCATATTTCTGGACGATGCGTGCCATGTTCGAAAAACGGTCAGTCGTTGAAATCGCCGATGCGGAGCAGCACCGGCCGGGCCACCACGCTCGCGAGCCGGGCGACATCGCGCAGGGTCGCGGCCATCGCGCGCTCGTGGCTCTCGTGAGTGGTGAGCACCAGCGAGGCGGCCCGGGCGTCCTCGCCCGGCGTCTGGATGACGCTCGCGATGCTGATGTGATGCCGGGCCATGACCGAGGCCACCCGGGCCAGCACGCCGGGCTGGTCTTTCACGGTGAGGCGCAGGTAGTAGCGGCACTTGATGTGCTCGGGCGGCGCCAGCCGGCAGCCGGCATCAGTCGCCGGCACCTCGGCCCCCGCCGGGCGGGCGGCAGCCTTGTCCTGACCGAGCAGGGCCGCCGCATCGACCAAATCGCTGATGACGGCGCTGGCCGTCGCATCCTGCCCCGCCCCGCGGCCGATGTAGAGCGTGGTGCCGACCACGTCACCGGTCACCGAGATGGCATTGAAGACGCCGCTGACATTGGCCACCACGTTGCCCTCAGGGAGCAGCGTGGGATGCACGCGCACGGAGAGTTCGTTGCTCTTGATGTCCCGGGTGATCACGGCCAGCAGCTTGATCCCGTAGCCGAGCATCGCGGCGTTCTTGAAGTCGGCCGGCGTGATGTGCTCGATACCCTCCACCACCATCTGCTTCGGCTTCACCCAGACCCCGTGCGCCAGCCAGGCCAGGATGGAAGCCTTGTGCGCGGCATCCCAGCCGCCCACGTCGAGCGACTCATCCGCCTCCGCGTAGCCGAGGCGCTTCGCTTCCGCCAGCACGCTGGCATAGGGCGCATCCTGCTCCTCCATCTGGGTGAGGATGTAATTGCAGGTGCCGTTGAGGATACCGTAGATGCGGGAGAAACGGTTCGCCACCAGGCCTTCGCGCAGAGCCTTGATGATGGGGATGCCGCCCGCGACGCTGGCCTCGAAAAGAAAATGGCCGCCATGCCGGCGCGCCGTCGCAAAAATCTCCGCCCCGTGCTCGCAGATGAGCGCCTTGTTCGCGGAGACCACGGTCTTGCCCGCGCGCAACGCCGCCAGCGTGACTTTCCGGGCCAGCCCGGTGCCGCCCATCAGCTCGCAGACGATCCGGATCCCGGGATCCGTCGCCACGGCCATCGCATCGGTCGTCAGCCGGCCAGCGGGCAGCTTCACGCCGCGCGCCTTGCGGGCGTCGCGCACCGCCACGCGTTGCACTTCCAGGCGCACGCCATGCCGGGCCCGCAGGGCCGCCTGCACGCCGGCGAGGTGTTTCACCACGCCCTGCCCGACCGTGCCGAATCCGCACAGACCGATCTTGATGACGACGGGAGTACTCATGCCTTGGGTTTCTCCTTGGGCTTTTTCACAAAGCGGTTTTCGGTGCCGTTCAGCAGCCGTTTGATGTTTTCTCCATGGCGCGCGATCACGAACAGGCCGATGAGCGCGGTGATCAGCACGACCAGCAACGGTCCCTCGCGGAACCAGACCGCGAAGGGCAGCACCGCCGCCGCCAGGATCGAGGCCAGGGAAACATAACGGGTGGAAAAGAAGACGACGATCCAGACGACCGCCCCGATGAGCGCGCTCACCGGGATGATGACCAGCAGGCCGCCGGCGCCTGTCGCCACGCCCTTGCCGCCCTTGAAGCCGGTGAAGCAGGAATAGCTGTGACCGAGCAGCGCACCCAGCAGGCCGGCCACGCCGAGGTGCGTCCAGACGTCACCGCTGACCTGAAAATCCAGCTTCCACTCCGGAATGTCGCAGTAAAAGCCGGACTCCGTGTGCGCCAGCAACGCCCAGGCCGAGGCAACCGCGCCCTTGAGCACATCAAGGGCGAAGACGAGGTTGCCCGGACCCCGGCCAAGAACCCGTCGCACATTGGTCGCCCCGGGGCTGCGGCTGCCGGCCTCGAAAATATTCACCCCTTTCGCACGCGCCACGAGGTAACCCACGGGCAGCGAACCCAGCAGATAACCGATGGCGGCGACGAGAAGGAAGGGAACGATCATGCGGCGGGGTTAAAGCTGGATGAACTTCGCAAGCTTGATGGCCCGATGCGACTTCAATTCGCGCCGCGCCGCCTCGCTGGGCTCGTTGTCGAGATTGATGACCATGAGCGCGGTCTGGCCCGGCTCCTGCCGGCTGAGCGACATGTTGGCGATATTGACGCCATCCCTGCCCAGCAGCGTGCCGACATAACCGATCATGCCCGGCTCGTCATGGTTCTCAATGACGAGCAGCTTGCCGTGCGCCTCGACCTCGACCTCGCGGTTGTTGATCTCCACCACCCGGGGCTTGGCCGCCTTGCTGATGAGCGTGCCCTTGGCCGTGTGCACGGCACCCTCCGGCGTGATCGCCTCGACGGCGATGAGCTCGGTGTAATCCACATCATCGGTGGACTTGATCACCTCCATCTTCACGCCCAGACGCTGGAGGAGGACCGGCGCATTCACAAAATTGACGGAGTCCCCGCTGATGCGGCGCAGAAAACCGCGCTGGATCGCACGGGTGACGGAGTTGGCGTCCAGATCGACAACCTTCCCCCAGTAGGTGACGCGCAACGTGGCGATCTGCGACGGTCCGATCTGCTGCACCAGCGAGCCGAGCTTCTGCCCGAGGTCGAGATAGGGACCGAGGACCTTGACCGCGGCGGCATCAATGGAAGGCATGTTGACCGCGTTGCGAATCGCCCCGCCCTTGAGCACATCGGCCACCTGCTCGGCGATCTCGATGCCCACGCTCTCCTGCGCCTCGGCGGTCGAGGCGCCAAGGTGCGGCGTCAGCGAAACCGTGGGCAGCGTGCGCAGCTCGCTGTCGGCCGCCAGCGGCTCTTCCTCAAAAACATCCAACCCCGCCGCGGCGACATGCCCGGACTTGAGCGCGGCAATAAGCGCGCTTTCCTTGATAATGCCGCCGCGCGCGCAGTTGAACAGGCGGACACCCGGCCGGCACTTGGCCAATGCCGCCTCATCAATCATATGATGCGTCGCCTCGGTCATCGGCATGTGCACAGTGATGTAGTCGCTCGCCGCCAGCAGTTCGTCGAGAGTCATCGCCTCCACCTGCATCGCCTTGGCCCGGCTCGGCGCCAGATAGGGATCATAGGCCACCACCCGCATGCCAAAGGCCTGCGCGCGCTTCGCCACTTCGCCGCCGATGCGGCCGAGGCCGACAACACCGAGGGTCTTGCGGAAGAGTTCGATGCCGGAAAAGCCCTTCCGGTCCCACTTGCCCGCCCGCATCGAAGCGGCGGCCTGCGGCACAGGGCGCGCCCCGCACAGGATGTGGGTGAAAGTCAGCTCCGCCGTCGCGATCGTGTTGCCCGAGGGCGTGTTCATCACGATGACGCCGCGATCGGTCGCGGCCTCGACATCGACATTGTCCACGCCGACACCGGCCCGGCCCACCACCTTGAGCTTGGGCGCCGCCGCGATCACGGCGGCGGTGATCTTCGTCTCGCTCCGCACCACGATGGCCTCGACGTCGCCGACCAGTGACAGCACCTGCTCCGGACTGGAACCGTAGGCTTCCACCACCGTCAGGCCGGGTTGGCGGCGCAAATACTCCACACCTTTCACAGATATCTTGTCAGCAACGAGGACTTTCATGGGCAAAAATGGCTCACGAGCGAAGCCATCGCCGTCTCAAAACGCAAATAAACAAACGGCACGTCACCCGGCGTGCCGAAGTTATGACACGCTTCCCCTCCGAACCGCTATTCCACCGCCAGGCCGAGGAAATAAGCGGCAAACGCGAGCTTGTCCGCCGCCTCCTCAATCTGCTTCGCGGTGGGCTTGCCCGCGCCATGCCCGGCCTGGCGCTCGATGCGCACCAGCACCGGCAGCGAGCCGGGGCCATTGGCCGCGACGGCCTGTAACTGGGCCGTGTATTTGAAGGAATGTCCCGGATGCACGCGATCGTCGTGATCCGCGGTCGTGACCAGCACCGCCGGATAGGCGACTCCCGCCCGCACGTTATGCACCGGGGAATACGCGTAGAGATACCTGAACCCCTCCGCCTCATCGCTCGAGCCGTAATCCCCCGTCCATGAATGCCCCACCGTGAAGCGGTGGAAGCGCAGCATGTCCATCACCCCGACCGCGGGAAACGCCACCCGCGCAAGATCCGGGCGCTGGTTGAGCACCGCCCCCACGAGCAGGCCGCCGTTGCTGCGCCCGCTCAGCACCAGCCGGGCCGGTGCGGTGTAGCCCTGCGCGCACAGCCACTCCGCCGCCGCGATGTAGTCATCGAAAACCGTCTGCTTCCGCTCCCGCGTCCCCGCCTGATGCCACTCCCGCCCGTATTCGCCCCCGCCCCGCACATTGGCCAGCGCATAGACCCCGCCCATTTCCAACCAAGCGTGGTTGAATACCGAGAATGCCGGCCGCTGGGCCAGGTTGAAGCCACCATAGGCATGCAACAGCGTCGGGGCCGTGCCATCAAGCGTCAGCCCCCGCTTGTGCGTGATGAACATCGGCACGCGCGTGCCATCCTTTGAGGTATAGAAAACCTGCGTCGTTACGTAGGCGGCCGGGTCGAACATCCCCTCCGCCAGCTTGAACGCATGACTCTCCCCCGAATCCAGATCATGGCGAAAAATCACGCCCGGGGTCGTGAAGGAGCTGAACTCGTAAAACAACTCCGCCTCATCCGCCCGCCCCCGGAATCCTGAAACCGAACCCAGCCCCGGGAGCGGCACCTCGCGCAACAGCGCCCCGTCCAGCCCGTGAATGCGCAGGCGGCTGCTGGCATCCCGCATCGAACGAACCACCAGCCGGCCGCCGACAATCCCGGAGGAATCAATCACTTCGTCGGACTCGGGAACGACCGTCCGCCAGTGCTCGGGCGCGGGCTTCGCCGGATCAATGGCCACGATTCGCTTGCGTGCGGCATCCAGCGTCGTCTCCACGTAAAATATCCCATCCACATGACCGATCACCGCATGCTGGGCCCGCCATTCACCCACCAGATCCCGGATGGGGTTGCGCACCTCCGGCTTCAACGGATCGCCCAGATCAATGCAGCGCAGAAGGTTTTCACCCGAGCTGCCGCGCCGAAGGGTGAGCACCGCATAGCGACCGTCCTCCGTCACACCGGCCTGCAAAAACCAGTGCGGATTATCCGGCGCTTCCGCGATCAGCACATCCTCCGCCTGCGGCGTGCCCAGCCGGTGGTAATAGACTTTCTGATAAGCCAGCCCGCTGAAAGTCCGAGCGTTCCCCGCCTCGCTCGGCGGCTCGGGATAACGCGAATAAAAGAAGCCCCGACTGTCCTTGGTCCAGGCCAGGCCGGAGAATTTCACCCACCGGATAAGATCCTCCGTCTCCTCTCCCGTCATGAGATTACGCACCCGGAATTCATTCCAATCGGAGCCCGCCGTCGTCGTGCCGTAAGCCAGCCACTGCCCGTCCGGGGAGACCGCCAGGGCAGTCAGCGCCACCGTGCCGGCCGCCGAAAACGCATTCGGATCCAGCGCCACCCGCGGCTCGGCCGAGAGAGTATCCTGCACATAAAGCACGGACTGGTTCTGCAACCCGTCGTTCTTCGTGAAGAAATAATGCCCACCTGTCTTCCAAGGCAGACCGAAACGCGGGTAATTCCAAAGCCGGATCAGCCGTTCGCGCAACAGCTCCCGCTGGGGCAGTTGCGACAGCACCGATTCCGTCAGCCGGGACTGCGCCTCCACCCAGGCCTGGGTCGCAGGAGAGTCCAGATCCTCCAGCCAGCGATAGGGATCGGCCACCGGCACCCCATGATACGCTTCCACGACCTCCCCGCGCGCAGCCGGCGGATATGGCCAGGGCCCGGCGGGCGCCGCAGACGCAAGGCAGAAGGACAGAACCATAAAGGGTGCAACGACAGACAGGAACAGCCTGAGCATGGGAGCAGTGAGTGCGTTCCCCCCGCGGCGGCAAGCGCGGTTCATCGGAGAGCGGGATTGCCCGGCGACAGCGCAGGGCTTTTCCTCCGGCCATGTCATCCCCCGCCGACCGCCTCGAACAGCAGCTGCGCTTCATCATCGAGGCCGACAAGTTGAAGGAGATCTTTCGCCAGACCCTCGTGACGCAGAGCCGGCGCTCGGAAAACAGCGCCGAGCATTCGTGGCATTTCGCGCTCATGGTCATCACCCTCGCCGAGCACTCCAATCATCAGCCCCTCGATGTGCTGCGCATCCTGAAAATGGTGCTCATCCACGATCTGGTGGAGATCGATGCCGGCGACACCTTCGCCTACGACACGGTCAACCTCGCCGACCAGCATGAGCGCGAAGCCCGCGCCGCCGACCGCATCTTCGGCCTGCTCCCGGCCGACCAGACCGCCGAGTTCCGCGCACTGTGGGATGAGTTCGAAGCCAAGGAAACGCCCGAGGCGCGCTTCGCCGCCGCCTGCGACCGCTTCCACCCCATGCTGCTCAACGTGCTCACCGAAGGTCACGCCTGGCGGAAACACGGAGTCACGCAGGACAAGGTCCTCGCCCGCAACGCCCACGTCGCCGACGGCTCCCAAACCCTCTGGGCCTATGCCGTGCGGATGATCGACGACGCCGTGGCCAAAGGCCACCTCCCCCGCCCCGCCTGATCCGACATCAGACCGGACTCAGCACGCCGGGTTAATCAACGCAGGTTCGCGAACAGCAGGCTGACGGCGAAGCCGAGGAAGACCACGCCGAGCAGGCGATCGATCCAGTGGCCATGACGCAGGAAACGGTCGCGGACCGCCGGCCGGGTGAACAGCAGGGAAACCAGCGTGAACCACCCCATGGTGGTCAGGATGATCCAAAGTCCGTAACCGGCTTGCACAAGCTTCGGCGTATCCGCGCTCACCGCCACGGGAAAGAGCGCGAGAAAAAATAATGTGGCCTTGGGGTTGAGCGCATTGGTCAGAAACCCCGTCGCAAAGGCCGCACGGTCCCCCACCTCGCGCAACCTCCCCGGATCGGCGCCAGTTTCCGCCGGGCGCGGCCGGCTGCGCAGCGCCTGCACTCCCAGCCACGCGAGATACGCCGCCCCGGCGCATTGCAATACCATGAAGGCCACCGCCGATCCTTTCAGCAGCAGACTGATTCCGAGAATGGAATATCCCACATGCAGGGATATCCCGCAGCCGATACCGATGCTTGTCCAGATGGCGGTCCGCCGTCCATGGGACAGGCTCTGGCGAAGCACGATGGCGAAATCCGGTCCCGGGCTTGCCACCGCCAGCAAATGCGCCACGGCAATGGTCAGGAACTCGGTCCAGTAGGTGCTCATGCAAAGAAAAATATCCTGGCCACTGAGTGACACAATAAACCCGGACAGGACTGGCAGAGTCTATCTGAGATGTCCGCGAAATCTGTGGCTGGTTTGAGAGACTGAAAACTTTCCGGCAAAAAGTGTCCGGAGCCCCTTAAAGGGCCAGCGCCTTGAAATTCGGATCGGCCAGCACCTTCTCGAAATTCTCCGGGGTCAGGTTTTTCACCGAAGGATGATCCGGATGCGCCGTCCGGGCCTGCTTGAGCAAGGCTTGCGCGGCCTTGGTGTTGCCCAGCAACGATTCAACATAGATCTGCTGGAGAAGCGGCTGCGGATTCTTTCCGTCGGCCTTGTAGGCGGCGGCATACGCCTTGGCCGCCTCGGTGTAAGCCTGGCGGGCGCTGTCGCGTTTATCCTGCCGGCGGCGGATCGACCCGAGGTCGAGCCAGTAGCCACCGTTGTCCGGGCAAAGCGCCGCCGCCTTGGCCAGCAATTGCTCCGCCTCGGGCAGATTGCGCAGCGTAATCGCAAACTGCGCTTCGCTCACCAGATTGGCCGCCTCCTTGCGTTGCAACGCGGTGATTTCAGGAGCCGGCGACTTCTTCGCACAGGCAGTGACCAGGAGGAGGACAGCGACAAGCGTCAGGATCGGACGTGACATGGGTGAGTCACAGGCATTGGCCGGAAGTCCCGAGTCAGGCAAGCGTGACGTGCGCCCGCCATCATCCCGCTCAGATGTCCGGCGGGGCGGTGGCGATGGCTTCTTCGAGAGTGGTGATCCCCTCCTTCACCTTGATGAGGCTGTCCTGATGGAGGGTCTTCATGCCGTTGCGCATGGCGATGCGCTTCAGCTCGGCGGTCTCCGCGCCTTTGTTGATGGCATCAATCAGCTCCTCATTCGTCAGCATCAGTTCATGAATGCCGATGCGGCCCTTGTAGCCGCTGCCGCCGCACTTGGGGCAGCCTTTGGGCGAGTGCCGGTAGATGGTGCCGCTCCAGCCGATGGCTTTCTCCAGCACCGCCTTTTCCCGTCCCTGGGGCTCATAGGGCTTGCGGCAGGTCTTGCACACGCGGCGCATGAGGCGCTGGGCGCAGACGCAGAGCAGCGAGGAGGAAATCATGAACGGCTCCACCTCCATGTCCGTGAGCCGGGCGACCGTCGAGGGCGCGCCGATGGTCGGTCCCCAGACCACGCCGTCGCGGATGGAGAAGCGTCCGGG
>CAYSBR010000060.1:0-4786 GCA_964429385.1 uncultured Opitutaceae bacterium
CGGTCCGGAGATGGCCGACGCCATGGCTCGTCTCGGGGCGCTCGTCGTGCCGCAGCTCGAGCCCTGATAACCCCGGCTCTCGTACCCCCGACTCGCGACGAGTCAGTAGCCCCTGGCATCGTTCGGCCATGGATAACGATGCGCAGGGAGGCCCCCGGCTCATCGCGAGCCGGGGGCCTCCTGTGTCGCTACTACCGCTACCTTCCCTCGGCGCGCTCGGTGACCCTCTTAGTAAAGGTGCTAAGAGGCATGCCGATCGCCGTGGCAATCGCCGCTAGCTGAGCAAACGTCGGGTTCCTCTCCCCGCTCTCGTACCGGAGGTACGTGGGGCGAGGGATGCCCGATCGCCGCGAGACCTCAGCCTGCGACAACTTCGCGGCAGCGCGTTCAGCGCGGATCGTCTCCGCGACTGCGCTACCCCATCGGTCGGGGTCCACCTGTGATGTAGCCACGTGGAACACCCTAACCTCAGTATGGCGACAGAAGCAATCCGAACAGACACAGATTGGTGCTTGCACATGTCCCGCATGGGTACTACAGTCATCCGCATGGACACACCGGAAGTGATCTCCCACCACCTCTCGCAGGTCGTCGGGGCAGCGATCAAGTCGGCCGGGGAGTCCCAGCGCAGCGTTGCCGCGAAGACCGGCATCCCGCTGGTCACTCTCAGCCGCCGACTCACCGGACGCACCTCGTTCACCTTCGCCGAGGTGGCGGCCATCGCGGGCGTCATCGGGGTCAGTGTCGTGGAGCTCGTCTTGCGGGCCGAGCGCGCGTCCTCCTCGACGGCCGCCTGACACCAGACACAGCAGCGCCCCGGTCTCAACCGCCAAGCCGACCCGGGGCACCACCAACAAGACAGGAGTCTACCTGTGAAGCTCAAGATTGCCCTTCCCCTCGCGCTCGCCGCGCTCCTCGCCGGCATCGCGACCGGGTGCGCCACCGACACCGCAAACGCGGGTCCCGAGCCCACCACCCCGCAGGTCTGCATCGACGCGCTCGACGAGGCCGAGTACCTCGCCAGCCTCTCCGCCGACGTCACGAACATCAACGCCGACGTCATGGGCAACACCATGGTCGACGCCATCACGGCCGCCTACGAGTGGGACGCCGACGGGCTCGACCAGGCGACGAGCGAGATCGCCACCGCCACCACCGAGATCGAGGCCATCACGGAGAAGGTCGAGGCCAGCAACTACGCCGACCTCGCCGCCGATTGCCGGGCGGAGGCGGGCAAGTGACCGATCTCATGCCCGCCATTGAGCGCACCGCCACTGGTGACCTCGTCGTCACCTCGGAGACCATCGCCACCGGCGCCGGCGTGGAGCACCGCGCCGTGCTCCAGCTCGTCGCGACGCACGAGGACGCGCTGGGCCAGCTCGGCCCTTCCGCATTTGGAATGCGGAAGGGCGCCCCGCTCCCCCAGGGTGGGTTCGCCAAGGGGACGCGCGTCGCCCTCCTCAACGAGCAGCAGGCCACCCTCGTCCTCGCGCTCATGCGCAACACCGACGCGGTCGTGGCCTTCAAGGTTGCGCTCGTCAAGGCGTTCTTCGACATGGCGCAGCGACTTGGCGCGCCGATCACGTTGACCGGCCCGCAGCTCATGGCCGCGGCCCTCATCGAGGCGCAGGCCACGCTCGAGCAGCACAAGGCGCAGGTCCTCGAGCTCACCCCGCGCGCGGAGGCATTCGACGCGTTCCTGTCCACCACGGGCGACTACTCCGTGAACGAGGCCGCGAAGATCCTGAGCCGCGACCACGCGATCCTCACCGGCGAGAAGCGCCTGCGCGACTGGATGCAGGCCAACCGGTGGCTCTACCGCGACGCCGGCAACAAACCCCGCGCCTACCAGACCCGCATCGACCAGCAGGTCCTCGCGGAGAAGGCGCAGTGGCACTACCACCCCGAGACCGGCGAGAAGGTCCTGGACACCCCGCAGGTGCGGGTCACCGCCAAGGGCATCCAGGCACTCGCCAAGGCCCTGACGAAGACCACCGACCAGGGCGAGCTCGACACCGAGGAGGCGTCATGAGCGAGATCACGCCCGTGTCCTACGACCTAGAGGGCGCGTCCGCGGCCACCGGCCCGTCCGTGCGCGAGATCCAGCGCGCCATCGCGAAGGGCGACCTCACGCCCCGCTACCTCGGCCGCAAGCCGCTGATCCTCCGCAGCGACCTCCTCGAGTGGGTCGAGTCGCTGCCCGTGTCCAAGGCGAAGGAGTCCTGACCATGAAGAACCCGTTCCGCCGCCTGCACGAGCGGCTGGCGTACTACCGCGCCGCGGTCGTCGACTCGATCATCGGCGACGACCCGGACCCGACCTACTCCCGCATGGATCGGATGGACGTTCGCGGCACGGTCGACCTGACCGGGGAGCCGACCGCCGTCCGCGACGTCACCCCGATCTACGACGGCCTCGTCGCGGAGAAGCTCGCCGGCCAGCGCGCGGTCATGGCGCCGCTGCTGTCCACGGAAGAGCTCGCCCTACTCGCGCACGACGGCAAGGTCGACGCCGAACTGTACGAGGACATGCTGGACGTCCTGTGCGCCCGTGCCATGGGTGCCGACTTCTGGGCCATCCTCGACGCTGAGGCGCAGAGCATCGGCGGCGAGTCCGATGTCTGACGCGATCCCGTCCCGCCCGCCCCTGTCGCCCGAGGAGGGTTGGCGCCCACCGTCGCGTGACTTCTTCGGCGGCCCTCCCCCGGTCGACCCTGCTGACATCCCGGACGGCGTCGCGATCATCGAGATCACGGGCGAGGTCCCCCCGGACGTCGTGTTCACCGACGGCATGCCAGTCACCCCGCCGAAGCACGCACGCGCCTACGCCGGGTCGTCACAGGCCGGTCTCGCGACGTTCGCGCCCCTGCTCGACCGGATCGGCCCCGGCGCTGGCGCGATGGTCGAGCGCGAGATGGCACGGGCGCGTGCGTTCGAGGTCATCGCCCGGGCCGCAGTCGCGTACATCGAGGCCGACGGCGCGCTCGACCCCTACGGCTCCGACTACGAGGCGCTGTCCGAGGCGGTCGAGGAGAACGCGTGGGCGGTGCGACCGTGACCGCCCGCCGCATCGAGCTGGACGAGCGCTGCCAGTGCGGTCGCCGCAAGCACGCCGTCATGGCCCCCGCGTTCGCGTTCGGGCGTGAGGGCGGCTCCTGGGCGATCACGGAGCGCGGGTGCGACTGCGGGCGCATGGACGACGTCAGTGAGCAGCCGTGAGCCGCAGCGACGACCCCCTGCACGACCAGCGCATGGAGGACCGTGACCGGTCCGAGCTCGACCTCGCCCGCCAGTACGCGGCCGACACGGTCCGCCTCGCTGACCCCGAGCCGCCACGTCGCCGCGAGCACCGCACCGTGCGCCCGGCCGGACCTCAGTGGGGCGACAACACCCCCGACCCCATCAACCACCCGAGCATCCCGACGCAGGCCGAGTACATGGCCGCCGTCGCAGCACACAGCAGGAGGAACCAGTGACCGCACCCCTCGTCTTCCTCGACACGGAGACCACGGGCCTGACGCTCGACGACGACATCTGGGAGCTCGCCGGCATCCGACGCGACCCCGACGGCACCGAGACCGAGCTGCACCTGTTCATCGACCACGACTGGAAGAAGTGCCGGGACCTGCCCGAGTCGTTCCGCGAGGACCACCTCGCACGCTTCCCCGGCCACAACCAGTCGATGAGCCGGAACCAGGCAGCGCACCGCATCTTCGAGTTCCTCTACCCGACAGAGGACGGTGACCGCGCCCACGTCGTCGGGGCTGTCCCGAACTTCGACACGGAGCACATCTCGCGTCTGCTGCGGTCGGAGATCGGTGCGCACACCCGCGACCCGTGGCACTACCACCTGATCGACGTCGAGAACCTCGCCGTCGGCTACATCGCCGGTCGCGCGTCGCGGGGTGACTTCGATGCCGGGCTGGCGATGCCGGGCCTGCCGTGGAACTCCGACGACCTGTCCCGCGCGATCGGTGTCGAGCCCCCGACCGACGAGCGTCACACCGCGATGGGCGACGCGCGCTGGGCCATGGCGATCTACGACCGCGTCATCGGGGCCCGGCCATGACCGCCACGACCGAGGGCGACCTGCTCACCGACCTCGCGCGCGCCGACGACGAGGTCCTCGCCGCCGCTGAGACCTTCCGCCGCGTCGAGGAGTTCGACACGCCCGAGTGGTGGCAGGCGCACGGCATCCTCGGCGACGCCGTCGACCGCCGCGACGCCATCATCCGCCAGCTCGACGAGAGGCCCCACCGATGAGCGCCCAACGCGAGACCCGGGCCCGCATCCACAACGCCCTAGTCGGCATCGAGTGCGTGCGGGACGGCGGCGAACGACGGGCGCTCATCTTCTCGGAACGAGACCTGCTCGCGAAGGGTCTCGTCGAGGCGGGCATGACTCTCGAGCACGTCGAGTACGCGCTCTTCAAGCGGTCGAACGGCCACCAGGTCGGCGGCCCCGTGCGAGTCCGCGAGGCAGCCGACCCGAGACTCCGAGGCCTCAAGCCCGAGCGCTACGTGATCCGCCGGCGCCCCGTCTACACCGGGCCCTGGGAGGACGCATGACCGCCACCGACGACCTCGACCGCGCGATCGCCGCCGAACACCGGTCACTCCGCACCTGCCACAACCCCGACTGCCGCGACACCCACCTCGACCAAGTCCTCGACTACGAGGCCGCCAAGAGAACCCTCGCGCAGCCGAACCCCGACCCCGAGGACAAGCGACACGCACTCGCCATCCTCCACACCGCACGAACCGCCACCGGAGGCACACCGTGAGCAC
>CAYSBR010000060.1:4886-11274 GCA_964429385.1 uncultured Opitutaceae bacterium
TCCGACCGCGTCAGCAAGCGAAGGAAGCGAGAGGGCCGATGACCGCGCCAGCACCCGGGTCGCCAGAGTGGACCAGCCTCGTCTCCGCCAGCAAGGTCGCCGCGATCCTCGGAATCTCGCCCTGGGAGTCGCCCTACTCGATCTGGATGACCATGTCCGGCCGAGCGCCACGCGAGGTGCGCGATAGCGACGCCATGCAGCGCGGGAACTTCCTCGAGAACGGCGTCATCGACTGGTGGGAGTCCAGGCACCCCGAGATGGACCCCGCCGGACGGCAGTACTCCGCCCGCATGGAGGACTGGGCGATCGCCACCCTCGACTCCCTCTACCACGGGAACGAAGACATGACCGCGCTCGAGGTCAAGACGACCTCCAACGCCGACGAGTGGGGCGAGCCCGGCACCGACCAGATCCCCGCGCACTACTACGCGCAGGCCCTCTGGCAGATGGCCTGCTACCCACCCGTGCAGCGCGTCGTGTTCGCCGTCCTCGGACCGTTCCTCGCCCTCACCGAGTACGTCATCGAACGCGACGACGCCGTGATCGACGACCTGATCCGCCGGTGCCGGGCGTTCTACGACTCCCTGTCGCAGGACGAGCCCCCGGCACTCGACGACCACGTCTCCACGATCGCGACCCTGCGCCGGGAGCACCCCGAGATCGCGAAGGGCGAGCGCGCCGTAGTCACCGCCGCCGACGCCCACGCCTGGCTCACCGCCAAGCGCGACCTCGACACCGCCCAGGCCGCCGAGCGCGCCGCACGCGCCCGCATCCTGAACGCCGCCCGCGACGCCCAGTACGTCACCGCCGACGGCATCCGCATCGCCCGCCGCCAGCCCTCGCGCTACGGCGTCTCCCTCGTCGCCACTGCCAAGGCCGACGACCTCAACCTCATGGAGAACGCATCGTGACCGAACTCGTCCAGCACCAGCAGCAGCCCTCCACCGACCTCGCCGCCCAGATCGAGTTCGCCAAGCTCGCCACTTCCGGGCAGGGCCAGTCGATCCTCCCCGACATCTACCGCAACAACCCCGCCAACGTCATCATCGCCGTCGGCCTCGGCGCCAGCATGGGCCTCTCCCCCGCCGAGTCGCTCTACCGGATCAGCGTCATCAAGGGGAAGCCGTCCGCCGGTGCCGAACTCATCGCCGCGAACGTCCGCAAGGCCGGGCACCGGCTCCGCGTCCAGGGCGACGAGCAGTCCTGCACCGCGACCATCGTTCGCGCCGACGACCCCGACTACGAGTTCACCGTCACGCGCGACCTCGCCTGGGCGCGCAGCATGGGCCTCGCCACGAACGACAACTACAAGAAGCAGCCCGGCACGATGCTGCAGTGGCGAGCGATCACCGCCGTCGCACGACTCGCCTGCCCCGAGGCCCTGTACGGCGTGGCGTACACGCCGGACGAGCTCGCGGAGCAGCGACCGGTGGAGTCGAAGCCCGCCGCCGGGAAGGCCGCCGTCCTCGGCGCCCTGCACCCCGAGCAGCCCACCGAGGACGTCGTCGAGGCGGAGGTCGAGCCCGAACCCGGCGCGATCACCCCCGGACAGCTCAAGGCCCTGCACGCGTCCCTGCGCGACCTCGGCATCACCGACCGCGAGGACGGCCTGTCCTACATCTCGCAGACCATCGGCCGCATCGTCGCCTCCACGAAGGAACTCGCCGCCACCGAGGCGTCCGCCGTCATCGACGCGATCAAGGCCGACGTCGCCGCGCAGGCCGACACTGACGCCGAGGTGCAGCCATGAGCACCTGGCAGAACACACTCGGCCTCACGCGACCGTCGCCCGACACCCTCGACCGGACCGACGACTGGCGGGCAGGCGCACCCTGCTACAACCCCGGCATCGGCGAGGACGACGACCCGTTCTTCCACCCCGAGGGAGAGACCGGGAAGGCCAAGCGCGACCGCGTGCGGATGGCCCAGCGCATCTGCGCCGACTGCCCCCTCGCCGCCCGCTGCCTCGAGTACGCCATCGAGAACGGCGAGCAGCACGGAGTCTGGGGCGGCGTGACCGAGGACGAGCGCCTCCCCATGATCCGCGCCCGTCGCGCGGGACGTCGAGGAACTAGCACCACGCACGCCCCGCGCGAGACCAAGCCCTGCACTGTACCCAGCTGCAACCGGGTCGCACACACCGCCGGACGCTGCTACCGGCACCACCAGATGGCCACCAACCGTCCATCGTGCGGCACCGACCAGGGCTACCGCCGCCACCGCGACCTCGGGGAAGACGCCTGCACGCACTGCCGGGCCGCGAAGGCCGCCGAGCAGAAGAAGGTCCGCGCCCGCCGCGGCCCCTGCACCGTCGAGGGATGCAACCGAAAGTCCATCGGCCGGGGCCTGTGCCGCCCGCACGCCGAGCACGGCCGCCAGCAGCAGGCCGACGTCATCGCCGAGGCTGAGCGACTCCTGCCCCGGATCGTCGAGCAGTACCACGACGTCCCACTCGTCACCGCGGCCAGGCGCCGGGACCTCACCCAGGCAGGTGCTGCATGAGCGCGCTCACCGTCACGGACCTTTTCGCCGGCGCGGGCGGCTCCTCGACCGGCATGGTCCAGGTTCCCGGCGTCGAGGTCCGCATCGCCGCCAACCACTGGTCATGGGCCGTGGACGTGCACAACGCGAACCACCAGCAGACCGACCACGCCGAGGTCGACCTCCACAAGGAAGACCCCCGCTACTTCCCGAAGACCGACATCCTCTGGGCGTCACCGGAGTGCACGAAGTGGTCCCAGGCTGGCGGCTCGCAGCCGAAGCCCGCGATCGAGGAGGGCCTGTTCGAGGACCCCCTCTCGTCCGACGCCGCGAGCCGCTCCCGCCTGCTGATGTTCGACGTCCTCCGATTCATCGAGCACCACCAGTACCGGGCCGTGATCGTCGAGAACGTCATCGACATCGCCACCCAGGAGCAGTACCGGATGGCGTGGCACGAGTGGCGCCGCCAGCTCACGGCCCTCGGCTACCGCTTCCGCGTCGTGTCCCTCAACAGCATGCACGCCCAGGCGCACGGCCTCCCCGCGCCGCAGTCACGCGACCGGATCTACATCGTGTGCTGGCGCGAGGGCGAGCGGCCGATCGACGTCGAGCAGATCCTGCGACCCCGCGCGTACTGCCCGAAGTGCGACGAGATGATCCGCGGCGTCCAGTCGTGGAAGAACGGCAAGACCGTCGGCCGCTACCGCCAGTCCTACCTCTACACGCACACCGCGTGCGGCACCGTCGTCGAGCCCGCGTGGCTGCCTGCCGCCGACGCGATCGACTGGTCCATCCCTGGCGAGCGCATCGGGGACCGCCTCAAGCCGAAGACCCGGGAGCGCATCGCCCACGGCATCGCCCGGTACTGGGGCCCCATCCAGATCGAGGCGCAGGGGAACCAGTACGACGCCGCGGACCCGAAGCACCCGCAGCACGGGAGCCTCAGCGCCTACTACCGGGCCTGGCCGATGTCCGACCCCATGCGGACCCTGCACACCCAGGAGACGAAGGCACTCGCCGTCCCCGTGGAAGCACGCGATGGGAAGCAGGCGCAGACCCTCGACGTGCCGCTGCGCACCCAGACGACTCGCCTCGAGACCGCGCTCGCGCAGGTGCCGCTCATCGACAAGATGTACGGCACCGGCGTCGCACATCGCGTCACGGACCCGTTCTCCACGATCACCGCGAACGGCAACCACCACGCCCTCGTGCACCGCCACAACACCGGCGGCGCCGAGATGACCACGCCTGTGTTCGAGGAGCTGCGAACCCTCACCGCGGCCGGGCACCAGTCGCTCCTCACCCAGCCCCGACCGCGCGTCACCGCGGCCGACCTCGCCGCCGCACGCGACATGGTCCCCGAGGTCCTGTTCCGTATGTTCCGCCCGCACGAGGTCGCCGCCGGCATGGCGTTCCCCGGCGACTACCAGTGGGACGTACCGACCCGCAAGGGCCGCGCCCCGTCGAACCGGGACAAGGTCAAGGCGGCCGGGAACGCTGTCACGCCCCCGGCGGCACGCGACCTCATGGCCGCCGTCGTGGCGTCCATCACCGGAGAGTCGGTGGCCGCATGATCCGCCACGCCCCCGCCGTGATGGCCGCGGTCACGGTCCTGTCCACTGCGGCCCTGTGGTGGGCGCGATCCACGAACCCGGCCCTCGTGCCCCTGTGGCTCGCCATCACGGCCGCCGCGTTCGTCCTGACCATCATCCTCGCGCGCATCACACCCGGATCGTCAGATGAGTGACCGAACCACGATCCGAGTCATCCTGCCCCGCGACCTGTGGTGGACGTCGAACGACCTGCGCGGCTCACATCACCGGTGGGACGCGAAGATCCGCGCCGTCCGCCTCCTCGGCAAGTCCGCCGCGATCGCCCAGCGCGCACGCAAGCACCAGGTCGTGGAGCTCACTGTCTGGGTCGGCTACCCCACGAACACCAGGGCCGACCCCGACAACATCGCCGGGACCGTCGCCAAGCACGCGCGAGACGGGTTCATCGACGCCGGGATCCTGCCCGACGACGACTCCCGCCACGTCATCGCCACCACCTACCGACGCGAGCCCGACAAGGCACCACGCGGCACCCACACCCTCCGCTTCGAACTCACCGAGGTGACCCCATGACCTGGCACGACCGACTGGTCCACGGCCTCACGAGCGACGGACACGCCATCGTCCGCTACAACCGCGCGGGCAAGTGGTACATCGAGCCGCCCCGCGGATCCGACGCACGCCGACGCCCCGTCACAGTCGCCGCCGCAGCTGCCGAGGCCGCGAACGGCACCCACTACCCCAACCGCCCCGGAGGTACGCGCTTCGACGCGCTCGTCCGGAACGCCCCTACGGAGACCCGATGAGCACCACCGACCACTACGCGCCCATCCTGGACGGCGACACGATCTGCGACGACGAGGCGTGGAACACCTACGTCACCGCCGTCACACCCGGCCAGGCACGCATCGCACTCTGCGAACTCAAGGCCGACCTGCGAGCCCAGCGGCGAGCCAGGATCCCCGACGCGGAAGACAAGCAGGCCGACCGCGAGTACCGCTCATGGCTGCGAACCCAGGCCCGCTTCGAGGGGCACGTGAACCGCCGCCTCAACGAGACCCAGGCGCTCATCCTCACCACCAGCGAGCCCACCGGGAACGTCCTGCGCCGAGCCATGACCGAACTCGTCGACACCATCGCCGCGCTCTCGAAGGCCATCGACGACACCGACCTCGATTACCTCCTCGATGACCACTACATCGTCCTCGGCAACGAGCGCATGACCCTCGCGGAAGCACTCGACTCCGGGCGGTTCGACGGACGGGGGCGCTCGTGACCCGCACCTGCGGCTGTGGCCGCACCTACGTCGACGACGCCGCTGGCCGGCACTGGCACAAGCTCACGCTCGGCCACGCACCGACACGAGCCGTGCTCGAGCTCGCGAACCCACCATCCGAGGAGGCGTAGATGGCGTGGGGCAAGGTCGACGACCGACTGCACTCGCACATCAAGTGGCGTCGCTCCTCCAAGGGGGCGCGCGCACTCTGGACCACCGCCCTCTCCTGGTGCTCCGAACACCCCTCCGACGGCGTCATCCCCACCGACATGCTCGGCTACCTCGACGGCACCCGCGCCGAGGCGCAGACCCTCGTCAACGTCGGACTCTGGGACCAGGTCGAGGGTGGGTGGCGCTTCCACGAATGGGAAGAGCGCAACCCTGACGGCGACTCCGCACGCGCCGCAGCGGACGCCAAGAGGAGCGGTGCGAAGCGCGGGAACCACGAGCGCTGGCACGTCAAGCGAGGCCTCACTGTCGACGACTGCGAGTGGTGCAGCGAATCGCTTAGCGATCGGTCCAAGCGATGAGGAAGCGATCCCTTAGCGAATCCCCCGTACCCGTACCCGTACCCATACCGATGCGATCACCTCACCTCGGTCTTCTGGGAGATGGGAACCAAGTCCAAATCGTCACCCACGTAACGCGCGAGACCGACACGGATTGGAGTTGATGAAGATGCTCGAACAACGCGAGATCGAACGCCTCGCGGCTGCCGCCGCGGCGCTCCGGCCCGAGTGGCCCATCAAGTCCCTGTGCACCTTCCTCGCACGAGACCACGCCCACCGCTCCTACGCCGACGTCGCCATCGCACTCACCGCCATCGCCGTCGACCCCAAGACGAAGACGCCGAAGCGCATGAACGAACTCGGACCCTGGTGGGCCGCCGCAGCTGCAGCGTTCGGCGACAAGGCCAACGACACCCGCTACGACCGGTGCCCCGTCGACGGCCACCGGTCCTACCCCGCCGCCAACTGCGGGGCCTGCAGATCCGAGACCCTCGCCGCCGACAGCCGGCCCACGCAGCCCGAGCCCGTCGACGTCGGACCCGGCCCCGACCTCGCACGCACCGCACTCC
>CAYSBR010000061.1:0-9824 GCA_964429385.1 uncultured Opitutaceae bacterium
AAGACGCGGTTCACGCGGGCGATGGCCTGCATGAGGTTGTGGCCCTTCATCGGCTTATCGACATACATCGTGTGGCAGCACGGGGCGTCGAAGCCCGTCAGCCACATGTCGCGCACGATCACGAGGCGCAGCGGGTCGGCGGGGTTCTTGAAGCGTTTTTCGATACGCTTCTTCTGGCGCTTGGTGGTGACGTGGGGCTGGAGCGCCTTGTCGTCGGAGGCGCTGCCGGTCATCACGACCTTGATCGCGCCTTTCTCGATGTCGGCGTCATGCCAGTCGGGGCGAAGCGCGACGATGGCGGCGTAGAGGCGGGCGCAGATGTCGCGGCTCATGCCGACGACCATCGCCTTGCCGGGCATGGTGGCGTTGCGGGTCTCGAAATGGGCCACGAGATCGGCGGCGATCTCCTCGATGCGCTCCTTGGCGCCGACGAGCTTTTCGAGGGTGGACCAGAGGCCCTTGGTTTTCTCGCGCTGGGATTCGTCCTCCTCGTCCACGATCTCCTCGACCTTGGCGCTGAGTTGCTCGATCTCGGCGCGGTTAACGTCGAGCTTGGCGAGGCGGCTCTCGTAAAAGATGCCGACCGTGGCGCCGTCTTCCTTGGCGTCCTCGATGTCGTAGATGCTGATGTAGTCGCCAAAAACGGCGCGGGTGTCGCGGTCGTCGCTCTCGATGGGCGTGCCGGTGAAGCCGATGAACGAGGCCTCGGGCAAGGCGTCGCGGAGATGCTTGGCGAAGCCGTAACTGTATTTGCCGGTCTGCGTATTCAGCCGCGCCTTGAGCCCGTATTGCGAGCGGTGCGCCTCGTCGCTGATCACGACAACATTGCTGCGTGTGCAGAGCGCAGGGTGCCTTGTTTCGCCGTCATCAAGCGCGAACTTTTGGATGGTGGTGAAAATGATTCCGCCCGCCTGGCGCGAGGCGAGTTTGGCGCGGAGCTCTTCGCGGCTTTCAGCCTGCTCGGGCGTCTGGCGCAGGAGTTCCTGGGCGGCGCAAAAGGTTTCGTAGAGCTGGCCGTCGAGGTCGTTGCGGTCGGTGACCACGACGATCGTCGGATTCTTCATCTCCGGCTGCTGGATGAGTTTTCCGGCGTAGCAGACCATGGAGATGCTCTTGCCCGAGCCCTGCGTGTGCCAGACGACGCCAGCTTTGCGCGAGCCGGGCACCACTTCCTTGCCGTAGGAGGCGCGCGGTTCTTCGAGCGAGTCGGGCGACGCGGTGTCCTGCGCGGCGATGATCGTCACGCGCACGGCTTCGCGCACCGCGTGGAATTGGTGGTAGCCGGCGATCTTTTTGATGATCCGGTCGCCGTCCTGCTCGAAGAGGATGAAGTGCTTGAGGTAGTCGAGGAACAGTTCGCGGTCGAAGAAGCCTCGCACGATCTTCTCCGCCTCGAACTCAAGCTGCGGCTTGTCGTCCTCGTGCTTGATCGTGCGCCAGGGGAGGAACCGTTCCTGATCGGCGGTGAGCGAACCGACGCGGGCGGTGACGCCATCGCTCACGACCAAGGCGGCGTTGTAGTTAAAAATGTCGGGGATCTCCTCCTTGTAGGTCTGGAGCTGCTGGTAGGCCTTCCAGACATCGGCGGATTCGTCGGCAAGGTTCTTCAGCTCGATGAGGGCGAGTGGGAGCCCGTTGATGAATACGACCAGATCGGGCCGGCGCGTCTTGTTTGGTCCCTTGATTGCGAACTGATTGACGACGAGAAACTCGTTGGAGCCGAGGCCGAGCGGGGAAAAGTCCACCAGCCGCAGATCCTCGTGCTTCACGCCGTCGCCCTCGCGCCAGCTCACCTTGAGGCCACCGAGCAGCAGGCGGTGAAAATCGCGGTTGCGCTGCTCGGGAATGGGGTGGTCGAGCTTGAGCACCCGCTGCACCGCCTCGTCGATCACCGCCGCCGGCACGCCGAGATTGAGCCGCGCCAGCGACCGCGTAAGCCTCCCGACCAACACCACCTCGCGGTAGTTCGCGCGCTCGGGTGTAGAGCCATCGTGCGCGATGTCGGGACCGAAGACCGTTTCCCAACCGCCGTCGCGGAACCAGCCGAGGCACTGTTGTTCGAGTTGGTCTTCGGTGATGCTCATTTGGTAAGCGAGGCTGTGGTGCAATAGGCCTGCCGTTCGTGGGTGGGGGTGGTTGGAAATGCGAGGGACAGTCTTTTATCCCGCACCAGCTTGCTGAGATATTGGTCGCGGAGGGTGTCTGGCTTGCGGTTTACCAACTCAGCCAAGGCGCGCAGCGTAACGAATCTCCCCGTGCACAAGGCGGCGACCGTGGATACCAAAACCTCGCGACTCACCTTACGCTTTGTGCGGGGTTCTGAAGCTTGCTGCTCCAGGGCTTCCCGGAACGACGGAGCCAGGAGTTTTAAGTCGTCGATGACGGGCAGCGGCAACTGGTCGGCAATCAGGCAACCATTGCCATCTCGTTCTCCCGCCAAATTCGGGGAGCTCGCCCCCAAATTCGGGGAGCTGTGGGCCAAATTCGGGGAGCTGGCCGGCAAATTTGCAGAGCTTGCCAACGGTTCGGAGCCGGCACCGAACACTTCTTCAGGGGTTGGAATGGCGGCTCCGGGCAGACAGTAAACCGCCCCCCTCCCGGGGTTGTGCGATTCCAGGAAGCCGTTTTCTACTAAATCCCTAAGTAATCGCGTGGCATCAAAGGGATGCAGACCGGTCATTTCCCTGACGCGTGCGTGCGTAACCACTTTTTCCGAGGCCGCGGCAGCGAGGGTAAGTCGCTCGTTTTGCTCCAAGGCCTCAAAGCGCGCTCCGAAAACAGTTCGCAGGCGCGCCACGAGATCTTTCGGGAGCAGGTCCACCATTCGCAATTCCAACAATGTCTGGTTGTAGGGCTCGGCCCGTTCGTAGAGCGCAGGTGCCCGCCAGTGCTGTGTGGCCCAGCCGTTGTAAATCTTCGGCACACCCGAGCCTGCCTGTTCACCCACACCGACCAGCCGGAAGATCTTGTGAAGCGTCCGGTTCCGGCAGTCGTGCTCGCCGCCACGGATCGCCACTTCAGGTGGGATGCGCATCAATCCCGGATTGCGGAATCCGAACATATCCGGCCGCTTCACCACCAAGACTGAAGCGCGGTCGGAGTAATCCGCGTGCACAAGGACGTTGGCCAGAGCCTCGCGCAACGCCACATGCACCGGGGTTTCATCTTTTCGTTCCCCTTTTTCTAAGGTGAACGGCACTTTCAGATCTCCGGTCAGCTTCAGGTATACCCGCCGGTAGAAATCGTAGAGGTTGCCGGACCATTTTCCGTCGAGGGTGAGACGGTCGACCCAGCGTTGCTCGATTTTGGCTTCGGGCCGCTCCTGATAATCGAGCATGTAATTGGGAAACTCTTCCTGAATCGCGGTCATCCAGCCGAACATGAGCAGGCCTGCCACCGTCAGTCCGCTCTCGCCGGTCTCGCGATCCTTCCGCCAGCCTCCGATCTGGCGGAGAAATTCGAGATCCTCCAAGGCGTTCCATGGGTGTGCCGGTTCGCGATTGGCAAAGACCTGCCGATAAGCACGGAAGGTCTCGAGGCACAGATCATTGAAATCGTAGCCGCGCAGGATGCGATCATCGCGGCTGTCCTCGACCTGTTCGGCCAGCATTCGCTTCACCTCGTCGTCCGGCAGGGCCCGGTCACCGTCGTTCAATCGGCGAAACGTATGACCTGCGAAAGGATTGGTGGTGAGATGAACGGGACGCTGCTTGCGAGTGGCGCGAGGAATATCGACCAGCAGCAGTGTGCGACCTTCCACGAGGATTTCCCGGACGAGAGAATCGTCGAGTAAGTTGGCACTGACTTTTTGCCGATTATTGAGCGAGTCGAAGAGCTCCTTCCGCACTTTGGCGACATTGGGAATGCCCTCGATCGTGAATACCCCTTGCTTCTCGCGCACGCCCAAGAGCACGACGCCGCCTTCGGTGTTCGCAAACGCGCTGTAGGTTGGCCAAAAATCTTCGGGCAACGCACCCTGACCGTCCCGACCTGCGGCGAGTTTGCACTCGAGGTCGACGGATTCACGTAGCAACGACAGGTCGGCGAGCGAAGTGATCGGGATCATGGGGATGCATCAATGGAAACGCTGGTCGCTGACATCTTCCAGCGGAGCAGGCGGTGAAAATCACGGTTGCGCTGCTCGGGGATGGGATGGTCGAGCTTGAGCACCCGCTGCACCGCCTCGTCGATCACCGTCGCCGGCACGCCGGGATTGAGCCGCGCCAGCGAACGCGTGAGCCGCCCGACCAACACCACCTCGCGATAATTCGCGCGCTCTGACGCCGAGCCATCATGCGCGATGTCGGGACCGAAGACCGTTTCCCAACCGCCGTCGCGAAACCAGCCAAGGCACTGCTGTTCGAGTTGGTCTTCGGTGATCATGAGGGTCACGCAATATTTACCACAGTCTCGCCACTTCGTGCGACGCAGCGGTCGCCTTTCACGATAAAACACTCTATCCAATGCCTGCCTCTGTATTTTGCGGTCTCTGTGTGATTAAGGGATGTTGGTTCTCGATCAGAGAATATATCGCCACGCAAATCATCTTGAACGCGCGCGTCTTTGCCCGTGTTCACGACCTGCCAATAAACCTTAAATGGAGGGAGGACATTAGTAGTAGCTTGGAATCGTAATTCACTTCCGCGCACAACATATCCGTCTTTTAGGGTCTTCCAGTTTCCTGACTTACGCCATTGGGCAGTGATATTTACTTGATTAGCCTGAGGCTGCACAACTGGCCAAATGGGTCGTTGTCTTTGCGGTAGGTTAAATGATGTTAGCTCTGCTATCGATTCGTTTAGCAAAGCCGATGAACTGCCATACTTGACCAGTTGGCCTTGATTTCGCGAAGCGTATTTAGCCATTACACCGCTCGCCTCTCGGGCTCCGTAAGCTTCAGTCAAATACTCGGCGGCTTTTTCAAATCCTTTCGATGTTAATAGCGCCTTATGTTCTTTTTCGACGGCATCGAGCCATTCGAAAAACAAATTAGCCTTTCGCGGTGTTTCTGCCCACTTGTCAGCGAAGTTTTCCTTTGGATTAACCGGGTTAGGGACCCACCACCCGTCGATTCGTTTTTCGATACCGGCGCGCATCGCCGGAACGACACTGAAAAGAGCCGCCGCAATGTCTGGTTCGTTTTGATACGCTTTGGCGGCAAGCGTCGTAATAATGATAGATATTGGGCGATCTTCGTCGTCGCCATATTTCATATCACGATGACGCTTTAATAATTGGATTAGCCGCTGAAGTGGAGTGCGAACCTCATAATCCTTGATTTCTTCAACCTTGGCTCGCTTTTCTAGTGCTCGCTTTTCTAGTCTCTCATTCAAGATCGTTCGCATACGATCCTTGAACCATAGAACATAGCCTCCTGGATTACTTTTGGGCCATTCGCCCGGTCTGTCCCATGTTTGTTTGTCCGTTATAGAAATTGCTAGCCTAGTCTGTTCAAGAGGAACGCCAGCGGTAAGTTGCGCCGACTGATCTGGTATTGCAGGGCAAATATCCAAATGAAATTGCGAGCCATCTGCGTAGGTAAGTCTCCAGCAACGCCGGTGCCCGTCTTCGGGATCGAGCATCTTGCAGTAAGTCCCATGTGATTTAAGTCTCCTCCCGATTAGATCCTTTAGCTGTTTCTGTGTTATTTCCCTCTCTGTAAAGTTAACTTTGCAGACGGCATCCACATCGTATTCTTGGTCCGAGAGCGGTTTTATTACCGTGCCCAATGCGAATGACCCTTGGGGGGAAATTACGACGCCGCGCCGCTGTAACCCAGGATCCTGATTCAGCCACTCGCCAACCGCATTGTAGCGATTTTGTGCTTCCTCATATTTTGAGGGACTTACATCTAGCTCGTCTGCAAGGTCACGCAGAATCTGTAGCAGCTCGGGGCTTGCGGGATTGTTGTTCATGTTTGAGAGCCTCCGATGGAAAGCGCATAGCGGAAGCCGCCTGCTTTTTTATTTTCGTCATAAATCATCATCCGCATGTCGGCTTTGGTGTTGATAACACGTCCAAAATCTACCGCAAGAGAGACGGGCATCGCCGGAAAAACATGAAGCGTCGACTGCTCACCGTGAGTTGCCTTTATCTGATCAAGCAAAGCCCGCATCGTTTTACGAAACGCTTCTGTCTGTGCCCGGGAACGAACGAAGTCGTTGTCAGGTTTGGGAATTGTTACTCTCCAAATTGGGACGCCATCGCCTAGAACTGATGTCACACGCTTGTCGGTGACAGTCGCACTCAGGGCCAACACCAATGCCGCGTCCCCCTGATTGGGGTTTGTTGGTGGATTAATATTAAAATCAAAGCTGAATGGGTTTTCTTCCCATTTCCACGATTGAGGCTCCTTGCGACGCTGATAGACTTCAGCAAATGGAATATCCGAGAGTTCCGAGCCGAGCAACATGAGCAATGGCTGCGGTGCCAAGGCAAAAACAGAGAGATGGGAAACTTCACCACTCTTGATGCGCGGGCGAATCTGCTGCGCGATTATGTTCTGAACTTGCAGCCGTTCGAATTGCCAGAACTCAGGTGTCTGATCTTCAAATGAACTGTTTCCAAGTCCAATCGTCAGTGGTTGTTGGCTTGCAGGATACCGGTCTGGCACCATGCCGAGCGCAGCCTCGCGAAAGGACAGCGGAGAGCCTTGAATACCGATATTTGCTCCGTAAAGGACAACATGGCTCTGCTTGTCGGGTGCAATCTCCGTGAGAGCGTCAATGCGTTTCTCGTGCAGGGCCTTCATCGCATTTAAACGTTCGACGGGATGCCCCTGAACGTCGTCGCGGTCAATCAGCCGATGGTGCTTGTCACACATCAACATGAGATTCGTGAGATCAGACTTCAATAACTCAGATAACTGCGGGTCACCGCGTGGTCCATCCGGCTTGTCAGCAATAATGTGCGCGATATATGCAGCATTAAACTCCTCTTGTGTGAGTGAGTCTAACCACAAACGAATGTTGCACCCTTCATACTCACACCTGCCACCCGCTTTGCCCCAGAGCCGGACCTTGATTTTTTCGGGAATGTAGCTGACGGACATATAATTTATTAAGGAGTTGGGCTCAACTCGCCGCTGAGTAGTTTGGGCAGCAGCGTATTACGCAGGTTTGCGAGGGTGCGGGATTGGTTGAGGTTGGCTGAGATTTGCCTCATCCAGCCACCTGCAAGTTCGTCGAAACGCGCGAGCACTTCGGGAGGCGGGATGACTAATTTCAATTGTCGTAAATATGTGACGGGTCTCGCGATAGATGGCACTCCAGTCGAGGACGTGTTTGCTAAAAGGCGGTGCTGGCCTTCTGGAGTTTTAAAATAGAGCACTACATAGAGAGGCGACATCTTGGCAGGAGCACAGCGCATGAAAAACTGCCGTTGAGAAATGACATAACGACTATATTGAGATGTCTCTGCGATGTATGCGACTTGGCCGATACTGCCTGCGTGGGTAAAGATAACATCCCCTCGCTGAACATTGGCACGATGGAGCTGTGTCGCGTGCGGCTCAGTCACGAAGTTGAAGGTCGAGTCCTCCAGCATTATTCCGTGTAGATGTTGTCCGCTGATCACTGGAATCCCTTCTTCTACAAACGTTGATACTTTGATAGAAGAACCGAAGGGCCCCATAGCAACGCGCTCTGCCACTTCCTCAAGATTCTGAACTTTCCATCCAGCCGGAATCTCGCCGAGTTCGGAGGCTTGGAAGGAGTAGGGGAAGAGGGCGGCGGTTTGGGCGTCCATGCCGGCGGGTTGGCGGTCGGCGGCTTTGGCGTGGACGGGGTCGAAATCCACGAACCAGCTCTGGAACAGCGCCCGCGCCATCGCCTCCAGCGTCGCGTTCATCCGCCGGTTCAACTCGATCTTGTCGTCCAGCGTCCCGAGGATTCGCGCGATGGCTTTTTGTTCGGGGAGGGGCGGGAGTTTAATTTCTATATCTTCAAATCGAGACTTGGAGACGTTGGTGTAAACCGATCCACCTCCTCCGGCGGCCTCGAGTGCCTGTCCGAGTTGGCTGAAAGCATAATAGACATAAGTGGGGTCCGCTTCGGGCCCGCAAATAAGGCTATTGATTTGTTGGTTCGTGAAGCTGGGGCGAGTTGTTATCCCACAACGGCCTATTGTAGCGATGCATGACATCATGACCGCACGCGGCGGTAGCATGCAGGTTCGGAGCACAGATGCACCTTTTTCAGAAAGTGAACGTGCTGAGGTGTCTATTTCTCGGCGTCCATCCATGTCGGGGATGGTAATGAATGGATACGGGCCACCGAAGTTATCGGCCACCTTGGTCGACGGTGTCTTTCCGGTGATGACTTTCCCGAGGTCACCTATGCGCCTTGATATCCATTCACCCGCCATACCCGAGCCCCTCCAGATTCGCTTTGATCGCCTGCTCCAGTTTCGCCGACTCGGCGAATTGGGCGTTTAGCTCGGCGACGAGCTTCTGCATTTTTTCGTCGAAGGGTTCGCCGTCGTCCGCGGCTTCCTCGGCGCCGACGTAGCGGCCGGGCGTCAACACGTAGCCGTGGGCGGCGATTTCGGCGAGAGTGGCGGATTTGCAGAAGCCGGGGATGTCGGAATAGGTCGTAGAAACCTGAGACTTGAGACCTGAAACCTGAGTTTTCGGATCGCGCTTCCAGGCGCGGAAGGTGCCGGCGATCTTTTCGAGGTCGGCGTCAGTAAAGTCGCGGAGGACGCGGTCCTTCATGAAGCCGAGTTGGCGGGCATCGATGAAGAGGACTTCGCCCTTACGATTGCGGGTCGGCGCGCCCGGCGGTCGCGCCCTACCTGATTTATCCTTGGTCAGGAACCAGACGCAGGCGGGGATTTGAGTGTTGGTGAAGAGCTGGCCGGGGAGGGCGAGCATGCACTCGACGAGGTCGGCTTCGACGAGGGCTTTGCGGATGTCGCCTTCGCCCTTGGTGTTGGACGACATGGAACCGTTGGCCAGCAGCAGGGCCATGGAGCCGTGCGGGGCGAGGTGATACAGCATATGCTGCACCCAGGCGAAGTTGGCGTTGCTTTTCGGTGGCGTGCCGTAAACCCAGCGCGGGTCGCCTTCCAGCCGGCCATCCCACCATTCGCTGATGTTGAAAGGCGGGTTGGCCATCACGTAGTCGGCGCGGAGGTCGGGGTGCTGGTCGGCGAGGAAGGTGTCGTCGGGTTTTTTGCCGAAATTGAAGTCGATGCCGCGGATGGCCATGTTCATCGCGGCGAGGCGCCAGGTGGTGGGATTGCTCTCCTGGCCGTAAACGGAGATCGCGCCGAGCTTGCCGCCGTGCTCCTCGATGAAGCGCTCGCTCTGCACGAAGAAGCCGCCGGAGCCCATGGCGGGGTCGTAAACTTTTCCCGAGTAGGGCTCGAGCATGGCGACGATGACGGAGACGATGCTTTTCGGTGTGTAGAACTGGCCGCCCTGCTTGCCCTCGGCCAAGGCGAACTGGCCGAGGAAGTATTCGTAAACGTGGCCGAGGATATCCTTGGCGTTGAGGCTGGCGTGGCGGAAGGGGATCGACGAAACGACTTCGCTGATGAGGCCGACGAGCTTGGCGGGCTCCAACTGGAGCTGCATGTAGCGGTTTTTCTCGATGAAGCCTTTGAGGCGGGGGTTTTCCTTTTCGACGGCTTCGAGGGCATCGTCGATCAGGCGGGCGGCGGAGCGGAAGGTGTAGCGGGCGGAGGCGGAGCCGGCGGGGACGCCGGCGCTCCCGGGGAGGACGATCTCGGTGTCGGGCGCGAGGGCGGCGTTCTCGCGGATGGTTTTCCAGCGGGCGAGGGGCGGGACCCAGAAGACGTTTTTCTCGGTGAAGTAGTCGCGG
>CAYSBR010000062.1:0-9451 GCA_964429385.1 uncultured Opitutaceae bacterium
TGTTGAAGAATGGGGTGGAGTGATCTATATTCACTCAAATTTGAAATTATGCTACTCTGTATTTATGTAAGTTAACGGGATTCTTTTCAAACTCCTCTTCGGCTTTACGTTAATCGTAACTCCTTTGCATTCTTAACCAAAAATTAGCTTTACCTCCAAAAACCAGGGAGATCCGGATCGCTATATTTGGGGTAATTGCCCCTTTACCATTTACAATTCTGGATAGGGTTAATCTTGAAACATTCAACAGATGGGCAGATTCTGTTATACTCAAATTAAGAGGGGTTATTACCTCTTCCAACAGAATAAGCCCCGGATGAATATTTATGCTTTTATGTCTGAAAGGTTCTATCATAATTGCAGGATTTGAATACTGATTATATGCAGTATATATTTTATCGGAAAGATTAGTTCCGGGTTGCCTGATATTTCAAAACCTTTCTGGTTTCTTCACCACTTTTCTTTGAAGTACTAAAGGCGTTTGCCGAATGATAGGAAAGATTTTTCTTGATCGGGTCATATTTTAGGGGTATTAAAGGGTTTGTGTACTCGAAAAAAGTTTATTTTTAGTGGTTTATTTTAGGGGTATTTTCGTTCAAAATTTCTTTACGTTAAACGTTAAGCATCAATTTTGGCTGCCCCTCCTGAAGACTGCGTGAGCTTGCAGCGACGCTCCGCCTGTCGCCTGCCCGCTCACTTTGTTTCGCTCAGGCCTTAGCTCACCAAAAGAGGCGATGCCCCGTCATCCTAAGCCGGACGAAGGGTGAACTACAATGACCGGACCACCCGAAAACCGAGGAAGTTGAACCGGAACTCCGGGGAGCCGTGGAAGCGGTAAGCCACCCGGCTGATCTGCGGGTCGCTAAGCCAGCTGCCGCCGCGATACACACGCCAAGTACCCGAAGACGCCCCTCGGGGGTTCGTCTGGCTACCGCTACTGTAAGCCCTGTACCAGTCTGAACACCACTCCCAAACATTGCCATTCACATCATACAGTCCCAGCTCATTGGCCTGCTTACCGCCCACAGGCTGTGTACGACTGTTACTATTATCATCAAACCAGGCCACTGCACCGATGTCATTGCTCCCGCTATACTTATATCCCTTGCTCTGGCTGCCTCCGCGAGCCGCATACTCCCACTCCGCCTCTGTGGGCAAACGGTAGGTATGGCCCTTCTTACGGCTCAGCCATTCGCAGTAGGCCACGGCGTCATGCCAGCTCACATTGATCACGGGGCGGTTACCCCGGCCAAAACCCGCATCACCCGGCTTCTCCCTACCTGTATCCCTACAAAAAGCATCGTATTCCGCAAAGGTCACCTCATGCTTGCTCATATAAAAACCGTTCACTGTAACGCTGTGCACAGGCTTTTCATCATCATAACCATCGCTGTTGCCCATACTGAAGGTGCCACCCCGTACCAGCACCATTCCCTGAGGAATATTGGCTACAGTATTTCTTTTTTTCCGATCTGTCTCCTCCTTCTCCTGCTGCCTTCTTTGTTCCTCTCCTTCCCCGGTCAGTCGGCGGTCGATGACAGCCTTCAGCTTCACCTCATAGAGCACCTCCCCCCCTGTCTGTGTCACCCGGTAGGTCTCCATCACGGCGTCAGCTGTATTTTTTGGGTTAACCATCTTAAAAATGTAGGCACCTTTTCTCAGGTCGGTTTTAAAGATCACCTCCGGCTGTAGCCGGCCCTTCTTCTCCCCGTCGATGTACAGGTCGGCTTCTGCGTCGCTGTAAAACTTGATGGTCTGCACCGAGGTGGGAACCGTGCAGGCGTTCTGTAAAATTAAGGAGCTTAAAAGCAATAGGGCAACACACGTATTTTTCATCGTTTTAAGGGAAAATTTTTTATAAAATAATATTCAAAACTCCTTAAAATCAATTTTTTTCACCATTAGGGCAAAAACGAACATGAAGGCAGAAAAATTCCGCATGGAACATCGGAAAAACCGAAGGTGGGCCTTAAGACCATCCGGATAAAAGGGAGGAATTTATCAGACGTTGAATGGATAACACCATAAAAATGTTATAACAAAGTAAAAGTTCAAAATCTCCGGTAGTATGATATTTAACAGATTCCTTAATAAACTCCGAATCAAGGTGCGGACCAATACCCCGAAATCTCTAATTTAATTCTGTCCAATTTTTGGAGGAGCGTCACTTTTAAGTAAGCCGTTGGTCAGTGCAAGTATTTGTTCGGTCGAAACTCGATGCAAATTGACAAATTCGGTAGCAAATGCAGGCAGATAGGGTTACACGAAGTCAGGATAGTCGAGTAGTTGAAAGGTCGCTTCGAGGTCGGCATAGTTTTTATGTTCCAATAGAAGACTAATTTTGAGTTTCCGTTTTCCTCTCATTTTAACACTCCAGCCCAGATCCGAATAAGATGTTTTCATATCCTCCCTGATATAGGAAGTGTCCCACGGCGCCAGCGTTTTGAAGTCTATCATCTTCACCCATGGATTGGGAAGATATTCAAAGCGATTTTTAGACTTTGAGAATCAATTATCTGTCCAATCAACCATAATACTATAAACTGTCCGTTCTATATTGTTTTCCCTCCTTTTATAACTTGTTGTTTCAAATTTTAGTTTTACTCCTGGGTATCTGTTTGAACTATAAATTGTTTGTACATAACCTCCTAAATAATCACTCTCCCCCAAAATATTATTGTCAACCTCGTTTGTAAAACCTAGCTGAGTGAAACTTGCCCTTAAAGTTTGATAGTAAGGTTTTGAAACCGTAGTAACCTTAATCCAATTCCCGTTCTAATTCCCGCACATGAGGAGACCAAAAGTTAAACCGTTAGACATCGGGGTATCTATCGTAAAGGGCTTATCACTGCTATATTCGAAGACTGAGTAATAGATGCCTTTTCTACTTTTATCAAAGGTAAACCCCTTAATAATCATAAAGTCATTAATGCAGTCAAAGTTCTTAAACAATGATTTTTCCAATAACTCATCAGCAGTCAATGTTTGCCCTGAAACAAGATTGCTTACACAAATTAATAGAAGACAGAGAATGAGTTTGTTCTTTTTCATCGAAATTCAAAATTTATTAATTTGATGAGGTATTGGAGGGACATTTCTATTCAAATAACCTTTTTGGGCGAAAAATTCTCATCATTTTGAGTACATCTTCCTCACTTTCCTCGGATTTTTTAAAAATAAAAGAGACATACCCATAGGGTGTCTGATAGACGGCATGATTTTCATCGATACTTACTAACACATTTTCGGGTAGCGGGTTGGTTCCTCTAAATACCTGTTTGAACTCCGGAATTTTCTCTAAAATTTCATCCACTGCTTTTAAAGAACTAATGCCAAAGGCAAGGCCAAAAGGCAGGCGGCTTATGAATCCATCACGCACTTCTATATAATCGCGATGGGTATAAAAATACATATCGTGCTTCAGGTAGAATATACCTCCCCCATAATTTGCCCAATCTCCTTCTTCTGTTTCTCCGGTATAACAGGGCAGCACCTGTTTAATTTTTTCCTGGGAATCATCCGGCCTTATCCCGTTTAGTGTACCCGTAAGCAAATCTAATGTGAGAGAGGTACATTGGCCGTAGGCGGCAGAACCAGTCAATGACAAAACAATAACAAGAAGAATAACAAACGTAGATTTCATAGTTATGATTTTTTATTTTTTCCCGGTTCCATAACAAGCCATACATTTTTTTTTACCTTGCCCAAAGCATGTAAAACACCGTACTTCCCCTTTTTCACAGGAGACGTTTGAGCACTTTGTTTTGCCGGTTGCTTCGCAATCCTTACATGGAAATCTGCCATAATGATATTGGTATTTACCTCCATCATTTTCATTATAGCCATAGTCATACGTATATCGTTGACCGATACCTCCGCATGTAGAACAAGTACGCTCCCCCTTCCCAAAACACCATGTACAGGGCTTAGCCCCATCTCCTTCACAATCACTGCATGCTACCTCTCCTGCCCCGTCACATATCTCACATTTGCTTTGTAGTACGCTGCAGCTTGCAATTGTAAATGTCAATAAGAATAATAATGCTATTTTGGCCATATAATTTTTAGTTTTTCAATGGAGCTCATATACTTCATAAATCACTCTAAATCAAAATTCCACCAATTTATGGGCTTCATTATCGGCAGAGACCTTTTTCAAAGAGACTCTTCCGTTAAAAATGTGTAATTCCTGTCGAAGACAGGATGTCGCTTTCCCTACGGCTGAAACATGGGAGAGCAAGGCTTTTCCAACTATCTTTCTTCCATTAAAATTGCCCAATCATTTTCCCTTCTTAATATTTTCACAGTATTTGTATCGATTGCCTCGAAAAAAAGACAGGTTTTCTGCAAAACCTCATAAACTCTATTAGGTTTGATAATATATGACACCATCAGCGTATCTTTAGATGTCAGTGTACTTTGGAGTTCTATTTCATCCATATTTTTAAGGGCTAACAGATAGCTATCACTTGTTTCTCCTATTAAAAATTTATTTCCTATCTCTGATAGTAAAATATTATATGACTTACTAACAACTGGATAATACGAGTCATCCTTGATTAGTTTAGCACTTACCATTCCACTAACAGATAGGTTATCTATTACTTCTTTACCATTGTCTCCTGGAAGTTTTCCATCGCTAATAACATAGACCTCTTTGTATATTTTGGGGATCTCAAGACACCGACGTTTACCGTAACAGGAAATAATCATACTATGCTTTAATTCATGCACTGTATTTAATTCAAAATTCTTAATTAAGACTTTAAGCTGTTCATCATCTAATTTTTCAGAACAACTGGATAATATACACATCGAAATAATCAAAAGAATTAGTTTTTTCATGCTTAAATACAACTTTCATTAATGACAAAATTTATAACAAATTAAAAGTCCATTCTCCATATTTTCCCGTTTCTACTGATGACATACCCCCCTGACTATTAACTCTATATTGAGCATTTGGTGTTATCATTACTGATCTATTCCCATCAATCCATGGGGAAATATGGCCATTAGTAATTCTATTCTTTTTATAAGTTATAGAGCAGTCTTCATTATCTAAGTCACAAGAACATTCGGATGTATCTATGAACGAATCATAAAATGTAAAAAAAATAGTTGCATCCCCCTTCTGCTCAGGGTCGAATCCTTTGATAAACTCAACTAAATAGCTCCAATGATCCGCACTATTAGGGTTATATCCTTTTGCAACAATCTCAATACAATAAGAGGTTATCTTAAAGTATCGCCCATAAGTGCCTGTTTTAATGACCTGGAACTCTGGAAGAAGCTCTGAAGAGAGTGACAATTGGCGGATCTTTTCAATACGCACTTTTTCCTTTTCCTCTCGTTGTTGCTTTTTCAAGGATACTGCCTGCTCATACTCTGCCTGTTTTCTTTCCGCTTCCTCTTTCCGCCTTTTTTCTTCGGCTTCGTAGGCCGTTACACTATTTCGTGGGATAATCAGGTAGCCGTTCCCATCTGCCTGATATCTCGTATAAGACTGTCTTTCTTTTTTATTGTAGTCGCTTAACCATTGATCAAATCGTTGAGTAGAGACATTTTCATTTGAAATACGGGGTTTGGATTTTGCTATAGCTATAAAATAAGGTAAAGTGATTACCGCGGAGAAAACAGTTGCTCCCAATAAACCTCTTTTATGTAACTCTTCTTTGGTTTTAGGGTTTCTCTGATCTTGTTCGGACGACAAATAATACCCTCCTGCTCCTACACCCGCTGCAACAAAAGGCAAGTAAAACCAATGCTTGCTCTTCTTCTTAACCGAATAATACGGATTACTCACCCGCTCCGCCGAGTTGTGAAGCGACTGTTTATTTCCGGCTACCGGAATACGTACCGTACAGGCATTTTGTAAAATCAAGGATCCTATAAGCAGTAAGGCAACGCACCTGTTTTTCATAGTTTTAGGGTAATTTCCCATAAAGAAATGTTCAAAACCCCTTCAGGTCAAACGTTATGCGTCAATAAGGCAAAAGCCCTCACCAAGGCAGGAAAATACTGCGGGAAGCACCGGGTAGTACTGGAGATAAAGAGAGTTTATTTCAAAAGTCATCAGGCAGGTGAAACAAAGAACCTGTTGCTTATTTTGCTTTTCTCATAACAGGAGAATAAATTTGTATAAAACAATTGATTATGACTGTTACATTAGATTTCATTAATGCAAAACTTCGAAATGTCTCCCCCGATATTTTGGAAAGAGTTTTAGGGTACGTGGAAGGTCTTCTGGCTGACAGCGATTTTGAGGTCACGGAGAAAATGAAAGCCGAAATGAGACAAATAGCGGCAAGACCTTTTTCAGAACATTTTTCCGAAGCACAGGTCGAAGAGGAAATGTTACATAAATATAGTATTTAAAATCCTCTTTTCTAAAGAAGCCCAACTTGATCTGTTTGAACATACTGAATTTTATTTTCAGAATGCCGGCAAAAAAACAGCCAAAAGGTTTTATACAGAGGTTAGGCAAACCACTAAAACCTTAAAAAAAACCTTATTTTCAGATTTCACATGACTCTTTCAGAAAAATACCCCTCAAAAAGTTTCCTTTTCTTATTTTCTATACGATTATTGACGATAGCGTTCTGATAGTACGGATTTTTCACACTTCTCAAAATCCTGAAAAATATCCGCTATAAACCCGGAATGCCAGTTCTGCCAGTCTAATCATGTCTGGATGCGAGCTCCCATGACAATTGAATTAATAATATATCCTTTCTCCGTATTTATAAAATTTTCTGCGTGAACAAGTAGAATCTACACATAAGTAAGGATACTCTTTACATAAACAGGTAAAAAAGGAAATTTCAAGGCCTTTCCCTGGGAAAAGGCCTTGAAATTCTTACCCGGGTTGCTTATTTTTGACGTTAGAATACTCCTGATATGAAACCCTTGCGCCTGTTATTTCTTACCCTTGCAGGGAGTCTTGTGACCCTCTCACTACCGGCTCAGGTAGTACTGCCCCTGCAGGAGCACAAGGTGCTATGGGCGGATACGGTATACCGGGAAGCGGTACTCAAAAAAGATACAAACCGGCTGGCCGAGGCGTATTACCTGTATGCAAAAGCCTATGAGGCATCGGGTGATTTCGCTACAGCCCGACGGTACTGCCTGAAGTCCCTGGCCATCCTCGAACCTCAGGGCCCTTCTTTCCACCTGGCACGACTATACGACCGGCTTGCCGACAATGAGCTTCACCAAGGTCATTATAAAGAGGGATACCGGTACACCCGTTTAACCCTGAAAACCGCCCGACAGGTTGGGTCTGACCGGTTTATCAGTGCCGGATATGGAAACATGGAACAAATTTACCGCACCGACTGGTCTGACCAGGGAAGAAACCCGGACTTTCCCACCGCCCGGCCCGACAGTGCCCGTTATTACCGTCTGCTGCGTCTGGCCAGTACCAGGCAGGAAGTACGGGATACGCTAAACCGCCCCGGTGACACCCTGTACCTGCTCCAGATGAAAATACAGCAAGGAATGACTTTATGGTATGAAGACAGAAACACTGCCGCCATAACCCAACTGCAGGAGGCACTTCAAATGTCCCGCAAAATCAAGAGAAAGGCCCAGGAAATAGATATTCAATTCTTTCTGGCAAACATTCGTACCGAACGAAAAGAGTTTCCACTGGCAGAGCACCATCTTCTTGAAGCAGAAAAGCTCCTGGAAAAAGAGCCGTTCGCCAACACTATTTATCAAAAATACCGCCATGCCCTCTTGTATAAAAACTATTACGAAACCCGGGGCCTTTACAAAGAAGCTCTTGCCTATGCCGAGAAAGCCCACGCGTTTGAAAAATCTAATTACATGCAGGATCGGGAAGGGGCCGTAAGCCGGTTGGATGTGGAATACGAAACCGAAAAGAAGAAGCTGCTGATCAAAGCCCGCGAAGAGGAGATCGCCCTCAAAAACGCCAATACCCTCAGGATGAAATGGTTTATACTGTTACTCACTCTTATTTCCCTGACCACCATCGGCATCAGCGTACTCTTCTACCGGCTTTATCGCAAAAATCAACAGATCAGCAGGCAAAATGAGATCCTGATCCGTGAACAGAACCACCGGGTAAAAAATAACCTGCAATCCATCTCCAGCCTTCTCAGCTTACAGTCGCAAGAGCTCCAAGACTCAAAAGCTTTGGACGTGATCAATGAAAGCCGCCAGCGGGTGGAAAGCATGGCTATTCTGCACCGGAAATTGTATAAAGATCACCATGCCGGCTTTGCGTTCCTCCCGGACTTCCTGGAAGAAATTGCTGAAAATGTTCTTAATACCTATGGCTTAGAAAATGTAGAACTAATGACTGACCTTCAGCCTATTTACCTTGCAGCTGATCAAGCCGTACATCTGGGACTTATTCTTAATGAACTGATCACCAATTCCTGTAAATATGCCTTCGTCAACCACCCTGAACCTACCCTGCTGATCCGCTGCCAGGACCGGCCCGGTAAAGGGCTTTGCCTGTATGTAGCTGATAATGGAAAAAAACCTTTTACCTCCACCGCTAATACAGGGTTCGGCATGCAGCTGATTGAAATGGAAGTTAAACAACTACACGGCGAATATTATGTCCATTTTGACAAGGGAACCATTTTTAGCATGACTTTTTCGAAAAAAAACCTAAAACCCAAAAGTTATGAATATCCTGATCGTTGAAGATGAACTAATGATAGCCACTGATCTCAAAAACACTTTGGTACGGGCCGGCCACCACGTCACTGATATTGCATGTACACTGAACGAAGCTCTGGCTTCTGTAAAAAGGCAGGTACCCGACCTCATCCTGCTCGATATCATTCTTGAAGGCAGTGCAGACGGGGTGATGATTGCCCGCGAGATCCTGCAGCTCTACCGGATACCGATCATCGTTCTCACCGCCAATACAGAAGATTCCATTTATCAGCGGGTTAAAAACGAATTCATTCCGGCCGCCTATATCACCAAACCCTTCCGCCATATCGATCTCCCCCGGCTGGTGGAACTGGCCTGGCAAAATTTCCGGCCGGAAGCTTCCGGGAGCAACGCTGCCTTGCACGACCTGGTATTTCTTCCGGTTGAAAAAAGATATGAAAAAATTCTGAAATCGGAAGTCATCTGTATTTCAACACTGAAGGGTACCCACTCCGCCCATATATATGAGATTTACAGGAAGGAGCCCCGGTTGGTGAACCTGTCGCTGGGCCATATTGAACAATACTTTAGCGACCCCGTATTCTTCCGGCTATCCCGGTCGGTTCTGATCAACCTCACTTATATTGAACATGTGGAAAATGCAGGTCTGAAGCTCCACGAAATTGACACGCTCTTCCCCATACCGGATTCCACCCGGGCAGAACTTATGCGGAGGCTGGGCCGGAAGTAAAAGAGAATCGGTTAGGGACAATATCTGCAGACGGGTCTGTAGAGCGTCATAAACGGTAGTTTCCTA
>CAYSBR010000063.1:0-8542 GCA_964429385.1 uncultured Opitutaceae bacterium
CCTTGCGTGAAGAACGCTGCCATTGTGGCGGAGCTGGGCTTTGCGTGCGTCATTCCTTGCCTAACGTTTCAGCTCAGACACGAGGGGCTTTGCCCCGAGTTGTCCGTGGCGGCTGGATGGGCCGGTTTTCCCAACGCGTTCGAATCGAATCGAACAGCTTTTCATTCTTCCCGCGTGCGTCATCGCAGGAAAAATAAGCGAGATTCAGTATTCCATAGCAGCCTGTAAAATCTGCGATCCGCCGGGCAACTTTGGCCACCTGCGCCACGCTCAATTCTTCTTTGGTAATCATCTTTCGCGTGAGCCATGAACCGAGGCCGCTGAGCGGATGGACAAATCTCTCTTCGAGATATTCGAGAACCGCCAATCGCTCTCTTGACGAAGTCCTGACGCCACGACCCGGCCGTGCCAACTCGTGATAGACGGAAAACACCGCATTGGGTGATATCCTAAGCGCACGAGCGGCCAACTCACGCGCTTTCTTTGGATCGCCGTATGGAAACCGGGCATCGATTGAGTTTATGAACTTCGTCTCAGTCATCTTTCTTCGCCCATCGATTGAGGTCAGACACGTCGGCGCGCAGCGCCGACGTTGTCTGTGCCGACTGGATCGGCCTTCTTCATTTGAACCACGAGTAGATGTTCATGATGCCAGCGATGAAAACAAATCCAACGACGGCGACGATGGTAGAAACGACCATGAGATTCAGAGCATCTCGTCTCTGACTGACGGGCTTCTTCTTCCGAGGATCTTCCGCAACGAGCTTCAACCCGATCCACTCAACACCCGCCTCCTTCACTTGGGTGCGACCAGACTCCAGCACTTCGTTAATCTTCGCATTGAGGAGCCGGAAGCCCTCTCGATTCCCGATCAATTCGTCCTCGTGGTCCTCGGTGTAGCCGGGGCAAATCCAGGGTTCTTCTTTGATAGCGTCGTCGCTCATCTTTCTTTCGCCGACGTTACATGCTCAGCCACGCGGGGCGAGCGCGGACGGGGGATCGGATGCGGGGAATCGTTCGAAACCGGACGGCTACCTGCGTTGCGCTGTGGCGACTGGTTGGCCTCTTTCTTCATCGGTCCTTCTTGGGCTTCTGGGCCTCTAGCTTTCGCTGACGCTCTTTCTTTCTGCAAGCAACGCAGCGCTTGGGCTGGGAATCCACATAAAACCTGCGCTCCTCATACCAAAACTGCTGCTCTTTGGCTGGGAAAGGAAACTCACTGCCGCAATCGACGCACCTGAAGGTCGCGTCAATATACCAGTGTCGTGGGCAGACCGTGTAATCTTGCTTCGAGATGTCCGCACGCACGGCTGTGTCGTAGTCAATCGACAAGGCACCGTGAAACAGATGCGACGGCATTTTCTTCGCGTCGGTCTCGCCGAAATTGCTACCCGCAAGATCTAGTCCTGATGTGCTCATCTTCCGGCCAACGTCACCGATGAGACACGCGCGGGCGAGCGTGGAGTGAGCCCTTTTGAGCTACGGGAGATGCTGAGCGGAGAAGGCACATACGAATTAGGTCACATCCCGCGCGTTGTTCTCTGGCGGTCTGGATGGGCTCTTGGCTCATTTTCTTTCGGTATAGGTGACAGCACCAGGCTCCGCGGAATCGCCGCCTAAAATAAGCAGGCCCAAGAAAACACCTACAAGGACCAAGCCTAACACCGCACCGCCGATAATCCGGAGAGATATCTTCTTCTTTCTTAGGAACGCGAAACTGATGCCGAATGCCACGGCGAACATGACTATGGAGACGGTGATCATGATTTTCCGCCCACGTCCAAGATGAGCCATGGAGGTAAGTGGCGCGGGCTGTGCGAAAGCACAGGCCGTGACACTTACCGGAATTGGCTCTATCGCCTTGTTAGGCTCTTTTTTCATTCATAGTCTTTAAATAGTTTTTCGGCATCGCTATTGTTGTCTTCGACAACCTCAAGTAGGTCCGTAAGGTTTCTGCGTCCGACATGCTCTTCCGTGAGTGTGATAATGAGCTGGTTATTCTTTAGGATAGATAGTTCGGGATGATGGACATCGGAAGTGATGCCACTGTCTTCATTTAATTCGGGTGCTTTCTTTTCTATCAGCAGCAATTTGTAGGTCTCCTCCGACGACTTAAGCGCTGCCGAAAAACAGCGAAAAGCTAACTGTGAGCTGAAAATGACATCCTCATAGCGACTCGCGGAATCTAGTGCCCAGACGATCTTGTTAGTGCGTGTCTTCTCGAAGATATCTCGAATGAAATTTGTATGTTTGCTCATGTGTGATTACTTTCCATTAAGTGTGAAGATCTCATCCCTAAGAACCCTGAAATCCCTTTTGATATTTTCTGCGCTTAAAGTGGGTGCCTTCGCCATTTCTTTCTTAATTTTCCCTATCATGCTGCGTCTGGTTTTATGCCGGAGCGGGTTCCAGCTCAGGAAAAAGGCCTCAATATAGACTATTGCCTCGTTTACGCTATTCTGCTGCCTGTCCGTTAAGTCAGTCTTGGTTATCGGTATCTTCTCTATATCCTCCAGAAGCGAGTAGATGGTTCTATTGATGCTCTGTGAAGATACTTCACGTCGCAGTTTTGCGACGCGATAGTATGTGATGGCTGTAATCGCTAGGCCAATGATGCTGGCAAGCGATGCCATGAAGTTAATCTCATCAATGGTGGGCATGTTGTTTTTTCTGCCTAACGTTCAAGATGAGCCACGGCCGAAGGCCGTTGGCTCTGGCGACTGGTTGGGCTTTTTCTTCTTCACAACTTGGTGGTGTAAGGAATGCCGCGAGTCTTCGAGAGATATTCGTCGAAGCGTCGTGCGCGATCGGAAAGTCCCATACTCGCCGCGGCACTGGCCATGAGCTCGACGACTCTCAAACTTTCGACGCCAGATTTTTCCACTGCGGCTTCGAGTGAATCCAATGCCAGCTCTAGCTCATTGTGCCCAAGGAAGTCTTCAAACTCGGCGATCTCATCCGCACAAATACCCTCGGCCGTCTGCGACAAGTGGGTCCGACCATCGAGCAGAAACGCCGTCGTCTTCTTCCACGACTCAATCAGTTCTTTCGAAGCCATGTTCTTTCTTTGCCGAACAGTGTTATTCAGCCAACGGGATTTTTATCACCGGTTTCATATGGCTGACGAAAGACCAATGACTTATGACTGACAAGGGTGCAAATTTCTCGTCTCACCCCTGGAAGGGATTCAGGCAATCGGAAGCTGCCAGGGGGAGAGCCATGGCCGACTTGTGGGGTTCAGCGTTTTGCCCAGAGGCGCAGGGAACTGAGGAGAAAGTCCTCGAGGGCGGCGGCTTCGTTGAGGTTCAGCCGCAACAGGCCGACGTTGTGTTCGAGTTTTTCCACGGCGCCGACGAGGGCGCTGCGGGCGGCGGTGTCACCGTTCTGCAAGCGGGGGAGGGCGAACTCGCGGGTGGCTTGTTCGATGCTGGCAAACAGGCGGGCGCGCAGGGCGTTGGCCAGTCCGGTCTCGATCGCCACCTGCTCGTCGTCGTCCAGATCGGGGGGCAGTTTGCCTTTTTCAACCTTCCAGGCTTCCGCGGTGGCGGCGGCGAGGATGCCGCTGAAGCGGGCGGCGAGGCCGTAAACGGCAAACACATGATCGGCCACCGCGCGTTTGTCCGGCACGCCGGCGGCGAGGCGCCCGAGCCATTGGCGGTAATCATCCAGCCAGGCGGGCCAGCCGGCGCAGTCCACGGCACTGGCCGCACCGGGAAAGCGAAAATGCAGCACGCGGCTGCGGATGGTGGGCAGGAGGGCGTAGGGGCGGCTGGTGAGCAGGAGCAGGGTGGTGTGCGCCGGGGGCTCTTCCAGGGTCTTCAGGAAGATGTTGGCCGCGGCCAGATTCATGCGGTCGGCTTCATGGATGATGGCGACCTTGTGTGCGGAAACGGTGCCCGAAACCTGGACTTTGCCAATGAGCTCGCGCGTCGGATCGGCGCCGATCAGCCGCATTTTCCCGGCAGGGCGCAGGGTAAAACAGTCCGGATGCTGCTCGGGGGAGAAATGCGCGGTGGACTCCGCCGTGTTGAGCAACCGGTCGGCAATCGCATGGGCGACGAGCGTCAGTGTGCTCAGATCATCCCCGTGGAGCAGAAGGCTGTGCGAGAGCCGGTTTCGTGCGATGGCCGTCTCGATCACGCCGACCGCCGGGGTGCCAGCGAGGGCGGGGGGCCAGTCAGCTCGGGCGGTCATGGAGGGGCAGGTGAGTTTGTGGGTTTGGTTTGTAACCGCTAATTGACGCTAATGAACGCTAATACCGCCGTCCAGTGAATCAGATTTTAGCCACAGATTACACGGATGGACACAGATAGGATGCCACCCTCGTCGCCTCCGGCGCCGCCGTAGGCCGGTAAACTTAATCTGCGACTATCTGTGTTATCCGTGGCCAAAAATTCAGCGCTCCGTAGTCTGAAAAATCCAAATCCCAAGTGCCGCTGGTGTAATAAAGCTCCGGGGTTTTGATTAGCGTTCATTGGGGTGGATTAGCGGTTCACACCTGTGATCAACCGGCGCGGCGGTCAACCGAGGCGGACTTGCACGTGCTCCCAGATGGCCTGGGCCACTTGAGCGGGAGTGCGGGTGCCGTCCACGAGGATCACCCGTTCGGGCATGCTTTTGGCGAGGAAGAGGTAGCCCTCGCGGACCTTGGTGTAGAAATCGATGTTCTCGCGTTCCATGCGGTCGGGCAGGTCGGTGACGCGCTGCTTGAGGCGGGACAGGCTGACCTCCGTCGGCACATCAATGATCACGGTGATATCGGGCATGACATTGCCCACGGCGAAGCGGTTGACCTGGGCAACCGGATCAGCGGCGAGCTTGCGGGCGATGCCCTGATAGACGGTGGAGGAGTCGAGGAAGCGATCGCTCAGCACAAACTTGCCGGCGAGCAGGGCGGGGGCGATGACCTCGCGCACGAGCTGGGCGCGGGCGGCGGTGAAGAGCAGCAGCTCCGTCTCGGGGCACATCTCGTCGCCCTTGGAATTGTGGACGATGATGTTGCGGATCTGTTCGCCGATCTCCGTGCCACCCGGCTCCCGGGTGGTGACCACGTCCTTGCCGGTTTTTTGCAGGTGGGCGGCGAGCAGGGAAATCTGGGTGGATTTGCCGCTGCCCTCGGCGCCTTCAAAGGAGATGAGCTTGCCGGTGGGAGGTTGCTTGAGAGGCATGGCGCGAAGTCTGGCGGGTTATTTCCAGTTGGCGAGGAAGGTTTCGAGGTTGCCCAATGAGGGGCTTTTGCCGGTGCGCACGTAATGGCCGCTGGTGCAGACGCCGATGCCGAGGCAGGCTTCGGGCGAGAGGCCCATGAGCTGGGCGGCGCTGAAGCCGGCGTTGAAGTGATCGCCGGCGCCGGTGGTGATGAGCGGCTGGGCCACATAGGGGCCGGGGACCCAGTGGGTGCCTTCGCGGGTGGCGCAGGCCGCAGATTCCTTGGGGTGCACCACGACGGTGGTGAGATCGAGGCGGGAACGGATTTTTTCCGCCATCGCGCGGAGCCCGCTCTCGGTTTCGGTCTCGGTGCCGAAGCCAAGGACCTCGAAGACCTGCTGGGCCTCCTTGAGGTTGAGGCCGAGGGTGACGCGGCCGAATTGTTCGAACTTGGCAATCGTATCCAGCGCGTAGGCCAGATCGGCGCGGGAGCGCTTCTCGGGGTCGGCCAGGTCGAAGAAAAAGGTGCGCCCGGGTTTCACGGGAACCTGCGGCAACACGCGCTCGACCAGATCGGTGAAGACCGCGGTCATATTCGGGATCATGGTCCAGTTGACCAGGGCCACCAGATCGGCGGCGGCCAATTCGGCCCGGTAGTTTTCCGCGCCCATGACCTCCGCGATCTTTTCCGGGGTGATTTCATCAAGGCTGCGCATCATGCCCAGCATGAGCTTGCCGTCGGTGAACTCGGCCGCCGTGGTGGCGGCGGGGTCGCACAGGGAAACGGTTTTGGCCTTGGCGGCCATCTCGGCGAAGACGGGATGCACGGCGGCTTTGCCGAGGGCGCCCACATAGGTGATCCCGGCGCCCTGGGCGAGGAGGGCGTTGGCCATGATCGGGCCGTTGCCCCCCAGCTTGTCCATCCGGGGATAGAATTCGAGATTGGTGCTCTTGCCGGCGGCGGCGAGGATGCGTTGGCCGAACTCGGTGATCGTTCCGATGGGGGTGAAGTTTTCCCCCTGGCCGGCCCGGAGCGCGACCGGCGTCACGATCGTGTCCACGAAGCCGTCGAAGCCGACGAGCGCCTGTTTGCCGGCAAGCTGGGCGCGGCGGTCACGGAGTTCCTGGAGGGTGCGGGTTTTGAAGTCCATAAAAGGAAGCCGAAGAGGGAAAAATCAGCGGGGAAGGGCGGCAACCAGATTCGCGCGAAATTCGCATGCATTTTTCGGCTATTTAATTGAAGACGCGTGTCAAAGCCCCCAACTCTTCCCCCATCACCATGCTCGAGCCGTTTTCCGCCATGCCTGCGTTTTTTGCGCTCAATCTCATCCAGATATTCCTTCAATGCGATATCGTGGGGCAGATCATCACCGTGGGTCTGTGCGTCTTCAGCCTCGTGGCCTGGACGGTGATGTTCGGGAAGCATTATGAGCTGAAACGCATCGCGGATCATAATTACGCTTTCGAGGTCCGTCTGCGCGACGAACGCTCGCTGCTCGACCTGCCGGAGTCCTTCCGCAACCGCCGCTCAATTCCGTATGCCGACCTCTTTGCCGATGCGGTGGAAAGCTACTGGCGCGCCGCGGCCATCGCCAATGAGAAAGGGGAGGAGAGCAAGCATCGCGCCCGTCTGGAACACGCGGAAAACGCGCTTCAGCGCGCCCTGGGCCGGCAGACGCTGCGTTACGAATCGAGCATGATCTTCCTGGCCAGTATCGTGACCGGCGCGCCGTTCCTCGGCCTGCTTGGCACGGTCTGGGGGGTGATGGAATCCTTCAGTGCGGTCTCGATGCAGCAGACCGCTTCGATCCAAGCCCTCGCCCCCGGCATCTCCTCGGCATTGCTCACCACGGTGGCCGGTCTGATGGTCGCGATCCCGTCGCTTTTCGGCTACAACTATATCCTGGCTCACACCAAGCGGATGATCACCGAGCTGGAAAACTTTGCCAGCTCACTGGCCGACCGGATCGAGCTGGAGAGCAAATAAGCTACGGAGAGGTTTTCCATGGCCCGCACTTTCCGACGCCGCCAGAGCCCGCATGCCATTGCGGAGCTGAACATCACGAACCTGATGGACGTGGCGTTCGTGCTGTTGATCATCTTCATGATCGCGTCTCCGCTGATCAACCAGCAGGAGCAGAAGATCGAGGTGAATCTGCCCACGGAATCCGCCCGTCCCCAGCAACCGGACCCGGACGACGCGTTTCAATCCGTGGCGATTGATCGCAACGGTCACTATTACTGGGGCACGCAGCGGGTGGAGTTTGCCGAAATTTCCGGCTTGCTCGCGGCCGAGGCCCGGAAGCCGAAGCCGGCCGTGTTGCGTATCCGGGCGGACGCCAATCTGCCCTACCAAAAGGTCGTCACTTTGATGGATGAGATTCAGAAGCACAATCTCAGCCGCTTCACCTTCGATACCCAGGCCTCGCCATGACGCACACGAGGAGCGCCTTCATGCTTTCGATCGCCCTGCACGGGGCGATTGCGGCGCTCATTCTGTTTTTGGCCTATCAGGTGCGCAATACACCGCTGCCGCCGATGTCCAAGATAATGGAACTCGTGGCCGGTCCCGGCGATAACTTCGCGGCCACCGCCGCCCCTGCGGCCACCGGACCGCAGGTGTCCTTCGATATTCCTTCGCCGCCGACGCCCGCCCGGACGCCGCCCCAAAGCCAGCCTGAGCCCGCTCCGCAGCCGCAACCCGTGGCGCAGACGCCGCCCCCTCCGGCACGGGAAACTCCCGCCGCCAAGCCCGCGCCACCCAAGCCGGCTGACTCCAAGCCTGCCGCGCAGCCCAAGCCGACAACGACGCCACCGCAGGAAAAGAAGATGACCCTCGAGGAGTTTAATCGCCTGCATAACACCAACCAGCGGCCCCAGCAGACACCCCGCCCGCAAACTCCCCCGAAGGTGCGCACGATCAATACCAATGAAATTGTGCGAGGTGTGACCGGCGGATCGACCAACGTCACCTCGGGTGCCGGCGGGCGCGCTCTCACCCGCGATGAAGGGCCGGTCATGGATGCCTATTTTGCCATGCTGCGGCAGCGGTTGCGGGAAGCTTTCGTCCAACCTCCGGGATTGGCGGACACGTTGGTGGCGACGCTCGAAGTCCGCATCGCTGCCGATGGCTCGCTCACCGGCGCGCGTATTGCCCGTTCATCCGGCAGTCAGGATTTCGATCGGGCGGTGCTGGCGGCGGTGGCGCGCACGCGGATGCCGCCACGCCCTGACGGCAAAGGGGAGCAGCTGACGATTCCTTTCCATCTCAAGGAGTTGATCGGAGGTTGAAAAAGTCCTTGCCTTCGGGCGCGGAAGCTGGATTTTCCAGCACTCTTCCGAGTTTCTCGGGCTCTTAGCTCAGTTGGTAGAGCGCCTCAATGGCATTGAGGAG
>CAYSBR010000064.1:0-7891 GCA_964429385.1 uncultured Opitutaceae bacterium
ACCTTTTTATACTATCCTCTCGACACGCCTTCTCATGGAAGTCGGCACAGACAACTCCGGGGCTGCGCCCCTTCGTGTCTGACTGCAGACGTTAGGCAGAAAACGACATGGAATCCACGCACCAAGAATCTGACCGTCCAAAATGTTCGTTTTGCCTCCGAGATACGTTTTTCCCAGACGACCCGCGGCATGAAGATGAACTATTTTTCACAGTAGAGATTTGCCACGAATCAAATTACAAGCAGTATGACAACATGCTGATTCATCAGGCATGTTGGAATGATTTTATGAGAATGCTCTCACCCGCCAGCGTCCAAGATGACAGGCTTCAGCCAGAGGTGATCCTGAACGCTATTGTTGAGCTACGCCAAAAGAAGAAGAATGAAAACGGAGCCTAACAATGCGATGCAGACAACTCCGGTAGCTGTCACGCCTCGTGCTATCGCACGAGCCGCGCCATCTACCTCCGTGTCTGATCTTTGACGTTGGGCAAAAGAAGATGAGTGACGAATTGCCAAAGCCGAAGAATCCTTGGATCGCGCACAGCGAGCGCGAGGAATACGAAGATTGCATCACTGGGAACGCGGAGGGGCTGACTTTGTTGCGCGATGCGATCGATCGAGCACTCGTCTCCAAAAAAGAGGAGATCACCATCCCCTATTCAGACATCCGCGGGGTGTTCGTTATTGAGCGAGATCATCGCGATGTCGCACCTCGCAAGCTGACGTGGCTCGACAAGTTCAAGGCTCTCTTGAGCATATTGCTCGTCGTCCTTGTGCTTGTTCTCTCGTATGGGTTCATCAAGACCGCGTGGGGATGGCTGTCCGGCATTTTCAAATGAAAGAAGGGCCCAACCAGTAGGAATGAGCAGCGGTGTTAGTGAACAAGGACAATGTGAGGATCTGCGAGGAGCCGGTTGAGCACGTGGAGCATTTTTCGCATAACAGCCACGAGTGAGACCATCTTGGGTTTGCCGGCGGCGATCAGGCGCTGATAATAGGCTCGCAGCACCGGATTGTAGCGCGTGGCCGCGAGGGCGGCCATGTAGAGGACATGCCGGACTGTTGCCCGTCCGCCACGCACATGGCGCGCGCGTTGACTACGTCCGCTGTCACGTGCGTGGGGCGCGACCCCAATCAGGGCGGAGAGCTGGGGCGAATCGATCTCGCCGAGTTCGGGCACGTAGGCCAGCAAGGTGGCGACCAGCACTGGGCCGGCGCCTTGGAGTTCCCTCAAGCGGGCAGCTTTGCGGCGCAGCCTCTCGTCCTGGTCGATGTGCTCCGCTATGAGCCGGTCGGTTGTGCGCTCCGCGCGCGGCGGTTTGAGAAGATGAAGGGCATCCCGGCCGCGCGCGGAGCGAACGGCCCACCGTGCGATTGGACAGGGTTGCGGGCGCGCCGCCGGGAAGTGTCACGTATTGCGTGATACTGCGAGCGGTCAACCGGCGGCCGGGTTTGGCGCGCGAAAGGCTTGTTGCGGGTGAATGTGGCCGGCAAGATGCCGGTGTGATCGCTTCCGTTGCTTTCCGAAATTTCAAGGCGTTGCGGCATACGCAGCTCGCATTGCTGCCATTCAATCTCGTCATCGGTCCGAATGGCAGCGGGAAGACGAGCCTCATCCAGGCAGTGATGAGGTTGCGCACGCTGGCGCGGCTGCCGTTGGCGATGCAGGCCGAGCCGCAGCCGCGGAAAACGGGCGGTCCCGAGATGGAATTTCATTTTCAGGCGCCCCATGCGGACATCATCGCGAGGCTGGCCTGTGTTTCGGAGAACATCTGCGACCTGCTGCTCGTGGAGCCGGCCGAGGCGGCGGGCTGGCCTGAACTGAAGACACGCATCGGCGGGATTCGCGTCTATCTTTTCGACCATTATGCGATGCCGCAGCCGGCGGCCCGGAGCGAAGGCGCGGAGCTGGCGGGCAATGGCGGCAATCTGGCGGCGGTGTTGGCTGCGCTCCGTTCAAACCATCCGGAGAACTTTGCCAGCCTGCGGGCTGAGTTGATCCGGATCGCGCCGGAGTTCTCCGAGATCGTTTTTATCGACCGGCCGGAGGACAAAGTGGAACTGGCTTTGCACCTTGAGCATGAGGCGCAGCCGGTGACGGCGGAAAACCTGTCGCAAGGCACGCTTTACCTGCTGGCCATGCTGGCGCTGGCCTTTTGCCCGTCGCCTCCCTCGGTGGTGTGCATTGAGGAGATCGACCGGGGCATCCATCCGCGGATGCTCCGCGAAGTGCGCGACTTGCTGTATCGGCTGAGCTATCCTGGGGAGTTTGGGGAGAAGCGAACTCCGGTGCAGGTGATCGCGACGACGCATTCCCCCTACCTGCTGGATCTTTTTCGCGACCATCCGGAGGAGGTGGTGATCGCGCAGAAGCATGGCCGCGAGGCCCGGTTCGAGCGTTTGTCGGACCGGCCGGATCTGCCGGATCTGCTGGCGGAAGGGAGCTTGGGTGACATGTGGTTCAGCGGCATCCTGGGCGGCGTGCCCGACGAGCCATGAGAGTGGCCCTGCTGAGTGAATCGCCCGCGGACGAAGCGGCCTTGAAGGTGCTGGTCGAGGCGGTGTTGGGCGCGCCGATCCAGCAGGTTCATCCCGCCCTGCGCGCGCGCGGCTGGCCGAATGTCGCGCAGGTGTTGCCGGCGGTGATCCGGCATCTGCATTTCAACACGAAGGCGGAGGGTCTGGTTGTGGTGGTGGATAGCGATGATTCCGTGGTGCACACGGAGGCGCACGAGGCGGAGGGTTATTTTCATCCCCAATGCCGGCTTTGCCAGTTGCGGGCGATCTACCGGCAGACGGCGAAGAAGCTGCGTCCGATGCCCGGGCGCAATCGCGTGCTGCGCTGCGTGGGGGTGGCGGTGCCGGCAATCGAGGCATGGTATTTGTGCGGTCGTGATGAGAGTGTGAGCGAGGCGGCCTGGATCAGGGGGCAGGAGCGGGGCAAGCTGCCGTACACCCGGCGGGAACTGAAGGCGCGCGTCTATGACACGGAGCGGCCGACATTGCCGCATGAGATCGAGCGCGCACTGCGCGAGGTTCGCCGCCATGCGCGCGATCCGCGCCGTCTGGAGGCCGACTTTCCCGGCGGCTTTGGCGCGCTGGCCCGCGATCTGCGCAGCTGGCGAAATGCGGCGCAGGAGGTCGTGGCCAACGAGGGCGAATAGTTTTGGACAATTGATCCGTGAGAAGCATGGTTTTCCCCGCGCCATGATACCCCCGCTGACCCGCAAGCGCTCCTACCTGCCGGCCTGGTTGGAGATCATCGCAACGCTCATTGCCCGGGCACTGTATCGGGTGCGGATCGGAGGCGCGGAGCACATCCCGGCCCGGGGCGGGATGGTCATGATCGCCAACCATCTTTCCTATGTTGATCCGGTGGTGCTGCAACTGGCCTGTCCGCGACCGATCCGGTTCATTGGCTATCGCGGTCTGCGGGATCACGCTTTCTTCGACTGGGTTTTCCGGCTCTGCGGGGTGATTTCACTTTCAGAGGGGAGTCCGGCCGAGGCGATCCGGCTGGCGATCAAGGCGGCGGAGGCGGGGGAGGTGGTGGTGGTGTTTCCGGAAGGGCAGATTTCGCGCTCCGGCCAGCTGATGGCTGTCCGGCGGGGCTTCGAGGTGATCGCGCGGAAGGCGGGCGTGCCGATCATTCCGGCCTTCATTGATGGCGTCTGGGGTTCGGTTTTTTCCTTTGCCGGCAACACCTACCTCTGGAAGTCGCCGCGGCTGATGCCGACACCGGTGTTTGTCCAGTTTGGCGCGCCGATCCCGCACGCGGAGGCGACTCCGGCGCATGCGCGCAAGGTTCTGCTGGATCTCGGGGCGATGGCGTTTGAGGAGCGCCCGGCGCTGCGCCGCCATCTGGGGCGTGAATGCGTGCGCGCTTTGGCGAAAAATCCCGGCCGCGTTGCCTTGGTGGATCGCACGGCGGAGCGGCGTCCGGTCAAGGCCGGTCAGGTGTTGGCGGCGGCGGCGGCTTTGTCCCGGCACCTGCGCCGCACTGTGCCGGAGCACCGGGTGGGGATTGTGCTGCCACCGGGCGCGGGTGCGTTCATCGCCAATCTCGCGGTGTTGTGTGCCGGCAAGATTCCGGTGAACCTCAACTTCACGGCGGGGCGGGCGGCCCTGGAGGCCAGTATGCGCACGGGCGGCGTGCGTACGGTGATCTCGGCTGATGCGGTGCGCCAGAAGGTGCCGAATTTCCCCTGGCCGGAGCATACTTTTGATCTGCGGAAAATGATCGCGGCGATGGGTGGCAAGAAGGCCGTTTTGCCGTGGCTGGCGGCGGCCTGGATTCTGCCCAACCAATGGTATCCGGCGTTGCTTGGCCTGCCGCGGACGGGTGACCGGGCGGAGGCGGGGTTGCTTTTCACCAGTGGAAGCTCCGGTGAGCCCAAAGGGGTGGCGCTCACCCATCGCAACATTCTCGCGAATTGCGCGCAGATTTCCTCGCTCTCGATCCTGCCCACGTCGGCTTCATTGCTCGGGTGCCTGCCGATTTTTCACAGCTTCGGATTCACGGTGACGCTGTGGTATCCGTTGATCCGCGGTTGCGGGGTGGTTACGGTGCCCAGCCCGCTGGATACGCGGAAAATCATTGATGCCATCCGGGATGAAGAGGTCACGGTGCTGGTGGGAGCGCCGACTTTCATCCGGCCGATCCTGCGCAAAGCCGAGCCGGGAGAATTGCGTTCGCTGGAGTTGGTGGTGACCGGGGCGGAAAAGCTGCCCGACGATCTTTACCGGCAATTCCTGGAACGCTTCCACCTGCAGATCATGGAAGGGTATGGGCTCACCGAGACGACCCCGGTGAGCAACATCAACCAGCCGCATCCGCCGGTCGCCACCGGGACGGCGGTTTCGCAGGTCGGCCATCGCATGGGGTCCACGGGGCGTTTGCTGCCTGGCATGACGGTGCGCATCGTGCATCCTGAGACGGGGGAAGAGGTGGCTGCCGGTGATCAGGGCATTGTCTGGTTTCGCGGAGCCAATGTTTTCAGCGGCTATCTCGACGATCCGCAGAAAACGCAGGGTGCCTTCCGGGATGGCTGGTTTGTCACGGGGGATCTGGGACGGATTGATGACGAGGGGTTCCTTTTCATCGAGGGGCGGCTGTCCCGTTTTTCCAAGATCGGCGGGGAGATGGTGCCGCATGGCACGGTGGAGCAAAAAATTGCGGAGGCATTCGGTTGGGATGAAACGGAAGGCTACAGCGCCGTGGTCATGGGCGTGCCGGACAGCGCCAAGGGGGAAGCCTTGGTGCTGCTCACCACGCGCGAGGTGAACGCCGAAGAGGTGCGGACGAAGCTGCTGGAGGCGGGGCTGCCGGCGCTCTGGGTTCCCAAGCGCATCCAGAGGGTTGAACAGATTCCTGTGCTCGGCACCGGCAAACTGGATCTCAAGGCCTGTCGGGAACTTGCTTTGGAGTCGGCCGGATAAGTTTGGGAAAACACCGGTCGCCTTTCCAAGGGTTGACGGGCGTGGTAGGGTGTCGCGGTGAATTCCCGCCGCCATTTTCTCTATGGCCTGGGCCTGACTGCGCTCGGTTTGATCGCGGGGCCTTCGTTGTGGGCGCAATCGGCGGGGGCGCGGACACACAAGGTCGTGCGTGGTGATACGCTCACGCGTATCGCCGTGCGGCACGGGGTGACGGTGGCCGCGCTCAAGGCCCGCAACGGACTCAAGGGCGACCGCATTGTGATCGGCCAGGTCCTGCTGATTCCGGATGATGGCGCGCTGTTGTCCGGCGTGATCGCCGCGACAAAGCGGCTGAACATCCGCCGGGGCCGCTGGCGGTATGTGGTCGCCCACCACAGTGGCATCGAGGCCGGCAATGCCCGCTCTTACGACGCGGCCCACCGCCGGCGCGGGATGGAGAACGGACTCGCCTACAATTTTGTCATCGGCAACGGCCGCGACTCAGGCGAGGGCGAGATCGAGGTGGGGTCGCGCTGGTTGCAGCAGCTCAACGGCGGCCACGTGCGCAACAGCCACTACAACGAGCACGGCATCGGCATCTGCCTCGTGGGCAATTTCGAAACGCGACGTCCGAGCGCGAAGCAGATGGCCGCGTTCACCGCGCTGGTGGATTGGCTGCGCGACGAGGCCCCTTTGGGCGCGCGCCCGCGGTTCACGGTCCACCGCTGGGTGGATCGCAACCACACGGTCTGCCCAGGGCGCAATTTCCCCTTCGACGAGATGAAGCGCCGCTACGGGTGAGGTCGGGACAGGTTTGTCATTTAATAGATGACAAAATCGGTTTGAGGCGCGGATGGTGCGGCGAACGCGCTTGTGTCGTAGGGCGGGAGGCGTGTGCTGGGGGCGTGGTTATCAACTTTTCCGCTTACAAATTCACACCGCTCGGCGAGCTCGTGCGGTGGCGCGACCGGCTGCGGATGTTTTGCACGGAGCAGGGGTTGCGCGGGACGATTTTGCTGAGTACGGAGGGGATCAATCTGTTCGTGGCGGGACCGCGGCTGGCGATGGATGCGTTGCTGGCGGAGCTGCGGGTGATGCCGGGGCTGGCGGACTTGACGCCAAAGGAGAGCATAAGCACGGAGCAGCCGTTCAATCGGATGCTCGTGAAAATCAAAAAGGAGATCATCGCTTTCGGCGTGGAGGGGATCGACCCGGCGCGGCGGCCGACGCCGAAGCTGCCGGCACGCACGCTCAAGCAGTGGCTCGACGAGGGTCGGCCGGTGACGTTGCTCGACACCCGGAACGACTACGAGGTGAGGCTCGGCACTTTTCGCGGGGCCCGGCCGGCGGGGATCCGGCACTTCCGCGATTTTCCGGGGGCGGTGGCGAAATTGCCGGAGGAACTGAAGAGGCAGCCGGTGGTGATGTTTTGCACGGGCGGCATCCGTTGTGAGAAAGCGGGGCCGTTCATGGAGCGGGCGGGTTTCAGCGAGGTGCACCAGCTGGAGGGCGGCATCCTGAAGTATTTCGAGGAGTGCGGCGGCGCGCACTATGACGGCGAATGTTTTGTCTTCGACCGGCGCGTGGGCGTGGACCCGGCGCTGCGGGAGACGGATTCCGTGTTGTGCTACAACTGCCAGATGCCGCTGACCGCGGCAGATCAGCGGGATCCGGCCTATGTCCCGGAGAAGTCGTGTCCTTACTGTGCGCCCGCCCGCCCGCTGGCGTAGCGGGCGGGGCGCATCAGGCGGCTCCGGGCCCGTTGGCCGGGTTGGAGTCGCCCGCCTGATCAGCGCACCACGCGGGCGCCGCCGCCGGAGATCTGTTTCTCCACTTCCTTGCGGGTGACCATGGAGGTGTCGCCGGGGGTGGTCGAGGCGAGGGCGCCATGGGCGGCGCCGTATTCGACGGCCTTCTTGGGGTCGTTGAACTGGAGGAATCCGAACTGCACGCCCGAGGCGAAGCTGTCGCCGCCGCCGACGCGGTCGAGAATCTCCAGCTCGGGATACTGGCGGCTTTCATGGAACTGGCCGTCGTGCCAGAGAATCGCGGACCAGTCGTTCTTCGTGGCCGTGATGACGCGGCGGAGGGTGGTGGCGGCGACCTTGAAGTTGGGGAATTCCTTCACCGCGGTCTCGATCATCGCCTTGAAGGCATCGGTCTCGATGTGGCTGATGTTGTGATCCACGCCCTTGACCTCGAAACCGAGCGAGGCGGTGAAATCCTCCTCGTTGCCGATCATGACGTCCACATACTTGGCGATCTCGCGGTTGACCTCCTGCGCCTTCTTCAGGCCGCCGATGGTCTTCCAGAGCGAGGGGCGGTAGTTGAGATCGTAGGAAACGATGGTGCCGTATTTCTTCGCGGCCTTGACGGCCTCGATCGTGAGTTCGGCGGTGGTGGCGGAAAGCGCGGCGAAAATGCCGCCGGTGTGGAACCAGCGCGCGCCGGCCTTGCCGAAAATGTAATCC
>CAYSBR010000065.1:0-4071 GCA_964429385.1 uncultured Opitutaceae bacterium
CGAGCGCCCCACCCTCGCCGCAACCGCCCAGGTTTTTGGTCGGATAGAAGCTGAAGGTGCCGGCATCGCCGATAACACCCACCGGGGTGTCCCGGTATTTTGCGCCCACCGCCTGCGCGCAGTCCTCAATGACAAAGAGATTATGCGCCCGGGCGACCGCCATGATTTCATCCATCCGGGCCGGCTGGCCGAAGAGGTGCACCACGATAATCCCTTTGGTACGCGGGGTGATGGCGGCGGCGATTTTCGCGGGATCAAGATTGTAGGTACCCGGCTCGATATCCACGAAGACAGGCTTCGCGCCGACGTAGCTGATGCCCCAGGCCGAGGAGATGAAGGTGAACGGCGTGGTGATGATTTCATCACCTGGACCGAAACCGGCCATCATGCAGCCCACGTGCAGCGGGGCGGTGCCGCTGTTCATCGCCAGAGCGCGCGGATACCCGAGAGTGCGGGCAAAGTTCTTCTCAAAGTCCTCCACATCTTTACCGAGGCAAAAACGCGTCGCGTCATAGGTCGCGGTGAGCGCCGCCAGCGCCGGCTCGCGGAGCGCCTGATGCTGCAGGCCAAGGTCGAGAAAAGGGACTTTCATATTTTCCGCGAATTACGCGGATATTCGCCGCCAGCTCAAAAACAATCCGTGGCCATCCGCGTTATCCGCGGGAAAGCTTTTTCACCAAGGCGTCAACCAAGGCATCCAAGCCGGGAGTCTTGGCCGTGAAATCAACCGGTAGGCCGGCCTGCTTCATGGTTTCGCTGGTCTGCGTCCCGATACTCCCGGCCAAGGGTCGCCGGGCAGACTTGGCCAACGCCAGCGCCTCGGCTTGATCCGCGAACGACTGGGCCGCCGAGGAACTGGCAAAGAGAATGGCATCGGCCCCCTGGGCTCGAAAATCCGCAACCGCCGGATCCTTGCTCAGGTCATTCTGCTCCGTCTTGTAAACCTGAAACCGGTCCACAATCGCCTGCGCGCCCTCAAGCTTGGCCACCAAGGTGTCCCGGTTCAGATTGCCGGTGACGACCAGCACCTTGGCGCTGTCCAGACTGCCGGTGGCTATGAGCGCCTCGGCCAGTGCCTCGGCGGTCGCTTCCTCCGGCTGGCACTCGACCTTGAGATGCAGCGCCTTGACCAGCTTCGCCGTCCCTTCGCCCACGCACGCGATCCGCAGCAACCCCAGCGAGCGGATGTCGTCAAACAACCGGAGAAACTCCTCGAAGAAAAAGCGCACGCCATTGCTGCTGGTGAAGACAATCCAATCGTAGCCCCCCAGCTCCAGCATCACATCGGCCAGATCGTTCTTGGAAATCTCTTTGGAGATCCGGATCAGGGGCAGTTCGATGACCTCGGCGCCAAGAACGGAAAGTTTTCCCGCGAGTTCGGAAGCCTGCTCGCGGGCACGGGTGACCGCCACGCGACGGCCGGAAAGAGGAAGTTTTTTGCTCATAGTAATCCCAAGGTGGCAAGCAGACGGGAGGCGGCCTCCGCCGGGGCGGCGAAGTCTGCCGCGCTCAATGGCAAGGTGCACAGACCCGTCTTTTCGTGAAAGAAATACAGGGTGTCCGCCGTCGCATGCGCGCCAAAGGCGGTATGGCACCCGCCCCCCAACGCCGCCTGGAGGGCGCGCTCGATGGCCACGGACCGCCCTGACGCAGCGTCAAAAATCGCCGCATAGCTCCCGGCATCTTCCCGCCGGCATTGCACCGCAATGGCACCCTGCCCGACGGCCGGCGCCATCTGCGCGGGCTCCAGCGGGCGAAAAACCAATCCCGGCCAGCCCGCGATCCCGAGGCGATTCAGCCCCGCCGCCGCCAATACCGTGCCATCGGCCAGATGCTGCTCCGCGATCTTTTTCAGGCGCGTGTCCACATTGCCGCGGATTTCGCAAAACTCGGTTCCGGGGAACAAATGCGCCGCCTGCAGGCGGCGACGCGGGCTCCCGGTGGCCAGCTTGCGCGGCACGGTGACGCCTTCACGCAACACGAGCACATCGCGCGCATCCTCCCGTGGCAGATAGCCCGCCACCACCAACCCGGCCGGCAAATCCCCCGGCAAGTCCTTCGTGCTATGGACAGCGATGTCCGCTTCGCCACGCAGCAGCGCCTGCTCCAGCTCACTCGTGAAAAGCCCCTTTCCTCCTTTCTGCTCCAGCGACCACGCCGCCTGCCGGTCGCCGGTCGTGATCATCTTCAACAAGGTCACCTCCCGCCCGAGGGTCGCGCGCAGGCGATCGGCCACCATGCCGCTCTGGGCAAGCGCAAGCGGACTTTGGCGGGTGGTGAGGATGAGTGCGTTGGACACGGAAAAGGGATAAACCGTCCGGCTGATAAAAACAAGAATCGGCACCGTGGACTTACGCCCTCCGGTGCCGATTTGAAAACAAACCGTGAGGAATGACTCAGGCGTAGGAAGCCTGCACGCCCTTGATGTTCTTTTTGCTCATCCAGGGCATCATGCTGCGGAGATAAGCGCCGGTCTTCTCGATCTGGTGCTTTTCACCCTTCGCGAGGAGGGCCTTGTAATTCTTCAGACCACCCTTGTGCTCCTTCACCCACTCCTTGGTGAACTTGCCGGTCTGGATCTCCTTCAGGATCTTCTTCATGTCGGCCTTCGTCTTCTTGGTGATGACGCGCGGACCGCGGGTGATGTCGCCATACTTGGCGGTCTCGGAGATCGAGAAACGCATGCCGGCAATGCCCGACTCATACATGAGATCACAGATGAGCTTCAGCTCGTGGAGGCACTCGAAGTAAGCCATCTCGGGCTGGTAGCCGGCCTCGACCAGCGTTTCAAAACCCGCCTGCACCAGCGCCGCGGCGCCGCCGCAGAGCACAGCCTGCTCGCCGAAGAGATCGGTTTCGCACTCTTCCTTGAAGGAAGTCTGGAGCACACCGGCCTTGGTCGAGCCAATGCCCTTGGCCCAGGCCAAGGCGGCCTTCTTGGCCTGCTTCGAGCCGCCCGGAGCCACAGCGATGAGCGCCGGCATGCCCTTGCCCTCGACATAAAGGCGGCGAACCATGTGGCCGGGGCCCTTCGGGGCGACCATGATCACATCCACACCCTTGGGAGCCTTGATCAGGCCGAAGTGGATCGCGAGACCGTGCGAAAAGAGCAGGGTCTTGCCCTTGGTGAGATTCGGCGCGATGTCGCTCTCGTAAACCTCCGCCTGCTTCATGTCGGGGAGACCGATCATGATCACGTCCGCGCGCCGGACCGCTTCCGCCGTGTCATAGACCTCGAGGCCGTGCTGCTCGGCCACCGCGCGGGACCTGCTGCCCGGATAGAGGCCGATGATGACCTTGCAGCCGCTCTCCTTGAGATTGAGCGCGTGCGCGTGGCCTTGGGAACCGTAGCCGAGAATGGCCAGGGTCTTGTTCTTGAACACGCCGAGATCGGCGTCTTTGTCGGTGTATACTTTGGCGGGCATGATATGGGAATCGGGGTTGAAATTCAGCGTTTGAGCGCGAGGCGGCCACCACGGGCCAGCTCCAGGATACCGAAGGGCTCAAGCAGGCCGAGGAAGGCGTTGACCTTGTCATCCTCACCGGTGCACTCGATCACGAGGTAGTCCTGCGAGAGGTGCACGATCTTCGCGCGAAAGATGTCCTTGATCTGGAGAATCTCCGGCCGCGTATGCGAATCCGCCTTCACCTTTACCAGCACGAGTTCACGGACGACCGCCGCACCATCGGCGAAGTCGATGACTTCAACCACGTTGACGAGCTTGCGCAGCTGCTTGATGCAAAGATCAAGCGAGTGATCGTCCCCTTTCAGCACCGCAGTGATGCGGGACAGCGAGGGATCATGCGTGGGAGCGACGTTGAGCGAATCGATGTTGAAGCCGCGACCGGAAAACATGCCGGCCACGCGCGCCAAAACGCCGAACTTGTTCTCAACGAGGACGGAGATCGTGTGTCGCATGGTAAATTGGAGGAGTAAAAATAAAAAAACTGACCGTGGCCGTGAAGGCAGCCTTCACGCCCGCAGTGTCGCGGGCCAAGACTGGTGGACGCCGAGGGACTCGAACCCCCGACCCCCTCGGTGTAAACGAGATGCTCTAACCAACTGAGCTA
>CAYSBR010000066.1:0-3784 GCA_964429385.1 uncultured Opitutaceae bacterium
TGGCATATTCGATCAGGTTCAGCACCGATTGCACATATTCATCCATGTGTTCCATGGGAATACCCCCCTGCTGCCCGCCCAGGGCGCATCCGTGATGGGCGGAGTTCTGGCAGGGAACTCCCGCCGCCACGATCGGCACCGGAGCCGCCCCGACGTCCTCACAAAACTGAAAATACTCGAAATACCCCAGGCCGGCGGTCTGGTGATAGCCCCACAGGTTGCGCATGGGTTTGCGTGCCTCCAAAGGGCCGATGGTATTTTCCCAGCGATAGATATTTCCTATCCCGTCGCCATGGGCCACACAGCCGCCGGGGAAACGCACAAACCGGGGTCTCAGGTCGGCGATACTTTGGGCGAGATCCGCCCGTAAGCCGTTCTTTCGGTCTTTAAAGGTCTTTTGTGGAAAAAGCGAGATCATGTCCAGTTCCACGGTCCCGGTTTGAAGCGGGATCACCTCCAGGCGTGCTCCGTTCACGGTTTTTGCAGCAGTGATCACAGCGGTATGCTTCTGCCAGTCGCGTGAGATCTTCGTGGTCACGGCCTCCCCGTACACTTCCTCTGAATTCTCCTGAACGGCCACTATACCCACCCCGGTCCGGCCGGAAGTCACCGCCTCGCCATATACTTCTCCTGAACGGCCCGTCAAACGGATCTTCAGCCCGCCCCGCCTGGCTTCAGGACTCCGTACGAAAGCCGAAAAATCATATCTTTCCCCTTCTTTCAAAGAAATTCCGTCAAAACCTTCGTTGATCAGCCCCGCACCCTGTTTTTTGATCTGAAGCCGGGCATAGTTCCGGTTATTCGGATGAATGGGTTTCAGCGAATCAATGACAAAAGACAGATCATCGCTTCTCAACGACCAGGCCTTATAACTGTTCCAGGATTTATCGTTCCCTTCCTTATCGCTCAGGGCATACTCAAAGTCTCGGTTTTGAACCAGCTCGGCATATAAACCGCCGTCTGCCGCATAGTTGATGTCTTCAAAAAAGACACCGATGAGCATATCGCTGATGGATTTCTGATTTTTCCGGTCGGTTCCGATAGTCACGGATACCGGCTCCTTAAAGAGGTCCTTATCCATGGCCAGGCGCTCATTATTGCCAGCCCGTTTGGCCTCTGCAATCTTACGGGCACCCAGGAGGCCCTCGAGAAGGCTTCGGGGAACCCAATGGACCGTTCCCGTACGTTCCGTTCCTAAAACACGGACGGTTTCCCTTACGGATACAAAATTTTGAACCTTTTCCGGGGAAGAATAATTTTTCAGGTCCGGGGTGAGTGCTTCAAAAAAATCTCCTGAACCGGAGGTCCAGGTCACTTTCATGCCTGAGTCGGCCACGCCTGAGTCGGCCACACCTGAGCCGGCCACACCCGATACTGCCGGATGCACCTCCGGACGAAGCACATTATTGCCCGTCAAAAGGAGGGGGTAGGATTGACGCCCCCAATAGATCAGGTCGTCGGAAGCCGCGTGCCCCACGGCGTCATCGGTTTCGTTGAGGCCCCAGATGCAATGCCATTTGCCCTGCTGATCCCAAAAAAGAAAGGGTGCGTACATTTTCTTCTGCGAGCCCCATCTTCCGTAATCTGATCGCAGAAAACTGTGTTCCGGACCGATCGCATTCCAGGTCTTCCGGTCGATGCTCCACGCAAAATGCAGTCCGTTATGATAATTATTTTTTTCGGTACCGTAGGCAAAAATATACACCGAGTCCGGTTTAACCGCAAAACAGGCCGGCAGGTAGCCCATTATTGCCAGTAAGAGACCAATAAGCTGTCGGTTCATCAGGTAAGGTTGAATATTTAAAACTATTTTGTGTCGAAAATACACAATATAAATTTCAAATGCAACCTATTTCCTCACATACTCATAATTAAACCCGTCATATACATCCTCCGCCAGGTGCAGCTCATTGTTCTTCACCTCATACATCATAGGCATGCCCTCACCAAAAACAATGAAATTCACCTCCTTATTCAGAAGCAGAGATTCCCCGGTTGAAAGCGTATATACCCCACTAACCAGCAAAGAATCATTACGCGTGGTGGAATACGTTTTGTCGGCATTGAGCTTCAGGAGGATTACTTCTCCGGCTTTAGGCGTCTCACTCACGCCCGCGATGCCACCGGTCTTCCTGACCCATTCCCAGCTTCCGGTAAGCTCATCGCTCTTCCCTACCTCACTTTTCTCACAGGCGATTAAGCCTGCGATCATTAAAAAAAATAATAGCTTTTTCATTTATCTGCTTTTTTAACTTGTGCCAGGGGTGAAAGTGGCAAGCTCTGTGAACCAGAGACTTCTTCCTCTGAATAATACCCTCGTATATAATAGACCTGCTTTTCAATCAAAAGGTTGTAACCTACTACGCACTTTTATACCTTTGTCAGACCATGATAAAAGACTTTTCGCCTGTTGATTTCCTGAAGGAGCTGATTGAAATTCCTTCTTTAAGCCGCGAAGAAGACGGCACCCGGCAGCGCTTTTCTACGCTTTTTGCCGGATACGGCATTCCCTTTGAAGTGCTGGAAAACAATATATGGTGTAAAAACCTTCATTACGCGGACAAAAAGCCGGTGATCCTGCTGAATTCGCACCACGACACCGTAAAGCCTAACACCTCCTATACCCGCGACCCCTTTAAGGCGGTGATCGAAGACGGCCGGCTCTACGGCCTGGGCAGCAATGATGCCGGCGGCCCGCTGGTAGCTCTGCTTGCCACTTTTCTCCATTTTTACGACCGGTCCGACCTCCCCTACAATCTCATCTTTGCCGCCACGGCAGAAGAAGAGATCTCCGGCAGGAACGGCATTGAGTTCCTGCTGAAACACCTTCCGGACATCGACCTGGCCATCGTAGGCGAACCCACCCTGATGGACATGGCCGTAGCCGAAAAGGGACTGATGGTGCTGGACTGTACCGCCCGTGGAATAGCCGGTCATGCGGCCCGGGAGGAGGGTGTTAATGCCATCTATCAGGCCCTGCTTGACGTCGAGTGGTTCCGTACTTTTGAATTTCCGAAAGTATCCGAAACTTTGGGGAAAGTAAAAATGACCGTCACCGTCATACAGGCCGGAACCCAGCATAACGTAGTGCCCGACACCTGTCAGTTTGTAGTAGATGTACGGGCCACCGATGCCTATACCCTCAACGAAACCCTCGGGATCATCCGCGAAAATGTAAGGTCGGGAGTAGTGCCACGCTCGGTACGGCTGAATCCCTCGGGTATCCCGCTGGACCACCCCATTGTTCAAAGAGGTATTTCTTTGGGAATGAAGCCTTACGGTTCGCCCACTCTTTCCGATCAGGCGCTGATCCCGTATACCAGTATTAAGATCGGACCGGGAGATTCGGCCCGGTCCCATACGGCGGACGAATTTATTTATGTGCATGAAATCACAGAGGGGAGCGAAAAATATATTGCGCTGTTGGAAGGACTACGGCTGTAGAGACGCAAGATTTTGCGTCTCTAAGTTCCCTACTTCTAACCGCATCTGCCAAAACTCCGCCGACAGCGCCTCCTTATTGAACAAGATTCCTTATTTTTGCGAAAATTTTTTAAAACTCTATGAAAAACATTGACGTTTGCCTCACTCCTGACCTCCTGCATCACCATAACATCAACAACACCATTGTGGTGGTTACAGATATCTTCAGGGCTACGTCATGTATGGTCACCGGGTTTGCATATGGTGTGAAAAGCATCATACCGGTAGCCTCTGTCGAGGAGTGCAGCGAATACCAGAAACGGGGTTACGTCGCCGCAGCGGAGCGGAATGCGGAAAAGGT
>CAYSBR010000067.1:0-3740 GCA_964429385.1 uncultured Opitutaceae bacterium
CGAACCGACGATACCTCTTTGGAAGAGAGGAGTTTTACCACTAAACTACACCCGCAGATGCTCCCGCATGGTTGCGGTGTCTGGCGGCCGGTCAAGCTTCGCGTTGCGGGATGAGGCGCCCGGGGCTTTTTACGGACTATTGCAGGAAAAGGAGTTGCGCGCCTAGGAGCGGATGGTTTGCATTTTCGCCATGGCCATCATTTCCCCGGCTACGTCTGGTCAAGGTAGCAACCTGCGTTCGAATACGGCCCAGAAAGGGCGTTCCAGTTTCACTGCGGCGCAGTCCCTCGCCAAGATGAAGGCGCTCGAAAAAAAGGCGAAGACCTACAAGCTTCCGCTGGAAGAGCTGGCCATTTTCACCCAGCAGCTCGCCTCGCTGCTCACCGCCGGCCTGCCCTTGGTGCAGTGCTTGGAGGCGCTGCAGGATCAGACCGAGGATCAATGTTTCCGCATCGTGATTCGCGACGTGCGGGCTGATATTTCTTCCGGCAACTCCTTTTCCTCCGCCGTCAAAAAATTTCCCAACGCCTTCAACACCCTCTTTGTCTCCATGGTCGAGGCGGGTGAGGCGAGCGGCGGGCTGGCGGAGATTCTCGGCAAGGTCGCCAGCTATTTCGAGGCCTCGGTCAAGCTGACCAAGAAGGTGAAGTCCGCCATGACCTACCCGATTGCGGTCATCGGGCTCGCGGTCGCGTTGGTGAACGTGCTGCTGATTTTTGTGATTCCGGTGTTCGCGGCAATGTTTGCGGACTTCGGCGCCAAGCTGCCCGCGCCCACCCAGTTCCTTATCGATCTTTCGGATTTCATGAAGCAGTGGTGGTGGGCCATCGGGCTCGGTGCCTATGCGGTTTACTGGGGCATCAAGAAATACGTGGCGACCCCCAAGGGGCGCCGCCACAAGGACCAGTTTCTGGTGCGTGCCCCGATCTTTGGCAGCCTCGTCCACAAGATCGCGCTTTCCCGTTTCTGCCGCACCTATGCGACGCTCATCCGCTCCGGTGTGCCCATCCTGCGCACACTGGAAATCGTTTCCGCGGCCAGTGACAAGGTGCAGATCGAGGACGCCTGCGACGAGATCGCCAAGCACGTGAGCCAGGGCGGCCAGGTCTCCGAAGTGCTGGCGGCCAACGCCTTCTTCCCGCCGATGATGAAGCACATGGTCAAGGCGGGTGAGTCCACCGGCAATGTGGACGGCATGATGACAAAGATTTCCGACTTCTACGATGTGGAGTGCGAAGCGACCGTCGCTTCGCTCACGTCGCTGATCGAGCCGATGCTCATCGTCTTTCTGGGCGTTGTCGTCGGTGGTATCGTCATGGCGATGTTCCTCCCGATCTTCCAGCTCGGTGCGGTGGCCGGTGGCTTGTAAAGTCGCCGCCCGGTACGCAGTGGGTTGACTTGGCCTGTCGCAGACGGAAGGGTTTCGCACCGATGCCTTCCGTCCTGATTGTTGATGATCTTCTCTCCATCCACGAGATGTTGGAGGCGGTGATCCAGCCCACCGGCTTCAACACAACCTTTGCGACCGATGGCGAGAAAGCCCTCGCCCGCTACAAACAGGAGAAGTTCGAACTGGTGCTGGCCGACATCGACATGAAGCCGATGGACGGCATCACGCTGCTCAAGCAGCTCAAGCAATACGACCCCAGCGCCGTGGTCGTCATCATGACCGCCTATGCGAGCACCGAGAGCGCGATCCAGGCGCTGAAATTCGGGGCCTTCGACTATTTGCAGAAACCGTTTCGCGTGAACGAACTGATCGATACGCTGAAACGCGGCATCGAGTTCAAGAAATTCCAGAGCGAGCGGGCGGCCACGGGCCTGGCTCCGGGGGTGAGCGCGGCGGACATCGAGAGCCGGATCATCGGCCAGAGTCCCGTTGTCACCAGGTTGATCCAGCAGGTGAAGAAGCTGGCCGCCGTCCGCTCTCCCGTGCTGCTCCAGGGGGAAAACGGGACCGGCAAGACCGCGGTGGCCGAGGTGTTGCACGCTTCCTTGGGCGTGGCCGAGGCGCAGCTGGTGCGGATCGACTGTTCGTTGAGTTCGGAGGCGCATTTTCGTGAAGGGCTGCTCGGGCAGAACGGGGCCGGCGGCTCATGGGTGGCCCAGGCAAAAGGCGGCACGCTGTTTCTCCAACACGTCCAGTGTCTGCCGCCGGCGGTTCAACAGGAGCTCGTCAGCGTGCTGCGCAATACCGCGCATACCTTTCGCCTGATCTGTGCGACCACCGAGGATCTGGAAAAGCTGGTGGACGAAGGCCGTTTCCACGACGAGCTGTTCTACCGGATGGCCGCGCTGCCGGTGCAGACGCCTCCCTTGCGCGACCGCAACGGAGATATCCCCCTGCTGGCGAAGCACTATGCCGGGCGCGCCACCAATCCGCATTTCGACGCCAATCTGGTCGAGTTCACGGACGATGCGCTTGCCGTGCTCACCGCCTATCACTGGCCGGGGAATCTCACGGAGCTTTTCCAGGTCATCTCCCGGATCGCGGCCACGACTGAAACCCGGATTGTGACCTCGGAGCAGTTGCCGCTGCGCCTGCGTGAGCTCCATCACTGGCCGGCGCTGGCCGATTACATGGCCGGGCAGGAGAAACGGTATATTGAGATGGTGCTGCACGCCTGCCGCGGAGACAAAGCCCGCGCCGCCCAGGTGCTGGGCGTGCCGGTGGAGCGGTTGGAGTGAGATAAACGGAGGCGGACAACGAGTGATCCGCTGCCTGCACTCACTATCTCTGGTTTGCCCGCTTCAGTTTCCTTCCGATTGGCTCTTTGGTGCAGTGAAGGGTAAAAATTAGGACTGTTCTGATTTGGCGGGCAGTGGTCGGGGAACAAAATCTAAGAAACGTCTGCGTGGGTGGAACGTGCACCTCACGCGAGATGGTCCCGCATCGGGGGTGGTGCCTGAAATGGCGGCGCTTTTCGGGTTTTCGGCTCTCTGGCTGCGGCAAATTGCGCGGTGGACGGACTTCCCGCTTGCGGCGGGTTTCCCCGGGCTCAACCCTCGGTGAAATCCACGTCCATGCCCAAACGCACCGATCTTCAGTCCATTCTTATCATTGGCGCCGGTCCCATTGTCATCGGCCAGGCTTGCGAGTTTGACTACTCCGGCACCCAGGCCTGCAAGGCGTTGAGGGAGGAGGGTTACCGGGTCATTCTGGTGAACTCCAACCCCGCCACGATCATGACGGACCCGGAGTTCGCGGATGTCACTTACATCGAGCCGCTGACGGTCGAGTTTCTGGAAAAAATCATCGCGGCGGAGCGGCCGTCGGCGCTGCTGCCAACACTGGGCGGGCAGACGGCGCTCAATCTTTCGATGGAGCTGCACAAGGCCGGCATCCTCGCCAAATACGGGGTGGAGATGATCGGGGCCAAGCCCGCGGCCATTGAAAAGGGCGAGGATCGCGAGCTCTTCAAGCAGGCGATGCTCAAGATCGGTCTCGATGTGGCGAAGTCCTGCACCGTGAAAACGATGGAGGCCGCGCGGGCGGCGGCGGAGGATCTGGGCGATTATCCCCTGATCATCCGGCCTTCCTTCACTTTGGGCGGTTCGGGCGGCGGCATTGCCTACAACCGCGAGGAGTTCGAGCGCATCGTGGCCAACGGGCTGGATCTCTCCCCCGTGCATGAAGTCTTGGTGGAGGAGTGTCTGCTTGGCTGGAAGGAATACGAGATGGAGGTCATGCGCGACCACAAGGACCAGTGCGTGGTCATCTGCTCCATCGAGAATTTCGA
>CAYSBR010000068.1:0-3625 GCA_964429385.1 uncultured Opitutaceae bacterium
AAATCATGAGAATATCATTGACACAGTTGTTTTTTGCCGTACTGTTCATCAGTATTTCATACGCCAAAAATACGCATGCCCAGGAGTTGCTGAAAAAGCGGATCAGTCTTCAGTTGGAGGATCAATCCATAAAGACGATCTTATCTAAGCTGGAGAACGAAGCCAACCTGAAATTTATCTATAGTCCTGCCGCCATAGATGCCGGACGTAAATCATCTGTTGCCGTAGCAGATAAGTCATTGAAAGAGATCCTGGATATGTTCTTATCTCCTCTCCATATCAAATATCGCCTTTCCGGCAACAGGATCATTCTAAGCTCGACGGAAGCATTGAAAACGAGGGGAAGCAACAAGGAGCTGCCTGAAATACAGGATATTATTACAGAACAACCGGCAGCTATACAAGTGGAAGGAACTGTAAAAGATTCGGAGAACGGAGAGCCGCTTCCGGGAGTTAGTGTGATCCTCAAAGGATCTTCAACAGGAAGAATTACAGATGCGGGAGGCAGGTTTTCGATAGCCGTTCCGGACGAACAGAGTATTTTGATATTTAGTTATCTCGGGTATCAGACCCAGGAGATCATTGTAGGGAAGAGAACAAGCCTTGAGGTGAAGTTAATTACAGACTCCAAAGTATTGAATGAGGTAGTGCTTGTAGGTTACGGGCAAGTCAAAAAGACAGATTTAACGGGTTCAGTGGCTACTATTTCAGTGGACGAGATCAAAAAGGTAGCCGTTACTTCGCTGGACCAGGCGCTGCAGGGCAGAGCGTCGGGAGTACAGGTTACCCAAAACTCAGGTTCACCGGGAAGCACCACAACCATCAGGATCCGGGGAGGGAACTCCATTCAGGGAGACAATGAACCCCTGTATGTGATCGACGGCATCCCGTTTAAAAATGACGGGGCGGGCAGCGGCTCCAGCTTTAATGTTTTAAGCACACTGAACCCGAGCGACATTGAATCCATGACGGTGCTGAAAGATGCCTCTTCTACGGCCATTTACGGCTCAAGAGGGGCAAATGGTGTGGTCATTATAACTACAAAGCGGGGAAAAGCAGGAAGGTCAAATATTAATTTTGAGAGTTACTACGGGACACAACAGGTACGGAAATTTTATGAAGTATTAAATGCAAGGCAATATGCACAGTTTGTTAACGATGCAAATACAAACGAGGATCGTGCCCCGGTTTATACCGAGGCGCAGATAAATGCTTTTGGTGATGGTACCGACTGGCAAAGAGAAATTTACAGAACCGCCCCTATTTCAAATTACCAGCTCACCATGAGCGGGGGAGACGAGAACACGCAATATGTGCTGTCGGGAGGTTATTTCAAACAAGACGGGATCGTGACCAATTCTGATTTTGACCGGTATTCCCTCCGCTTAAATTTAGACAGGAAACTTTCCGGCAGACTAAAAGTCGGAAACAGCCTGACGGTAAACCGGACCGTGACCAATCAGTCCCGTACCGACGGTAACCTGGGTAGTGCGGGCCTGGTCACTATGGCCGCATTGCAGTTTCCGCCGATCCTTCCCGTCAGGGACCCGGACGGAAATTACCTGATCACACACCCGGAGCTGAATTTCACCGCCGATAATCCGGTTGCATTGGCCAACGACAGTAAGAACAGGATAACGGCATTCAGAACATTTGGTAACGTATTTGCCGAATATGAGATCATCGAGGGGCTGAATTTTAAGGTTTTGTTAGGGGCAGACGCCATAATTCAGAAACAGGACTCCTACCTCCCCCGCAGTGTTTCGAGCGGCCTGGCCCAGGGCGGGTCAGCTTATCTTTTTAACAGCCAGTCTCTTACCTGGCTCAATGAGAACCTGTTAACCTACAGTAAAAACCTGGGTACAGCCCATAACCTGAACTTCCTGCTCGGTTTTACGCAGCAGGCCAGCCGCTATGAAGGTAACGCTGCGAGTGCCCGTAATTTTGTTAATGATAATTTAGGCTCTTCCAATTTAGGGGCTGCGTCTGTTCCGTTAAGTCCGTCGTCAAGTATAGGAACCTGGGGCTTACGTTCTTACCTGGCCCGTATCAATTACAGCCTGAAAGATAAATACCTGTTTACGGCGTCATTCCGCTCAGACGGGTCTTCGCGTTTTGGCTCCAATAAGCGTTACGGATATTTTCCTTCAGCGGCAGTGGCCTGGAGAATTTCGGAGGAAGGTTTTATGAAAGGGCTGTCTTCTGTCAGTGACCTGAAGCTGAGGGCCACTTTTGGTATGACCGGTAACCAGGACGGTATCGGGAATTACCCCGCTTACTCCCTTTTATCTACCCAGAACTATGTGTTTGGCAATGCCGTTTCTACCGGTATCGGGCCTTCGCAAATCTCAAACCCTGACTTATCCTGGGAAACCACTGCTCAGGCTGACCTCGGACTTGACGGCGGTTTCCTCAATAACCGGATCACTTTTACGGCCGATGTTTACCTTAAGCAAACCCGGGATCTATTGCTGAATGTGACCATCCCGGGTAGTTCGGGATATAGTAATGCCATTAAAAACTTAGGAAAAGTAGAAAATAAGGGTTTTGAATTCAGCATTACGTCACACAATATTGACCGGGCATTCAAATGGACCACCGATCTGAATTTTGCCACCAACCGTAACACGGTTTTAGATATCGGCGGCGCTCCCCAGATCTTTACCGGGCAGGTGGCCAATATCGCCCAAAACGTTAATTCCGGGATTATCCGGGTGGGTGAGCCCTTAGGCCTGTTTTACGGTTATGTAACCGATGGCCTGTACCAGTCTACGGAAGAGCTGGCTGCATTAACAGATGCCCAGGCCCGTAAGCCGGGAGACCGGAAATATCTTGACCTGAACGGCGACAACAGGATCGACGATAACGACAGAACCATCATCGGCCGTACCAACCCGAAATTTATCGGGGGTTTGAACAACACCCTTTCGTATAAGGGGGTGGAACTTACCGTTTTCTTACAGGGAGTTTACGGAAACGACATCCTGAACGCCAACCGTTTTGAATTGGAATATCTGAACGGGACCAACAATCAGAATATTGAAATGCTGAACCGCTGGACCCCTGAGAACAGGGACACGGATATCCCGAGAGCTTCTACTACAAGGCCCGCCAACAGGATCTCCAGCCGCCAGATCGAAGACGGGTCCTACCTGCGCCTGAAAAACATTCAGTTAGCCTATACTTTTTCGTCAAATGTTCTGAAAAAACTCAATATGCAATCGCTGAGGCTCTATACTTCGGCTCAAAACTATTTAACGTGGACAAAGTATTCGGGCTATGACCCCGAAGTCAACCGTTTCGGTCAGAACAGCCGTAGCCAGGGCTTTGATTACGCCAGTTATCCGGCAGCAAAGACCATTATGTTCGGTCTGAATGCCGGTTTCTGAACTTAGTTTTAAACAACACCTAAATAAGATTTCAAAATGAAAAAATACCTTATCATTTTACTGTGTGGTTTATTCTCGTGCGATGTTTTAAATCAGATCCCTGAATCTAATTTTACACCTGAGAACTTTTACAAGAACGGCGATGATGCCAAGGCGGCTGTTTCGTCTGCCTATGATTTGCTGAATACGGCTGAAATGTATAATCAGATCATGTGGATCCTGCAGGACCAGGCTAC
>CAYSBR010000069.1:0-3454 GCA_964429385.1 uncultured Opitutaceae bacterium
CCGCTGAGCTCATCCGGCTGAATAATCTTCAACTGGCCGCCCGGGTGGTCAGTGATCGCCTTTTGCTGGGCGTTCATCAGAGCCGGCGCACCGGCACAGGAACGGAATTTGAGCAATACCGATCATATTTCCCGGGCGATGACCTCCGGCGGGTAGACTGGAAGCTCTATGCCCGTTCCGGGCGCTACCTCGTGAAAGAGTCAGCTACCGAGAGTCACCTGCACATCCGGATGATCCTCGACCTCTCCGGCTCCATGAACTATACCGAGGCAGGAGTGAGCCGCCTGGATTACGCTAAGATACTGCTGGCCTCCCTGGCCTGGATGGGGTACCGGCAAAATGACCCCATGAGCTTTTATACCTTAAAAGAAGAAGGTCTGGAGTTACTGGTAAAGGAAGGTAAGAATTCATTTCACAGGATCCTGTACCAGCTTGAAAATGCAGTGGCAGGAGGGAAAGGCGGCGATGAGCATGCGCGTTTTCCGGAGTTTCAACATAAGCAAAAAGAGCTGCTGATCCTGGTTTCTGATCTTTTGGAGGCCGGGGGCGAATGGGTAAACCTGGTCAAAAAAGCAGCGTCGCCGCACCGGCAGATCCTGATTTTCCAGGTGCTCGGTCAGCAGGAGCTGGATTTTAACCTGCAAGGATTTTACCGGTTTAAAGACCTGGAAACCGGCAGGGAGCTGGAGCTGGAAGCCGAAAGTGTACGGAGAGAATTCCGAACGGCATTTAGCGGATACCTGACCGGGCTGGAAGAAGACCTGCGGCTCCCTGATGTTCACCTGGTGCGGGCATCGCTTAACATGCCGCTGGCCGGGGTGATCGCAGACGGACTAAAAATAATGAGCCGATGGAATTCCTGAACCCGGGCCTGCTGTGGGGGGCGTTGGCAGTAAGTCTCCCGGTCATCCTTCATTTCTGGCATCAGAAGAGAGGGAAGGAACTGGCGTGGGCGGCCAACCGCTGGCTTAGCGGGCTGGTCCTGCAAAAATCGCGGGGAATGCGGCTGGAAAATATCCTTTTACTGATTCTGCGTTGCCTCTTGCTGATTTTGCTGGTGCTGTATTTAAGTGAGCCCCTGTTCAAACGTTTTTCCGGGAAACAGGAAAAGATACACTGGGTGCAGCCTAAAAAAGACGTGGTGGAGAATTTCAGGTTTGAGCTCGAAGAGGCAGAAAAAAAGGGCGAAAAACGGTTTTGGTTTAACGGAGAGCCTGTGGTGGATCTGACCGTTCTGCCCGAAGATAATAGTACGGACCTTCAGGTGGGGATCAACAAAGTAAAAACGGAGGGAAGTGCCGAAATTTATCTTTCCGATACCGATGATTTTACCCGGTTTGTGAAGGTATACCTGCCGGCGCCATACACACTTCACCCGCTTAAATCCCGCCTTGGGGAGGCGGCCGGCGGAGAAAAGCTTTTAGAAAACAGACCCGTGGCAGGTGAAAAAAGCGGCTCCGTAAGAGTTTTGCTGGAGAGCAGGAAAATTTTGGCGGAAGGGGAGGAAGTTTTACCGGAAAATGAGGAGGTTTTGCCGGAGAGTGAGAAAGTTTTGGAGGAGAGGGAGAAGAAAAGTATTTTGGCTGCCCTGAAAGCCATTACCGAAGTGTACGGGCTGAGTTTTGAGATCGATGAGCAGCGGAAGGCCGGTCAGCTGTATGACCTGGTGTTTAGCCACCAACCGGACTCTTCGGCAGGCCTCAGCGTGGTTTCAGGGGCGGCCACCTTAGCGGCCGACCGGATGACGGGCCATAACCGGGTGATCTGGTTTAATGAGCTGCTGAAGCCCGAAACCTCCGACGCTGTTTTTAACGGAGAGCTTCCGGAGATCCTGCTGGAAGCCTGGATGACCGCGAAGGAGACAACGGTGAAGGTGCTCAGCGACCGGCAGCTTCGCGATAAATTTGCAATAAGACAGGCCGGCAGGGCAGAAAGTTCGCTTCATTCCGTTATTCTGATACTGTTCATCCTGGTACTGGGAGCCGAAAGGTGGTTAGCTATACATAAAAATTCATGAATCAGATCAATCGAATCATATCGTCCGTTCATTGGCAGCTGCATGTTTCGGCATGGATCCGCTGCCTGCTGACGGGGATATCGGCTGGTCTGGTGGCTCAGATTTTCGGGCAGTCGCCTATCCTTAGCCTGATAGCGGGGATGGCCGGATTGGGGGGATGTGCCTTTTTCCTGAAACCCTGGGCAAATAAAAGAACCAGGGCTATCCGTATCCTGCATGACCGTATGGAAGATGCGGAATACAGCCTCGCCCTGGTGGGTATGAAGCAGCCCAATATGGCGGAGCAGCTTCAACTGGAACGGCTGGGGAAACAGATGGAGAACAAAGGGGTGCCGCTGGTGTGGTATAACCATCTGGCGGGGTTCGTACTGGCTTTTGCATTGGTGTCTGTGATGTATGCGGTCTGGCCGGCCTGGGAAAAGAAAGCGGTGTTCTCTACTGCGCAGCGCACAGAAAAAGAAGCCGGGCGGGCAACCTCAAAGCCGGTTATTCCGGTTTTCCGGGAAGCAGAAGTACATATCAGCCCACCGGCTTACACGGCCTTACCGGAAAGAAGCACCCGCGACCTGAACGTTTCTTCCCTGGCCGGAACCGTCTTAAAATGGCGTATTCGTTTTTCCGGTTCAGACCAGCTGAAGGTCACGCTCAATAACAGCCGGGGCGAAGAGCTCGCCTTCACACCCAAAGGGGAAGTTTTTGAATATGCTGACCGGCTGACCGCCTCTGGCCTCTACGGCATCCGGGCTTACTGGAAAGATTCACTGATATACCAGTCGGATTACTACCGCCTGGAGGCCGTGCCCGATGCCGCACCGCGAATAGAGCCGGCCTCGCGGGAATTGTACCGCTTTCATTTCCTGAAAGACCCGAAAACCCTTCAGATCACTGCAAAAGTGTCGGATGATTTCCTGGTGAAGCAGGTGTATGTGGTAGCTACCCTGGCGCGGGGATCGGGCGAGAATGTGAAATTCAGAGAAGTACGGTTCCCGGTGAGCAGTACGGCTTTTAAAACCGGGAATGTGTCGAAGACCCTCGACCTGAAGGCCCTCAATTTTTCACCCGGTGACGAGCTCTACTACTACTGGGCAGCCGTGGATAATAAAGCCCCCGAGCCTAATTTCAGTAAATCGGATACCTATTTTCTGGTATATAAAGATACCGCAGCGTTGAGAGAAAGCGAGCTGGCCACCATGGCCGTAAATATTCTCCCGGAGTATTTCAGGAGCCAGCGGCAGATCATTATCGATACCGAAAAGCTGATCGCCAAACGAAACAAAGTGAGTAAGCAGGAGTTCAATTCGGCTTCGAATGAGATCGGTTTTGATCAGAAAGCCCTCCGGATCCGTTACGGACAATACCTCGGCGAGGAGTATGAATCGTCTATAGGCGGTCATGGGCATTCCGACAGTGAGAATCCGCTGGAAGGCTTTATGCACA
>CAYSBR010000070.1:0-3331 GCA_964429385.1 uncultured Opitutaceae bacterium
CTGCGGCACGACGAGCGCCCCGAGACGAGCCATGGCGTCGGCCATCTCCGGACCGGACACGTGCGTGTACCCGGCCGTGACGGTCGCGGACGAGTGCCCCAGGATGCGGATGCGCGTCTGGTCGGGCACCTGCAGCTCGTGGAGCAGGGTGGCGGTGGTGTGGCGTGCGGAGTGCAGCGGCACGTCGGGGAGTCCGGCGGCCTTGAGCGCGCGGTCCCATGCCTGGGCGTCGTCGGACGGGTCGATCGGGTGCCGGTCGGGGCGGGTGAACACGAGGCCTGCGTCTCCGGGGGCGATCGCGTCGAGGTAGCGGGTCAGGATGGCGTGCAGCGGCGGGGCGATGGGTACCTGCCGCCATCCGGCGCGGGACTTCGGGCGCGTGAGCCACAGGGCGCCGTGGACCTGCCTCGCCTCCTGCCCGGGCGGGATCGTGATGTGGCGCTGCGGGCAGTCGGCGCCGCGCTTCCGGCCGCACCTCGGCGCGCACCCGTGCTGCCAGCGCAGTCGCTGCAGCTGCCAGGACACGGTGATGACTCCTGCGGCGAGGTCGATGGCGTCGCGCGTGAGGCCAAGCCGCTCTCCTTGTCGCAGCCCGGCGAGGAGCGCGACGGACCATGAGGCGGCGGCGCGGGGGTCTGTTGCGATGGACAGCATGAGGGTGCGCGCCTGGTCTGCGGTGAGGGCGCCGCGGTTGACGACAGCCTTCCGAGGGGCGTCGAGCAGGGTGGCGACGTTCCGGGTCACCTTGCCCTCGCGCATGGCGTCGGTGAGCGCCTTCGACAGGATGCGGTGAGCCTGCAGCGCCGTCGTCGAGGACCGCCCGCCGTCGAGGATGAAGTCATGCATTCGGCGGACGTGCGCGGGCGTCAGTTTGTCGAGCCGCACCTTGCCGATGCTCGGCACGATGTACCGGTCGATCTGCCCCTGGTACGCGGTGAGGGTGTTCGGCTTGAGGCGTGGCGCGGCGATGCGCTGCAGCCACGTCGACAGCCAGGTCTCGAGCGTGGGCGACGAGGTCGGGAGGTCCCCGGCGCGGTCGAGCTCGGCTCGCAGGTCGCGGAGCTTCTTCGCGGCGACGGCCCGGTCCTTGGCGCGGATGACCTTGCGCCGGCGCTTGCCCTCGCGCTCGGGGAGTTCGACGACGGCGGTCCAGAGTCCTCGTGAGTCCTGGTAGAGGCCGCCTGATCCTGCGTCGCGTCTGGCCGTCTTGGATGCCACGTCGTCTCCTCACGTCTGGTGTAGCCACAAGTGTAGCCACGCCCTGTCGCGCCACGGTCCGCCTGGTCGCTTCCAAGTGCTGCAATCATGCGGATTCTGGGCGTCCTCACACCCTGAGAGTAGCCCAATTGGGAGACTCATAATCTCTCGGTCCTCGGTTCAAGTCCGAGACGGGGCACGTGTGATACCAACGGTTTTGGCCCTCGGCCACCCCGGCAGGTGTAGCCGAAAGTGTAGCCAAGGCGGCCCCAGAGGGGGCGCGGCGCTGACCTGCAGAAACGACGAAAGCGGCCCCCTCCCGCCGAAGCGGAAGGGGGCCGTTGACCCGGGCCGTGGAGGAGGGGCGCCCGGGTGTCGCTATGACCGAATCATTCGGTCACGGCGTGGGTGGTGGCTGGTACGTGCCGATGTCGATGGGTCCGGCGGACCTGACGAGGATCTCGGGGCTGTCGACCATGCGCAGGATGCCCATGGATCTGCCGAGCGGGAGCACGACGGCACCCTCACCCTCGGCGTCGGGCCCGGCGACGAGGATGCGCACCGTGTCGCCCGTGCGCTCGAGCGGGCGCCAGGCGCTGCCGTCGAACGTGACCTCGGCGTCACCCGCGGGCCCGTCGATGTCCCACGAGACCCACTCTCGCCCGCGTCGATCCATGCGCATGACTACCTCCGGGGTCCGGTGACGGTGAACGTGGTGCCGCGCGGTGAGCTCACGGTCATGTGCGTGCCGTAGGGGCCGCGCAGGATCGTGAGCTCGACGTCGTCGATCACGCCGGACACGGCGACGTTCCCCGCGGCCCCGGTCGTGGCGGCGATGATGCCCGCGATGGGGTGGTGTGCCGTGATGGCCCCGGCGGTCGCACTCGTGGCGTTGACGACGCCGACGGTGGCCCTGGTCGCGAGTACGGTCCCGGCCGTGGTGGACGTCATGGTGACGGTCCCGGCGGCGGGCCATGTGGTGGTGCCGCTCTCAGACGTGACTGCGCCGGAGACTGCGCTTGTGGCTACCGCCGCGCCGCCGAGGGCGTGCGTCGCGACGACGGTGCCCGCCGCGGTCGTGACAGCCTCCACCGCGCCGGCGATGACGTGGTGTGCGATCACGGCACCGGTGACGCTGCTGACGGCCGCGACGGTGCCTGCGACGTCGCCCTGCCCCGCGAGTGCGCCCGTCGCCCCGGAGACTGCGGCCACGGTGCCGGCGAGCGTGTGCGCCGCGGTAACGGCACCCGCGGCCGTGCTGACGGCGGCGACCGTGCCCGACGTGGGTCGGTCGACCGTCGCAACACCCGTGGATGCTGACGCGCCTGCGACCGTACCCGTGATCGAGTGCGAGGCGGTGATCTCCCCGGCGACCGTCGACGTGACCGAGACCGTCCCCGCGATGGGGCGGGTGGTCGTCACGTCACCGGCTACCGCGGACACCGCGTCGACCGTCCCGGAGGTCGCGAGGCTGGCCTCGACGGCCCCGGAGACACTGGACGTCGCGGCGACCACGCCCGCCATGTCGTGCACGGGCGGGGGTGCGTCCTGCCAGCCGATGACGATGTTCGCTGCGTCGCGCTTGTGCGCGAGGACGGGGAACGTCGTGCCGTGCCGGCGGATGTCGGAGGCGGGTGGTAGGACGGCGGAGTCGGACCAGTCCGGGCCGTCGAAGAGCGCCGTGCGGGTCGACCAGGTGCCGAGATCCGAGAGCGACGCGGTGCGGATGGTCAGGTCCATGGGGTCCTGGATCGACCCGTACAGCACGAGCGCCTGGTCGCCGACGACGGTGATGGTGGGGCGCGTGTAGCGGACCCCGGTGTCGGGGCCAGGCTCGATCGTGTGCGACGTCCACGCGCCACCCGTGGTGCGCACGAGGAGGTACAGGACGGGGTGCCCGCTGGTGGTGGCGTCCGTGGTCTTCGTGACCGCGAGGACGCGCCCGTCCGGCGTGGAAGTGACGCCGAGGTGGTCGTCAGACGTGACGCCGGAGGGCAGCGCGGGCAGGGACTCGGACGCCCAGGACCCGGACGCGATGGACCCTGCGTCCTGGTCGATGGTGCGGACCCACCGGCCGATGCCGGTGTTGCCGGTCGCGACGAGCACGACCGTCGACCCCGACTGCCCGAACCCG
>CAYSBR010000071.1:0-2868 GCA_964429385.1 uncultured Opitutaceae bacterium
CCCCGTTTTCCATGTGAACGGCGACGACCCCGAGGCCGTGTGCTTCATCACCAGCCTGGCGTTGCAATACCGCTGCCTCTTCCAGCGCGACGTCGTGGTGGACATGTATTGCTACCGCAAGCACGGCCACAACGAGAGCGACGAACCCGCCTTCACCCAGCCCCTGCTGTACAAGAAGATCGCCGCGCACCCGCAGGTCTCCGTCGTCCTCAGCCGCAAGCTCGTCGCCGAAGGCAGCATCACCGAGGCCGAGTCCGAGGCGATCAAGGCGGAATACACCGCCGCGCTCGAAGCCAATCTGGAAAAAGCCAAGGCCACCGAGACCGCCAAGACCGCCAAACGGGCCGCCGCGCTTGAGACCAAAAAATTCGAGGGCTCTACCGCGGAGTTCCAGCCGGATTACCACTTCAAGCCCGTGACGACCGGCGTGAGCGCAGAAGTGCTCGCCACCGTGGTCAAGGGCCTCACCACCATCCCCGAGAACTTCAAGCTCAACCCCAAGATCAAGCGCTTCCTCGCCAACCGCACCCAGGCGCACCGCGAGGGCGGCCCCATCGACTGGGGTTTCGCCGAGGCGCTGGCCTTCGGCACGCTTCTCCTGGAAGGCACCCCCGTCCGCCTGAGCGGGCAGGACTGCCAGCGCGGCACCTTCAGCCATCGCCACGCCGTGCTCCACGACGCCGAGACGCTCGAAACCTACACGCCCCTGCTCAATCTCGCCGAAGGCCAGGCGCGCTTCTGCGTTTACAACTCCCTCCTCTCCGAGGCCGCCGTGCTCGGCTTCGACTACGGCTACTCGCTGGACTACCCCTCGATGCTCTGCATCTGGGAGGCCCAGTTCGGCGACTTCGCCAACGGCGCGCAGGTCGTCATCGACCAGTTCCTCGCCGCCGGTGAATCGAAGTGGCAGAGCGCCAGCGGCATCACCCTGCTGCTCCCGCACGGCTACGAAGGCCAGGGCCCGGAGCACTCCTCCGCCCGCCTCGAACGTTTCCTCCAGCTTTGCGCCGAGAACAACATCCAGGTCGTCAATATCACGACCCCCGTGGGCTTCTTCCACGTCCTGCGCCGCCAGATGAAGCGCGAGTTCCGCAAGCCGCTCATCGTGATGTCGCCCAAATCGCTCCTGCGCCATCCCGCCGCCGTCTCCCGTCTGGAAGACTTCACCAGCGGTGCCTTCGAAGAAATCCTCGACGATCCGCTCTTCGCCGGCGCCGGCACCCGCGCGCCCTTCGGCCCCGGCGCGGAAGCGCCCTCGCGCGTCATCCTCTGCTCCGGCAAGGTTTACTACGACCTCTGCGATTATCGTGAGAAGAACAAGATCGCCGGCGCCGCCATCGTCCGCGTCGAACAGCTCTACCCTCTGAACCGCAAGCGTCTCGCCGAGATCGCGAAGAAATACGCCTCGGCCAGGCTCATCTGGAGCCAGGAGGAATCCCAGAACATGGGTGCGTGGACCTACCTCGCCCCGCATCTGGAGGAGATCTTCGGCCGCAAGCCGCTTTACGCCGGACGCGATGCCTCCGCCTCGCCCGCCGTCGGCTCCCTCGCACTGCACAAGCTCGAGCTCGCCGCCTTCCTCAAGGATGCCTTCACCCTCTGATCTTCGCCCCAGCCTCCTGCAGGATTAAGCTGACGAAACCCGCTCCCTCCCTTTTCCTCTCACCATGTCTCTCGAAGTCAAAATCCCGCCCATGGGCGAATCCATCAACTCCGGCGTGCTGGCCAAATGGCACGTCAAGGACGGCGACCTCGTCAAAAAAGACCAGCCGCTCTTCGAACTCGAGACCGACAAGATCACTTCCGAAGGCCTCGCCGAAACCGCCGGCCGCATCTCCCTGAAAGCCGCCGAAGGCGATGAAGTAAAAATCGGCGCCGTGGTCGCCATGATTGATGAAACCGCGACTTCCGCCGGAGAGGCGGCGCCCTCACCGCGGCCAGTCGAAAATCCAGAATCGAAAACCGAAAATCCAGCCCCGGCTTCGCCCGCCGTCCGCCGCCTCGCTGCCGAGACCGGGATTGATCCCGCCACCGTCGCCGGCACCGGCAAAGGCGGCCGGGTCACCAAAGGCGACCTGCTGGCCGCGGCGGAAAAGCCCGCCATGCCTGCGGCCCCGGCTCCGCAAAAGAGCGCTCCCGCCGCCACCAAGCCCGCCGCCACCGGCGAACGCCAGACCCGCCGCAAGCTCAGCCCGTTGCGCAAGCGCATCGCCGAGCGCCTCGTGCAGGCCCAGCACGAAGCCGCCATGCTCACCACATTCAATGAGGTGGACATGTCCGCCGTCATGGACCTGCGCAAAAAATATCAGGACGACTTCGTGAAGAAACACGGCGTGAAGCTCGGCTTCATGTCCTTCTTCACCAAAGCCGTCGTGCAGGCCCTCAAGGACGTGCCCGCCATCAACGCCCAATTCGCGGGCGATGAAATCATCGAGAACCACTACTACGACGTCGGGGTCGCCGTCTCCACGGAGAAGGGCCTCATGGTTCCCGTCATCCGCAATTGCGACACCCTGGGCATGGCCGAGATTGAAAAGGCCATCGGCGACGTCGCCAAGAAGGCGCGCGACGGCAAGATCACCCTCGCCGACCTCGACGGCGGCGTGTTCACCATCACCAACGGCGGCATCTTCGGCTCGATGCTCTCGACGCCCATCCTCAATGCGCCGCAGAGCGCCATCCTCGGCCTGCACGCCATCAACGAGCGACCCATGGCCGTCAACGGCCAGGTCGTCATCCGCCCGATGATGTATCTCGCCCTCAGCTACGACCACCGCCTGGTGGACGGCAAGGAAGCCGTCACCTTCCTCGTGAAGGTCAAGCAGGCCATCGAAGATCCGGCCCGGCTCCTCCTCAGCGTCTAAAAAT
>CAYSBR010000072.1:0-2861 GCA_964429385.1 uncultured Opitutaceae bacterium
AAAAACCAAACGCCACGGCCAGGCCGTCGCCGCGGCAAGCTTGCCGCCGCTCTGATCCGGAGACGAAAAATCCACGAGAAACAGGCCGCCGGGAATCCCGCCGGCCTGTTTTTTCAATCAGCACCCGCAATCCAATAGTTTGTAGTCACGCCTTCAGGCGGACACGAATGGCCGGCAAAACTCCGGCTGCGGAAAACATGTCACCGCCTAAAGGCCGGGACTACATACGCTTGATTCGCGCCGTCAGAGTGATGCGGAGATCAACACTCCGGTGGACAGAATGAACAAAGCAAAAGGGTTCGCAGCCGAAAAGCCGTAAGCCCCCGAGCGAGCGCCGTTGGCTTTTCATAGACACGGCGCTGCGCGTTTGATCAAGCGGCTTGCTTGCGCTCAACCCGTTTGGCTTGCGGATTCGCTGCCGCCCAGACTTCCGGGAGCAGGGCGTCGAGTTCGCTGGCACGCAATGTCGGCAATCGTTCGATCACGTCTTTCAGGTACGCCTGCGGTTCCACGCCATGGTTGCGCGCGCTTATCAACACGGTGTAAATCGCCGCACTGCGACCTCCCGCTTCGGGATGCCCAATGAAGAGCCAGTTCTTCTTGCCCACCGCCGATGGCCGGATATCGCGTTCGGTATCGTTGTTATCGATTTCAATGCGACCGTCATCGAGGAACGTGTGCATGGCACTCCATTGGCCGAGGGCATGGTGGAGCGCTTCGCCCAAACGACTTTTCGGACGGATCGCGGCGGCGCTGAGGTGTTTGAACGCCTTTTCCAACAGGCGGATGATCGACCGGCTGCAGTTGTGCCGCACCCGTGACCGGACTTCGGCGGATGCGCCGTGATCGCGCAAGTTCCGCTCGGTCTGATAGAGCGCGGCGATCTGGCGCATGATCCAGCGCACCAAGGCGGGACGCTCCTCCTTGGCTGCTTCAAACTTGCGCCGGATGTGCGCAAGGCACGCGGCCCGGCGCACCTTCTTTTTGCGCCTGCGCTGCAGCGCGCAGTAATTGTCGTACGCCTGGTAGCCATCGCTTTGAAGGGTTCCTTCAAAGTCGCTGCCCAGCCATTCGGCCAAGTGGCGGTGTTCGCGGCTGGTCTGCCAATCGAAGATGACGTCGCCTGTTAGACCTCGGTACACCCAAAAGTAGCCTTGCTTGCTGCCGCCCGGCGCATTGCGGTCGAGGCAGCGGATATGGGTTTCGTCCGCTCTGACAACACCACCGGCGAGCATGCGCTCCTTCATGCGGGCAACCAAAATGCCGAGCTGATCACCGACTTTCGCCGCGGCGTCGTGCATGGTGTTTTCCGGGATGTCCACGCCGTAGCGGCTCAGGTTGAGCACGTGCTGGCGATGGAACGGCAGATGATAGAGGTACTTGTTGGTGAGCAGTTCGGCCAGGAGGCCGGGGCCAAGGAAGCCATTTTCAATGATGCGCGGCTTGGCTGGTGCGATGATGGGAGTGGCGAAGGGTTGGTCGACCGGCACGTAACGCCAGCGCACGATGCGGCGCAGGTAAAAGTAGCCGGGTTCCTTCTCCAGCTGGTCGCTCGTTTCGCAACTCGTCTTGCGCCATGCTGAGGGGTCGGCGAGCACAGCGGCAGGCGGCGCTTCTTCCTCTTCCATCACCGGCACGTGCGATGGTATGCGTTTGGCACGTGTTTTATGCTCACGCGACTCACGCTTGGGCGACTCCTGTGCATCGGCTTTAGGTTCATCCTCCGGTGCGGCCGCGTCGCCGGAGGACGGATCTTTTCCCGCAGGATCAAAAAGTTCGGGATGCTCGAAGCGTTCGCTCTTCTGGCCAAAGATCTGGCGCTTGAGGTAATCGAGCTGCTGGGTAAGCACCAGCACCTGCGCCTCAAGCTCCTTGATTCTGACTTGTGCCTGCGTGTCGTCCAAAGCACGGCAACGATGGATGCCTCGCATCACTTGGCAAGCATGCAAACGCGTTCATCTACGGCTTTTCTGGTAGTTCATACCAGGCGCGCTGCATGCCATCCTTCAGATCGATACCACTGAGCAGCATTTCGAGCGCTTCGGGCTTGAGCGCGAGCTTTGCCTCCCCGTGCGCCGCTGCACGCGGGCGGCAAAATTTTCCCCGCTCAAGGCGCTTGGTCATAATCCAAAGTCCGCTTCCATCCCAGTACAGCAGCTTCACCCGGTCACCCTGACGATTGAGGAAGACGAACACCTTGCGCGAGAGCGGATCTTCGCGCAGCTCATCGCGCACCACCACGCTGAGGGTATCGAAGCTCTTGCGTAGATCGCAGGGTTGGGTGGCCAGGCACACCTTCACGCTGTGGGTCAGGATCATGGCCACATGGACGGATGGGAATGAAGCGGCCTGATGCGCAACACCAAGCCTCCGCCGAAGTCCAACTCAACCAAGGCACCGGCGGCGTGCGATTCGCGGCGCGGCGTGAGATCGATTTCAACGAAGCCGGGAGCTTGTTGCACCTGCTCCACCTCCGAGGCCTTGGCTGTAGCGCTCCGCCAGCGCATGAATGATTGGTAGCCCAGGCCGCGTTCCTTGCAGTACGCCGCGGCGCTGCCACCAACCCGTTCAAACTCCCCGAGCCAGCGGGCCTTGTCTTTATCGCTATAACGTCGTCGTTGTGACATCCGGCGATGATGGCCACAAGCCTAGCTCGGCCGAGGCAAGATCAACGGTGCTCGCTCGGGGGCTTACAGAACTCTCATTGATAGATGTCCTCAAACAGGGGCCCAGCCACTCACGATTGCGCTAGCCGCTTGAATCCATCAAACAAAAAAAACGAGGTAGATTAATCCACCTCGTTTTTTCATTTGAATTATTTGAACATATAAAACAATCAATTACGACGGCGGCGCAACAAA
>CAYSBR010000073.1:0-2769 GCA_964429385.1 uncultured Opitutaceae bacterium
CCGCGCTCAAGGGTGCCATGCGGCACGACCCCGACATCCTTCTCCTCGGCGAAATGCGCGAGATGGAGACCATCAAGCTCGCGCTCGGCTGCGCCTCGATGGGCATGCTCGTCTTCGGCACCCTCCACACCAACAACGCCCCGAAGACCGTGGACCGCATCATCAACACCTTTCCGGCCGATGAGCAGAACCAGGTGCGGGTCATGCTCTCCAGCTGCCTCGCCGGCGTCGTCGCCCAGCTTCTCTGCAAACGCATCCCCAAGGGCCGTTGCGCCGTCCACGAAATCCTCCTCCAGCACGAGGCCCTGCCCAACACCATCCGCAGCGGCCAGATCGCCAACATCAAGGCCATCATCGACAGCGCCGGCACCGACGGCATGATCACCATGGACAACAGCCTCATGGCCCGCGTGAAGGACGGCACCATTGAGCCCAAGGAGGCCTACATGAAGGCGGCCAACAAAGCCCTCTTCACTTCCATGCTCAAACCCGGCGACCTCGACGGCGGACATTGAGCATCCCCCGCCAAGTGGACGCGATCTTAACGCGTCCACCCAGCAGAGGGCGTCTAAAAGACGAAGGAAAGGTCTGGTCGTGACATGGGTATCCGATCCTTGTCCTCCGGCCCACGGACGGAATACCAATGCTCCCCAGAAGCACCCGCTGCATGATCGCTCTACTCGGGCTTTTTCGTCGCCCGCTCAGGATAAATCTCTGGCAACAAGACGCCGGCCCCTCGCGAGGCCGGCGTCCGGTTTTGTCATGATGACTCAGGCTGCCCCGGGTCAAAATTCATAGCGCAGGCCGATCGCATAGAGAATCGGATCGAGCCGGGCCTCGGTCAGCTTCGCTCCGCCGGCATATACGCCGCTTGAGAGTTTGGCGTGCTTGAGATCCACGTTGAACGACCAGCGATCGTTGACCTTGAAGTCCACACCCGCCTGCAGTGCGAGACCCGTGCTGGAACTGTCGAGCCCGAGCGGGATGCCCGCGACCGACAGACTCTCATCAAAGATGAATGTGTGATTGATCCCCACACCTGCATACGGGCGCACCGACCCGCCGGGATTCGCCCGGTATTGCAGCAACAGGGTCGGCGGCAGGTGCTTGAAGGAGCCGAGCGCGCCCACCCCCGCCAACGATACTTTCTGCGTCTGCGGAATCGTCAGCACCAACTCCGCCGACCACACATCGTTGAATGCATAGGCCACGTTGATCTCCGGGATCAGCTTGTCATTCACCGACACGGCATTCTTGCCGAAATTGATCCCCAGCGCGCTGAACGCATCGGATTTATCCACCGTCTGCAGATAGGTGGCGCGCACGCGCGCCGACCAAGGCGAGGCAACCGAAGTCGCCGTCGCGGCAATGATCCCGAGGATCACGACTGCGGATTTGAGAAGAGTTTGCTTTTTCATGGGTAGTAACTCGCTCCGGCAACCCATGCCGGAGACGAGTGCCGCCAGCTTAGCCAACCCTCTTCGCCACCGCTCTCCACCCGTTGGTTTTCAATGCGCAGGATTTGGTGCGCATATTTTGCCCTGTCCCACCGTCACCGAGTCAGTCGCTCCAGCTTTTCCAGAAACGCCAGAGCCGCCCCGCGATCCGCTCCGCACATTTCCTCATCCGGCCTCAGACTCATACAGAAGTCAGGGCGCTCGGGTTTCCCAAAGAGCGCACACCGCATGTCCGGCAACAACTGCACGCACCGAATCCCCGCCGGCTTGCCATCTGGCATGCCCGGGATCGGCGAAGTGATCGACGGCGCGATGCAGCACGCGCCACAATGAGATCGGCAGTCCATGATGATAAAACCTGAGCACGGATCGCCTGGAGAGACACGAATGAAAGGCCGGTGCCACCCGCAAAAAGCGCCATGCGCGGATGACCGCGACATGGCGCTGAATTGGTCGGTCGAAGACCGCTCTCAGCGAAGGTCGAAGCGATCGGCGTTCATGACCTTGTTCCACGCGGCCACGAAGTCCTGCACGAATTTTTCCTTCGCGTCATCCTGCGCATAGACCTCCGCCAGGGCGCGGAGCTGCGAATTGGAACCGAACACGAGATCAACCCGGGTCGCGGTCCATTTCACGTCGCCCGTGGCCCGGTCGCGCACCTCGAACAAATCCTCGTGCGGCGACGAGGCTTTCACTGTATGCCGCATGTCGAGCAGGTTGACGAAGAAATCATTCGTGAGCGTCTCCGGCCGGCTCGTGAAGACCCCGTGCGGGGATTTTCCCTGATTGGCATTGAGCACGCGCAGACCGCCGATGAGGACCGTCAACTCCGGAGCGGTGAGATCGAGCAACTGCGCCTTGTCCACCAACAGCCGCTCGGCCAGCAGGGCATAGTGACCTTTGGCGTAATTGCGGAAACCATCGGCCACCGGCTCAAGCTTGGCGAAGGTCTCGACATCAGTCTGCTCCTGCGCCGCATCGGTCCGACCCGGCGTGAAGGGGACCTCCACTTTGTGGCCGGCCTTTTGCGCGGCCTGCTCGATCGCCGCGCCCCCGCCGAGCACGATGAGGTCGGCGATCGACACTTTTTTACCACCCTTGGCCGCGGTGTTGAACTCCGCCTGGATGCCCTCAAGCACCTTGATCACCTTGGCCAGTTGGGCGGGCTGGTTGATCTCCCAATCCTTCTGCGGTGCCAACCGGATGCGGGCGCCATTCGCGCCACCCCGCTTATCGGATCCGCGGAAGGTCGAAGCCGAGGCCCAGGCGGTGGAAACGAGTTCCGCAATCGAGAGGCCGGAGCCGAGGAGCG
>CAYSBR010000074.1:0-2717 GCA_964429385.1 uncultured Opitutaceae bacterium
ATCCTCTCGATGAAGGCCTCGAACCCGAAGGTCATGATCCAGGCCTACCGCCTGCTCGTGGAGCGCATGCAACAGGAGGACATGCACTACCCGCTGCACCTCGGCGTCACCGAGGCCGGCGACGGCGAGGACGGCCGCATCAAAAGCGCCATCGGCATCGGCAGTCTCCTGCTCGACGGTCTCGGCGACACCATCCGCGTCTCCCTCACCGAAGACTCGGTTTACGAAGTCCCCGTCGCCCAGGCCATCGCAGCCAAAGCGCACACCCTTTGGCAAAAGCCCAAAAGCCAGACCGAGAGCTTGGCGCCCAACTCCGACGCGGTTGACCCTTTCACCTTCACCCGTCGCGCGACCACCACCCTGCATCTCGGTGAGCACATCACCGTCGGCCCCGAGCAGCCCCCGCGTGTGATCGTCCGCGTCCCTCTGGCCGAGCTGGGCCATCCGCAATCCGCCCTCCGCAATTCACAACTGCTCAAGGACACGCCCGCCGAAGGCCTGCTCGTGCCCATCGAATCGCCCGCCGACCTCTCTCAACTTTCAACGCTCAACCCGCAACTCCCGACCGCATTCCTGGTGCTGGAACTCGGCAAGCGCATCACACTCGCCGATCTTCAGGCCCACGCGGCACACCTGCCCCGCGGCGCCATCCTGCTGCGTCGTTTCAACGCCGATGAAGCCGACACCCTGACAGCCTTGGCCCGCTTCACCCGCGAACGGGAATATCTCCTCGCCTTGGATTTGCCCCCGGCGGATTTCCCCTCGCTGGCCGAAACCTTGCGGCAACTGGGCGACCAAGGGTTGATCTTCACGCTCGGCGCCACCCCCGACTCAGCCGGTCACGCCATCGGGGCCTACCGGCAGCTGGCCGCCGCTCTGCACGGCATCGGTTCCCGGGCACCGCTCTGGATCCGCAACACCGACGCCACCGCCGTGCGCCGTGATCCCAGTTTTCTCTCCCGGTTGCTGGAAGCTTCGTTCCTTACCGGAGGCCTGCTCTGTGACGGACTCGGCGACCTCGTCTCCATCGAGACCGAGGCCGATCCGACCCGTGCCACCAAACTCGCCTACAACGTCCTCCAGGGAGCCGGGGCGCGCATCTCCAAGACCGAGTTCGTCGCCTGCCCCTCTTGTGGGCGCACCCTCTTCGACCTCCAAACCACCACCCAGCGCATCCGTGAAAAGACCGGGCACCTCAAAGGAGTGAAGCTCGCCATCATGGGCTGCATCGTGAACGGGCCTGGCGAAATGGCCGACGCCGATTTCGGCTACGTCGGTGGCGCGCCCGGCAAGATCAACCTCTACGTCGGCAAGAACTGCGTCCAATACAACATCCCCCAGGCTGAGGCTGACGCCCGGCTGATCGCGCTCATCAAGGAGCACGGCAAATGGGTGGATCCGGTCTGAGTGGAGTCGTCACCGATTCGTAACTCGCCGGACGACACTGATGCAAATCGCCATCATTTTGTGTAGTGATCGTCACACTACAAAACCCTCATCCGCGGCGCCCGCTTCAGGCATTTTCTGGCAAACAAAAAATCAAAAAAGTTATGCTCATGGCGCCTGTGAACAACTTGTCAGAAAGTTGGCCTTGAAATGACTTTTGGGTTCACAGTTACTGCGCGCTCCACCAGCTTCTTTCAGCTTTCAGTTCGTTCTTTCACACGTCGGTTATAAGTCCCTTTTCCCAGCCTCGGTCGGACACCCCATCCCATCCACTGGTCATCAACATCTTACAGCACAGCCTGCCAGGCTCACGCCGTGACGGTGACCGGACCTGAATTTCACCCCGCCCGCGCGCAGGAAAAAGGAACCCCAAAAGACGTGTGTTGAACCCGGACCGAAAGCCGATGTGAATAAAAACGCATTTCCGTCAGTTCATCATGCCCTCTCTGTCCCTTTCTCCCAGCCTTTGGGAAACCGTCAAATGCGACTTCAAGGCGTTGTTTCCTGAGGATGTCTTCCAAATGTGGTTCGAGCCCTTGGTGTGCCTCGACGCCACGGAGGACAGCCTCACGCTGGGCGTGCCGAACGACTTCGCCTCGATCTGGATCCACGACAACTATCTGGACCTGATCACCCAGCGACTCCGGCTCACCGCCGGCCGCATGGTCAACGTCACGCTGAAGAAGACCGAACCGGCCGCAGACGCCCACGCCGGCACCGACCGCCGGACTCAACCGGTCGCGGATGCCGCCGCCACCAAGGGTCGCACCCCCGCGCGCCGCACCGTGCGTTACGATGAGCGGGGCGCCGTTGCCGGATCGCTCAACGCCCGCAACACGTTTGAAACCTTTGTCATCGGTTCCAACAACCAGATGGCGCACGCCGCCGCCGTCGCCGTCGGCCAGGCCCCCGCCCAGGCCTACAACCCCCTCTTCCTTTACGGCGACACCGGCCTCGGCAAAACCCACCTGATGCACGCCATCGGGCACGCCATCCTCCGCCGCAACCCCGAGGCCCGCGTCGCCTACCTCTCCACGGAGAAGTTCACCAACGAATTCATCCAGGCCCTGCAGGAGAACAGCCTCACCAAATTCCGCCAGCGCTACCGGCACGTGGACGTGCTCCTCATTGACGACGTCCAGTTCCTCGCCGGCAAGGAGCGCATCCAGGAAGAATTCTTCCACACCTTCAACGACCTCTTCGAGTCGGGCAAACAGATCGTCCTCTCCAGCGACCGCCGCGCCAGCGAGATCCAGAAACTCGAAGCGCGC
>CAYSBR010000075.1:0-2606 GCA_964429385.1 uncultured Opitutaceae bacterium
GCCGGGACGCCAATTCTCTGGCAACCCATCCCGGTGGCTGACGCCACCGGCTAATTTCCATCGTCCCTCCGGGATAAAAATCACCCGGTTCCAAAATGAGGCGGCCCTGAGTGGAGAGGACTTTCGACTTTCAGACCTTGAGACTTTCAGACGAAAACTTCCAATGTCGAAATCCCGCGCGGGCAGGCCTTTACCAGATTTCTTTTTTGAGGGCGAGGTAGCCGTAATATCCCTCGTCGAGGCGGTCGAGGGTGGACTCGAAGCGGCCGCTGCCACCGGGGGTCTTCAATTCCACCTTGTTGGCGAAAGTCACGCCCGCGCCGCCTTCCAGCCACCATTGGTCCCACAGCCGCCGCTGGGCGTGCAGACCGGCGCGGTAGGAGCGGAAGGTGAGGATGCGGGAGCGGTCGTTCGAGTCGATGTTCCAAGTGCCGCCGGCGTAGCGGACGTCGACGTTGAAGCGCCAGTTCTCGCTGGCGTTCCAACTGGCGAGAAAGACCGGGCCGAGCAGGCTGACGCTCACGTTTTCGCAGGGGGACCAGATGAAGCCGGCGCCGGGGATCAGGGTGTCGTCCCCGAAGGCGTCGAGAACCACCGCGCCGATCCCGGCGATGAATTTGTCGTTGAAACGGTAGGCCAGGGCGACCCCGGCATCGAAGAAGAGATCGTCGCCGTCGATATGGTCGAAATCGGTGGAAAGACCCAGACGCAGATACGTGCCGAAAATCCACGGCGAATCCTCGCTGTATCTCAGGCCGTAGAGCGGCAGCTGGAGGGTGTGGAGATCCTCGTCCCGCACCGGAAAGCCGGCGGGCGTGTCGTCGTAGCGCAGCAGGGTCGCTTCATAGACGAAGGTGGGGATCAGGGACCAGTCGCCGCCCAGGGAGATCGGTTCGGAGAGGAAACTCCGCGCGCTGAAGGTGAGGGTCTCAAGCTCCCCGGCGCCGTTCTTGAAATCCGCGCCGCCACTGCCGTAGATGTCGACCCGGCTGGAAGTCAGTTGTTTCAGTGCGTCGAGGGCGAGCACGGGTTGGAGCAGGGCGGCGGCGATGAGAACAGGGAGTTTCATGATTGTGAGGGCGGACTCTTAGCATAGCTTGGAGCCGATGACGAGAAGAGATCCAGCCAAGCCGCGGTTGGCCGACCGGGTGTATGCCGCGCTGTTGCTGATCCCCGCCGGAAAAGTCACCACCTACGGGAAGCTCGGCGATCGGGTCGATTGCAAATCGCCGCGTGCGGTCGGTCAGGCGCTGGCGAGGAATCCGGACGCGCCGCAGGTGCCCTGCCACCGGGTGGTTCGTGCCGACGGCTCGCTGGCAGGATACAGCGGCAGCCTCCAGGAAAAGGAGGTCGGGACCAAACGCGCCTTGCTGCGAGGTGAGGGTGTCGTTTTCCTGCCCGACGGGAAAGTGAATCTCTCCGCGTCCGGCTGGTGGATGGGGAGTTAGTTATTGGTCATTGGTCATTGGTCATTGGTCATTGGTCAGCGGTCAGCGGGGGCGACCAGAGAGGCAAGAGTCCCGAACTTCCCTTGGTTTTCGCCCGTTGACCAATGACCAATGACTATTGACCGCCGGCTATTGACCGTTTGCGAGCTGCAGCACCCAGAAAACCAGCGCTGCGATCGCGGCCAGCAGCAGCAGCGTCAGCAGCAGGCTGCGTCCCTGCGCGCGGCGCTCGTTGCGGACCTGCCCGCGGGAGGCCTTGGTCTCGAAGTCTCGCCGCCGCTTGCGGTCCGCCAGATCGTCGGGCGGCGGCAGCGTGGCGGCGCGCTCTTCGGCTTCCCGTCGCAGCCGGTCGGGCAGGGCCTCGACTTCGGCGATCCGGCGCGCGATTTCGCGCTCCTCTTCCTCCAGCCGGGCGAGATCGGCGGCATCCGGATCGTCGTCGCTGCGGGTCATCGGATTACTTGAGGAGATAGACGAGCAGGGCCATCGCGCCCAGCGCCAGCACCGGCAGGTTGAAGGCGAGGCCGTTCTTGAACTGGCGGGAGAACTCGTTGCTTGTCATCCTTCGCGAACGTCCGCCCTGGAAGATCGCGCCGCTGCGCGAACGGGAGAAATGGTCCACCGCCTGGGAATACTCGTCGTCGGCGTGGTCGGAGAGCGCCTGCGCGCGTTCCAGTCCGGCGGCGAGATTGTCGGTCGTCCAGCTTTCCGGGTTGATCTTTTGCAGCTTGCCGAGATGTGCGGCGAAGCAGGTGCGGCATTGCTCGAGGTCGTCGATCTCCTGGCGCATTTCGAAGACCTCGCGGTCGATGCGGGTCAGCGTCGATGAGAGGCGCTCCGTCAGTTCCACCTGCGTCGCGATGAATTCGCGGCGGCGGGTGTTGAGGGTTTCGACCTCGCGCTTCTTCCGCTCCAGCTCTTCGCGCTGCTGCTGGAGCTGCTCCAGTTGCACCTGGGCGGCATGCAGCTTGCCATCATAGTCCTCGCCGGAAGCGCCCTTGCGGGCGTCGGGGGTCATTTCAAGCTGCGTGTTGCGGATACGGATGTGGTGGGTGTGCTCGGTGGAGGATGACATTCCATGGGTGTGGGACGAGGAACAGCGCCATTCTTTTACGGGAAGCGTGATCTTCGGGCCAGTAAAAATATCGGCGCGCCGGC